>CAYRTL010000097.1:0-19560 GCA_964427005.1 uncultured Acetobacteraceae bacterium
CAGGCCGCCCTGGCTACGGCATGGGTCATGCTCACGCTGTACGGCTTCCTGCGCTCGGGAAACGTCTACAAAGTACGATTGCTGCTGGCGCAACCCGGTGTCCCGTATCGTCGGGTCGACGTCAGTCAGCTTACCGGCGACACCTCGCGCCCCGAGTTCCGCGCCATCAATCCGATCGGCAAGCTACCGACACTGGTATTCGAGGATGGCCGGATGCTGTCGGAGAGTGGCGCCATCCTGCATTATCTCGCTGCCGGCCCCTGGTTGTGGGCGGCGAACCGCTGGCAGCAGGCGCAGGTGTTGCGCTGGATGTTCTTTGAGCAATACAGCCACGAGCCGGCCATCGCAGTGAACCGGTTCCTTCGCGTTTATACCGGCCCAGATGATCGGACCAGCCAGATCGAGGCAAACCATCGCCGCGGTATGCACGCGCTTTCGGTGATGGACGCGCATCTCGCGCAGAACGATTGGTTCGGCGCCGCGGACTATTCGATCGCCGACATCGCGCTCTACGCCTATACCCACGTTGCCCCGGAAGGCGATTTCGATCTTGCCGCATTCGACAACATTGGGCGTTGGCTCGAACGCGTACGTAACCAGCCCGCGCACATCCTGCTGATGCAAGAGACCAGCGTGGAACCAGTGGCGAATCTCGATGGTGTTCCTGTCAGCGCTCCGCCGGCGCCCTGACTATCCCGTCGACGCGTCGCGCTTCGGCCCGGAAGCGACGCTGCGGCGGCTGCTGGCCGATTGACCTCGCCGCCGTTGACGCAGCGTCAACCAACTCGCTATACGCCGCGGCGGGTCACGCCCCCCCACCGGGGCGCTTCTCTTCTGGAAGGGAGAGCCGCAGATGGCGATCACGCCAAGACCGGACGTGCGTCCGGCCAATCCCAATTTCTCCTCCGGTCCTTGCGCCAAGCGTCCAGGCTTCGCGCTTGAAGCGCTGAGCGGCGCGCTGCTCAGCCGCAGTCATCGCGCCAGCGGGCCAAAGGCACAGTTGGCCGAGGTGATCGAACGCTCCCGCACAATGCTCGGCATGCCTTCCGACTGGCGGCTCGGCATCGTTCCTGCGTCCGACACGGGTGCCGTCGAGATGGCGCTCTGGTCACTGCTGGGCGCGCGACCGGTCGATGTGCTCGCCTTCGAGAGTTTCGGCGAAGGCTGGGCCACTGATATCGTAAAGCAGTTGCGGCTGCCCGAAACGCGCGTGCTGGGTGCCCCCTACGGCCGGTTACCCGATCTCGCCTCGGTCGATTTCGGTCGCGACGTGGTGTTCCCGTGGAACGGGACGACATCCGGCGTCCGCGTGCCCAACGGTGACTGGATTCCGCGCGACCGGGAGGGACTGACCATTTGCGACGCCACATCCGCAGCGTTCGCCATGCGGCTGGCCTGGGACCGGCTCGATGTTGTGACGTGGTCCTGGCAGAAAGTGCTGGGGGGTGAGGCTGCTCACGGAATGCTGGCGCTGTCGCCGCGGGCTGCGGAACGACTGCTGAGCTACCAGCCGCCGTGGCCGCTGCCAAAGATTTTCCGGCTGACCTCGGGTGGCAAGCTCATCGAAGGCATCTTCAAGGGCGAGACGATCAACACGCCTTCAATGTTGTGCGTCGAGGATGCGCTGGATGGATTGCGCTGGGCTGAGTCGATTGGCGGTCTGGATGCATTGATCGCGCGATCTGAAGCAAACCTGGCGGCGATAAGCCAATGGGTCGAACGAACGGATTGGGCCGATTTCCTTGCTGAGGATCCATCAACCCGATCGTGTACGTCGATCTGCCTGAAGCTGACCACGCCTGACGCAGCAAAGCGGGTTGCATTGTTGCTGGAGAAGGAAGCCGTTGCCTACGACATCGCTTCCTATCGCGATGCACCGCCCGGTCTGCGCATCTGGGGCGGCGCGACGGTGGAGACTGCCGATATCGAGAAGCTGCTGCCATGGCTCGATTGGGCCTACGGCGTGGCAGCGGGCGAGTGAACCAATGAGCACTTCAATGCCTAAAGTCCTGATCAGCGATAAACTGTCTCCCGCCGCGTTGGACATATTCCGCCGGCGCGGGATCGAAGTGGACGTGAAGTCCGGGCTCTCGCCCGCCGAACTTCGCGCGATCATCGCTCCGTATGACGGCCTCGCCGTCCGCTCCGCCACGAAGGTGACGCGCGAGCTGCTCGATGCGGCGACCAATCTCAAAGTGGTCGGCCGTGCTGGCATCGGCGTGGACAACGTGGACATCCGTTCTGCCACAGCGCGCGGTGTCGTCGTAATGAACACGCCGCACGGCAACACGATCACGACGGCCGAGCATGCGATTGCCATGATGTTCGCGCTCGCTCGTCAGATTCCCGAAGCCTCTGCCTCCACCAAGGCGGGCAAGTGGGAAAAGAACCGCTTCATGGGCGTGGAGCTGACCGGCAAGACTCTCGGCCTGATCGGCTGTGGCAATATCGGCTCCATCGTCGCCGATCGCGCCATCGGTTTGAAGATGCGCGTGCTCGCCTACGATCCTTTCCTGTCCGAGAAACGCGCGCTCGATCTTGGTGTGGAGAAGGTGGAGCTGGATGATTTGCTGGCGCGTGCCGACTTCATCACGCTGCATACGCCACTCACCGACGCGACGCGCAGCATTCTCTCGCGCGAGGCATTAGCGAAGACCACGCGCGGCGTTCGCATCATCAACTGTGCCCGCGGCGGACTGGTGGATGAACTGGCGCTCGCCGAGGCAATCGCGTCGGGCCATGTCGCTGGCGCGGCGCTCGATGTGTTCGAGACCGAGCCCGCAACGCAGTCACCGCTATTCGCGTTGGAGAATGTGGTCTGCACGCCGCATCTCGGCGCCGCCACAACGGAAGCGCAGGAGAACGTGGCGCTGCAGATCGCCGAGCAGATGAGCGACTTCCTGCTCAGCGGCGCGGTGGCGAATGCGATCAACATGCCGTCGGTGTCGGCCGAAGATGCACCACGTCTCAAGCCATACATGGAGCTGTGCCGGCTGCTCGGTGGATTCGCCGGACAACTGACACAGGCGCGGGAGGGTGTGATTCGCCGTGTCCTGATCGAGTACGAAGGGCAAGTGGCGGCGCTGAACACACGCCCGCTGACCGCGGCGGCGCTCGCTGGACTGATGACGCCCGTTATGGAAGGCATCAACATGGTGAACGCGCCGATAGCCGCGCGCGATCATGGCATCGATGTCGCTGAGACGGTGCATGATCGTCCGAGCGAATATCAGACATTGGTGCGGATCACCGTGGAGACCGACCAGCTCGCCCGTTCAGTGGCCGGCACGCTGTTCGCGGGCGCGCGGCCGCGCATCGTCGAGATCAAGGGCATCAGAGTCGAGGCCGATTTCGCGCCGCACATGCTCTATGTCACCAACCAGGATAAGCCGGGCTTCATCGGCCGTTTCGGCGCCACCTTGGCAGGGGCGGGCATCAATATCGCCACATTCCATCTGGGCCGCGCCAGCCAGGGCGGCGACGCGATCTGTCTGGTATCGGTGGACGAAGAGGTGCCGGAGGACGTGCTATCCATGGTGCGCACCTTACCACTCGTCGTGCAGGCGACCTCGCTGGCATTCTGATGAGCGTGAGCCGTGGTTTTCAGGACTTCATCCTGGATCTTCTCGGCTCACTTCATCCCGTGCCTCGCCGCATGTTCAGCGGTGTGGGCCTGTTTCATAGCGGTGTGATGTTCGGTCTGCTCGTGCGGGACACCATGTATCTGCGTGTGGACGAGAGTACACGCGAACGCTTCGAATGCGCCGGCAGTGTGCCGTTCAGTTATCAGCGCGGCGAACGGCAGGTCAGTCTGTCGGCTTATTACGTGGTTCCGGAGGGCCTGCTGGATCAGCAAGATGAATTGCTGCAGTGGGTGCAAGAAGCCATCGCAGTCTCTCGGCGAGCAGCTTCGAGTGCGCGATCTGCCAAGTCTCGTTCAGGTGCTCGACGGAATCGAAGAACGCGAAGCGAGAATAGCGGCTGAGGTTCGGCAGGGCGAGAAATTCCGCGCCACTGCTGAGATAAACCGAACGGATTGCGTCCAGTGTTGCGTCGGGCATCGGCGCATCGACGAGTTGGGTGGGCACTCCGCCGATGACGCGGATGCCATGCTGAGTGGCCCAGCGTGCGAAGTCAGCGATCAGCGCGCTCCCATGCCCGGCGCGAATCTGTTCAGCCGATGCGTGATGGGGGATGACCGTTTTCAGCACCGTGCGGTTTCTTTCTGCCAGTTTGTCGGAGTGCCCCACATGGTCACCCCAGGCATTGGTTGCTCCCGTGATTTCTGCGCGCGGATCTTGGAAATGCGCGACGACCAGTGCAGCTTCGATTGGACTCATGAGCGCAGCACGCAGGTCGAAACAGAATGATGCTGCTGGCCAGCGCAGCGGTGACAGCGACGCGAGCGTTCGCCAATCGTGACGGAACATGATGGCCGAATCAGGTCCGACATCCTCTGCCACTCGTGTGTATTGTTCCTCTTCCATGGGTAGGTAGAGTACATCGCCAGGATGTAGCAGCGTCTGCCAGCGCGTGAAGAGATACTCGAGGCTAATGCCGACGGCGACCCCGCCATTGACGCAGGGCACACCAAGTATCGGCTCGATGGTCTCACAGCGATGCGAATAGGGGCCGTTGGAGCCTGCCAGGATCACCAGTTTCGTCCCTTGGATCGAAGCGGCTCGTGCCAGCTTCGCGTCGATTTGCTGCTGGAGGAATCCGAATGAGAGTGGGCGATCGAGGATGAAGCCGAAGAGCAGAAGATAGAGTACGATCGAGGTGTGGCACGCTTAAACGTGTCGCCATCTGTCATTGCGTGGAGCTAAGCGACGAAGCAATCCCCACATCGATGGGGATTGCTTCGGCGCTTCGCTCCTCGCAATGACAGGAGAACCAGACATCAGAACTGGAAATACAGAAACGGTGTAATGTGCGGCGCGAAGAACAGCCCCTGCACGGTGAAGGCGAAGCCCCCGGCGAGTGCCCAACTGCGCGCGCGTTCCGATAGCTCATGCACCGTCGGGAGCGCCAGTACGATGAACCAGCCGAACAACAGGCACGCTGTGGCCTCGGGAAAGCTGAGCGTTCGCGCGTCACCCAGGAACGGCAGCAGCGGAACAGGCGTTGCAATGGCGGCGAGTGGGGGAAATGCCTGCACGACCATCTGTGGCAGCGCGATGCCGTTATAGCCAGCCATCCCGCGTAATATGGCAACCGTTGCATCGAGGCCTGTTGCGCGGAACGGCACCCAGGCGACCACCACGGCGAGCGACGTCAATGTCCGCCCAACAAAGACGGGAAGCTGCAAGGGGAATGATCGCTGCACGACCAGGTACATCCCGTGCAGCCCGCCCCAGAGCACGAAGTTCCATGCCGCGCCATGCCACAGGCCGCCCAGCAGCATCGTTCCCAGGATGTTGAGATGACGCCGCGTATCGCCATGGCGGTTGCCGCCGAGTGGGATGTAGACGTGGTCACGCAGGAATCCGCTCAGTGTCATGTGCCAGCAGCGCCAGAACTCGACGATGTTGGCCGCCTTGTATGGACTGGCGAAGTTGAGCGGAAAGCGCACGTTAAGCATGCGAGCCAGTCCGATGGCCATGTCGGAGTAGCCCGAGAAATCGAAGTAGATTTGCAGCGCGTATGATGCTGCCGCGTACCATGCTTCGAAGAATGTAAGCGGCGCGCCATGCGCGGCGGCGGCAAACCCGATGTCGGCATAGCGTCCGAAGGTATCGGCCAGGACCACCTTCTTCGCCAGACCGAGCAGAAATATGGTCAGGCCTTCCACGATATGCGCTGCTCTTGGCATTGACAGATCGGGTGCCATCAGTTGCGGCATGATCTCGCGTGGCCGCACGATCGGGCCTGCAATCAAGTGCGGAAAGAATGCGACGAAGGCGGTGTAGTGAAGCAGGCCGTTGCCACCGCGTTCGCCGCGGAAGTTCTCCACCAGATACATGATCTGCTGGAACGTGAAGAAACTGATCGCGAGTGGCAGAAATATATCGAGTTCCGGAGTCGGCAGCCGAAGCACATCGTGCAGAAGGAAGTTCGCGTATTTGAACCAGCCGAGTAGCGCAAGGTTAGCCGCGATGCCGCCGATCAACCAGGCACGTGAGCGATGCCGGCGGATTTGCTCGGCAATCGCGTAGTTGGCGAGAATCGACCCTGCCAGCAGCAGGACGAATTTCGGGTTCCACCAGCCGTAGAAGAACAGGCTGGCACCCACCAGCCAAACCAGTGCCCAGCGCGGCCCGCCGGTGCGGCCGGCCAGGAAGAATCCGGCTACTGCTATTGGCAGGAAGCCCAGGACGAATTCTGGCGAGTTGAACAGCATGATCTGCGGTGGCGCGAGTGTCGGTCCACCGGCATAACCAAGGGTAAACGGTAGTTTCGCTGCGGCGCGATAGCTGATAGCTGGATGGCCCGATGAGCGACGACGAAACCAACCACCGTGCGCTGCTGCCCGCCGGGTTGCGCGACCTGCTCCCGCCGGATGCGGAGACCGAGGCATCGGCGGTGGAGTCGCTCATGGACGTGTTTGCCGCACACGGCTACCAGCGGGTGAAGCCGCCCTTGCTGGAATTCGAGGACAGCCTGCTCGCCGGCTCCGGTGCGGCGGTTGCCGACCAGACCTTCCGGCTTATGGATCCGGTGAGCCAGCGCATGATGGGCCTTCGCGCCGACACCACGCCACAGGTGGCGCGTATTGCCACAACGCGCCTCGCGCATGCGCCGCGGCCGCTCCGGCTGTCCTATGCTGGGCAATGCTTGCGCGTGCGAGGCAGCCAGCTCGCACCGGACCGGCAAATCGCGCAGGCCGGCATCGAGCTTATCGGCTGCGACAACCCTGCGGCTGATGCGGAGATCATACTTGTGGCGGCGGAGGCACTGGCCTTGGTTGGCCTGACCCGCACCAGTTTCGACCTTACTCTGCCCACACTGGTGCCAGTCCTGCTCGACGAAGCAGGCCTCGAGGGCGCAACCCGCATGGCGCTGACGCGTGCGCTGGACCGAAAGGACGCGGCCTCCGTCGCCCGACATGGGGCTGCGTTGGCACCGACGTTGACCGATCTCCTGCTCGCCGCCGGTCCTGCAGACCGCGCGCTGTTGGCGCTCGAAGCGGCGCGCCTGCCATCGCTGGCGCGGGAACTGGCGCGCCGGCTTGCGGAGGCGGTCGCCGAAATCCGTGCTCGCGCGCCGGCGCTGCGGCTGACCATTGATCCGGTGGAATTCCGCGGCTTCCGTTACGAAACTGGCGTGTCGGTGACGATTTACGCGCCCGGGCGCCATGAGGAATTGGGCCGCGGCGGCCGCTACATCTGCGGCGATACCGAGCCCGCGACAGGGCTTACCCTGTTCCCCGATGCCCTTTTGCGCGCTGCCCCGCCGCGCGCCCCCAGGCAGAGGTTGTATGTTCCTCTTGGCACGGATCCAGCGGAGGCAACGCGCATGCGCGATCTAGGCTATGCAACGATTGCCGCGCTCACACCGGAAGCCGATCCGCTGGGTGAGGCGCGCCGGCTTCTGTGCTCCCATATCCTGCGCAACGGTAGTGCCGTGCCCGTGACATCTGGAACCTGAGAAATGGCGAACGTCGCAGTGATCGGCGCCCAATGGGGTGATGAGGGCAAAGGCAAGGTCGTGGACTGGCTGGCCAGCCGCGCGGATATCGTCGTGCGCTTCCAGGGCGGCCACAACGCCGGGCACACACTGGTGGTGGGGAACGAGACTTACAAACTGTCGCTGCTTCCTTCCGGATTGGTGCGCGGCAAGATCGGTATTCTTGGCAACGGGGTGGTCATCGACCCCGAGGCGCTGCTGGCCGAGATCGACAAAGTGAAAGGGCAGGGCATTGCCGTCACCCCGGCCACCCTGCGGATCGCCGAGAACGCCACGCTGATCCTGCCGATGCATCCGGCGCTGGACCGGGCACGCGAGGCGGCACGCGGCGACCGCAAGATCGGCACCACAGGCCGTGGCATTGGGCCCGCTTACGAAGACAAGGCGGCGCGCCGTGCCATCCGGGTGGCGGACCTCGCAGAAGCGCAGACCTTGGCCGACAAGCTCGACGAGCTGCTGCTACATCATAACACATTGCTGCAAGGTCTTGGTGCTGCGACATTTTCAAAGGACGAGGTGTTGCGGCAGCTGACCAAGCTGGCGCCCCGCATCCTTCCCTTCTCGGAGCCGGTCTGGGA
The DNA here is from genome assembly GCA_964427005.1 of uncultured Acetobacteraceae bacterium. Lineage (GTDB taxonomy): Bacteria > Pseudomonadota > Alphaproteobacteria > Acetobacterales > Acetobacteraceae > JAMXLO01. The sequence continues at coordinate 8,205 of CAYRTL010000097.1, forward strand.
GCGGCTGGACGAAGCGCGTCGCGCGGGCCGGCGCATCCTGTTCGAGGGCGCCCAGGCGGTGATGCTGGATGTCGATCACGGCACCTATCCGTATGTCACGTCGAGCAACACCGTGGCCGCCACGGCAGCGTCCGGCGCGGGGCTTGGCCCTTCGGCGGTGGGGTTCGTGCTCGGAATCGCGAAGGCCTATTGCACGCGAGTTGGCGCAGGGCCGTTTCCCACCGAGCTGGCTGACCCCACCGGTCAGCTCCTGGGGGATCGTGGGAACGAGTTTGGCACGGTCACCGGCCGACGGCGCCGCTGCGGCTGGTTCGACGCGGTCCTGGTGCGACAGGCGGTGAAAGTTGGGGGCATCCACGGCCTCGCATTGACGAAGCTCGACGTGCTGGATGGGCTGTCGGAGCTGAAGATCTGCACGGGTTATCGCATCCGCGGCGAGCGCTTTCGGCATATGCCGGCGGCCCCCGGTGCGCAGGCTGCCGCCGAACCGGAGTACGAGGTCATGGAGGGCTGGTCTGGTTCCACTCGCGGGGCCCGGTCGTGGGCAGATCTGCCGGCCCAGGCAGTGAAATACGTTCGGCGGATTGAGGAATTGGTGGAAGCCCCCGTCACCCTGCTGTCCACCAGCCCCGAACGCGACGACACGATCCTGATGCGGGATCCGTTCGAAGGATAACGCAGACCAGCGATCCACCGATCTTCAACCTTTCTGGCCAAGGATTGGCGCTGCAATGGCCAGTCCTTCCCCCTACGCACACGACGGTATCGTCGTCGGCAACCAGTACGTAGTGGAAACCAGCCGGCCACTGCCCCCGGTGGGTGGGCTCTCGGCATTTCATGCGACCGATCGCGTTAGCGGGCGCACTGACCTGATGGCAATTCAGTTGGACCGGCAGTTGTCGCCCAGGCCGTTGGCTTTCCAGGTCCTCACCACCCCGATCGAAGGATTATTGACGCCGGTCTCCTATGGCGCGGCGGATGACAGTTGCTACGCCATCTGTCTGTTGGCGCCGGGACCACCGATCGCTGCAAGACAGAAGCCATGGCCCGAAGCAGAGTTGCTCGAATGCGTGCTGCGGCCGGTGGCTCATGTGCTCGAGGCATTACAAACACGTCGCCTTACCCATCGGGGTATCCGGCTCGACAATGTGTTCCAGAGCGCGCCGGGTCAGCCTGTCGCGCTTGGCAGCGCCTGGACCGCGCCTCCTGCGACGGCACAACCGGCGCTGTTCGAGCCGCCCTACTCAGCCATGTGTCTGCCGGCCGGGCGTGGCGGGGGCAGCATGGCGGACGATGTCTACGCCCTGGGCGTGCTGCTGCTGTGTCTCGCGCTTGGGCGGCTTCCCATGGCTGGGCTCGACGATGCCAGCGTCGTGCGTCGGAAGTTGGAGCTGGGCACCTACAATGCGCTGGCGGGCGAGGAGAGGCTGCCGCCGGTAATCGGCGATTTGGTTCGAGGCATGTTGGCCGAGGATCCGGAACATCGGCCGACCCCGACCATGTTGCGTGACCCCGGAAGTGCGCGGGGCAGGCGCGTGGCGGCGAGGCCGCCACGGCGCGCGCAGCGTGCCCTCAATATGGCCGGAGGCGAGATCTGGAATGCGCGGTCGCTGGCGTACGCCATGGCGGTGGAGCCCGAGCAGGCCCTGAATGCGCTACGCGGCGGTGCTGTCGAGCACTGGCTCCGCCGCGAGTTGGGAGACGGCCAGCTTGCCGCGCGGGTGGAAGAGGTCGTGCGCCACCGCGGGCAGGACATGCTGCCGGACGACGGAAACAACGACGCCTCATTGGTGATGCGGGCAATTGCTCTGCTCGATCCGCTTGCACCGCTTTGCTGGCGTGGCCTCGCCATTTGGCCGGATGGCATCGGCACAACGTTGGCTGCAGCGCAAGGCAGTGATCCCGACGTGATCCTGCGCATGGAGGAGATCATCCTGCGCGAAGAAGCCGGAACATGGGCCGCCATGCGACCGGACCGTTGCGACTTCGCCGTGCTTCGTGTGGAAGCGCGCCAGCAGCACAGTTGGCTGCAACAGCGGGGACGAGGAAGCGGCGTACAGCGGCTCGTGTACCTGCTTAACCCGCTGATGCCATGCGCCAGCCCGCTGATGGGCAATCGCTGGGTCTCACGTTTGGTGGACCTGCTGCCTGCGCTGGAGGAGACCGCCGGCCGGGTGGATCACCGGCAGACCGAGCCCGTGGATATGCACGTTGCCGCCTTCATCTCGGCAAGGCTGGAACGGCGTATGGATAAGGAGCTCACCGAACAGGTGAACGGTGGTCCGGCGGGCGCCGCTTCACTTGCGCAGCTTCGCGCGCTCGCGCAGCTTCAGTCGAGGTTCCACATTCCGCCCTTGCCAGGACTTGCCGCCTGGCTCGCGGCGCAGGCAGGACCTGTGCTCGCGAGTTGGCGCAACCGCGAGCGGCGGGCCGCGGTCGCCGAGCGTCTCAAGACCCAGGTCCAGGCTGGCTACCTGGTTCCGATGTTGCAGACGCTGGAGGATCCGGTCGGGCGCAGCGCCGATGCGCGGGAGGCGCAAGAAGCGGCGCTGAAGGTCCACCAGATCGAGGCCGAGCTCGGGCAGATTGCCAGGGGGACGACGGCCCGGGGCATCGCGGGATCTCGCCTGGGTCAGGAAATCGCGGCGGGTTTGGGACTCGCCGCATTGGCCGCCGCGCTGGCGGTGGCGGCACTGAGCTGAGGCATCGATGGCCGGCAAACGCAGTGCATCAAAGGCGGCCGCGGGTTCGGGCGCCGGGGCGCAACAACCAAGACAGCATTCGCTCGTGTGGCTGCAAGGCTTGCTATGCGGCGCAATGGTAACTCTGGCCACGCCCACCGCGCTGCTTGTTGGCGTTCTTCTTGGTCCTGCACTGCTGGCGATCCTGTTTGATCAGGAGCCCGGACGGCCGAGGGCACGCAGCATAGCGCTGTGCAGCATGGCGGCAGCAATCGATCCGCTGCGCACCTTATGGAATGCCGGCCATACGATGGCGACCGCGAGCGCGCTTGCCGGGAACGCGCGGGTGGTGGGTGTGGCCTGGAGTGCAGCCGCAGCCGGTTGGCTGTTGGCAGAAATCCTTCCGATCGGTGTCCGCGCGGTATTTGAGACGATGAGCCTGGCGCGGGCGGCACGCCTGCGGGCGGAGCGCAAGAAGCTCGTCGAGGAGTGGGGGCTTGAAACAGCCCCCGAGGATCAATGATCCGCCGGCGCCATTCGGGGCGATGAATTGCGGGAAGCGACGGCTGACTGAGACTGCAGCCGGCGCTCCGCGATCTGCGCCTTCATGGCCTTTTGCAGCTTTTCGAAGGCGCGTACCTCGATCTGCCGCACCCGCTCGCGCGAGATGCCGTATTGCTGCGACAGGTCCTCCAGCGTCGTTGGCTCATCCTTCAGCCGGCGCTCGATCAGGATGTGCCGTTCGCGCTCGTTCAGCGTTTTCAGGGCGCTGGAGAGCAGCGCCTTGCGGCCGCTCATTTCCTCGCGATCGGCGTAGGCGGCTTCCTGGCTTTCAGCCTCGTCGACCAACCAATCCTGCCATTCGCCCTCGCTGTCCTGGCGCACGGTGGCGTTCAGGCTGTGATCCGGCGCGGCGAGGCGGCGGTTCATGCTGACCACGTCCTGCTCCGGGACGTCCAGCATCCTGGCGATTTTCGCAACCTGCTCGGGCTGCAGGTCGCCATCATCAATGGCCTGCATCTGACCTTTCAGTCGGCGCAGGTTGAAGAACAGCTTCTTCTGGGCGGCGGTGGTGCCCATCTTCACCAGCGACCAGCTATGCAGGATGTATTCCTGGATCGCGGCGCGGATCCACCACATGGCATAAGTCGCGAGTCTGAACCCGCGGTCCGGATCGAAACGCTTCACCGCCTGCATCATGCCGACGTTGCCTTCGGAGATCAGTTCCCCCACCGGCAGACCGTAGCCACGGTAGCCCATGGCGATTTTTGCCACGAGTCGCAAATGTGATGTGACAAGCTTGTGGGCCGCCTCCATGTCCTGGTGGTCGCGCCACCGGCGGGAGAGAGCGAGTTCCTCCTCGGGCGACAGCATGGGGAACTTGCGGATCTCCTGGAGATACCGCGAGAGGTTGCCCTCGGGTGCGATGTTGATGACGGCAGAGGCCACGCAAGGCTCCTTTCGTCGGAAGCTTCAATCTGCCCAGTGCGGCGCAAGACTGAGGCTTGAATGTGACTGAACCAGTCATGGGTGCGGGAAGGGACTTCACGTCCCGGCTACCCGTCCCATCTATGGCGGCGGAGTGTCCGGACGTCCCCACCGACACAAAACACCCGTTCGTATCGGCGCGCGTGATATACCGGACTGAATTAGTCCTGTCAAGAATTCTGCCCTATATCAGCCCTGCGGTTCCTGCAGGTCATGGTCCAGCAAGGCAATCAAGCCCACCATGTCCGTCGGCGGCTCAGTGGCGAAACTGAGCGGCTGGCCGGTGCGGGGATGGGCAAATCCGAGCCGGGCCGCGTGGAGAGCCTGGCGGGGGAAGTCCAGGAGTCTGCGGCGGACCGGCTCGGGCAGCGTGCGAGCGATAGCTGGCACGCGGCGCAGGTATAGCGGGTCGCCAACCACCGGGTTGCCCCGGCTGGCGAGATGCACACGAATCTGATGCGTGCGGCCGGTGGCAAGCCGGCATTCCAGCAGCGAAACCGCCGCCCGCCATGACCTGAGCGTGCGGTAGTGAGTAAGCGCGGGCTTGCCGGCGTTGGTGACGACAGCCATCCGCTTGCGGTCCCGCTTGTCCCGCCCGATGGCACCTTGGATGTCTCCGAGGAGAGGATTCGGGAGACCCCAGGCCAGTGCGAGATAGGCCCGGTCGATGTCGCGGGCAGCGAAGGCATTCGTCAACGCGGTGTTTGCCAACTGAGTCTTGGCGACCACCATGATCCCCGAGGTATCCTTGTCCAATCGATGGACGATGCCGGGTCGCCGTTCGCCGCCGATACCGGTGAGCGAGTCGGGGCAATGCGCGAGCAGGGCGTTGACCAGCGTGCCGTCCTCATTGCCAGGCGCCGGATGGACGACGAGGCCTGCCGGCTTGTCCAGCACAATCAGGTCTCGATCCTCGTAGAGGATCGTGAAGGGGATCGCCTGTGGTTGCGGCGTTGCAGGCGCTGGCGGGGGTAGGTCCAACTGGTAGGTGGCGCCAGGCCGGACCGGTTCGGCCGGCTCGCTCAGCACAGCTCCGTCGCGCCGAAGGTGACCCTGCTCGATCAATGCCTTTACGCGCGAGCGCGACAGCGTGCCAATGGCATCGGCCAGAAAGCGATCGAGCCGCTGTCCTCGGGCGCCCGGTTCCGCAACCGTGGTGAACGAGCCAGCCGGTGGCGCGCGCTCTTGCATGCGTGGGGCGGATAACGCGATTGGTGCGCAGGGGGAAGCGGCGAGGGGCTTCATGCGGTTTCTGAAGGTGCTGACAATCGTCATGGGCATCCTGATCGTGGTGGCCACGACGGTGCTGGTCGTGCTGATCGCGCGGCGGATCGGGGGGGCGGGCGCACCGCCGGCATCGATCACTGCAGTCTTGGAGGAGCCGGCCGGAACCCGGATCATCGGCATGGCGGCGGTGGGGGATCGGCTGGCGGTGCAACTGCAAGGCGGTGGGCCGGATCGCGTGCTACTTCTTGATCCGCATACTGGAGCAGTGGCGGGACGGATCGTGCTGAAGGAAGCGGCGCCGTGAGTTGGCTTGAACTTGCCTGGCTGCTGCCCTAGAACCCGCCGCCTGGACCTTGTCCCCTTCGTCTAGTGGCCCAGGACACCGCCCTCTCACGGCGGCAACACGGGTTCGAATCCCGTAGGGGACGCCACTCCCGAACAAGACTGGGCACCAGACTTGCTTCTGCATCAATCCAGATGGCAGGCGGCGAGATCATCTCAGGCAATGCTCCTGCGTTGCTGCGTTGCCGACCTCGCGACAGTCTCTCTTTCAACATCCAAGCAGTCGGAACGCGAAAACGGCTGACGGGACGCCCTCGCGCGGACGCGAGGGTGCATTTTAAGCATGACCGGTTTGAACCTCGGTTTTTTGATGTCCCACCGAGGGGCGCAGATGGGGCGTGTTACCGCTCGTTTCGGACCGTTGAATTCTCGTGCCGGTTTTCGGTTACCACAAGAGGAGCCATACAAACGAACCCTCTGAGGTCAGGCAGGATAGCATTGAGCATGTAGTCCACGCCGTTGTTCTCAACCCGGACCTCGAAATCACGGAAGGATACCAGCATTGGGCGCAAAGGTAGACAGAAGTCTAACATCGCCTGTGCTCCTCTCGGAGTAACAGAGTAGCAGACCATCCCAAACAGGTGCAGAATTTTGAACAGCTGGCGCGGAATTCGTTGGCTTTGGAAACACTCAACACGATCCCGCAATAGGTTTTGAAATGTCTCGATAACGGCAGGGCATACTCCCGGCAGCAAGTCGACCCACAAATAGGCGTCAAAGTTCCAACCCCAATAGATGACATCCCAATCGGGACCGACAGACTCGATCAGGCTCTGTGAACATGACTCGAATTCCTCCGAGATGATGGCGTCATCCTCCACTACAGTCATCACCTCGCCGGTGCGCACGCAAGTCTTCCATTGCTCAACATGCGACAAAAAAACGCCTAGAGCACCAGGGGTATAATCGGGCTCTCCCGTTAGAATTCCCTGCTTAACCAATTCCTCTCTGTTCACCATCCGACCATCGATAGCACTGAAGCGTGTCACACCTTCGAGATGAGGATTGCGGGATTTGAAAATGGCAAGCCTATCTAGGCTGCGATCTAGATTGAGAAGCGTGATCGCTATGGCACACCTCCCGGCTCCAGCATAAAGTTAATATTCTCAGGATAGCGCTTATATTGCTCTCTTACAATATAGTCAGCGCAGGAACACCAATCGAGGAATTGCTCCTTATGCTCCTCCTGAACCTCGATGAATATGCTTGGTCGCCACGTCTCGATCGTCTTTCGGAGTCCTGCAAGAACCCGGAGTTCCATTCCCTCTACATCGATTTTGAGAAACCGTGGAATCTCGGAGAACAACAGTACGTCACCCATAACAGAAGGAATAGTCCCCCTTTCATCCGAAACGAAGTAAACACCTCCCAGATTGTCTGGATGAGATATGCGAGCCGAAAGTCGTTCCTCTTTGTCTGATAGCGCAACGCCCAAATACCGCAAATCGATGTTGTCACACAGGTTTAATGAGACGTTAACCTGCAATAGACCGATGGCGTCCATATTAGGCTCGAAAACAACGATGCGCTGGGGCCTAAGAAATTTCGATACGTAGATCGCATGATTGCCAACATTTGCACCAATATCGACGAATGTCCCATTGTGTCGCCACCAGCGACGGATGATCATGAGCTCGTCCTTCTCATAAAACATGCCCTGGTTATGGTGTTCCTGGATTACGTCGTTCGGATTGCTTACGAAGAATCGGATTTGTTGCCCTTCGATACCGGCTTCCACGATGGTTCCTTGAAATCGCCTGACACCTGTTCGCACAGTCCCCTCCTAGTCTATCTTCATCTCGATTCTAAATATCAGAAAGAAAGGCGAAAGCGTTGGCAGATGCCTGACGCGGTAGATTACTCGTCCTCGAGGGCAGCGAGATACCAATGAATGCCGACCGCAAGAGCTTGCTGCTTCTTCGGGAGTCGGATTGACTCGTCGGACCTTGAAGAGCAGCCGATCCCGCTTCTCGAAAGTTCGGATGAGATCATCGCGTTGCTGTAGGAACGGAAAGCACGAATGCACGTAGAGGGTCGGACTAGTGACTCGGCGCAACCGAGCCAATGTCAGAGTCGTATCTGGCGGGTGCTCATGACAAACTGTCGGGGATTGGTCCAATGTGGCCCCGATCTAAGATGCGATACCCAAGAGATCAGCCAGCACGATCGGCAATCGGCCTGGCGCCCCGATCTCAATACAGCTGTTGCGCCATTTTCGAAGATAGTCCGGGAGGGGAATTTGTGACCGCTCTGGCCAGCGGTTAAGCGCTCCGTAGTCCTCAATCAAAACCGGTTCCGGTTCAATGAGCCCGAGCACGACTGGAACCGCGGCTTGTTCCAAAGCACCAAGTCCATGTTCGCTCGCGAGCTGAGCTTCATCCGTATCGTACCACGTTTTTAGGTCGGTGGTTCCTTGCTCGCGAGCGAAACGCTCGTACTTGGCCAGCAAAACCCGGCGGTAATCAATTATCTCATCTGAATAGGAAGCGTTGTTAGGGAACGGGGGAGTTTCCGCCCAGGCTTCGGCGAGCAGGCCAAGGCCGCGCAGTGAGAAGGAGTCGACCAGTGTCTCTTCCAACCATCGCGAGGGGGGAGGCCCAATGGCATTCAGCTGCCAACTGTTACAGAGGACATGCCCGAGTTCATGACCGAACTGATAGGCGAGTTGACACCACGCAAGTTCGCCCACATCCGTCATGATCCACGCAGTTTGTGCGGGCGTCTCATGGAGCCATATCGATGGCAGGCCAGAAGGATTGTTCTGCACCCAGATAGCGTTAGGCTGGCGATCGGATCTGAGGGTGATTCCCGCGAGTGAGACCTCGCGCATCAAGGTGATGACAGCTTTTGCCGAATTCGGCGGCGCATGCCAGTCCCCTCGCACATCTAGTGGACAACTCGCCAGATCTGTCCCGGTCACCGCAACTCTAGCCGGCATCAGCGCGAATAGGCTCGCGACGAAGGTCAACCGACGGGTCAACATTAGCACCATCCGTAACTTGTCCCGGCTCTGGACCATAATCGGGCGTGAGTATGGTCAAAGCGTTCGAAACCTGTGCCCCTAAGCCCGATTCTAACTCACCAGCGAGCAGAGCACGTGCCCGCTCAATGCCGCCCTCGATATGATAGTTGGGATCATCTCTGGCGAAAGTGATGTAGCCATAGATTTGCCGATTATCGAAATATTGTGGAATGGACGCTTGGCGAGCACTTTCGGAAAACACCACGTATTCATGACGCTGACTCGCGTCCTCGTAAGTGAGATCCGGTATCACGTCGGCGCGCACGAGATATGTGCAATGCACAACAGGCATCTCAATTAGCCCGCGCACATAGCGATTGAGCACCCACTGGTACTGATCGTTCGACTTGTAGTAGCCGTTTTCGTCGATCTCTGAATGGTAATTGGAGTAGTAAGCTCCCGGATTAACCGAACGCAGGAATGGAGCCACAATAGGTAGGTCCAGCGCGACCAACTCGCGCAGGGTGCATGGCCGAATGAAGTTATCGACATCGGCAGTGAAGTAGAAGTCACACCCGTGATCGATTGCCTTTCGGAGGCTGATGTTGCGGATGCGAGCTAGAACGCGAAAGCGAACGGAATTCCACTCGTGGACACCAAATTGCTCGACCGAATCGACGACGTCCGTTGCATCAAACTCGACATGGGCATAGTGCTGCCCGACACGCGCGACCCATTCCCGCAGGATGTTCTCGGTCTGGTCGGTGTTGTTGTTCGTTCGGATGTACAGTACGATCGAGGACTTTGGATAATCCAACGCCTCGATACAGTCCAGGTACAAAGGTAATTCATCAGCCTTTTGCTTCGCCAGGACGGCTAGCAGCACGCGTGGTGATCCGGACAGCCGCGACCGCAAACGCCTTGGTTTTTCCAAGGGATGCTGATCAAACAAGCTTTCGGCGCCAACCGATCCGAGGTCTGGCACCCGCGGCAGTTTACCTACTGCAAAATTCGCGTTCTCGATGACCCTGGGGCGTTCTGACGCTGGTAATTTGCCGCCGGCTAACAGCTTGAGGCAGGCGTCGACGCATTCGGTGTACCCCTCCGCCCAATACGCGTTTATGGCATATTCGTCGAGCAGACCGTAATCGTAGATCCACATTTCGACGAACAAACCTTCCGGCTTGAAGCTTCTCAAATCGTGCTGGTTCCCGAGCGCAAAACCGCGCCGATTCAGGCCATGCACGCGACAATACCGCATTGCGCCATGCAACGCTTCTGCGCGGTGTGGGCAGATCCGCCCCGCTTCCAGGTAGCGTTCTATCACCTCGTCGGCCGGGTAACCGAGTTGCTCCTGCAAACGCGCGGCGCTCAGCAGGCTGACGAAGCGCTCCTCCGCCCAATAGCCAAGTTCTGCCCGTCGTAGGTACCCAATGAGTGCTTTCTCCGGCTCGCCTGCATCACGCCAGCTCTGTGCCATGTAGAAAGTATAGCGCGAGACCAGAAACGGATCCTGCTCGGTCTGGAGGACCCGCTCGAGCAGCGACGCATCGTCCCGATACTTATCGGGGTTTCGACTTCGGTTCCCTTCAACACCCGTAACGATGTAAAAGTCGGCGAGTTCACCCGCCGTGCTGCCTTCAGGCGGCACCTCGATGAACTCGTGCAGAACACCCCGATAGCAGAACTGCTTCCGGTTGCTGACAATCTGCGGGCGCCAGTAGCGGGATGCGCCACGATGGAGCTCGACATGATAGAGGTCTTTGTTTAGCGAGAGCCGGAACCTCTGCGGATCGAAGCCATCAGCCAGGACGGCAACATCGTCAGCATCCATAATCAGCGCGTAGTCGATATTCTCCTGTTGCCGCAGACGTTCGAGAGCGAGGCTCCTGTTCTCGGCAAAGTTGTGCCAAGGTTCCTCGAACACCTCGCCTGGTAATCCCTCCGCCGCGAGGTACGCTCGGATGATATCCTGCGTTCCATCGGTGGAGCCGGTGTCCTCGATAAGCACATAATCGATCAGGGGGCGAACGCTGCGCAGACAGCGCTCAATCACCGGCGCTTCATCCTTCACGATCATGCAAAGGCCGATAGCTGGCGCGGAGCTCATGATTCGGTTCCAGTCAGTGCACGTTGGGCGAGGATGCCAGGGGGATTACCTGGCATCCTCGCCCGAAGTTCAGTGTTGACCACCGTGCACCGGGAATGCCCGGGGTGTCACGTCCTGGAACGGGCTGGACACGCTCCCGTGCGCTTCACTGTCCTGGTTCATCCAGGATGCTGCGTTTTGTCCAGAGTTCGCGGTCGACAGCCACTTTCCGCTTCCGACAAGATCGCTGGCTATTGCAGAAGCGCTGTCGGCAAGTGAGCCGATGGTCGCGCCGTGCGAATTGCCGGACCCGGTCGTGAACGAGGGATCTGCCGGCGAGACGAAGGACATTCCGGTAGAGTTCCCGTCTCCTTGGTCGTTGAGGTTCGCGACCAAGGTCTGACCGTTCACCTGATCGTCATCGTCGGCGGGACCAGTTGGCCCGGTCGCTCCGGTTGGGCCCGTCGTCCCTGTTGCTCCTGTGGCTCCGGTCGCACCTGTCGCTCCGGTGGGGCCGGTCGCGCCAGTTGCTCCCGTGGCACCCGTGCTGCCGGTCGCACCTGTCGC
>CAYRTL010000098.1:0-19442 GCA_964427005.1 uncultured Acetobacteraceae bacterium
GCGATGATGCCAACCTCGTCGCGCGCCGAACATGACTTCTTCAACAGCCTGCTAGCCCTCCATACTTGCCGATCGGAAACTGGAGATGGTAAAATTGATTGGCGCTTGCAGCCGATAAATCATTGAGGCGCCTCGAGAAACTGCCGGCGGAAAAGATGACTGGAGAAGCTGAATCTCCGTGACCATAAGTCACACATGGGTAATGTTGGTGACCGTGGAGTACAAACCAATTGCCTCCTGAAACATCCTGCAAAGCATCCAGCAGAGCTGTTGCATTCTCCATTTTACTGTAATCCTTAGGAAAAATGCTGTCATTTTCGTATACGTGATGATGCGTCAGGAGGATCTTTAACTTGTACTGCTTCCCTGCGAGGTGTTGTCGGATAGCAGCAATTGTACGCGAACTCACCCTCCCGTGCTCATATTCTTTTAGGGAGACGCCGCCGGCGGCGCCATGATCCGAGTTAATCCCGTGGAATGCGGAGCTGTTGAGAACCAACAGAAGGACGCCGTCGTCTTCGTGGATCGCAAAATTACGGGACCAGTAGAAATCACATAAACCTTCGCCAAGGCCAGGAAAGAATGGACTTAGACTTTGCAGCGACCCCTTAACATCGAATTCGCTAAAATTTAAGCGCGAGTCCACGTCATGGTTTCCTACCGTTCCAACGAGGAGTCTCGCTTTTAACTTCTGCCGAAGGGTTTCCAACGACCTCCAGGCGGCGCTTTGTGCAACAGGCTGCGCCCTATCAGCCAAATCACCTGGGCAAAGAACCCAATCGACAGCCAGCCCAGCTTCTTTCAAGATCTTTGGGATTGTCCGAAATGGGTTCCGTGTGTCGAAGGCGGCGAAGCTCGGGTCGGCAGAATAGTAAGAGACAGCATCGACGCCGAATGGGTCCCCCTCGATCGCATGTATGTCGCTTATCGCAAGAACGTTTAGTGTCTCAACGGGTCTTTTGGCCATCAGAGTGCTCGTATGTTAGTCACGATTACGTCTTCGACGTACTTGCGAGCTCCGGCGAACCCGGCAATGTTGCGGCGCGTACGTATTGCCAGTGCGTGCCAGCCTCTTGACGCAATGTCCCAGTCAATCGCATTACTGAAGGTAAGGACGAACTGGGCTCTTCGCGCTTCGATTAGATCGAGCACATTCAGCAGGCGATCGGTGTCCGCTTTCGAAAAGCAGCCCGGATAGTATTCTCTAAAGGGGTAGCGGCTCGCGGCAGAATACGGAGGGTCGAGAAAGACGAAATCATGGCGCCTGCAGTGCTGGGTGATACTAGACTCGAAATCGGCGCATTCTAATCTCGCGGTCCGCAGTTGCTCGACTCTTGCCACGAACTGCGTCTTGCAAACATACTCTCCTGTGCGGCTGGGGGAGAACGGAACATTGAATGTTCCTGATCGCGATGTACGAAACAACCCATTGAAGCAATTCTTGTTGAGATAGAAAAACAAAGCCGCTTTGCGAACGGTATCTGTGGCGGTGTTAAACTCGGCTCGTAATCTGTAATAGTGGTCTGCCGTTCTGCGAAACGAAACAGCTAAATCATACACTTCCTCGGGCTTCTCAGCAGCTATTGTGTAGAATGAAATCAAGTCTTTGTTCAGGTCGCTGAGCACCGCTTGCCGTGGATTCAGCCTGAAAAAAAGTGCTGCCGAGCCGCAAAATGGCTCAAGATACCGGCTACCTTCTGTAAAGAAGCTTGCCAGCGCGTCCAAGGAGGATTGCTTACTCCCCGCCCACCGCAGTATCGGGCGAACCCCCCTCATGTAGCTTTTCTTCTTTCGGTGTGCACCAGACGTCGTCGTTACCATTTATAGCGACCAACCCCGTTCGCGACAGGTAAGGGTCAGTGCTTCAGGTCAGGAACGTTATTGGCTCATCCGAGCGACTGCAACTCCAAAGCTTAGTGCCCTTTAGGCTTTGTCCATGCCTGCGCATACCTGAGATCGCCGAAAAGGAAGAAAAGCCTTCGCCGACGTCTCACCCTAAGCGCATTCGTCTCGCCGAAAGGGCAACGAGACGCTCGCGAGACACCAACCCCAGCCTCGCCTTAACCATCGGATCAATGTCCGAACAATCGTCTCGCCGAAAGGGCAATGAGACGCTGGCGAGCAACCCAAGCCCAACCCCGGCCAACAACGCCAGCATTAACCAACAGACCAAAACCTGCCGCGCCATCTCGCTGAAAGGGCAACGAGACGCGCGCGAGACACCAGCCCCCACCGCAGCCCTGCCGTAACAGTACCACCGCTTGCAGACTCCCCACCGCCGGCCTATGTGGGGCCGCCAAGGTAGCGGAAAGGCCCGCCAGACCATGGCTCTCGACATCCCTCATACCGCCGCGGCAACCACCCGCATCGACGAGGCCCTCGCCTTCGACGACGTGCTGCTCGTGCCCGGCTATTCCCAGGTCCTGCCCTCCGCCACCGACACACGCACGCGCCTCACCCGGACCATCCCGCTCAACATCCCCATCATCTCCGCGGCCATGGACACCGTTACCGAGTCCGCGATGGCCATCGCCATGGCCCAGCAGGGCGGGCTAGGCGTCATCCACAAGAACCTCGAACCCGCCGAGCAGGCCGCCCAGGTCCGCCGCGTCAAGAAATACGAGTCCGGCATGGTGGTGAACCCGCTCACCATCCATCCCGACCAGACGCTCGCCGACGTGCGCGCCCTGATGAACACCCACCGCATCAGCGGGATCCCGGTGGTGGAGCGCGACACCAACCGCCTCGTCGGCATCATCACCAACCGCGATGTCCGCTTCGCCACCGACCCCAATCAGCGCGTCTATGAACTGATGACCCGCGACAAGCTGGTCACCGTCACCGCCGGCGTCAGCGCGGAGGAAGCCCGCCGCCTGCTGCACCAGCATCGCATCGAGAAGCTGCTGGTGGTGGACGATGCCTATCGCTGCGTCGGGCTGATCACCGTCAAGGACATGGACAAGGCGGAAACACATCCGCTCGCCAACAAGGATGAACTCGGCCGGCTACGGGTCGCTGCGGCCACCGGCGTTGGGGCCGAAGGCCACAAGCGTTCACGTGCGCTGATCGAGGCGGAGGTGGACGTGATCGTGGTCGATACCGCGCACGGCCACTCGCGCGGGGTGCTGGACGCGGTGACCGCGATCAAGAAGCTCTCCAATGCCGTGCAGGTGATTGCCGGCAACGTCGCCACGCCTGAAGGCGCGCTGGCGCTGATCGAGGCCGGCGCCGATGGCGTGAAGATCGGCATCGGCCCTGGCTCCATCTGCACCACGCGCGTCGTCGCCGGCGTTGGCGTGCCGCAGTTCACCGCCGTGCTGGAGTGTGCCGCCGCCTGCCGCGAGCATGGCGTACCGGCGATCGCAGACGGTGGCATGCGCACCTCCGGCGATATCGTGAAGGCGATCGCTGCGGGCGCCGATGCGGTGATGATCGGGTCGCTGCTCGCCGGCACGGATGAGGCGCCAGGCGAGGTGTTCCTGTACCAGGGCCGATCGTACAAATCGTACCGCGGCATGGGCAGCATCGGCGCGATGGCACGCGGTTCGGCGGACCGCTACTTCCAGCAGGATATCAAGGACCAGTTGAAGCTGGTGCCCGAGGGCGTCGAAGGCATGGTCCCCTACAAAGGGCCCGTCGCGCAGGCGATTCACCAACTGGTCGGTGGGCTGAAGGCCGGCATGGGGTACACCGGCAGCGCCGACATCGCCGCGCTGCAGCGCAACTCGCGCTTCCGCCGCGTGACCGGCGCGGGCCTGCGTGAAAGCCACGTCCACGATGTGGCGATCAGCCGCGAGGCGCCGAACTACCGGCAGGACTGACGCCGTGATCCGTGCCGCGGTATTCGATGCATACGGTACGCTGCTCGATGTGCACGCCGCGATGGCGCGATATGCGGAACGCCTCGGGCCGAACTGGCACAACATCAGTGCCGAATGGCGCGCCAAGCAGATCGAATACACCTGGGTGCGCAGCCTCGCCGGACCGGCCCATCACCGCGACTTCTGGTCACTTACGCAGGAGGCGCTGTCGTTCGTCGCGCGACGCTACGGCATCACCGACAAGGCACTCCTCGCCGATGTGCTCGCGGCATACCGTCGGCTCGATGCGTATCCCGAAGTACCGAAACTGCTTGCATCCTTGCTCGACCAAGGCATCGCACGAGCCATCTTGTCCAACGGCGAACCAGGCATGCTGTCCGACGCGGTGCAATCCGCGGGCATCGCCGACTTGCTGGACGATGTGCTGAGCGTCGAGAGCGTCGGCGTGTTCAAGCCTGACCCCCGCGTCTACCGTCTCGTCACCGACCGCTTCAACCTGCCGGCCGATGCGATCGGCTTCTACTCATCCAATCCCTGGGATGCCTTTGGCGCGCTGGCATTTGGCTTCCGCGTCTTTTGGGTGAATCGCAGCGGCCAGCCGGACGAGTACGGCCTGCGAGGACGCGTGACCGAGCTGTCGAGCCTTGCGTGACTCCAGCCGCACGCACTGCTGCCGCGATTGAGCTGCTCGCGGCCATTGAAGCCGCACCGGCGCGCCCCGCTGATGCTGTCGCCAACGACTTCTTCCGCGCCCGCCGGTTCATTGGCTCCGGTGATCGCCGTGCCGTATCGGAGCGGGTCTGGCGTGTGTTGCGGACGCATCGGCGTCTGACCTGGTGGCTGGGCGGGCGTCCGACACCTCGTCTGTTGGTTGCCGCCTCCCTCCTGCTGGATGGCGGCCGTTACGCCGAGATCGCGGAGACATTCTCCGGGGCTCGCTTCGCCCCAACGCGCCTGTTGCCCTCCGAGCAAGCGACGCTGCACCGGCTGGAAGGCCGCGAGCTCGATCATGGGTCGATGCCGGACGCCGTCCGCCTGGAGGTGCCGGACTGGTTGTTGCCACGCATCGACCCAGCCGAACTTCGCGCTCTGCTCGAGCCAGCGCCCCTCGACCTCCGCGTTAACCTGCTGAAGACCACGCGCGAGGAAGCACGCGCGGCGCTGGCCGCCGAGGGGATAGAAGCGACGCCGACACCGCTGTCACCCTGGGGTCTCCGCATCGAGGGACGTCGCCAGGTCACGACCGGTCCCGCTTTCCGCTCCGGTTTGGTGGAGATCCAGGATGAGGGCAGCCAGCTCGTCGCCGGGCTGGTAGATGCGCGCCCGGGCATGCGCGTGGCAGACCTGTGTGCCGGTGCCGGCGGAAAGACGCTCGCGCTTGCGATGGCCATGCGGAACCGCGGACAGATCGTCGCCTGCGACACATCGGCTGTGCGGCTCGATGGTGCGGTTCGCCGCTTGCGCCGTGCCGGCGTGCACAACGTGGAGCGCCACGTGCTGGAGCCGGGCGACAAGTGGGTGAAGCGTCGCGGCGGCAGCTTCGATCGGGTGCTGGTGGATGCGCCATGCACCGGCACCGGCACGTGGCGGCGCAATCCCGACGCACGCCTGCGCCTCACGGAAAGCGACCTTGCCGAACTTTTGCCCAAGCAGGCGACGATCCTCGATCAGGCAGCGCCGCTGGTTCGCATCGGCGGGCGTTTGGTTTACGCTACCTGTTCGCTGCTTTCCGAGGAGAACGAGGCTCAGGTGACCGCCTTTCTCGTCCGCCATCCAGGCTTCACCAGAGGCGAAGTCCTCGTGCTAACGCCGGCCCGCCACGGAACCGATGGCTTCTTCGCCGCCGTATTAGAGCGGCTTGCATGATCACCGTGCGCCGTGCTCGTCCCTCCGACGCCATCGCAATCGGTGCGGTGCACGTGGCCGCGTGGCGCAGTACCTATCCGGGTATCCTGCCCGATGACTTCCTCGCACGCCTGTCGGTGCCGCGGCAGGCCGCGCACTACGACGCCGCGATCCGCTCCTCCGCCGGCGTATTCGTCGCCGCCGCGTCCGGCGTGGACGTGCCGCCTGGGAGTGGCTCGCGCGTCGTCGGTTTCGCCACCGCAGGCCGCGCGCGCGGCGAGTTCAGCCGGCGCCTGGCCGAAGGCGAAGTCGAGACACTATACGTGCTGGACGACTGGCGAGACCGCGGCATCGGCCGGAAGCTGATGCGCGCCGTCGCGGCACACCTCGCGGAGACTGGTTGCAAGTCCTGCTTCGTCTGGGTGCTGCGGGAAAACCCGAGCCGCTGGTTCTACCAGCGCCTCGGGGGCAAGCCGGTGGCCGAAGCGATGATCCAGTTCGCCGGCCAGAAAGTGCCTCAGACGGCGTTCGTCTGGGACCCGATCGAGCGATTGTTGGCGGCATCGCCCCAGTCCTCCTGAAAACTGTTGGGCCTCACCGACGTTTTCCATCCGAACGGAAGTGGAGAACGTCAATGCGGTGTTCAGCCATCTTCGCCGGTTGTGTGGGCTTGGCCGCACTTTCCGGCATTCCTGCGTTCGCCCAGCAGGTCCCGCCCCCGCTGGCCTATGTACAGCCTCTGCCCGCGCCGGCAGTGCAGAATGTGCAGCAGAAACTGCAGCAAGCCGGGGTCTACACCGGCCGGATCGACGGTATCTGGGGCGCCGACAGCCGGGCCGCGCTGGAGCGGTTCCAGCAGGCGCACCAATTGCAAGTGACTGGCCAGCTCAACCAGGCCACGGCTGCGACGCTGGGTCTGGATCCTGCCGCACTGGTCGCTGTTCCGGCCGCGACGCCTGCACCGCCACCACCGCCAGCCGATCACCTGCTGCCAGCCTCGGTGCGTGCCGTCCAGGCGCGATTGGGCACGCTGGGTTTCTACAGCGGCCCGGTGGACGGCGTGTGGGGTACAGGCACCCAGGCCGCGGTTGAGCGCTTCCAGCGCGCGCAGGGATTGCAGCCGGACGGGCAGCTTGGTCCGTCCACCATCACCGCGATGGGGATCACGCCGGAGACTCTGGCATACCGCTGATCCAACGAAGGCAATAACGCCGCTATTGCGGAGCGGGGGGCTGACGGAGAATGCTTGGGCCGTTCGCAAGAGGACAGCCCGATGAAGTCGCGTCCTGCGTCAGGTCCTGCCTTATCGGCATCGTGTTCATGAGCACGCTCGCCAGCGGCGCATGCGCCCGATCGGTGCCGCCCAGCGCGGCGTCGCAATCGGATGGTGAGCCGTCAGTGCTGCCGAAAGCGGTGATCTACGCGACCGCCGCTTCACTGTTCGACATTGCTGTGGGCTACTTCGTCGGCGGTGGACTTACGACCGGAACAGCGACAGCACTCGTCAACGCGACCTCTGGATGGCTGCTCTACTATGTGCACGAGGACATCTGGGCGACCGAAGTCCCACTCGATCCTCCACCGCGGGATCTGGCCGTTGCCAAGACCGCGACGTTCACCTTGGCGAATTCCCTCCGTCTGTTGGGGCTCGGCGTAGTTGTGGCGCAGAACCCGGCTGTTTCCGCGGGCTTCCTGGCGTTGAACGCAGTCAGCGATGTGGCAGCCTATGTCGTAACGGATCGGATCTGGACTTTGCTCTCAGCTCGGAAGATCGCCGCAGCAGTCACGCCATAGGACACCAAGATGCAGACAAGCCAGACCCGGATCCTGACCACGCACACCGGCAGTCTTCCACGGCCCGAGCCGTTGGTGCGCCTGTACGTGGCGAAGAGCCATGGCGAGCCGGTGGACGCGCAGCTTGCCGAAGCAGGCTACGCGGCACTGGAAGACGCGGTCCGAAAACAGCGCGAGGCTGGGATAGATGTTGGCAACAACGGTGAGCAGCAGCGCGAGGCGTTCTTTCTCTACGTGCGCAGCCGCATGAGTGGGTTTGGTGGTAGCTGGACGCGTCCGCCGCGCGCCGATGTCGAACGTTATCCGGCGTTCAAGGCTGCACTGCAACGCGAACAGGCTGGTGCGGTGATGGTCAGCAGCCGCGAGCATGTTCCGACGGCGACAGGCGAAGTCCGCTATTTCGATCACGCCGCAATCGACACCGAATGCAGCGACTTTCGAGCGGTACTGGATAAGCTTGGCAATCCCTTTGTCGAACCATTCCTCACCGCACCATCACCCGGCATCGTCGCGGCTGCATTGCGCAACGACTACTATCCGAGTGAGGATGCGTATCTCGCGGCGCTGGGCGAAGCCCTGCGCGTCGAATATGAGGCCATTGTCAAGCACGGCTTCCTGCTGCAGCTCGACTGCCCCGACCTCGCCATGGAGCGCCACTTCTCCTACAGGATCGGCCACTCGGCGACTTCCTGGGGTTTGTGGATCGCGTTGTTCGCACCATCAACGCCGCGCTTGCCAATATTCCGCGTGATCGTGTGAGGCTACACGCGTGCTGGGGCAACTACGAAGGCCCGCACGATTGCGATGTGGAATTGCACGAGATCATGCCGATACTGCGCAAGCTGAATGTAGGTGGGTTCGTGCTGCCGTTCGCCAATCCGCGCCACGCGCATGAATACGCGGCGCTGCGCGACTTTCCGCTGGATGAAGATCAGGTGATCGTGGCCGGCGTGATCGACAGTGTCACCAATTTTATCGAGCACCCAAAAACGGTGGCCGAGCGGATCGAGCGGGTGGCGGAGACGGTGGGTGACCCAAAGCGCGTACTTGCCGGCACCGATTGCGGCTTCGACACTTCGGCCGGCATGCGCCGCGTCGCCGAGGACGTGGTGTGGGCGAAGCTCGCGGCACTCAGCGAAGGCGCACGGATCGCGTCGGAGAGGTTGTTCTAGCGGCTAGTCGGGGATCGTTCGCCACCTGTCTCGCGCACGCTTCACCTATCGTCCGTAACAGCACCTTCAATCCGAAGGGCTTTGCAAGGCAACGGTAGCCCTTTCGCTCATAATGCTCGAGGAATTCGATGTCCCCGGACATCATGACAACTGCTGTACCCGCTGACGTTGCATGCGTGACCAGATCCTCGACTGCTCTCCCTGGAAGCAGACAGTCGGCAAGCACAACATTCGGGTGATATCGGTCGAGCAAGGCAATACCGGAAGCCGCGTCCTCAGCGCAGTTGACCGTATAGGCCTCCTCCAGTGCTTCACGAAGGAAAGCCGCCACGCTGGAATTATCCTCCACCACCAGCACCGATCCGGAACCGTCGGATCGAGCATCAGGATCGTGGTCGCCTGGCGGTATACGCGCGCCCACCCGTTCCTGGTGCATGCCACAGACCTTTCAGTTTGGCCCCGGTTTCATCGGAGCGATCAGGAGGCCCACAGTCTCAACGATGACTGCGATCGAATCCAGCGCGGAATGCATAACTGTCAAAACTACCAGCGACGATGAGTTATACCCAATGCTGGTGATCGTAATCTTTATCGTCATGGCAGGGCTTGGCCCTGCCCATCCACGTCTTCCTTGCTGTGAATTGCAAAGACGTGGATGGCTCGCCCCAAGGGCGGCCATGACGTTATGAGTCGCGCTCAACGGGACCTGGTATTAGCTTTGCCGCGCCAGACGACCGGCGCCCAGGGGTGCTGTTACCCCTTCACCCTCATCGGGACCTTTGCTGAAGGTGCCTGAGCCTCAAACCGCCCCATTGATCCAAGCAGACCACCCATGATCTTGCCGTTGATCTCCAGGAGCTTGGTCATCTCTCTGAGGTAATCATCAGCAGCGTCCTGAAGCCATTGACCTTGTACAGTGAACATCTCAGGAAGACTCTGACATTTAGTCATGCGTCCGATGGCCTCGGCGGCACGTTCGACCCGCTGGCTGATAAAATGGCTCATTTCCGTATTTAATTCGCCCATTGTCAGCGCGATTGTCTGGCCTTGTTCGCACATCCGGCGCGTCGCATCCGAACCTGCCTTCGCGAAGGATGATCCCAGATCGACAATTGCTTCCGTTTGCTCTGGTTTGCCGACGTCGTTCATTAACGCCCCCATCGATGTCAAAAGGAGAGATCTGATACCGAGCCAAGTCCTCAAAGATGCTGCTGTCAACAGCAGAAATATTAAGAGTCGTGCCCGACTTGAGTCTTGTTCCTGACGATTTGTCTCGCCCCTCTGGACCATTGTGCGTGTGCACCTAATATGCCACTGCTTTGTCCTTGATTGACTGCTCGCGGACCGAGTAGCCTCGCGCCCGACACGGGATACCCCTGTTCCGTTGAAAGGGGGCGATGCTGCAGGTCATTGCCGAGCAGGAACACTATCTGCTTGTATCCGATGGTGCGCGCTTCACGGTCGTTGAGAGACGGGCCGGCAAGTACTATCCGCTCTGTGCCGGTACGCGACGCGGCTTTGACCTGGACGATCACGGCCTCGCCCAGCTCGTCTCGCGTGGTTCGTGCCTTTACTCTGAACGAGATGGACGCAGACTACTGGCCGAGGTCGCAGGCCAGTGGCGCGACCTTTTCGAGCACGTCAGATGAAGTATGTCAGTCGAACGTGTACCTGGCGAAGATAGCCTCCATCCGACTGAACGCCTTATCCACCGCCTGTGTCGGCGTCATGCCGCTCTTGATGACATCGGCATGTGCTTGACCCCAGAGCTGCTCGGCATTCACCTGCCCCCAGGCAGGATTGTAGCCAGTGTAGGCTGGCACCGTCGGGCCCAGCACTGACTCCTGCACGTAGGGTGGCCGGTGCGGGTCGCTCGGGTCCGTCCACCATGGATCGTCTTTCACGATCTGCGGCATCGATGGCACCGACCGACCCAGACCGCCTTTGAGATTCGCGTTCAGCACCTCGGGCTGGAGGAAGAACCGCGCGAAATCTTTTGCGACCTCGAGATTCCGCGCACCCTTCGGGATGAACAGGCCGCCGGCACCGACCTGCGCTGGCATTGGCTTGCCATCATTCGCGAGCGGCAAACCCACTGTCACCATCTGCTCATAATAGGCTTTCTTGTCCTTGATCATCGCGAGCTCTGTCGACAGCGAGCCATCGAAGTCCATAAGGATTAGCTTCTCATGGAACGCGTTGTTGTCGTCAGCGTCGGTCCAGCTCAGCGCCTCCGGAGGCACGTAGCCTTCCTTGTAGGCATTCGTCAGCCAGGTGACTGAGCGGATCGCCGCTTCGCGCACCTGCGGATCTTCCGTGTGCAGCTTGCCATCCTCGGTGACGATGTCCGCGCCGCCATTGGCGATCATGAAATGCGCCATGAGCCCGTTGCCATCGTTAGGCCCGACCGTAGTGATCTGCGGGCCCATGGCGTAGAGCTTTCGCATGCCTTTGGCACGTAGCGGCTTCTGCATCGGCTTGAAGAAATCCCAGTAGGCATCCCAAGTCTTCGGTGCATCAGACAGGCTGAACCCCGCCTTTTCGACAAGGTCGCCCCAGATGTGAAATGGGTTGGCACCCTGACTGGTGGGGACCAGGTAATAGGAGCGTCGCTTGGTGACACTGTTGTAGTAACTGGATGACAGGAGCGCTGTGCGGCTTAGCTCCGACTTGTGCGCCTCCACGATGTCGCTCACATCCACCAACCGATCGTTCCAAGCGTTCTGCGGTAGAATAGTCGAAGGCGCGATGTGGAAGATGAGATCGGGTACATCCCCGCTGGTCAGTGCGGATATGATCTTCTGGTTCAGCGCCATGAACGGCATGATGCTGAGGTCGATCTTGTTGCCGCTGGCCTTCTCGTAGTCCGCGACCGTCGCGCGGAAAGCGGCGTCCTCTTCAGGTACAAAGCCCTGATCCCGCCAGACGGTAGCGGACCCCGCCATAGCGTTGGCAATCCATGGTCGCGAAAGCATCCCAATTGTCGTCAATCCCAGGGATGCGCGAATCACGGATCGCCGGCTCATGCTTTCCATGGCCGTTCCTTCCCTGCTGCTGTCCGGTTGGTTGCTACCGGTTCTATTCTTTCGAGTTCAAACTACGCCAGCCGCTCCGTTCAGTCAAAGAAACTCGCGTTGTATTCTCGCAAGAGGATGTGAACTTTCATCTAGCCGCTGCCTGCGCGGACTCATTCACGCAGCATCTCAGCGACCTGCTCGAGGTGGCGGATGCGCGCGTACATTTTCATCGCCTTGTCCAGACTGTAGGCGTGGGCGGCTGCGTCGTTGCCCCAGCAGCACTCGCGTACCACAACAGAGGCGATGTCGAGGTTGAACGCTTCGCGCACACTCGTCTCGACGCCGCGATTGGTAGCGCCTCCTCCGATGATGATGACGTCCCGCCGAAGCATATGCAGGAGTTCGGCAACGCCTGTACCGTAGAACGCGCTCGGACGACGTTTGAGAAACACGTAATCCTCAGGGTTCGGCGCGATCTCGTCGGGGAACCCGGCCTCTGCCGTGCCTTCTACAGCATTGGTGAGCGGCGGCACGCCTGTCTCCGCCGAAAGGTCGGTCGGAAGTATCACGACATCCGCCCCATCGGAGCGGCTGACGGGCGTCGTGTAGATCACCGGCACGCCCGCTTCCCGTGCAATCGTGATGATGCGCACCCAGGCATCGAGCACCCGGCGCATCGCATCCCTTCGCGCCGGGTCGGAAGGGGTCAGTGCGCGACGGCAGACGTCGTAAGCGATCAGCGCCGTGCGGCGCCGATCGATGCGTTCGGGTTCAGGCATCGCCATCTCCTCAGGACATGCGGGGACATCAAGGGACCAGTATAAATCGTTCCCGTTTGATGATCATGCCGTTAACCCGGCGAATGACACCCAATGATTGCAGGGTACCCAGAAGCTGCGGCAATTCCTTATCGGTGATGCGATCGCTGAGGGCCGAGGCCAGCTCCTGTTCTGGTACGGATTGTTCATTCGGTCGCTGTATCCAGAGCTCCCTGACGATTTCCGCCGATTTGGGCCCTAGCTCCACGTTCATGGCACCTGACAGGACATTCAGACCGTTGAGTACCTCGAGGAAATGTCCGATGTGAGGATGGTTGGCATAAGCCGAGCCAGTCTCGATCCCACCTGTTCTCGTGCCAATCTTGTAGAGTGCTTCCCACCAATTGACCGTTATGTTGCGGATTTTCCGCGATTTCACTTCGAGCCTGTCGCCCTTCAGCTTCGCTTTCAGGGCTGGAAGATCGAGTTGCCCTGCCTTGTCGACCGGGACGTTCTCAATGTGCTCCGCGAGGGCCTCCACCACTTCAGGCGAGATGCCTGAGGTCTTCAGAAGTTCGATCGCATCCTGTTTGGAATCAGGCATCGTGTGCTCCATGCTGTTGTCGTTCCTGTAGTCGCTTCAGGTGATCGGCGAGCGCCCGTAGATCCGGCACCAATTCCTCGAAGTGACTGGTTGTGCCGCCAGGTCGGTCGAAGATGGTCGAGAGGACAGCGCTCACTTCAGCCGGGAAGACCGGATCGCCGCCCGGTGACAGCGCGCAGCAGCACCAGTCGCGAATGCTCGACGCGAGGGGCAGCGGCAGCAGTCCTGCCAACCGGCATCGTAGCGCGATCGTGCCCCATGTCGGGTCGCTCACCAGTCTGGCCATCATCATGTCGGCCGCTTCGCTCCTTGCATCAGCCTGACGATTCGATGCCCTTAGAGCGTCCGATGACCGCAGGACCTCGGCGAAGTTACGTCGGAACGTTGGTGACATTTTCAGTCCTTCCAAGGCCACCCAGGTCTCGGTCTCATCAAGGCGACTGTCCAGGAGCGAAAGCGGGATGATTGCGGCGAGCCTCTCCTTCACCCACAGCGCCATTCCTGCGGACCCTCGTGTCAGCGTCACGTAGCTTCCAACGGCTACATCGAGTTTCTTTTGCGTTGCGCGTGCCAACTGCGCATGGAACATCGTCTCGAACCGCTCGAGTGCTTCCCTTGACTTGGCATCAATCCCCGACGAGAAGGCATTGAGGGCACTGTGGCATGCAATGCGAACGGTCGTATCATGACCGTTACTCGAGATCTGAATGACAGCCTCTGCGTTCTGGAAATCCCGCGCGCGAGGCGTCCCCGCTATCCACGAAGTCAGGTGGACACTGGTGGCAGCGCGCAATTCGCTGAACATCTGGTTGGCCAGCATGCCGCTGCAGATGACATTGTCCTGCGTGTGAAGGATCGGCGCCGCGTCATCGGGCGCTGCAAGCTGGGTGTGAATGTCCCAGTTATCGAAGTTCGTCCGTACGTCCTCGCGTTCGAGCATGCGGAGAATGCGGCTAAGATCATCCCGCGATATCTCTTGAACATAGCGCAGCACGGGTTCGATGACCTGATGACATGACATCGGCTCAAAGCAGGCTGCTTCCAGGATCGGGTGATCGCAGGTAAGGCGAACCAGCAAAGGCAGAAATGTCGCGGGATCCGCGAGCCGGCAATCAAGGCGGCCGAACCGCGCGGCAATGGCCTTTACAAACAGGTACCCTGCGAAATAGTGCTCCGTCTCCGCATCGTCATCCAACAGCAGCGCACTCAGTAGACCGATCCTGGACGGACCCGCCGATAGGCCCCAAATGGCGGCGAGCTGGGCGTTTCTTATGGCGTCAGGCACGCCATTCGCGGACATCAGAAAGTCTGCGGTGTTGTTTGCCGCGATCTTGTTGATGGGAAAGGGAAGAATGTCGTCCTCATCATCGATCCGGTAATCGAGTTGTCCATACAGCGCGAGGCCTTCCAGGAGCGGCGAGAACGCGCCAAGCAAAGTCTCGGCAATCTCCGGCACGACCAGACTACGCCTGGTGATCTGCTTGCGCCCTCGCAGGGCTTCCGCCCCCACGCGTGCAATCAGAAAACCCAGACGCGTTGTGCGAAGCGATCCGACGTGGGTGACTTCATGGATGATGCGGGAAACGCGGTCTCTTCTATCGTCGGGAAGGAAGCCTGTCAGCAGGAACTCGTCCTGTTCCTGGGTTCCGATATCGATCAGCGCGGCAAGTGTGTGGTACCGCTCGCCGCCATCCAGCGAGAGTAGGTCCATGGTGACGCCCCCATATCGATGGCTGACACCTTACGCGGGCATCTCGACGGCGCCGCTCTCTTGGATATCACGATCCTGTGACAATCGATGGCGTGATCATCCGAACCGAGGGACCGGCTTGTTGTTCTTCGAGTATGCATCAAGCCGTAACCAGGCAAGCCGAACCGAATCCGTCCGACACCCAGCGGACCTTCCGTCTCTTGCTCTACGACGCATTGGCCAGCGAGGCCATGAGCACGCTGGCGACAGGCGTGTTCCTGACCGGTTACGCCGTGGTGCTTGGCGCCAGCAATCTTGCCATAGGTATCCTCGCTGCTGTCCCGTCGGCCGTGCAATTCCTGCAGTTCCCCGCGGTCGTGCTGGTCGAGCATTTCCGGAAGCGGCGTGCAATCGCTGTGTGGGCTTCGGGCATCGGTCGCACATTCCTGATCACCGCGGCCATGGCTCATTTGTTTGGTTCAGCTGCCGTCCTCGTGCTGATCCTGTCCATCGCGATCTGGCAGGCTTCGGCCGCGGTCGCCGGCTGTGCGTGGAATTCGTGGATGCGCGACCTCGTACCCGAGGACCTGTACGGCCGCTTTTTCGGTCGCCGCGCCGCGGCCAATACAGCGCTTGCCATGGTACTTGCTCTGCTGGGTGGCATCCTGATCGACCGCTGGAAGCAATTCGCACCGGATCGTTCGGTCATCGCCTATATGTGGCTTTACCTGACCAGCGCCGGGATCGGATTTGTCGGTGTCTGGCTGCTGTCGATCACGCCCGAACGGCCGATGGCGCCAGCGCAGTCACGACCCCGCGTGTTGGCGATGCTCTCTGCGCCGTTCTGGGACAGGAATTTCCGAAACCTGATCGTGTTCCTGTCAAGCTGGAATTTTGCGGCAAACCTCGCCGCTCCGTTCTTCGCCGTCTATATGCTGAAGTCACTCGGCTATTCGATGACGGCCGTGGTCATTCTCAATACGGCGAGCCAGCTGAGCAATCTTGCGGCGGTCGGTTTGTGGGGTAACCTGATCGATCGGTTCAGCAACAAGGCCGTTCTTGGCTACTGTGCGCCGCTGTTTCTGTTATGCATGTTGGCTTGGACGTTCACTGGGCTGCCTTGGATCGCGCCCATCACCTTCTATTTCCTGCTTGCGATTCACGTATTGATGGGCATCGCGACCGCGGGCGTCGCGCTGGCCTCCGGCAACATCGCTATGAAACTGTCGCCGCCAGGCCAGGCGACCGCGTTCCTTGCCGCCAGCGGTGTGGTCAGCGCGAGCTGCGCCGCTTTGGCTCCGATCATAGGCGGACTGTGCGCCGATTTTTTCGCCGCGCACGAGCTGCACTTCTCTTTCACCTGGAAGACTGATGTGAACGCCGTGACAGTGGAGGTCATGAACCTTCACGCGTGGACGTTCTTCTTCGGGCTCGCCTTCCTGGTCGGGCTGTTTTCGCTTCACTGGCTTTCGTTTGTCCAGGAGCCGACGCGAACGATCAACCCACTGCTCATGCGCGACCTGCTTCTTGAGGCACGCAATGCAGTGCGAGGGATTTCGAGCGTGGCCGGCCTGGTGCGGGTCGGGCGGCTGGCACCGTGGCTGGCGCTTCGTACAGAGAAGGTGGCTGCGCGAACAGGCACGGACATCCCTCCGAACTGACGTACTGGAAGATTGATGGCCGTCAATGCGTGACCGCCGCCGATCAGCGAATGATTGCGTCCGTCAGGTTCGCCATGCCGCGCGGAGCCGGTTCGACGTCGAACTCGGCTCTGTCCGGCTCTGTAGGAGTATTGCCGATGGAAATGAGATTGGCTTTCACGTTGATGATCGCCCTCATGCTTGCTGGCGCGCAGGGCGGAGGCCAATCCGCTTTTGGCCAGACGAATCAGCCGCCTGCCGCGGGACCGGTGGTCGTCGCTCAAGAGAGAACAACGCGGGCAGTGGTGGAGGATGTCGATCCGCAAGCGAGGCACGTGCTGCTGCGCTTGCCAGACGACACATTGGTCACTCTTAAGGTGGGTTCCAATGTCAACCTTGCGCAGCTCAAGCCTGGCGATCACATCACCGCGAAATACACTGTGGCCAGGCTCATCGGCGTAAACGAAGCGTCGGCTGGTTCCGGTCAGATCCAGAACATGCGCGCTGACGGAGATACCGTTCGCGGCCCCACGACGATCGTGGCAGTCGATCCGCAGAAGCACACCGTCTCCTTTGTCGGACCGAACAACGAGGTGGAAACCATCGATGTGGCCGGCGATGCGATGATCAAGGCAGTGACAAAACTGAAGCCTGGCGACAAGGCTGATATCGCCTATACACCCGCTGTCGCTCTGAACCTCGATCGCGCCTGAGAGCCGACTGACAGCGTGCCTCATATCATCCGCCATGCCGAAAACGGCATGACGGATGTGAGACGCGCTGCCCGACATTCAGCCATGGACGCCGGCGCGACCTGGGCGGTAAACGCCCCGTTTGACAACCACCTCCACTTCGACGGTTAGTAGCCACCGAGACAACCGAGCAGGAGTGTGGTCGTGAACCCGGAAGCAGTCGGACTGTCGGCGTCGCGGTTGGCGCGCCTCGATGACGTGATGAAGCGGCGCTACGTCGACACGGGACGTTTGCCGGGCGTACTGACCATGGTGTATCGACGGGGCAAGCTCGCCCATGTCGGAATGTCAGGCAGCATGGACCTGGAACGCGACAAGCCGATGCGCGAGGACGCGATCTTCCGCATCTATTCCATGAGCAAGCCGATCACGGCGGTCGCGCTGATGATGCTGGTCGAGGAGGGCGCGCTCGGCCTGAATGACGATGTAGCGACACATATTCCCTCGTGGAAGAACCTGGGCGTTTACGCTACCGGCCTACCAAGTCTGGTCGCCACCGGAGAGCCGGCATTCCTGACGGCACCGGTTGCCCGTCCGATGAAGGTGCTGGACCTCGCGACGCATACGTCGGGCCTGACCTATGGCTTCATGAATCGCACCATGGTCGATCGCGCGTATCGTCACGGACGCATTGCGGAACCGAGCGCCGAGGGCGGCCTCGACGCAATGATCGAACGGCTGTCGAAGCTGCCGCTGGAGTTCTCGCCGGGCACGGCATGGAACTATTCCGTGTCGATCGACGTGATGGGCTATCTTGTGCAGAAGCTCAGCGGCATGAGCTTCGGCAAGTTCCTGCGCACGCGGCTGTTCGAGCCGCTGGGCATGAACGATACCGCCTTCTGGTGTCCGCCGGACAAGATCGGCCGCTTCGCATCCTGTTATCAGCCGAAGGAAGGCGGCGGCATCAAACTGCAGGATGATGCAGGCGCCAGCACCTACGCTGCGCCGCCCAACCTGGAGTCGGGTGGCGGTGGGCTGGTGTCGACAGCGCACGACTACATGCGGTTCTGCCAAATGCTGTTGCATGGTGGGACGCTGGACGGCGTGCAGATCCTCAGCCCGAAAACCATCGCGTTGTTCAGCCTGAATTACCTGCCTGACAACAAGGAAATCATCGACATGGCGCCGCCCGGCCTGTTCAGTGAGGCGAGCTATGCCGGCATCGGTTTCTCACTGGGTTGCGGCGTGACCGTCGACGTCGCCAAGACACGGCTGCCAGGCACGGTGGGCGAATTCCAATGGGGAGGCGCGGCAGCAACCGCGTTCTGGGTCGATCCGAAGGAAGACATGGCGGTGGTGTTCATGACACAGGTCATCGGCAGCGACGCGCGCCTGACGCTGCGCCGAGATCTGCGAACGCTGGTCTATTCGGCCATGACAGAGTCATTCGCGTAAGCGCGATTAGCCGGTCCTTAACTGCATCTTGCGTTCGAAATGGCTGGGAGTGTTGGCTATATCCGCGCGAAGCTGTTCTGAACACGGCGCGGGCTCAGCCATAAGCCATTAACGGAACGTAAATGATACCCCTCACTACTCTCCGGAGCCGTTCGGGGCTCGGCAGTATAGTGGGGAGAAATGTCCGACAACCGGCCACATAGGACGTGTCTCGTCACAGAGGAACTGTCGTTCGGCAGAGGCTCTGGCGGTATTGGCGGCGCATTCCACGAACTGGCTCTGGCGCTGCGACAAGCAGGGAATCACGTGGACATCATCTACCTGCCAGAGAAGGCAGACAGTAAACCGACGGAACCCCTAGCAGGCTGTTGAAGAAGTCATGTTCGGCGCGCGACGAGGTTGGCATCATCGCCGTTGTCGAAGGAGAGCTCGATATCGATTGAGCCTTCATGGTTGAGTTCCACCGACGCCTCGCCGGATATCTCATCACCCTCGTCGAACCCGTTCCAACGGAAGAAGACAGCTGTTTGGGAGTATTCAATTTCGCCGCCGGCGGTGAGAGCGCCGAAGGCAAATTCTGCCCATCCATCGCGGCCAATCTGGAGATAGGCCGGCTCGACGAGGTCGAGGTAATTGCTATCCCACAAGTCCGCCTCGGCGATCCGCCAGCGGCCGATGAGCTGGCAGTCGACCCGGGCAATCATACCGCTTGCGGCAGCAGTTTGGGCAGGCGGACCAGATTGTAGGCCGCAGCGGCGAAGGTGAATGCCCAGTCAACCTTGGGCAAGCCACGCAGCTTGGTCTTGGTCATGCCAGCGACCGTCTTGGTCCAGCCGAACGCTTCCTCGATGCGCTTGCGGATGCGCTGGCTGGCGCCATAGCCGGCATGACGTGTCGTGCGCCGATCGATCGCCGAACGTCGTCCACTGGTGTTCCGCGCCACATGGGGACGCA
>CAYRTL010000099.1:0-18985 GCA_964427005.1 uncultured Acetobacteraceae bacterium
GCCCATTCGTTCTCCATGAACGGCGGTTCGTCGGTTCGAACTCGGCGGGCGAACGCAACTCCACTAGGTCACCTGGGCGGAGCAGGACGGCCATGAGCGTCTTCCTGAACGAAGGGCCCGGCGGCACTCGCTTGCCGCTCTCGCAGGTTCACCCGGTGCCGCGGCGATAAGACGAGATAGAAATAATGTTGCGATATCAGTAATATATCGGAGTGCAACAGGTTCATCACCTGGCCTTGTTCCCAGCATCCGTTTGCGTTCCTGGCTTGACATGACCCATATTTCCACTATTGTGGAGATGTGGAAAAGAATGCAGCCTTGGTCGCTCTTGCGGCCCTTGCCCAGGAGACACGCCTCGATATCTTCCGTCTGCTTGTGCAGATCGGCCCTGAGGGGCTGCCGGCCGGCCACATCGGCCAGCAACTCAAATTGCCTTCGGCAACGCTCGCCTTCCACCTCAAGGAACTGAAGATCGCCGGCCTGGTGACATTCAGGCGGAACGGCCGCTTGCTGATCTACTCAGCCGTCTATCCCACGATGAACGCGCTGCTCGCCTACCTGACCGAAAACTGCTGCGGCGGTGCGCAATTCTGCGCACCGGCCTGCCTTCCCGAGCAGGCAGCCTGAGCCACCTCACTCCAGGAGTACCCCCATGTCGGACAGCCTCGATGCGGCGGAAATCAAGGAACTGGTTCGTGCGCGCTATGGTGGCATTGCCTCCGAGGCGGCCGCCCCCGGCGCATCATGTTGCGATGCTCAGCGCACGCCGGATGTGCAGGGCGCAAAGGCGCGCGAGATGGGCTACTCCGCCGAGGAACTGGCGGCCGTGCCGGACGGGGCGAATCTCGGTCTTGGCTGCGGCAATCCGCAGGCTATCGCGGCCATGCAGCCGGGCGAGCTTGTCGTCGATCTCGGCAGTGGGGCCGGATTCGATTGCCTGCTGGCCGCGCGTCAGGTCGGCCCAACCGGACAGGTTATCGGCGTCGATATGACTCACGAGATGCTGAAGAAGGCGCGCGATAACGCTGCCAGGCTTGGCGCCGCGAATGTCGAGTTCCGGCTCGGCGAACTGGAACACCTGCCGATAGCGGACAACACGGCGGACGTGATCATCTCCAATTGCGTGGTCAATCTGGTGCCGGATAAGGCGCAGGTGTTCCGGGAGGCATTTCGCGTCCTCAAGCCCGGCGGCCGCGTGGTGATCTCCGACGTGGTCAATATCGCTCCCTTGCCCGACGATTTGCGCGCGGACCCGAAGCTGCTGTGCGGATGCGTCGCGGGCGCCATTCCAGCCGATCGGGTGGACCTGCTGATGCGCGCGGCCGGTTTGGTCGATGTGAAGATCACGGTGAAGCCCGAGAGCCGCGAGATGGTCGCATCCTGGGCGCCTGGTCGCGGCATAGAGAAGTGCGTGGCCTCGGCCATCGTTGAAGCTCGCAAACCGCGACCGGGAGAAGCCGCCGCCTGCTGCGCGCCGAACTGCTGCTCCTAACTCGTCCGGTTCCTGATGATCGACACAGTCGTCACCGCCGAACGCGCACCGGCGCAAAAGCCCGCCATGGGTGTATTCGAGCGTTTCCTGACAGTTTGGGTTGCGCTCTGCATTATCACCGGCATCGCGCTCGGCCAGCTTATGCCGGGGGTGTTCCATCTCCTCGGCAATGCGACGGTGGCGCAGGTCAATCTTCCTGTCGCGGTACTGGTCTGGCTGATGATCGTACCAATGCTGCTTAAGATTGACCTCGCGGCTTTGCGCGAGGTGGGGCAGCACTGGCGTGGCATAGCGTCCACGGTTGGCGTCAACTGGCTGATCAAGCCGTTCTCGATGGCGCTGCTGGCGTGGATCTTTGTCGCACATGTGTTTCGACCATTTCTGCCGGCGGATCAGATCAGCAGCTACACGGCCGGCCTGATCCTGCTGGCCGCAGCGCCCTGCACGGCGATGGTGTTTGTCTGGTCGAACCTGGTTGATGGCGAGCCGCATTTCACGCTGAGCCAGGTCGCGCTGAACGACACGATCATGGTGGTAGCTTTCGCGCCCATTGTCGGCCTGCTGCTTGGTCTCTCGTCGATCACAGTGCCCTGGGACACGCTGATCCTCTCCGTCGTCCTCTACATCGTCGTGCCGGTGATTGTTGCTCAGCTTTGGCGGCACGCTCTGCTGTCGCATGGCGGAATCCCGGCGCTGAATCGGACACTGCGCACGCTCGCTCCTCTGTCGCTGTGCGCGCTGCTCCTGACCCTCGTGCTGCTGTTCGGCCTGCAAGGCGAGCAGATCATGCGCCAGCCGGTTGTCATCGCATTGCTGGCGGTGCCGATCGTCATCCAGGTGTACTTCAACGCGGGCCTTGCCTATTGGCTGAACCGCAGTCTCGGCGTCGAATGGTGCGTGGCAGGACCATCCGCCCTGATCGGCGCCAGCAACTTTTTCGAGCTGGCCGTCGCTACGGCAATTGCGCTGTTCGGCTTTCAATCCGGCGCGGCGCTTGCCACCGTGGTCGGCGTGCTGGTGGAAGTGCCCGTGATGCTGTCAGTCGTGCACATCGTTCGCCGCTCACGGACGTGGTACGAGCAAGCCTAAAGTAGCGCACTATGCTCCCACCGCGCGCCGCAGCGCAGCGCGCGCCAGCAACCGCGTGGAATCGAGCGTTGGCAGCGGTGAGCTCGCGTCGTTGATGATCAGCGGAATTTCCGTGCAGCCAAGCACGACAGCGTCGCAGCCGGCGTTCTTCATCCGCGCGATCACGCGCTGATGGTGGGCGATCGCCTCCGGCTTGAAGACGCTGCACACCAACTCGTCCATGATGATGCGATTGATCTCCCCGCGTTCCGTATAACTCGGGCGCACATACTCCAGGCCCGCCGCGGTCAGCCGCTGCGGATAGAGGCTGCTTTCCACCAGCCAGCGCGTGCCGAGTAGCCCGAGACGGCGAAACCCGCGCGCCACCGCCTCTGTAACCACGACATCGGCGATGTGCAGCCAGGGTCGTGGCGAACGCGCCTCGATATACGGCAAGCCCTGGTGAAACGTGTTATCGGGACAGATCAGGAAGTCGGCGCCTATACTTGCGAGCTTGTTCGCTGAGGCAAGCATCAGCTCGCCAACGCCCTGCCAGTCGCCGCGATACACACACCCCATGTAGTCGGCGAGCGAGTGCGTGTGCATCGACACCTCCGGATGCGCGTGCGCACCGAGATATTCGGCACCTTCGACGCAAATGGTGCGATAGCACAGCGCCGCACCTTCGGCGGAACCGCCTACGATGCCGATATGCTGTGTCTTCAGTACAGCGCTCACAGCAGCCTCCCATCACGATCGGCGGCAACGACAGAAAAATCGGCCTCCAGCCCCGCTCCACTCGTGCGGATCTCGAAGCGTCCATCCCACGCTTCGGCGATGTCGCTGACAATGGCAAGGCCCAGCCCCGTACCACTGCCCGCCTGGTGGAATTGCGTGCCCCGCGACAGCGCATCCGGCAAGTGTTCGCGCGGAATCCCTGGTCCATCGTCGGCAACGGTGATGGTGATGAGGCCGCTATCTGCACGACTTCGTATTGCCACCTTCCCGCGGGCGTGACGGGCGGCGTTCTCCACCAGATTGCCGATCGCTTCCGCCAAGTCATCCGGATCGATCCGGCCGATCGTCCTCGCCGGTATATCAACCGACCAGTCGAGCTTGCTGCCCGCCGGCGTGCGCACGATAACAGCGATCACACGCTGTACGACCTCACCGACATCGGCCGCAGTCGAACGGCCGCTCGATGCCATGCGAGCGCGCGCAAGTTCGCGCTCGACATATCGCCGCATCGCGGTGGCAACTTGCTCGATCTCGGCGGCGATCTGCGCCTCACCTTTCGTCCGCAAACGCTCGACATCACCGGCCAGTACCTGCAGCGGCGTCTTGAGGCCGTGCGCGAGATCGCCGGCCCGCGCACGCGCTTTCTCGATCTGCACCTCGCGCGCGCCGAGAAGCGCGTCCACCTCCAGGGCGAGCGGCACGATCTCGTCGGGAAATCCCTGACCAAGCCGTTGTGCCCTGCCCTCGCGAATTGCCGCAAGGCGCGCCCGCACCATGGTGAGTGGTCGCAATCCGACGGCGACCTGCGCATAGGCGGCCGAGATCAGGAAGACCGCGATCACAATCAGATAGGGCACGAGGTCGGTGGCGAAGGCGTGCACCGCAGCCGCGACATCCGACGAATCGATGGCCACTGCCGCCCGCATCGTTCCGCCGCCCAGGCGCCGCGGCAGCACCACGCTGCGCTCGACCGCGATCAACTCTGCGCCGTTCGGTCCCTGGATATGATACTTGTGAACGACGCCGTCGGCCGGGACATCCGATGCAAGCGAAAGCTCTCCGTCCCAGAGAGAGCGCGATTTCAGCGCGGTCTTGTCGACCCGCGCCTGCCAGTAGAGGCCGGACAACGGCATGGTGAATCGCGGATCCGCTGGTCTGCCGGACATGACCAGTTCGCCATCGACATTGCGATCGACACCGGCGACGATTTGCCTAAGGTAGACATTGAGCTCGGCGACGACCCGCCGCTCGACATGGCGCTCGAACAGCAACGTCAGGCCCAGTCCTGACAGCGCCAGAGCCACTACGACGGAGATCGCGCCCGCAAACAGCAAGCGGAGGCGCAGCGATCCTCGCGTCATCACGCTCAATGCGGCACGGAGTAGCCGAAGCCGCGCCTGGTCTCGATCGCACCGGCCCCGAGCTTTTTGCGCAGCCGCGCCATCACGGCTTCCAACGCGTTCGCCTCATGCGCATCGTCATCGCCATAGAGGTGTTCCAGCAACTCAGGCGCGGGGACCACGCGCCCCTTATGATGCATGAGGTAGGAGAGCAGACGGTATTCCAAAGGTGACAGAGTGACGGGAACGCTGTTGACCGTTACGCGCATCTGTTTTGTGTCCAGACTGACGACGCCGGCCTCGATCACCGCTGTGCCAAGACCGGCGGAACGCCGGATCAGCGCGCGGACCCGGGCAAGCAGCTCCTCCATCTGGAACGGCTTCGGCAGATAGTCGTCTGCGCCGGCGTCGATCCCTTCCACTCTCTCTGCCCAGGTACCGCGCGCGGTGAGCACAAGAACAGGCATCGAGCGATCCGCCGCGCGCCAGCGTTTGAGCACGCTGAGACCATCCATCTTGGGCAGGCCGAGATCGAGCACGACCAGATCGTAGTCTTCCGTGTCGCCGCGAAACCATGCGTCATCGCCGTCACCGGCGATCTCGACGACATATCCGGCAGCCTGCAAGGTCATAGTGACATCGCGGGCGATCCGGACATGATCCTCGACCACGAGAATGCGCATCAGTCGTCTCCGTACTTCACGATCTCGCCCGTCGCTGCATCGATCGATACTTCACGAAGCTGACCCGTGGGCGTCACCACTTTCAGCTTATACACGTAGCGGCCATCTTTGCTCTTGAACTTCAGACCGACGATTTCGCCGCCGATCTGCGCACGAGCCTTGTCGAGAATTTCGGCAAGCGGTCGCGCACCGCCCTGCTGCACTGCACGGCTGGCGCGATTGTGATCCTTGTCGTCATCATCGTCATCATCGCCATAGACAACCTCCGCACCCAGCGGCAACAGCGCAAGCGCGAGCAGCAGCGTTCTGCGAGTGACGATGGACTTCATGGCCAGGGCTGGATATCGCAGTGAATCTGACAACAAGCTGACAGCAATCGGCAGGAGGCTGTCAGGCCGGTTGTGGCATTGTCACCGCATCGGACCGTCGATGCCGGTCCGATGAAACACTGAACGGAGATGAGAAATGCGCAAGTTCCTGATCCCTTCCGCTTTGGCGGCGATCGTGACTCTTGGCGCCGGCGTTGCCCTGGCGGACAGCTCACCCGACAAGGTTGCTGCCACGGGCTCCATGTCCGTGGCGCAGGTGACAAGCCGGCTGCAATCCCAGGGCTACACCATCAAAAAGATCAAATTTGACGATGGCCGCTATAAGGTGAAGGCGATCGACTCCAGCGGCCACAAGGAGAAGCTCTATGTCAGCCCGGTTACTGGCGACGTGGTCTCGAAGGCGAGTGACGACGACAACGATTGAACCCTTCAGCCACCGCGGCACCTCCTCGCGTGTCGCGGTGGCGCGTGATGCGCCGGCAATTTCAGAACAGCGCCCATAGATCCTCCTTGCGTTCCAGTTCGCCACTCGACCCATCGAAGATGATGCGGCCGGACTTCAGCACAATGGCGCGCGAGACGATCTTTAGCGTGGCGGGAATGTTCTGTTCCACAATGACGACGGTGGTGCCTGCCTGCTGATTGATCGCGGCCAGGCTTGCCATCACGTCACGCACGATCACCGGCGCAAGACCGGTCGAGGGTTCGTCCAGCAGCAGGATCGATGGCTTTGTCATAAGCGCCATGCCCAGCGCCAGAATCTGCTGCTGCCCGCCCGAGAGCGATCCAGCGATCTGCGCGCCGCGCTCGGCGAGGATCGGAAACAGCCGGTACACCTGGTCGAGCGCATCGCCGCCGTGCTTCAAGCCCGCGATTGCCAGGTTCTGGCGCACGCTCAGGTGACGGAACACGTTGTGGCCCTGCGGCACAAATCCGATCCCGCGGCGCACGTTCAGGAACACGGCGCCCGGCATTATTGGCATGTCGCGGTACAGCACCCTGCCCTTCATGCCGGCGATGTCACCGACACAGCACTTCAGCAGCGTTGTTTTGCCGGCGCCGTTGTGGCCGAAGATTGCCACCGCCTCGCCTTCGTTCACCGTGAACGAGACATCGCGCAGCACCGGCAATCCGCCGTATCCCGCCTCCACGTTGCTGCAGGTCAGCACGCACTACACTCCGAAGTACAAATCGGTCAGCACCTTGCTGGCCAGCAGTTCGTCAACCGATCCGGTCTGCAGAATGCGTCCCTGAGCCATGAACACCGCACGTGTGCACAGGTCTTTGATGAATGACACGTTGTGCTCCACGACGCACACGGCGCGGCCGGACGCGGCCTCCTCGCGCACAATACGCTGCATCGTCTCGTAAGCAGCCCCTTCTACGCCGGCCATTGGTTCATCGAGCAGCAACAGCGCGCCGTCGTTCATCAGCGTGCGCGCCAGGCCAACGAGTTTCTGATGACCGAAGGGTAGATCGGTCACCATCGCATCGGCTGCGTGCGCCAGGTCCATGCGCGCCAGGATCGCCTGCCCGCGTGCGCGCATCTCCGCTTCACTACGGCGGATTTCGGGGCGGCCGAAGGCGAGACGCAGCACCGACTCACCGGGATAAAGCCGAGGTGCGATCAACAGATTCTCGATGACGCTCATGGAGGTGAACAGCAGCATGTTCTGCCATGTGCGCGCGATACCGGCGCGCGCGCGGCGATACAGCGGCATCCGGTCTATCGATTCGCCTTGCAGCAGGATCTGCCCCGCATCCGGACGGACGACGCCGGAGATCAGGTTGAACAAGGACGTCTTGCCCGCGCCGTTCGGGCCGATCAGACCGAGAACTTCGCCGGCGTCGATCGACAGGTTCACGTTCTCGGCCACCACTATGCCGCCGAACGCCTTACATACGCCGCTCAGTCGCAGGATTTCGGTCACGCGCCTTCGCCGCTGTGGTCGTGCACGCCGAGAGCGGCTGGCATTTCGCCGCGTCCTGATGCGCCGATGAGTCCGGCGGGACGCAGGAACAGGAATACCAGCACGAGGCCGGTGAAGATGATCCCCTGCGCCGGGGCCATGATCGCAGGCGGCAGATCGAGGAACGTGATCGCCTGTGGCACCGCGAGCAGCAACGCCGCGCCGACGACAGGCCCCCACGTGGTGCCCATGCCGCCGAGTACCACCATCGTCAGGATGGCGGCTGATTGCAGCACATCGAACTGTTCCGGGCTGAGATACTGGAAGTAGAACGCGTACAGTCCGCCGGCGATCCCGGCGATCCCGCAGCCGATGGCGAACAGCGCGATCTTCATACTCATCGGATTGCGGCCGAGTGCGGTGAAGGCCAGTTCCTCGTCGCGCATCGCGGTGATTGCGCGGCCGTACGGGCCACGCACGATCCAGGCGATGAAGGCGACTGTCGCTATCGCGGCAAGGCCGCAGATCGCCAGATAGGCTGGTGTGCGCGCCGCGCCGGTAATCGTCGATGGGATATCGGTCAGGCCGCCTGGGCCGCCGGTCCATTCGAAGTTGCGGATCACCTGAAGCAGGCCCAGTTGGAAGCCGAGGCTGGCGATCAGCAGGTAATCGCCCGAGACGCGCAGTGACGATGCCGCGAGCAGCACGGAAGCCAGCGTCGCGACGACGGCGCCGGCGATGACGCAGAGTGGCGCGGTCAGCCCGGTATGGATCGCCAGCAGGCCCGCGGTGTAGGCGCCGAGTGCGAAGAAGATCGGATGCGCGACGGTTGCGAGGCCGCCATAGCCGATGACCAGGTTGTAGCTCGCGGCGAGGATCACGAAGATCGCGATCATCACCGACACGGCCATGAAGTATTCCATGGGCCTCAGCCTTCCTGCGTTGCCGCCCGAACCGGTGCGGCAGATGCACTCCGCCGAACGCGCCGGTGCGGCAGATGGATGCCACGTGGGAACACGATGATCGCGATGAAGAGGAAGCCGTAGATCAGCAGGTTCTGCCAGCGCGAGCCGATGACCAGCACGGAATAGCTGGTGATGAGTGCCAGCACGAGGGAGGCCAGCCCGCCCATGAACACGCGCCCCATGCCGCCGAGAAGCGTGCCGATCACCGCGGTCAGGATCAGCTCGAGCGGCGAGTTCGGCGTCACACCGCTGCGCGCACCGAACAGATACATGGCGAGTGTGATGAGTATGCCGGCAATCACCGCCGTGACGCAGTACGCGCGGCGTGCGCTGATGCCATAGAGTTCGGCGAGCTTCGCGTTGTCGGCGACGGCGATCAGGAACTGGCCTTCCTTGCCGAAGCGCAGGAAGAGCTGCAATGCGATCAGTGCCGCTACCGTGACAGCGACAGCACGAAGGTCCCAGTCGCTGATCGCTATTCCTCCAACGATATGGACGGGCGAGACGATAGTGGTGAACAGCGTCTGTGGCTCAGTGCCAAACAGGAGAGTCAGGACGTAGATTACCAACTCCGCGAGGATCAGCGTGAAGATGAAGAACGTGAGATTGCCGGAGCGACGCGCGCGCAGGACATCGAGTCCCCAGGCCTCGGTGGCCATGCCTACGGCGGCGGCCAAGAAGGCTGCGCCGGGTAACGCGACGAACAACGGCTGGCTCAGATCGTTCAGCAGGAAGTACATTGCATAGAAGGCAATGCC
Organism: uncultured Acetobacteraceae bacterium; assembly: GCA_964427005.1. Taxonomy (GTDB): domain Bacteria; phylum Pseudomonadota; class Alphaproteobacteria; order Acetobacterales; family Acetobacteraceae; genus JAMXLO01. Next base: position 9,284 of record CAYRTL010000099.1, read on the forward strand.
CATCGTGCCGGCCTGCGCGAAGTTCCACAGGCCGGTGACCTTTTGCGTCAACGAGAACGCCACGGTCAGCAGCACGTAAGACGAAGCGGTAACAGCCCCGGTCCACAGGATCTGCAACAGGACGATGGGATCGGTCATGCGCCCGTCCAGTCGTCATGTTCGGGCTTGGCCCGACCATGACGGTGAGGCACTGGCATCCTCACCTTAATCAATCTTCGCCATTGGCACGAACTTGCCGTTCTCGACGGTCAGCAGATACACAGGCTTCTTCACGTGGTGGCCATCGACGATCGTCTTTCCCGTCAGTGGCCCGTCGAACTCCCGTATGGTCAGCAGCGCATCGCGCAGCGTGTCGCCCGTTGGCGTCTGGTTCTTATCGAGCACGTATTTGTAGAGCTGCGCCGCGATCAGGATCGAGTCATAGTTGTATTGCAGGTATGGCAACCCGTTCGGTGGACGTTTCACCTCATTGTTCCAGCGCTCCAGGAAGCCTGGCAGGTTCTTGTTGTCGGCGACGCCAGGCGCAAGCGAGGTGACGATGAAGCCTTCCGCGGCAGCACCAAGTTGAGCGAGCAGCTTCGGGTTATAGCCGGCGGAATAGGACGACACTCGCTGGCTCAGGCCCAATTGCCGCATCTGCGCGATGATCAGCGGCGTATCGATCAGCAAGCCATGGATATGCACCATGTCCGGATTCGCCGCGCGCATCTTCAGCAGCATGCCGGAGAACTCGGTGGCCTTCGGGTCATAGGCTTCGAACAGGACGATTTGCCCGCCGGCGCCTTCGAAGGTCGCTTTGTACAACTTGGCTGCGTCGATGCCGGTTTCGTTGTTGATGTATGCGACGGCAGCGCGACGCTTGCCCAGCTTCTCGTAGGTATATTTCGCCAAGGCGGTGACATCGACTTCGGCGAGCGGAAACAGCGTGTAGACGTAGTCGCCGAGTGTCGCGATATCAGGCGCATTCGCGCCGACGGAGAGCTCCAGCACCTTCTCACGGTTTGCCACCGGCGCCTGTGCCTTCACCACCGCGCTCCAGGCGGTGATGAACATTGGGATTTTGTCGATGGTGGCCAGCCGGTTGGCGGCGTTGATACCAAGTTGCGGCGATGCCTGGGTGTCGATCACCACCAGTTCCAGCGGATGGCCATTGATGCCGCCCGCGTCGTTCACGTCCCTCGCGGCCATCCGCATCGAGGTGACGAAATCGGCGCCGTAGCCGGCTTCGGAGCCAGTCAGCGGCTCGGTGATGCCGAGTTTGATCGGCTCCTTGCCCTGCGCAGCAGCGCGGCCGGCGAAAGCGCCTGCGAGCCCCAGGCCTCCAGCGCCCTGCAGCAATACCCGGCGCGCGATCGTGCTTCGTGTCATCCCATCCCCCCACTTACTTATTGGTGGCTGATTATGCCCGTGGGAGGCCGGCCGTCTACCGGTCCCGCAGCAGCTCTGAGAGATCGACCCGCCTGTGGCCATGCCGTCCGACCATCGTCTCGGCCGCGGCCAGTGCATCGAGCACCGCCTCTTGCGTTGCTTCGGCGGCCGCCTGGAAGAGCCGATCGATGCGAGCCTCGGCGAGGATGCGATGCTCGGTGAAATCCTCATCGGCGTCGTGCGGCACGCGATTGGCCGTAGTGAATGCCAGCGCGATATCGCCGCTGCCATTGCCCCAGAATGACCCGCACCACGCCAATCCCACGCCGGCGCGCCGGGCCACGCGGCCGAGTTGACGATGGTCCAGCGGAATGTCGCTGCCTATGACGATGATGCAGGAACCTGCTTCGGCGGACGGCGCATCGGCAGTTATGCGCCTTCCATCGGGCAAGCGCAGATCGCCGGCGCGACCGAAATTCGCGAGCACGAGCACGCCGAGGTGATAGGTCTCCTTGTCCAGCCGCAAGCGGCGTGAGGCGGTACCGATGCCGCCCTTCAGCCCAAAGCAGCTCATGCCGGTGCCGGCGCCGACAGCACCTGATTCGAACTCTTCGCTCGCCGCTTCGATTGCCGCATCTGCGTGCGCCTCGGTGACGGACGCAGCCTGGATGTCATTCAGGTAGCCGTCGTTGCATTCCAGCACGACGGGATTCACCGTTGATGTCTGCCGGCCGATATCGGGATTGGCGGCGATAGCACGGCGGATGAGTGCATTCGCACAGGTCCCGACGGCGAAGGTGTTGGTCAGCAGTATCGGCGTCTCCAGCGTGCCGAGTTCGTTCACCTGCACCAGGCCGGTGCTCTTGCCGAAGCCGTTCAGCACCACCGCGGCCGCGATCACCTTGTCGCGGAAAAGGTCCCCATCATGTGGCAGCACGGCGGTGACGCCAGTCCGAACGTCGCCTTCGGCCAGCGTAGTGTGGCCGACGGTGACGCCTGGCACATCGGCGATGGTGTTGCGGGCGCCCACAGGCAGGGAACCGCAGGCCAGGCCAAGATCGCGTGCGCGTGTCGTCATCTAGCCCCGAGAAAAGAAACGGCCTAACGTTTACTCGTCATGGCCGGGCTTGTCCCGGCCATCCACGTCTTAATTTGCCATCCGTCAGGAAGACGTGGATGGCCGGGACTTTGCCCGGCCAAGACGAAACGCGCCATCGCAGGGAGGCAGATCATGCGGGACATCGGCCATTTCATCGCCGGAAAGCACGTCGCGGGCACCAGCGGCAGGTTCGGCGAGGTGTTCGACCCGGCCTCCGGTGAACTCTCCGGTCGCGTCGCGCTGGCCGATGGCAACGAAGTGAACAACGCCGTTGCCGCCGCGGCCGCCGCCTGGCCGGCCTGGGCAGCCACCCCTCCCCTTCGCCGTGCGCGCGTCATGTTCAAGCTGAAGGAACTGCTGGAGCGTGACCGCAAGGAGATTTCCGCGATCATCACCGCCGAGCACGGCAAGGTGCTGTCCGACGCCGATGGCGAGGTGCAGCGCGGGCTGGAGGTAGTCGAGTTCGCCTGCGGCATCCCGCATTTGCTGAAAGGCGAATTCACCGAGGCCGTGGGTACTGGAATCGATGCCTGGTCGATCCGTCAGCCGCTAGGCGTGGTTGCGGGCATCACCCCGTTCAACTTCCCGCTGATGGTCCCGCTGTGGATGATCCCGGTAGCGCTCGCCTGCGGCAACTGCTTCGTGTTGAAGCCGTCGGAAAAGGATCCATCCGCATCATTGAAGCTGGCGGAATTGCTGACCGAAGCCGGCGTGCCCAACGGCGTGTTCAACGTCGTGCAGGGCGCACGCGAGGCGGTCGAGAGCATCCTCGCGCATCCCAACATCGCCGCGATCAGCTTCGTCGGCTCGACCGCGATTGCGGAAACGATTTATCGCGGCGGCACGGCGCACGGCAAACGCGTGCAGGCGCTCGGCGGCGCGAAGAACCACCTGGTGGTGATGCCGGACGCTGACATCGACGATGCGGTGGATGCGCTGATGGGTTCTGCGTATGGCGCTGCGGGCGAACGTTGCATGGCGGTGTCGGTCGCCGTCGCCGTCGGTTCCGCCGGCGATCGGCTGGTGTCGAAGCTGGAGCCGCGCGTGCGCTCGTTGAAGATCGGCCCGGGCACCGACCCGGAAGCGGAGATGGGGCCGCTGGTCACGCGCGAGCACCGCGAGAAAGTAAAGGGCTATATCGACCTCGGCGTGAAGGAAGGCGCGAAGCTGGTGGTCGATGGCCGCGGCCTGTCGCTGCAAGGCTATGAGAACGGCTTCTTCCTCGGCGGTTCATTGTTCGACAATGTCGACACCGACATGCGTATATACAAGGAGGAGATTTTCGGTCCGGTACTTGGCGTGGTGCGCACGCCTGATCTGGCCGGAGCGGTGCGCATGGTGAACGCGCACGAATACGGCAATGGCGTCGCGATCTTCACCGCCGACGGCGGTGCGGCGCGTGATTTCGCATCGGCGATCAACATCGGCATGGTCGGCGTGAACGTGCCGATTCCGGTGCCCATGGCCTTCCACTCGTTCGGTGGATGGAAGCACTCGCTGTTCGGCGACCACCACATCTACGGCCCGGAGGGCGTGCGGTTCTACACGCGGTACAAGGCAATCACACAGCGGTGGCCAACCGGCGCGCGGCGTGGGGCGGAGTACGTGATGCCGACATTGGGGAGGTAACAGAGCCTGGACGCGGCCATGAGCGGCAAGGTCCTGGCCGCGGCCTGTCTTGGCATGTTGGGGCTCGGAGTGAATGGCACCGCGATCATGGCGGCATTGCCGACCATGCGCCACGATATCGGGCTCAGCCCCACCCAGCTCGAATGGGCGATCAACGCCTATCTCCTCGTTTCGGCGGCATGCATCATCCCAGGTGGCAAGGCTTGCGACCAGTTTGGAGCACGGCGAGTGTCGATCGCAGGCCTTGCGCTGTTTGCGCTCGCGTCGGCAGTTGTCGCAGTGGGACGGTTTCCCGCAGCGATACTGACGGGCCGGGCGCTGCAGGGGCTCGCTGCGGCACTCGCAGTGCCCGGGACGCTGGCCGCCTTGCCGAGCAATCGGTCCGGCGCTGGCTCGGGCATTATCAATGCGTGCAGCTTCTTGGGCGGCAGTATCGGCGTGGCAGGCGGTGCGGTCGCTTTCGCGTTTGGCAGTCTGCCGGCGACCATGGCGATGATCGTGGTGCTCGCTCTTGGTGGGGTCTTACTGTGCCGGGGCTTGGCCGCGGGATCATGAGCGCGGCTGCCAGGCCGAGGGAGTAAGATCTTCTTTACAACTCATGCTTGTCTGACCGAAGCTGGACAGTACCAGGAGAGGAACGACAATGCGTGCACAACGCACCAGATCCGTCGCGCTGATCGCCTCGCTGCTTTCTCTGATGATCCACCCCTCATACGGTCAACAGGTACCGTTCACCTTTGGGCTGACAAACTTTCTCTCCTGGTTGCCGAGCGCCGCCGCTCAGACGACCCAGCCGACGCAGCCGGCGCAAACCACACAGGTAACGCCGCCGCCCCCGACGCCTTCTGAGCAGAAGCCAGCCGAGTTGGATTGCAGGACCGAAGCGCAGTCCTCGTCGCCTCCCGACGGCAACCAGCGGCTCCAAGTGGTGCAGGACGCCGCGACGCGGTGGCAGCCCATCGGGGGCACAACGCACTTCACCATCAAAGGCAAGGATCTGTCGCCAGGTAAATTCCAGGTCGTCGCCTGCTTCCGTTGGAACGCGGACGACTCATGGAAACGCACGGAACCGCTTCAGGTCATCAGTGCCAATGACGAAGAAATCACCTTTGGCGCAATGCTAACCAATGACGCATTGGTCAAACTCAACGAGAACACAGCGGACAAAAAGGCTCCAAGCTGGTTCTGCGATGCTGTTCCAGGCTGGAAACAGGCATTCAAGATGGCATGTGCTGGCAGGTTGACTGCCCAATACGATGGAATGGGGTTCGTCCCAGTCGCGGAAATGCGGATCCTTGCGCACGGCCAAGGCAGCTGGAAGGTGCTTGATACAAATCTTCCGGTCGGGGTCACCAGTCATTGGGTTGCCCTGCTGACGGCCTTCTTCTGCATCGGTCTCGCCTGGTGGATCATGCTGAAGCTGGCGAAGGCGCGTGCGGATATCCAAGGTGGTCCCTTCATCCGAGTGATCACCAACAGGAATGGCTACGCGAGCCTTTCGCAGTTCCAGATTACCTTGTGGACGTTCGTGATTGCTGGCGGCGCGATCTACGTAATGGCACTGTCGGGCGCCTTGATCGACGTGCCCGCTCAGGCGTTGACTTTGCTCGGCATCTCCGGCGCGACGATACTTGCTGCTTCATTGCCGGGCGCGACAGCCTCTACCAGTGCTCCCCCGCCGGCCGCGAACACGCCAACCCCTGGCATCGTAAGCGGTCTAAGCACCGTTGGCGCCGTCAATGACACCAGTGTTGTTCTCTCCTGGCGCGCGCCTGCGACTGGTACAACCGCAGCGGCTTATTTTGTTGAACGCGGCGATGCGGCCGGAGCGAACTGGACACGGATTGCCGGCACGAGCGATCCGTTCCTGGCAATCACGAACCTCAACCCGAACACGGCGTATCAGTTCCGCGTCATTGCGGTGGACGATCAGGGAACGCCTGGTAACGCATCGCCCTCGTTTCCCGTGAGAACGCCCGCAGCCGCCCTCGGTGCCGCACCGGCCGCTCTTGGAAACCTACGGGCGGCCACATTGAATGGGACTCCTGGTGAATCGGGTATCAGTGTGACTTGGCAGGCGCCCGCAGGGGCGGCACCAGACGGCTATCTGGTGCAATATCGTGAATCACCGGCCGGCCCATGGATCTCCGCCGCAGGACCTATCTTCACGTTTGGCTATCCGGTCACCGGCCTTTCTCAGAATACGACTTACGATTTCCGTGTGGCGGCAATCGGAAACGGCGCGATTGGCCAATGGACAACAAATCCAGTGAGCGCCAGCACCAACCGCCACAAGCCCAGCTACGCTGATCTCATCATCTGGGATGGGAGGAAGGAGATCGACGTAACGCGGATACAGATGCTGTTGTTCACGGTCATTGCCGGCGCTTTTGTGCTGCTGCAGATCTGGCGTGACAGTGCGATACCGGCAATTCCCGCTGGCATGCTGGTGTTGATGGGTATCAGCAATGGCGTTTACCTGACGGCCAAGTTCATACCGCCTCAACGTTAGTGTGGGTCATTGTTGTTTCCGCAGCTCGGTAGGCGACCGGCCGTAGAGCTCAAGGAACACGGCGTTGAACCGGCGGAGACTACCAAAACCGGCTGCGAGCGCGATTTCCGCCACGGAACACGTTGTGGTGTCCAACAGCCGCTTGGCACGTTGCACACGCGCCGTCTTCGCCACCTGACTCGGACTGGCGCCAACGTGCTTGGCGAACAGCCGCACGAGATGCCGCTCGCCCACGCCAAGCCGGACCGCAAGTGCGCCAACAGTCGCATCATTGCCGTCGAGCGCGCCATTGCTGATCAGGCGCAGGCCGCGTGCGACCGTCGTTCGCGACCCATTCCATGCAGGTGAGAACGGCGCCGTTTCCGGGCGGCAGCGCAGGCATGGACGAAAACCGGCGGCCTCGGCGGCTGCGGCTGACTGATAGAAACTCACGTTCCGCGACTGCGCCGGGCGCACCGGACAGACCGGCCGGCAATAAATGCGAGTAGTGCGGACGCCGGTATAGAAGCGGCCGTCATACGCTGGATCGCGCGCAAGCCTCGCACGGTCACATTCAACTGGGTCAAGCATCTGCGTCCTCGGGGACAGAGTCCGATTCCGGCGAGCCTCGTCGCGACGGCACACGTTATACCTGACGTAGGCATGTTCAACCTCAAACACGTGGACGACAGAACCACGGAGCTGAGAGCATGGAACACATACTCGACAATCCGGTGTGGCACTCGCTGGTCGGACCACATGCTGAATTTGCGCTTGGTTCCGGCCTCGCGCGTCACTACCCACGCGACTTCACACCTTTCTCGGCGATCGCGGAACCTTCAGCCGCTGCCTATGCCGACCTCGCGGTTGATCTACGCCATGGTGCTGAAGCGCGGCTGTTCCGTCCACGAGAGGAAACGACTCCGGAGGGTTGGCAAACGCTCAGCTCGAGGCAGATCGTTCAGATGGTTGCCACCGACATACCCTCGCCGTCGCCTGACCTCGTTCTAACGAAACTCGGGGCAGACGATGTGAATGATATGCGGGAACTGGCGGAGGAGACGAGGCCAGGCCCGTTTGAGGCGCGTACTTACGCGTTGGGAGACTACATTGGCTATCGCGAGCACGGCCGTTTGCTCGCAATGGGCGGCCAGCGCTTCCAACTGCACGGCTTCGTCGAATTGAGCGCGATCTGCGTCCGTCCTGAAGCACGCGGTCGCGGTGTTGGAGCAGCGATCACTTGCCATCTCGCCCGTACGGCTTCGGAAGAAGGTGCAGCACCGTTTCTGCACGTTTTTCCGGATAATCCCGCTGCCGCACTCTATCAACGCCTCGGATTTCGCGAGCGCCGGCGATTGTACGTGGTTTGGCAGCGCCGAACATGAATGAACACATCTTCTTTGGCTGGAAAGTTGTCGCTGTGGCGTTCACCGTAGCCACGTTCAGCTTCGGCATCGGCTATTATGGACCCGCGGTGTTCCTGAACGTGTTGCACGAAGAGCGGGGTTGGTCCCTGACGCTCATTTCCGCCGCGATGACAATCCACTTCCTGACCAGCGCCATCCTGGTGACGCGCCTTCCCGATGCGCATCGCCGGTTCGGTGTCGCGGCCGTCACACTGAGCGGGATTGCGGCATTGGCAATCGGCATGTTCGGTTGGTCGATCGCGCGGGCGCCTTGGCAGTTGTTTCTGGCGTCGCTGCTGAGCGGATGTGGCTGGGCGGCAACCAGCGCGGCTGCGATCATCGCGATGGTGAGCCCGTGGTTCGAGCGGCAACGTGCATTGGCTCTCGGCCATGCTTTGAATGGCGCGAGCCTCGGTGGCGTGCTGTTCGCACCGATATGGGTCACGCTGATTGCCGGCATCGGATTTGCCGAAGCAGCCGCGGTTATCGGTGTCGTGGCACTTGTCGTGCTTTCACCGCTGATCTGTCGTTATCTTCGGCCGATATCACCATATGCGGCGCCCGCACGATCAGCACCCGCCAGCATCACGGCCCTGCTGGCCAATCGCCGTTTCATCACGCTGTCGATGCCCTTCGCGTTCGCAATGTTCGCCCAGGTCGGTGTCGTCGCTCACCTCTTCGCGCGGCTTTCCCCGGAAGTAGGCGCGATGCATGCGGCAATGGCGGTCAGCCTTGCCACTGCTTCGGCTGTCCTCGGGCGCGTGGTGCTGGGCGTTCTGCTCGGTGATGCAGACCGGCGGTTTGTAGCTGCCGGCAACTTTGCGATGCAGGCATGCGGCGTCGCCTTGCTCGCGTTTGGTTCAACAACTGTCATCCTGGCGCTTGGCTGCATCCTGTTCGGGTTGGGCATCGGCAATCTTTTGACCTTGCCGCCACTCATCGCCCAGAAGGAGTTTGATCCGGCGGACGTGCCACAAATCGTCGCCCTGGTTACCGCAATCAATCAGGCCGTGTTCGCCTTCGCGCCCACGCTCATCGGTGCGGTCCGGCAGGGATCCGGCAGTTACGCGCTTGCATTCCTGGCAGCCGCGGCCGTTCAGCTCCTCGCCAGCGTTATCATCGTTGCGGGACGCGCGCCTTACGGCCTCGGCGCGCTATCGGACTCGCGGGCGGGCGTGCAGCGGGAGTGAGGCAAACAGCGTGGGCGCCTCTCCCACTCGCGCGCGTTCGATATTCAGCAAACGCAGTTTGGTGGTAATGCCGCCCGCCGCTGAGAAACCGCCCACCTTGCCGCCGGCGCCTAACACGCGGTGGCATGGGACGATGATCGGGAACGGATTCTGTCCCATGGCTTCTCCGACCTCGCGGGCCATGGCGCGATCGCCAAGCCGGCTCGCGATTTCGCCATAGGACAGGGTCTCGCCCGCACGGATGCTTCGCGCAATGGCGTAAACCCGCTGTTGGAATTCTGAGATGCACCTCATGTCGAGCGGAACGTCAGCGAAGTCCTGCGCTTCCCCCCGCAACAGCGCCGCGATGGCATCGATCGTTTGCTGGATGGGGGAAGGTGGCGGTACTTCACGCGCTTCGGGAAAACGCCGCCGGACCCTTGCACGGGTTGCATTCTCACTGCGCTCCGGCAACTGGACGCCAACGATGCCCCGGTCGCCCCACGCGATGCCGCACCGCCCGACGGCCGTCTCGAACAG
>CAYRTL010000100.1:0-18947 GCA_964427005.1 uncultured Acetobacteraceae bacterium
CCCGCCTACGGCACCAGCACCGTGCTCCCCGTCGTCTTCCGCGACTCCAGCGCGATATGCGCGGCGGCGGCGTCCTGCAGCGGGAAGGTCTGGTTCACCTCGATCTTCACCGCGCCTTTCGCGACGACATCGAACAGCTCGCCCGCCACCTTCTCCAGGTCCGCGCGCTTCGCCGTGTAGGTGGCGAGACTGGGGCGCGTCACATACAGGCTCCCTTTGGCCGACAGGATGCCGATGTCCACTGGCGGCACCGGGCCGGACGCATTGCCGTAACTCACCATCAGCCCGAGAGGTGCAAGGCAGTCCAGGCTGGCGTTCCAGGTGTCCTTGCCGACGCTGTCATACACGACCGGCACCATAGCCCCGCCGGTGATGCGCTTCACCTCCGCAACCAGATTGGCATGTCCAACGACTGTGTGCGTCGCGCCGTGGGCACGCGCGAGCTCCGCCTTCTGTTCCGTCGAGACGACCCCGATCACCGTCGCACCGAGATGCTTCGCCCATTGGCACAGGATCAATCCAACGCCGCCGGCCGCGGCATGCACCACAATCGTGTCGCCTGCCTTCACCGGATACGTCCGGCGGATCAGGTACTGCGCCGTCATACCCTGAAGCATCATCGCCGCGGCTGTCTTGAAGTCGATGGAGTCCGGCAGCTTCACCACCCGATCAGCGGCGATCACACGCTCGGTGGCGTAGCCGCCCAGCGAGCCGGCATAGGCGACGCGGTCACCCGGCCTCAGGCTGGTCACACCCGGACCGACGGCGCTCACCGTGCCGGCGCCCTCCTGGCCGATGATCAGCGGCATGGTTGGCGCCTTGTACAGGCCGGAACGGAAATACACGTCGATGTAGTTGAGCCCGACCGCCTCCTGCTTGATCAGCACCTCGCCCTGGCCGGGTTCGGGGCGCGGCACGTCCTCCCACTTCATCACTTCTGGGCCGCCGGGCGAGTGAATGCGGATAGCCTTGATCATGTTGTTCTCCGTGAAGCGAGCCGGATCAGGCGGCTGCGGAAGGGATGGAGCGGAACAGTGACTGCGCGGGCGCTTCGAGCGCCAGCAGCCAGCGCTTCGTGGCGAGACCGTCGCCGCCGGAGTAGCCACCCAGATGGGTGGTAGCGACGACACGGTGACACGGAATGATGATCGGGATCGGGTTGTTGCCGTTGGCCTGGCCAACCGACCGCGCGCTGCCACCGGCGACACGCGCGATGTCCAGGTAGCTGCGCGTCTCGCCATAGGGGATCGCGCACAGCGTCCGCCAGACCCGGCGCTGATAGTCCGTGCCCGCCGGCGCAAGCGGCAGATCGAATGTCGTCAGCTCGCCGTCGAAATACGCGTGGAGCTGCTCGCGCGCGCGGCGCAACAAGGCGGTTTCGCTCTGCTGGCTGCCCCAGCCCCAATCGACAGCGACGACAGCTCCCTCATCTTCCGAGACGGAGACGTCACCGATCGGGGTGTGGAGCGAAAGCTGAGGCACGGCGGCGAATGGCAGCGCCGGCTTGCGGTGACTGTCAAGGGAGGGGCCGCTGGCGTAGCCTGGGGCCATGAGCGAACGCTTTGACGTGGTCTATCTGGTTCTCAGCGGCACGAGCACCGCGGCGCGGTGTCCTGAGCTGCTGCGCGGGCTGGTCGCGCTCGGGTTCCCGACCGTAATTGCGCTGCCGACGCCGAATGCCGCGCGCACGGTCGCGCCGCGTGAACTGGCCGATGTCGAAGGCGTGCAGGTGGTCGAATCGTATTTCGATCTGGCCATTCGTCCTCGTCCGCCGCGCGGCGTCGTGCTGTTCGCGCCTTGCAGCTTCAATTCGCTGAACAAGCTGGCGCATGGCATCGCCGACAACCTGGCCATGTCTGTCGTCGCCGAAGCCATTGGCCGGCGCACGCCGGTGATCGTTGGGCCGTCGCTCAACCAGCCGCTGCTGGATCATCCGCAGGCGCAGGCCTCGCTCAGGACACTGCGGAGTTGGGGCGTGACGATTGTGCCGCCGGTCGATGAAGGCGAGGGGCCGCGCCTGGCGCCGTCCGCGCAGTTGATGGACGCGGTTCGTCCGCATTTGAATGTAAGCTGATCCCAACCTCGGAGTGCGCCAATGCCCGCCAGTCCGTCGCCAGCCCAGGTCGCACAGTATCACCGGGAAGGCTTCCTGTTTCCGATCGACTGCCTGACCGCCGAGGAGGTCGATCATTACCGCTCGCGGCTGGAGGATTTCGAGCGCGAGCAGGGCGACACGTTTGGCAGACTGCCGAACCTGGTGCGCTCCAAGTCGCATCTGCTGTTCACCTGGATGGATAAGTTGGTGCGCCATCCGAAGGTGCTCGATGCCGTGGAAAGCATCATCGGCCCGAATATCCTGATCTATCACCTGACGTCGTGGCTCAAGGAGCCGAACGATCCGTCACATGTATCCTGGCATCAGGACGGCACGTATTTCGGCCTGGAGCCGGCCGAACAGATTACGGCATGGATCGCGCTTACCGACTCCACGCAGGAAATGGGTTGCATCAAGCTGCTGCCGGGCAGCCACGTCATCGGCCAGAAGCCGCACAAGGACACGTTCACGCCTGGCAACCTGCTGTCGCGCGGCCAGACCATCGATCACAAGCTGGACTACACGAAGTACGTGATGATGCCGCTGAAGGCCGGACAGATCTCACTGCATCATACGCATATCGTGCATTCATCCGATCCGAACCGCACCAGCCAGCGGCGTATCGGCATCGGTGTCAGCTACATCCCGACACATTGCCGGCTGGTGAACGACGTGCGCGTCACGGCCGCTCTGGTGCGTGGGCGCGACGAGTACGGATATTTCGATCTGGAGCCGCGGCCGACTGGCGATTTCGATGCCGCGTCACGCGCGGTACATGCCGCGGCCGTGGAGCGGTTCTTCGAATCCAACAAACTGCTCGCGGCCCGCCGCCGATCGGGCAATGTTGGAATCTGAGCCGACGCGTTCAGCAGGTGGCGCTTTCGACGAACTCCAGCAGGTCCTGGTCGCTTGGCGGCTTTTCCAGCACCCTTCTCACCCCAAGTTCGGCCGCGCGCGCGACAATCGCCGGCGACGGTGAACCGGTAATCAACAGAACCGGTATATGCACACCATCGGTGCGGAGTTTCTCCGCGAGTTCCAGACCGGTCATCTGCGGCATGTGATGATCCAAAATCAGGCATGCCAAGTGTTGCAACTCAGATCTGAGAAACTCGGCGGCCGAGCCAAACGCGACCACACAATGTCCCGCGACTTCGAGCAGGAACTGAAGTGAACCGCGTACCGCCAAATCATCATCGACTATCGCAACTTTGCGTGGCTTCGGGTCGGTCACTTCTGACTCCTGGTTCGCAGCCGATGCAGCGGCTGTGACGCCACGACTACGTGACTGAGGCGTCGAGTGCGCGCATTGACCTAGGTCAACGCCGGGCGGACAAGGCCGCCGTCAGTGCGTCGCTATCCATTAGCGGCAGGCCGCAAACCATCCGGCGGCACACATAAGCAGCGGCGCCTTCGGTGCCTGCTGGTTTGCCGAACGCGGGATGGTCCTGTGGCAGCGCATCGGGAGCGGCTGCCCGCAACAGGACAACGGCCGGGTCTGCTGCCCGCAATGCTGTCACGGCGAGCCGTTGCGCCCGATTGTGCCCAGGATCTCCTGCCACGACGACAGTTGCTGCTTCCTCCAGCAGGTCAGCCGCCGCGAGCAGTGTGGGCATCGCGGCCAACTGATCCGGATTGCCGCTGAACGCTACCAGCAGGCGCTCGGCTCGGTCCTGCCATTCCTGGTCACCAGTGAGGTGCCACAGACGCGCGAGCACTTCGGCGAGCAGCCCGTTCGCCGCTGGGGTCGCGTTATCCGCTGCAGTGCGGGGCCGTGCCAGGGGCACATCGGCTGCATCCGCTGCGGTTGTGTAGTAGCCGCCATGTTCGTCCGAAAACGCCGCCTCGGCAGCGCGTGCCAGCCTTATCGCCTCGGCCAGCCGCTGCTCGTCGCCGGTCGCTTCGAACAGTGCCACAGCCGCCCGAGCCATCGAAGCCTGATCATCCAGCAAACCTGCCGCCGTCACTCGTCCGAGGCGCCAAGCATGCTGTACCCGCCCATCCGGCGCCGACATTTCTCCGAGGATGAAGTCGTACGCTTCCTGGGCGCGGGTCAGCCATTCGGGCCTGTCGAACACCGCGGCTGCACGTGCCAGCGCCGCGATAGCCAGCCCGTTCCAGTCGGCCAGTACCTTGTCGTCACGTCCCGGCCGCACGCGCTTCGCTCGTGCCGCGAACAGCACCGCGCGGGAGCGAGCCAATCCCGCCTCTTCCTCAGCGGTTCCCGCCGGTGTGACCCGACGCAGGATTGTATGGCCTTCCCAGTTGCCACCCGGCGTCACGTCATAGGCGCGCTTGAATGCCGCCGCATCCGCGCCGAGCAACGCGTCCACTTCGGCTTCCGTCCAGACATAGAACTTGCCTTCCTCGCCTTCGCTGTCCGCATCTTCCGAGGCCGCGAATGCCGCGCGTCCTGCCACCCGTTCGGCGGTCATGTCACGGATCATCCAGCCGACTGTCTCCTCCGCGCGCTGCACGTACAGCGGATCGGGCCGATGGGCGTGCGCCAGAGCCAACAGTTCCAGCAACTGGGCATTGTCGTACAGCATCTTCTCGAAGTGTGGCACGAGCCAGATGGCGTCGGTGGAATAGCGTGCGTAGCCGCCACCGAGATGGTCATAGATGCCGCCCTGCGACATGCGTTGCAGCATCAGGTGAAGCGCGTGCTGCCCGTCCGCGCTTCCGGTGCGGAATGCGTTCTGCCACAGGAAGCGGAAGATTGGTGGATTGGGGAATTTGGGCGCACCGCGCAGACCACCTTGCTCCGGATCGTTCAGCCGCAGCAGCGCCGCTGCCACCGCATCCAGATGCACTGGGGTCGGCAGGTCGCCCGGATTGGCGTTTGACATGTTTGCCAGGAAGCGTCGAAGCGCGGCGGTGTTCCGCTTCACCATCTCGTGGTCGGATCGCCAGGCGTCGGACACGCCCTGCAGGACCTGGCGGAACGACGGCCGGCCCCAGCGCGGCTCGGGCGGGAAATAGGTGCCTCCCCAGAACGGCGCGCCATCGGGCGCGATGAACATGGTCAGCGGCCAGCCGCCTTGCTCGCCCAGCGCGTGCAGCGCGGACATATACAGGTGGTCGATGTCGGGACGCTCTTCCCGGTCCACCTTGATGTTGACGAACCGCTCGTTCATCAGCGCGGCGGTTTCCGGGTCCTCGAACGACTCATGGGCCATGACGTGGCACCAGTGGCAGGCGGCGTAGCCGATTGACAGCAATATCGGCTTGTTCTCCGCCCGCGCCTCTTGTAGCGCCGCTGGCCCCCAGGGTCGCCAGTGCACCGGGTTGTCGGCGTGCTGCAACAGGTAGGGCGAGGTCTCGTGGCGGAGCAGGTTTTCCGACGCAGCCATGGCGTTGCGCTCCTGTTTGGTCAGGCTGACATAGGGACAGATGAACGCTGACACCATCTTCGCGGTCGCATCTGGTGCCGGACAGGCGGCCATTGCCGTGATGCGCGTGAGCGGACCGGAGAGCCGGCGCATGCTGGCATCGCTGTGCGGCCGCGTTCCGACGCCGCGGCGGGCCTCGTTCCGGCGGCTCCGGGATTCGGCGGGCGCCGAGTTGGACCAAGGCATGGTGATATGGCTGCCAGCACCGGGCAGCTACACCGGCGAGGACTCAGTGGAACTCTACCTGCACGGCGGCCGCGCCGTGCTGAACGGCATTGCCGACGCGCTGGTGGCACTGGGCGCCAGGCCCGCCGAACCGGGCGAGTTCACCCGTCGCGCCTTCCTCAACGGCCGCATGGACCTTACCGAATGCGAGGCGGTGCATGATCTGATCACGGCGGAGACCGAGGCGCAGCGACGCCAGGCTTTGCGCCAGCTCGACGGCGCCTTGGGCGCGCTGTACGGCGGATGGGCCGAGCGCCTGCGGCTGCTGCTCGCGCAGCAGGAGGCACTCATCGACTTTCCGGACGAGGACCTGCCGCCCGAGGTCGAGGCACAGATCCTCGCCGAGTTGGCATCGCTTCAGGCCGAACTGGCCGTGCACCTGGATGATGAAAGGCGGGGCGAACGCCTGCGGGAGGGGCTGGTGTTTGCCATCACCGGGCCGCCGAACGTGGGCAAGTCGTCATTGGTGAATGCCCTTGCGGAACGGGACGTGGCTATTGTCTCGGCGACTCCGGGGACGACCCGCGATGCACTCGAGGCACGGGTAATCCTTGGCGGCGTCCCGGTAACCCTGGTCGATACGGCGGGATTGCGCGAAACCGCTGATGAGATCGAGGCTGAGGGCGTGCGCCGAGCCAAGGCACGTGCCGAGGCCGCCGATATGGTCGTTGCGGTTTTTGAGGCCGGCCAGGAAACAGTTCCATCCCACGGGATCCTCGTAGCCAACAAGATCGATCTTGGTGGTGGCGTGCCAGCAGGAGCGTTCGGGGTCAGCGCGCTGAGCGGAGAAGGATTGCCAAAGCTGCGCGAGCGACTGGCCAACGAGGCGCGCGCCCTCACCGAAAACGCCGGTCCACCGCCGCTGACCCAGGCACGTCACCGCGCAGCGTTACAGGAAGCGGCCGCTCGGCTCGCCGGCGCTCAGGTCGCGGATCTGCCCGAGCTCCGCGCGGAGGACCTGCGTCTGGCGCTGCGCGCGTTGGGACGCATCACGGGCAGCGTGGGCGTCGAGGACATCCTCGACACGCTCTTCGCCCGGTTCTGCATCGGGAAATAGTTACGGATGGATCACAGTATCGGCGCGGCTGATCACGAATGCCTCATGCCGCTCCAGAAAGTCTTGCGTGACCTCAGCGAACGCCTCCGGACGATCGGTGCTGATCTCGTGGCCAGCGTCATAGACGAAAACCAGATGGCAGTTGGGCAGTATAGCCTTGTAGTGCCGCCCCATTTCCGGCGGCATCACCGCATCGAGATTGCCGAACAGCACCAGTGTCGGCGTTTGTAGATCGCGCATGCGCGCCTCGAGGTCTGCATCGCGATCGGGGCCGCGCAGCCGGCTTACCAGAGCCCGTTGCTTGACCTGAATGGTTGGTTCGGCCTGCGGCAGGGGGGCGGCTCGTTCGGGATGCGCGTAGATCAGCCGCGCAATTTCCTCCGGCGTGCCTGAAGGTGGCTTGTGCCCTGACGGCCGGATCGCACCGGGACCTTCCAGCACCAGCGCCTGGACGCGCTCCGGCTGTTGGAGTGCCATCCACAGCGCAACACCGGCGCCGAAAGAGGTTGCCAGCACGCTAAAACGATCAATGCCAAGTGCTTCGATTGCCTTGACCATCGTTGCCGCGAGTTCGTTCAGCGTTCCAGTGCGGCTGTTCTCGGGTGATTGGCCGAAGCCCGGCATCTCGAACACGATCACCCGATAGTGCCGGCTCAGCAGTTCATGCGCGGGTTTCACACGCATGCCACCGGCACCATGCAGGTGCACGAGCGGCGTGCCCTCACCCGCTTCCATGAAGCGGATGCGGAACCCGTCCGCCTCGACAAAGCCCTCACAGAACGCCACGTCAGATCTCCCGGATACGCGGCAGGACCTTGCGTCCGAACAATTCGAGCGCGCGCATCATCGCGTCCGTATCCCCGGTGCCGGGGTCCTGCAGCGACAGGTCGAGCACACCCGCGCCAATTTCATCACGGCAATGGCGGATCTGCTCGACGATGCGATCGGGCCCACCGCAGAAGCTGATCGGCAGCACGCCCCCGACATTCGCCGGCCGCCGCTCGCGCGCGATGTTGCGCGAGGTGTCCGCCGCCAATAGCGCATCGCGCAAGGCCGGCCGCACGGGAAACGGCGCCTGCTTGTCGCGTCGGCGCAGGGCATCCTCGGCGGCGTCATCCGTCTCGCCCAGGATCATGTTGGCGCGGTAGATGATATCATCCGGCCCGGGTGCCCAGCCGTATTTCGCGCACTGTTCGCGATAGTAGCGTGTCGCCTGTCCCATCAGCTCGAAGGTCCCATAAGATACACCAAGCCCTATATGATGGCGCGCGGCGAACTCACCGGCTTCGGCGCTGGTGCCGAGAGCGTAAGTCGGTGGATGCGGCTGATGCTGCGGCCGCGGCCAAATCGACACTGTGCGGTACTGGAAATGCCTTCCCTGCCAGCCGAACGGCTGCGGCTCGGTCCACGCCTTGAGAATCAGCTCCATTCCCTCATCGGTGCGTTCGCGCGCTTCCTTCGGGTTCAGGTCGTAGCTGAGGTATTCGTTCGTCGTACCGCGCAGCAGTCCGACGACGATGCGGCCGGGCGCGAGCGTGTCGAGCATCGCCAGCTCCTCGGCAATGCGGATCGGATTGCTCACCGGCACAATTGGGCCCAGCAGAGCGATCTTGATCTTTTTCACGCGGGCTGCGAGCCATGTGGCGGACACCACGGGCGATGGCGTAAGGATGCGCGGCGAGTAGTGGTGTTCCGAGACGCTGACCCAGTCAAAGCCGAGTGCTTCGACCAACTTCACGCGCTCCACCATGCCGCGAAGCGCTTCGGTCCCAACGGCAGGATCATAAGCTCCCGGCGGCACCGGCCATTCACGTGGCAGATCAGGCGGCGCGACGTAGCGACCGGTTTCGAAGTACGAGACTTTCATGGCGCCATCCCGTTGAATGGGTTCCGGATCGTCAGTCGCCGGTTGATGATCTGGCCGTCTTGCAAGTCCTCGGAGAATAGTATGGCACAGTCAGACCCGTGCGAAGATCGTCTCCTTGAACCGCCGCATATTGGCGATCGTGGCGGCCTCGTCATGGCCCTCCACTTCCACATCGATCGCGCTCACCCCGAGACCGCGCAGCGCACGCAGATCGCCTATGATATCTGCATTGCTGCCGGAGAACAGGCGCCGTTCGCCATCCGACGCAATCGGGGGCACCACCTCACCGTAACGCTTGACGCGATACACCACTGCAATCTTGGCCGGATCGCGCCCCGCATCGGCGGTCAGCTTGCGCAAGCGCGCGATGCCGGCTGAGAGCCGTGGCAAGGTATCGAGCAGATGCTTGTTGTTGGAGCCGATCGGATACCAGGCGTCGCCAAAACGTGCCGCGCGGCGCAGCGACGGCCCACTTTCGCCACCCACCCATATCGGCGGGTGCGGCTGTTGCGCCGGTCGCGGCAGGAAGACCAGGTCGGAGAACCTGGTATAACGGCCCTCAAAGCGCGCGTGCTCCTGGGTCCACAATGCGCGGAACGCTTCCAGGTATTCATCGGTGACGGCACCGCGTTCGGCAAACGGCGTGGTCACCACGGCGTCGAACTCCGCCTTCAGCCAGCCGGCACCGATGCCGACGGTAAGGCGTCCTTCCGACAGCACGTCTATCGTCGATAGCATTTTGGCGGCCAGCACGGCCGGCCGGTGCGGTACGACAAGAACCGCGAGCACCAGCCTTATGCGCGAAGTCTTTGCCGCGATGAACGCCGTAGCCGTCAGCAACTCGTGACGCTCACTCGGCGCGTTCGACATGAACTCGCCGGATTCGGAGTAAGGGTAACCAGGCACGCTCATGTCGGGCAGGACGACATGGTCCGTCAGGGTCAGGTAGTCGTACCCCATCGCTTCGCCTTCCTGCGCAATCCGAGTGAAGCTGCGCGCGCCACAAGTGGGGCCGCTGATGGGCAGGTTGAAGCCAAGTTGCATGACAATCTCCCGAAAATCAGCGCGCTGCGGCGCAAGCGTGGTCCTGCAAATCCTCGCCGTGTCCGCGATTGCCCGTGCCTGCGTGCCCGGCTAGCAGGACGAAGCCGGTGGGATCGCCCATGACGACAAGTGTGTAATACGCCATGTCGCGGCGAGCGCCGGGGACACCATCGGCAAGCAGGACGAAGGGGTTTGTCTTGGTCAGCTCCGGCTGGTCGATGCGCATCGCCAGATAGTCGCTGCCTTGCAGCTTCATCGGCAACGGCGCCCAGTGTGGGCCGACAGCACTGGCGTGCTGGCGCAGCGCAGCCGTCACGTCGAGGCGCACGCAATCAACGTGGATGTGCAACTGGTCCTGCGAGCGCGCGATCATCGCGTTGATCGCCAGGCTGATAGCATCGCGCGGCAGCGAGCGGTGCGCGCGCTCCTCGACGTAGCGACGAGCCTGCCACGCGGCTTGCCAGTAATTTGGCGCGTCCGCTGCGAGAATTTCGGGGCTTTCGATACCAGCAACACGCGTGGTGGGGATCAGCAGGAACTGCGTTTCGCCGACAATGTCCTTCAGCACCGCATAGCCGCCGGCAAGATCCACCTCTACACAGGGCTTCGGCAAGCCGTATTCCCGTTCGTTTGGCACGCACTGCTCGCCGACGATATGCCACAGGGCGTTGGGATCCGCAGCGGCGGCACATCGCGCGGCGAACAGCGCCAGCAGCAGTGCGACGCAGGCAGATCGCATCACCACCCGCGCACGCCGCCTGGCCGGCGCACATCGGCGCCGCCTTCCATCATTCCTGTCTGCTGGTCCTTGACGATCGCGCAGACGCAACCCGCCTTCCATTCCCAGTCGCGCCACCAGTTCACGCTGTGGCCCATGCGGTCGAGGGCCGCCGCCGTTTCGTCGCTGAACCGCCGTTCCATGCTCATGCGGCCCGGCGTGTAGCTATGCGGATCGGACGAACCAGGGAAACTGGAGCTGGCAAAGCGCGGCTGTTCGATTGCCTGCTGCGGCGTCATCTCGAACACCACCACGTTGAGGAACACCTGCAGCATAGCCTGCGGCTGCACGTCGTTACCCGGCGTGCCGAACGGCATGATCCACTTGCCATCGCGCATGGCAATCGATGGATTGGGCGTGAGGCGTGGCCTTTTCCCTGGCGCCAGGCAAGCGGGATGCGAGGGATCGGTCCATGACTGCATGCCGCGGGACGATGGAGCCAGACCGGTGCCAGGAATGACTGGGCCGTTGATCGCGCCATCGCTTGGCGTGGCGGAGAAGCAGTTGCCGTGTCGATCGACGGCGCAGACGTAGGATGTGTCGGGATCGCCCTCGACGTATTCCCGGTCCGCCTTTGCCGGCGTGATACCGCGCTGTATGATACCCAGTTCCTGCGCGGAACCGGCAGGTGGCATTTCGGGCCACGCGACATCGGGATTGATCAACGCGCGCCGGCCCGCGGTATATGCCTCACTGAGCAGCGCGTCGATGGGCACTTCGACGAACTTCGGGTCGCCGTAATAGGCATGACGATCGGCGAACGCCAGCTTGAGTGCCTCCACAAGCGTATGTACGTAGCCCGGCGTGTTGTGGCCAAGCCCCTTCAGATCGATGTCTGCGAGAATCTTCAGTGTCTGCAGCAGCACCGGCCCCTGACACCATGGGCCGCAACCGAACACGGTCACGTCGCCATAGTGCACGCTCAACGGTCTCTCGATATCGACCCGAAATTCCGCCAGATCGTCTTCGCGAAGCCAGCCATCATTTGCCTTGTGGAACGCCACGATCTTCTGCGCGATATCACCGCGATAGAACGCGTCGCGTGCGGCCGCCAGTCCCGCCTTGCGCCCGCCCTTGCGCACGGCCGCGGCTTCCTGATCCGCCATGTACTGGATGGAGTTCGCCAGATCGGTCTGGAAGAAACGCGTGCCGGGTTGGGGAATAGCGCCGTTCGGCATGTAGATCGCAGCATTCTGCGGATACCGGCGTATCGTCTCTACCGCTTCCGACATCACCTCGTGCGAGATCGACTGAAAGCCGAAGCCCTCGCGGCCAAAGTGGATCGCCGCCGCGGCGACATCGGCGAAGCTCATTGTGCCGTAGCGTTCCAGCGCGGTGATCCAGGAATCAGGTGCGGCAGGCACAACGCAACGCTTGATGTTGGAGAGTATCCGGCCGCCCTGATGCTCGCGGAACCACGCTGCACTCGCGAGTTTCGGCCACGGACCAAGACCGCTGATGGAAACGGTCTCGCCCGTTTCGGCGAGGTGGATCATGATCGGTGCGACGCCCGCGAAGTGCACGTATTCACATTGCAGCACCCCCAGCGCGATACCGGCCGCCACACCGGCGTCAATCGCGTTGCCGCCGGCTTGCAGTATCTCGAAGCCAGCCTGCGCGGCGAGGTAGTTGGCAGAAGCAACCATGTGCCGCGTGCCGATGATGCGCGGATGATGGGTCGGCATGCGATGCTGGTCGGCCATATTACTCTCCCTTCTGCGGCAGCACCTCGATGGCGCGCAGACGACCATCGATGCGCGGCGTGTGGCGGATGCTACGCGCCATTGCCTCAATGTTGAACTGATGGTGCAAGGGCACCAAGGCGTAGTCGCTGAACGCGATATGGGTCGCCTTCATCAGCAGTGCTTCGCGCGCATCGCGATCCAACGTCACCAGGGCCTGGTCCAGCACAGCGTCGAATTCAGGATTGCTGTACAGGCCACGATTGAAGGCGCCGCGGCCGCGCGCCGCATCGGGCGTAGCGAGCTGACTGATCAGCATGATCGATGGTTCCGGTGTATCCACGGTCCAGAATGTAGTGAACAGACTGAACTCGTGCCGGTTCGCCTTCGGTACCCAGACGGCATGCGGCATCACTTCTGGCGTGGTCGCGATGCCGATCCGGGTCAGCATCTGCGCAACAGCCTGGCAAATCGCCGCATCACTCACGAAGCGATCGTTCTGGCAGGAGACGATAAGGTGGAATCCGTCCGGATAACCGGCTTCGGCCAGCAGTTGCTTCGCGCGCTGCGGATCGAAACGGGGAGGCGGCAGCGTGGGGTCGTAGCCATACTGGCCGGGTTTCATGTACTGGTTATCGGGATCCGCCTGACCATTCATGATGCGGTCGCGGATTGCACCGCGATCGATCGCCAGGTTGACCGCCTCGCGCACTCGCCGGTCGCGGAATGGGTTGTCCCGCAACGGCGCGCCGTCACTCCCAGTGATCTTCGGCGATGGCCGGTCCTGCTTGTCGAAGACAAAGCCCACGATATCGTCTGACAGACCGGAGGCTACGGTGAAGCGCGCATCCTGCTGCACCCGCGCGATGTCCTGCACCGAAAGCTGATCGATCAGATCGACATCGCCTGCCAGCAACGCAGCCAATCGCGATGCCGGGTTCTTGATATAGCGAATGGTTACGGTATCCCAGGCGGGATGGCCGCCCCACCATGCCTCGTTACGCGCGAGCATGATTTTGTCGCCACGTGCCCAAGCCACGAATCGGAACGGGCCAGTGCCGATAGCGGCCTTGCCGGTGTTGTAGTCGGACGTGCTGGCACCTTCGCCATGGCGGCGCGAGACGATGCCGATAGCGGACAGATATTCAGGCGCGAGCGGGAAGGGGCTCTTGGTGTGAAACCGAATGGTGTGGGGATCGACTACTTCGCTGCGCGCGATCGGTTTCACGTATTCCGACATGTCTGTGACTGTGGTCGGCACGTTCGGTACACGCTCGATCGTGAATGCGACGTCATCGGCGGTGAGTGGTGTGCCATCTGAGAAGGTTACATTGGGACGAAGGCTGAATTCCCACGTGTTGTCATCGAGCAGGGTCCAGGAAAGAGCCAGGTTGGGCCTGAGATGATCCCGCGGGTCTGTCGAGGTCAGCGCCTCGAACAGGTTCGGCATCAGCCCCTTGTTACCACCGAAATTATGGAAGTGCGGATCAATCGAATCCGGCTCGACTGCCAGGCCAAGCCGCAAATCCGCCGCTGCTGCGGGCGTCGCGAGCCCGAGTGTCGCTCCCAGCAGGAGCAGAAACTGTAAACCCCATCGCATGGCCGTTCGCGCCTTTGGTTCGGCGCGAGCGTGTGCATTTGTCCAGGATAGCGTCAATCCGGCCCAGCGGGTGCCGGGCTCCGGGAAGCTGCCCTACGATGGCAATGCCGCGTACGCAATGATAAGCACGGTGCTCGCCGAGGCTACGGCAAGCGCGAGCAGCCGGGCTCGAGCATGAAAACGTCGGTGCTTCTTCTGAGCCACCAACGCTCGCAAATACTCGGCGCGGCGTCGACGGCTTGCCTCAACTCGCACGTCCTGGTCCACCAGCAAAGTGAGCATTGGCATTCCTGTAGAGGAAGATTCCGCGAGGCCTGGCGGCGGGTAATTGATGGAAAACTGTGACCCAGATCACATGTCTCTGGCCGTCTTGCCTGCTACGTGGGGGCCTGTGGAGCACCCACACGCGCAATACATTCAGATTGCGCGGCTGACAAAGGATCACTTCTCATCTTGCGCGCGAAGCGATTTCATGCGTAAAGCGCGCGCCCTTGCCCTCGAAGGCAGCGCCACTCGATCCATATTCGTCACATGCCCCGCACACCTTCGCTTGATGCACTGCGCATTTTTGCTGTTGCCGCCCGGCATCTCAGCTTCACCGAAGCTGCCGGCGAACTGAATCTCACGCAAAGCGCAGTCAGCCATCGCATCCGCGCCTTGGAGGAGGAACTCGGGTTCAGCCTGTTCAAGCGCCTGACGCGGCGGCTTGAACTCACGCCGCAAGGGCGATCGCTCGCCCACAAGGTGGATTACGCCATCGGCGAGATTGACCGCAGCATCATGGAACTTTGCAATCCGCGCGATGATGGGCGACTGAAGGTAACGATGCTGCCTTCCGTGGCGGCGCACTGGCTTATCCCGCGACTTGCACGCATCCGCCGCCGGCATCCGGCAATCGATGTCGAGATCATCGCGGACCCTCGGCTGTTGGATCTGCGTGCTGAGGGGATCGATCTGGCGATTCGGTTCGGTCGCACGCCGTATGCGGGCTACGCGGTGACTCGTCTGATGAGCGACTATGTGCTCCCGGTCTGTGCACCGGAACTGCTCAAACAGCGTGGACCGATCAACAGCATTGATTCGCTGCTTGCGTTGCCGTTGCTGCATGATTCGGCAACCAACGGCGATGGCAGCAACAGCGATTGGCGCGCCTGGCTTGACTATCTCGGCAGGGCGGATGCGGCGTGCCCTTCAGGTCAGCAGTTCAATGAAGCCGGCATGCTGATCAACGCCGCATTGTTGGGTCTCGGAGTGGCTCTGGCCCGCGCCAGTCTGGTCGCCGATCAGTTGGCGAACGGCGCATTGGTCTGTCCACTGAAGCTGACTGCACCGACGAGTTATGCATACTATTTGCTCGGTCTCCCGGAGGCGGTTGACCGGCCGAAAATCGCGACGTTCCGCCAACTGCTTGTCGCGGAGGCTGCTTTGACCGAGTCGTATATGGTCTCGATGGCCGCTCCGATGCGACGCGCATCGTAATGCATGAAGCAGCCTCGCCCTGCTATGAAAACTGATCCTTTGTCTTCGGCCATCCCGCGATCCTTATTGTCGTGCAGCACGTTTCACTGAGCTGTAACGAGGATGACATGGGTCAGTCGTATCGGGGCATCTGCTTTTGCGGTGCCGTTGAAATCAAGGTCACTGGGCAGCCGAATGCCATGGGCTATTGCCATTGCCGCTCGTGCCGCTCCTGGTCGGCATCGCCGGTAAATGCCTTCACATTGTGGTCGCCGGAGGCAGTGAAGGTGGCCAAGGGCGAGGAATACCTTGCCACCTTTCGCAAGACTGACCTGAGCCATCGTCAGTTCTGCCGCCTCTGTGGTGGACATATCATGACGCGGCATCCCCCGCTGGGCATCATTGACGTGTTTGCCGCCACTATCCCGGAGCTGGCGTTCACGCCTCAGGTGCACGTGAACTATGGCGAAACAGTCCTGCCGATCAGGGATGGGCTGCCGAAGCTGAAGGACTTCCCAAAGGAGTTCGGCGGCACGGGCGAGGTCATGGCGGAGTAATCGCCGCCAGAGGCTCAAGGGGACCGGCGCACGGCGAGCGACAGCGCGGCCTGGCCAAGCAATGCCGAGCCCAGCAGTACCACTGCGACAGTCAGCACTGACCCTGGCCGCCACGTCTCAACGACGACCGTGCATAGCGCCCCGTACGCCATCTGGGTGAAGCCGTAGAGGCCGGAAGCAGCCCCGATGGCGTGCGGATTGATGCTGACCGCGCCACTCAGCGCGAACGGGCTGGCCATGCCGGCACCGATCATGAACACCACCATTGGTGCGATAACCGTCACCACAGTGAGCCAGCCGGTCACGTCAGCCAGCATGAAGGCTATCGCTCCGGCAATAGCAAAGGAGTTGGCAATGCGCAGCGCCACCTGGGGCCGGAGCCGGCCTGCTACCCGGTTGGCGCAGAAGCTGCCGCCTGCCACCCCGGCCATCAGCAACAGATAGTAGAGCCCAACGTGCTCGGTCGGTTCGTGAAGCAGGTCAACCAGGATGAACGGTGAAGCCGCCATGAAGGCGTAGAACGACGTCGTGGTGCAGGCGCCGCCCAGGACGTAGCCGCAGAATGCCCGGGAGCGAAACAGGCGCAGTGAGCCCACCAGCAGCGACGCCCGGGCGCTCGACTGCATCGGGTTGGTTTCCGGCAAGAGAAGCACGGCGCAGGTCAGCGTCACGATTCCCACGACCGCCAGCAATGCGAAGGCCGCACGCCAACCGAACCAGGCGGTCGCATAGCCGCCGAGCACTGGGGCGATGGCTGGCGCGGCGGACATCACCAGCGTCAGCATGGCCAATCGCGCGGCGGCACGGTCCGGTTCGGCTGAATCCCGCACGATGGCCCGGCCCAGGACGAGGCCGGCGCAGGCCCCGATAGACTGGAGGATGCGCGCGATCACCAGCGTCCAGGCATTCGGCGCAGCGGCGGTGGCCAGACCGGCGAGGGTAAACAAAGTGAGACCCGCCAGCAGCACCGGCCGCCGGCCGAACCGGTCCGAGACCGGACCGTAGAGCAACTGCCCGATGGCCAGGCCAATGAGGTAAAGGGTGATGGTGAGCTGGATCGTTCCCGGCGAAACCCCGAGCGCCCGGGCAGTGTCGGGCAGAGCCGGAATGATCAGATGCATCCCGAGCGTGCCGCAGGCGGTGACCGCGACGACGAGAGTAAAGGGCGCGCGATCCCGTCTGCCGTAGGGCGCCGTTCTGTGCCACTTCATGGCCGATGCCAAGCACGAATGCAGGCATGCTGCCAATCGCCGCACGCGCACGCCGTTGGAACCTGGCGGCGGCAATCGCTTCGGTCACAGTATTCGGCCTGAGCGTGGGTCAGGCCGCACCCCTGCTGCCATTGCTGCTCGAACAGCGGGGTACGAACGTGACGCTCAACGGCCTGAACGCCGCGGCGACGTTCATCGGGGTTATTGTTGGCCCGCTGCTGACACCACGCCTGGTCCGGCAGTTCGGCGTCCGCAATCTGCTGCTGGCGGGCTTCGGGCTCGATGTTGCGCTGTTCCTGAGCATGAAGGTGCTGGCCACGATCGCGGCCTGGTTCGTGCTGCGGGCGCTGCTCGGCATGGTTGGATCCGTCATATTCACGACGAGTGAGGCGTGGATCAATCAGCTCGCGGGCGACGTAGGGCGGGGCCGGATCATCGGCATCTACGCGGCAGCCCTGTCGGCCGGGTTCGGCATCGGGCCGTTGATCCTGTCATTGACCGGGATCGAAGGTTGGCCGCCATTCCTGGTCAATGCCGGCATCACTGCGGTGGCGACGTTGCCGCTGCTTGGCGTGGGAAATGCGCCCGGCGGGTTGGGTCAGGATCACGGAAGCAGTCCGCTGCGAATGTTCCGGCGTGCACCCGTCATCCTGGGGGCTGTGGCAGCGTTCGGGCTCTACGAGGCGGCGTTGATGGCCCTGCTGCCGATCTGGGGCGTTCGCAGCGGGCTCAGCGAGCGAATGGCCGCGGCGACCCTGTCGGTCGTGTATTTCGGCTCAATTGTCGTGCAGGTCCCCATCGGCTGGTTCTCTGATCGCGCATCGCGCCTTGCGGCGCTCCGGCTGTGCGGAGTAGCCGGCCTGGTGGGAGCGCTGGCCCTGCTGAGCCTGCCAATGTGGCCGCCAGTGGTATTCTCGCTGCTGTTCTTTTGGGGCGGCGCCGCATCGGGAATTTACCCTGTGGCACTCAGCATGGCAGGCGACCGGTTCCGCGGCAGTGAGTTAATCAGCGTCAACGCCGCGATCATCATTGCCTACGGCCTGGGCGGCTTGCTGGGGCCGCCGCTGGGCGGAGCAGCAATGGCAGCGGTGGATCCCCAAGGCCTGCTATGGCTGTTCGTCGCCCTGTTCGCGGTGCTGCTGGCAGCTTCTCTGCCCGCCTACAGCAGGTCCGCGACTGCCGCCCGGTAGCGGGTGATCGCAGCCAGGTGGTCAGCCGCAGTGCGTCCTTCGATACGCCTGTGGTGCCCACTGACATAGGTTGTGTGCGCCGTCACATGGGTGACGCCGGCCTGTTTCCAGAATGCGAACTCGCGCCGCCAGTCGTCTTCGTTGCCGGCGAGGGAGGCCCAGACCTCGATCCCCATCTGCGCCGGGTCCCGGCCTGCCTCGCGTGTCAGCCGGCGGAGCTTGTCGAACGCCGCGAGCGCCGCGTCGCCGGCCGGGTAGGCCAGCGGCATGAAGCCATCGCCGTACTTGGCCGCCCGGCGGAACGTCGCCTCGGCGTGCCCGCCATACCAGATCGGCACACGGCCGGACGCGGGGCGCGGATTGATGCCGGCATCCGGGATCCGGTGGAACTCGCCGGTGAAATCGACGTGCTCCTGCGCCCACAGCGCCTGCATCACGCGCACCTGCTCCTCGGAGCGTTTGCCCCGATTATGGAAGTTCTCGTTGAGGCCGATGAACTCGACCTCATTCCAGCCGACGCCGATACCGAGACGGAACCGGCCGGCGCACAGCACGTCGAGGCTCGCCGCCTGTTTCGCCACCAGCACCGTCTGGCGCTGAGCGAGGATGAGGACGCCGACAGAGAAGCCGATACGTTGCGTGCAGCCGGCGAGAAACCCGAACAGGACGAACGGATCGTGGTACGGGTTGGCGGTGGTCCCTACGCGTCGTCCGCCATGGTCCGCTGAGGGATTGGCTCCAAGCACGTGGTCCGGTGCGACAAGATACGAGTAGCCGAGGCCTTCCGCGGC
>CAYRTL010000101.1:0-2988 GCA_964427005.1 uncultured Acetobacteraceae bacterium
GATCACCGTTTGTTGTGCCCGCAGGACCGCCTGCTTGTCGGCGACGCTAGCCTGGGCAGCGGCAACCCCCGCCTTGGCCTGATTGAGTGCGACCTGGAAGTCGCGCGGGTCGATGCGCGCCAGGACCTGCCCCGCCCTGACCGGCTGATTGTCGTTGACCAGCACTTCGCTCAGATAACCGGAGATTTTCGGGGCTATTGTCGTGTTGTCGGCCCGGACATAGGCATCGTCGGTCGAGACCTGAAAGCGCCCCACGGTCCAGTATTGCGTGCCGAAATAAGCGCCAGCAGCGAGGCCAAGCACGCCGGCGCCAGCGAGCAGTGCCTTGCGGAGCCCTCGCTTCAGCGAAACCTTGGCCTGCGGTCCGGCGAGAATGGAAGTGTCGCGGGTGGCAATGGATGCCAACGTGGCCTGAACCTGTGACATCGGGGGGCTCCTCATCGGCGGGTTGTCTTTTAGGAAACCTTATGTTTTCCTAACTAGCCGAACCCGAGTGGACCTTCAATGAGAAATTGCGAAAATGAGTATTGTCGAAAATGAGCAAATCCCGCGCCGTGGCCGCGGGCGCCCGCAAATCCGCTCCGATGAGGAAACCCTCCGGGTGATCCTTGAGGCGGCGGGCGAGGTCTTCCGGGCCGACGGCTACGCTGCAACCAGCATGAGTGCGGTAGCGATGCGCGCCGGTATCTCGACCAGGACGCTCTACCGGTTGGTTCCCACCAAGGCCGAACTCTTCAGACGCGTCGTCACCAGTCGCATCGGCCAGTTCATCCTGGAAGCTGATGATTCGCAGGGCGGTTCGAGCGACCTGGCCGCCGACCTCGAGCGGGTGCTCACCGCCTTTGCACGCCTGATCCTCGACCCGAACACGATGGCGATGTTCCGTTTAGTTGTCGGCGAGTGTGGCCGTTTTCCTGAGATTGGGCAGACCTTCTACGTCCACGCGGTCGGCCGCACCACGGCATTCCTGACCGAATGGCTGGAGAGGCGGTGCCGCCTGGGGCAGATCAGGCTGGACAATCCGCGGGAGGCCGCCGGAATGTTGCGCGGCATGATGATCATGGAGCCCGAGCGCGCCGCCATGCTCGGGCAGGCCACACCACCGAGCCCAGCGGAGATTGCCCAGCGCGCCAGGGCATGCGCCGCACTCTTTCTGGAAGGATGCATCGTACGGACGTAGAGGCTTGCATAGGAAGGAGACCGGATGGTCGCCAGCGACAGCTTTGCGGCGTTCCTGCGTGAGCTGCTGACGCCGCTGGGCCACGTCACGATGCGGCGCATGTTCGGCAAGACGGGCGTGTTCTGCAACGGACTGATGCTCGGGATGGTGACCGACGACACGCTCTATGTCCGCGTGGATGACCACAACAAGGCGGTGTTCAAGGAGGCCGCATCGGCGCCGCCATTGAACTACGCGAAACAGGGCCGCAGCATCGATCTGTCCTTCTGGCGTGTCCCCGATCGGCTTTTCGATGAACCCGACGAGTTTGTCGTATGGGCGCGTGCCGCACTGGCGGCGGCGCGACGCGTCGCGGCTGAGAGAGAACGGACGGCGCCGCGGGCACGGTCGAAGACGCAGCCCGGTTGCTAGCGGTTACCGGTTCGTGCCAGAGGGCCAGCGATGAACATCCTCTCCATTCAGTCCTGGGTCGCCTATGGCCATGTCGGCAACGCCAGTGCCGTGTTCCCGTTGCAGCGGCTGGGCGCCGAAGTCTGGTCGATCAACACGGTGCAGTTCTCCAACCATACCGGCTACGGGCACTGGACCGGACAGGTCTATACCGGAGATGCGGTGCGCGAGCTGGTGGACGGTATCGCCGCCCGCGACGTGCTGCATCACTGTGACGCCGTGCTGTCGGGCTACATGGGGGATGCGGGTATCGGCGAGGCGATCCTGCACGCCGTCGCCCGTGTCCGCGAGGCAAATCCCAAAGCAATCTATTGCTGCGATCCGGTCATTGGCGATGTCGAGGAAGGCGTTTACGTGCGTCCTGGCATCGAGGAGTTCCTGCGCGACCATGCACTGCCGCAGGCCGATATCGCCACGCCCAACCGGTTCGAGCTGGAACGGCTGACCGGCCTTGACTGCAGCGCCCTCGCGAACGCGAAGGAAGCCGTGACGCGTCTTGCACAGACGATGCGCCCGGATGGCCTGCGCTGCGTTCTGCTGACCAGCCTGGAGACTGAGCACACACCAGGCGATCATATGGACCTGCTGGTGGGGGAGGGGGGCCGATTCCACCTGCTGCGCACGCCCCGTCTGCCGGTGTCGGTGAACGGTGCGGGTGATGCGATCGCGGCGTTGTTCCTGTTTCATCGCCTCAACAGCGGCAGCGCCGTGAAGGCGCTGGAGGAGGCAGGTTCGGCGGTGCACGGATTGCTGCGTCGTACGGCCGAGGCCGGTTCGCGCGAGATCCTGACAGTGGCGGCACAGGAGGAATTCGTCGCCCCTGCGACGCGCTTCGCCGCGCATCCTTGCTGAATGGCAAAGTCGACCTCATGCGGCGTTGTCGTCACCCATGGCAGCCGCATTCTGCTTGGTCACGCCACGCGTTCGCCACGCTGGGACATTCCGAAGGGATTGGCTGAACCCGGCGAAGCGTTCATCGCTGCTGCGGCGCGAGAACTTGCGGAGGAGACAGGACTCGTCGTGCCCGAAACAGAATTACGCTCTCTCGGCGTGCATGCCTACTTGCGCGACAAAGACCTGGCACTGTTTGCATGGATGCCATCGGAAATGCCGCCGCCGGATCGGCTTGTCTGCCGTTCGACATTCGCATTGCCAAGCGGAGCCCTCGTACCTGAGTTCGATCGCTTCGGCCTGTTCGACTGGGATGAAGCGCTGACCAAGGTAGGCAAGAACCTCGCGCGTGTGCTCGCGATTGTCAGGCCTGAACTTCGATAGCCAGTGGCGGCGGTCTGAATATCTTCTTCGGCAGCAACCCAGGCCACATCTACCTGCCGAATACCAACTCGCTTCCAACTTCG
>CAYRTL010000101.1:3088-18930 GCA_964427005.1 uncultured Acetobacteraceae bacterium
CGGCAGCAACCCAGGCCACATCTACCTGCCGAATACCAACTCGCTTCCAACTTCGAGTATCCATTTCGTCTAATCGCACCGCGCGGCGGCAGGGGCAGCTCATTGCTTCCTGCCCTCGTGCTGCCAGTCCCAATCCGCTTTCGCCGAGTAACTGCGAATCGCGACTGGATGCTAAAACCGGTCCGGACTTACCGGGAGGGGTGCGTCTCAGCGACAGGAACGTCATGATGCGCAGGTTCATCCCGCTTCTGCTGCTTGCGTGCTGCACTGGCACCGATCCTGGCGTCGCATATCGTCCAGGTCCATTGTCTCCTGACAACTGCGGGACACCAGACGCACCAAAGCACTGCCGGATAAGCAGAGCCCAAAGAATTGCAGAGCTTTCGGTCGATGCCGCGACCTCACCCTACAATTGCGGAACGCCAGCCACTCCAAAGCCATGTGCCATCGGCAGGTCGAACTACCGGGGAAACTACAAGCCGCTCCCCGATAACCGTTGAGGCAAAGCGGTCCAAGTGAACCGGAGATATGCTGTCGCCAGTGCGCTTCTTGGCGGGCTGGGTGTGGCGATGCTGATCAGGCCAGCGCCTTCACGCGGCCGATTCGTTTCGCCCGATCCACCTCGCGCCGCGCCGCCTCGTTCTGCGTGAGCAGTTCCAGCGTTTCGGACTCTTCCTCGGTCACTTCCGTCAGCGCCTGATCGGTGTACGCGCGATAATTCGGATCCTTCAGAATACGCCGACGCATGAGGTCGATGGCGAACCAGCGGTGCGCCATGCGCACGTGCTTGCTGATGATTTCCCACCAGTATTTCGGATAGAACGCCCAGACCGGCTCCATCGCAAAGCTGGGCCGTCGATCGCGGCGATATTTAAGACGGAAAATGCCGCCTTGCAGCGGATGCACGTTCTCCACCGCCAGATAGCTGGAGAAGAAGAACAACACGGCGGAAAGCCGAGCCATGCCCATGCCGGACGCCGCCGCACGGCGCAGGATCGTGCGCATGTGCTCTGGCGTGTAATACATGTCCCACGCCTCGTGATAGATCTTGTGCCATTCGTCGCGGGTCATCACCGGATGATCTGCCACGACATGCTCAAGGTCGTACTTGTTCATGTCGAGATCCATCCAGGCACCCTTCTGCGTCAGCACCTTGTGATCCTCGGATCCCGGCAGCGGCGTCAGGCAGAAGAATTCCAGAATATCGAGCGGCAGCTCCTTCTTGATGATCTCGATGTCGTGCCTGATCGATTCTGGGGTGTCGCCGGGAAAGCCCAGAATGTAACCGGCATAGGTGATCACGCCGGCCTTCTTCCAGGCGAGCAGCATGCTGCGATATTCGGTGATGCGGTTCTGCCGCTTCTTCGCCTGCAGCAGATTGGTTGGATTGATGTTCTCCAGCCCGATGAACACGCGCGTCACGCCGGCACGTGCGGCCTTTTCCACAAAATTCGGCAGTTTGTGGCACAGCGTGTCCACCTGGATGATCAGCCGCACCTTGATCTTGTCGCGCTCGCGGATCTGGATGATCCGGTCGAAGATCGCTTCCCAATCCTTGTTGCGTGCGAAATTGTCGTCGGTGATGAAGAAGCGGCGGACACCTTCCGCCCAATGCTGCTTGATCAGCCGCTCCACATCATCTGGAGATCGCCTGCGAGACTTGCGGCCTTGCACGTTGATGATGGTGCAAAAGGAGCATTGGAAGGGGCAGCCACGGCCAGCATCGAAGCTCGCGTGATGCTTCACCGTGCGGCCGATGATCGCCTTCGGCAGGAACGGTGTCGGCGCGTCCTCCAGCGCCGGCAAGTCGTCCAGGTGATTGTATATCGGCTTCAGCGTCCCGGCCGCCGCATCGCGCAACACCGTATCGATGCGGCCTTCAGCTTCTCCGGCAAACAGCGTCACACCGATGTCGAGCGCCGCCTGCAAGTCGGCTTGCATATCGGGCAGCATCGCCAGGCAGCCGGAGACGTGGAAACCCCCGATAACGACTTGGATGCCGGCCTCACGCAATGGACGAGCGATATCGAGTGCGCGCGGGAACTGGTTGGACTGCACGCCCACCAGCCCGACCATGCCAAGGCCGCCATGCCGCTCTATCAACGAGATGATCTGCCTGATCGTTACCCGCGTATTCGTTTCATCGAACGCGCTGATGTCTATCGGCTGGTCGGGTCCGAGCACCTGCCGCTCGGCTGCATCGGCCGCCAGCGTGTACATCACCGCCAGCGAGTTGGACGGTATGGACGAACGCAGCCACTGTACGACGTAGCCATCGTCATCGTAATGGGACGGCTTGATCAGTACGAGCTGGAAGCGACCCATCCTGCCACCGTCTGTTCTAACCGGACGATAGCGGCGGGTGGGCGCGGCGGGAAGTGATTCGTTCCCGGGCGGCAGTCGCCAGCTTATCTGCCCGGTCATTCATCGCATCACCTGAGTGCCCGCGGACCCAACGCCATTCGATCTCGTGGTCCTTGGCCGCCGCGAGCAGGCGCTGCCATAGGTCCATATTGGCCACCGGATCGCCGGCGGAATTGCGCCAGTTGCGACGCACCCAGCCCTCGTGCCAACGCGTGACGCCGTTCTTCAGGTACTCGCTGTCGGTGTGCAGCACCACCCGGCAGGGACGCTTCAGTGCCTCCAGAGCCATGGTGGCCGCGGTCAGCTCCATTCTGTTGTTGGTGGTAGCCGGTTCCGCGCCCGACAGTTCGCGCTCGGTGCCGCGGAACCGCAGGATGGCTGCCCAGCCGCCGGGCCCGGGGTTCGGCTTAGAACCGCCGTCGGTCCAGATCTCCACCACCTCGGACGATGGCGGCCCCGGGGTGACCGTTACCTGCTCAGATGCCATAGGTCTTCTGCTTTCATGTTACGCGCCCAAGTGTGGTCGGAATTCTGCCATACCGCTGGCGTGGTCGCGCGCTGTCCTTCTGGTGCTAACAAGTCAAGGAGGACTTCGAATGGTCGCTCGTTCCACTCTGGCGCTGTCGGCCGCGCTCGCGATGAGTGTCGCGATGCCCGTCGTGGCGCAAACACCTTCCGTCGGCAATGCAACGACGGCGCCCGCAACACACGAGA
Organism: uncultured Acetobacteraceae bacterium; assembly: GCA_964427005.1. Classification (GTDB taxonomy): domain Bacteria; phylum Pseudomonadota; class Alphaproteobacteria; order Acetobacterales; family Acetobacteraceae; genus JAMXLO01. The sequence goes on from CAYRTL010000101.1 coordinate 6,167, forward strand.
CAAGAACAGCGCCGGCCCAGACCACCGCACCCTCTCAGCGGAATAGCGTTCTCACGGACCGTGGCGACGTTCGCGCCAGCAAGCTGATCGGCAGTTCGGTTTACAACGACCGCGACGAGAAAGTCGGCAGCGTCGATGACGTCGTCCTCGGCAAGGACAACAAAGCCGATGCGGTGATCGTGTCTGTCGGCGGCTTCCTTGGAATGGGCAAGAAGCTGGTCTCAGTGCCGTACAACCAGCTCAAACTCGGTGACACGAAGAACGCAAGCAGTGACAACAAAGTCGTGATGCCGGGCGCCACGAAGGAATCCCTGAAGGCGCAACCCGACTTCCAGTACACTAATCGCGGTTAGGCTGGAGCTCTGGGCTTTCTTTACGTCATGGCGGGGCTTGGCCCCGCCATTCACGTCTTCGTTCAAGAAAGCCGGACCGATTCAGATGCCATAGGCGTGCTCGTCGCGCGCGGCGAGGTGAAACCGCAGCCGTCGCAGGTATTCCACCGGATCCTTCGGCGTCACCAGCGCGCCCGGCGGCGTGTTCAGCCAGTCATACAATCGCGTGAGCAAGAAGCGGATCGCGGCGCCCTGGCACAGCACAGGCAGTGCCGCACGTTCTGCATCCGAGAGCGGGCGCGTATCCGCATAGCCGCGCAGCATCGCCCGTGCCTTGGTGACGTTGAAGGAGAAGTCCGGCTCGAAGCACCACGCGTTGAGGCAGACCGCGATGTCGTATGCCAGGATGTCGGTCGCGGCAAAATAGAAGTCGATCAGCCCGGACAGACGGCCATCGAGAAAGAATACATTGTCCGGAAACAGGTCCGCATGGATGTGGCCGATTGGTAAGTGCGTCGGCCAGGCGGCCAGAATACCGGTCAGCGCCTGATCCAGCTCATCCGCCAGACCTGCCTGCACCTCGTCGGCCCGCAGCCGCGATCGCTCGAGCAATGGGCGCCAACCATGCGGACCCAACGCGTTACGGCGTGTCGGCGCGTAATCGCGGCCGGCGAGGTGCAGCGCGGCCAAGGCGGAACCCACTGGCCCGCAATGCTCCGGCCGCACGCGCCGAGGCCACACGCCGGGCAGAAACGTTGTGATCGCCGCATGCCGCCCGCACAGGCTCCGCAGCGCCATACCATCACGTCCATGGACGGGCAGCGGGCATACAATGCCGCGCGTCGCCAGATGCTCCATCAGCCCCAGGAACCAGGGCAATTCGGCGGGATCGACGCGCCTTTCGTACAGCGTCAGAATGAAGTCGCCCGTGGTAGTCCGCAGGGAATAATTGCTGTTCTCGACACCCTCGGCGATTCCGCGGAACGCCACGACGCTGCCGATTTCGTAATCCTGAAGGAACGTCGCGACGGCCTCGTCGGTGACCTCGGTATAAACGGCCATACGCGATCAGGCGGCCGGAACGAAATGCTGCAAAATCCAGGTCTCCCGCGGCGTGTTGTCCATTCGTGCGCTGGCGCGCACTATGCCGGCCCCCTCTCTTGTCGGCAACGACCGCCGTGTTGCAAGAACCGTCGGTCCGTACACCGGAGTATCTGATGACTGTCCGACTACCCGGGCCTCCATGGGCGGTGTGCGTCGCCCTGCTCACAGCTCTTCTGCCGCTGCTGGCCGATTGCGGCCCCGCACGAAACCAGTTCGCCCCGCCCTGTCCCAGCGCCGTCATTCTGGGGGACGCGGCTAATTTGGATTTGTACCGGCCCTCGTCCACTGGCGGCCGCGATCTGACGGATCTGGTGCTGCACGCGCGCGTGGTCGGAGTACAGGGAAGCTGCCAAGAGGGAGATCGGAAGAACCAACTCGCCGTGAAGGTCAACGTCGGCGTCGAGTTGACGCGCGGACCGGCCATGCCGGGCCGCGAGGCAGACGTACCGGTATTCGTAGCGGTGACCGAGGGCGACACGATCCTCGACAAGCGTGTCTACCTGATGCACGTCGTGTTTCCGTCCAACATCGAGCGGGTCACTCTGACGCCCGGCGACGTGAACCTTCTGCTGCCCGTGACGGGGTCCAAGACCGGCGCGGCCTACACCATCGTGGCGGGGTTCCAGCTAACGCCCGATCAGCTTTCCCAGAGCCGCCGAGGCCCCTGATTAGCAGGAAGAAGGATTCAACACGGAGAACGAACGAGAGCCACCGAGAACACGGAGCAGAATTTCGCGCTTTGCGCAGCGCATTCATGGCTTCTCCGTGGCGCTTCGTGGCCCTCCTCATCCTCCGTGTTAAACACTTGCGGTGCTGTGAACCGCATCAACGAGCCTTAGGAGGCGGGCCTTTCTCTGATCATGCCTCGCGATGGCCCGGTGGACATGCCTCGAGCACGGCTCGCTGCACTTCGATGGGCTGCGATGCCAGCACGCGCAGGATGTCGTTCAGCCGGCTGCGCAACTCGTACACCTGATCGAGCAGCGACAGCACCAGAGGCACGGCTTCCTCCCCGACGTCCATGCTGCGACGGAGATCATGGATCAGCCGCACGCGTGCCACATCGATTTCGCGGAACACGAGGCCGGTGTCTTCGGTATCGGGCAATACCCAACCCCGCTCCACCCAGCCGACAAGCTCGACCTGCGACAGGTCCGAAAAGAGTGCAATGACGGCGGTGATGTCCATCACGTGGTTCCCCAACCACTACGAGGATTGAAGGGATGGCGCGGCTTCCAGGCGCGCAGGAAGTCGGCCAGTTCCGGCTCTTCTGCCGGCGGCACCACGGGGTGAAGTTCGACGAACTGATGGCCTCTGCCCTCAATGCCTCGTCCGCGCAGGCGGAGACGCGTGCCGGTGCCCGAATAAGGCGGAATGGTCAGGCGGACAGGACCCTTGATCGTCGGCACTTCCAGGGTGGTGCCGAGTACGGCCTCCTGCAGGGTTACCGGCAGGTCCACGATGATGTCATCGCCCTCGCGGCGGAAGATCGGGTGCGGCGCGACGGTAACCTCTACCAGCGCGTCGCCTGGTGCGCCGTCGCCGATACCCGGCATCCCCTGGCCCCTGAGCCGGATCACCTGGCCGTCGCGCACTCCGGGCGGTATCCGCACATCCAGGGTGCGCCCGTCCGGCAGGGTGACGCGGCGGGTCGTGCCATTCACAGCGTCCAGGAAGTCCAGCGTGAGCTGGTAGTGGGCGTCCTGGCCGCGCATGGAGAACCGCCGGCCGCCCGCCGTGCCCGCCCGGCCGCCGAACCCCTGGCCACCAAACGCCTGGGCGAAAATGCTCTCCAGATCCTCGGCATCGAAGCCGGCATCGGCGCGGTATTTCTCCCGACCGGCCGCGTCGCCAAAATCACGATAGAACGGCCGCTGCGGCGGCACCTCATTCCCAGCGGCGTCGATCTCGCCGCGGTCATAGCGTGCGCGCTTCTCCTTATCGGACAGGATGTCGTAGGCGGCGCTGATCTCCTTGAACTTGTCGGCGGCTTCCGGTTTCCCGGGGTTCACATCCGGATGGTACCGCTTGGCGAGCTTGCGATAGGCGGAGCGGATCGCCGCATCGCTATCGGTCTTCTGCACGCCGAGGACTTCGTATGGGTCTCTCATCAGTGGCAGATCAGTGATCAGTGGCCAGGAGAATCAAGTCCCGGTCCATTCGGGCTGATACTTACCCAGGAATGCTTCGATGCCTCTGGCCGCGTCATTGGCCAGCATGTTCCGGGTCATCACTTCCGAGGCATACGCGTAGGCGCCTTCCAGATCCATCTCGAGCTGGCGATAAAAGGCCTCTTTGCCGATGGCCAGGGTCAGTGGGCTCTTGGCAACAATCTGGCTGGCCAGAGCGGTGACTGCGGCGTCCAGTTCGGCTTCCGGCACCACCCGATTGGCCAGACCCAGCGCTTGGGCACGCGAGGCATCGATCAGCTCACCGGTGAGCAGCATTTCCATTGCCGCCTTGCGCCCGACAGCGCGCGACAGGGCGACCATCGGGGTGGAGCAGAACAGTCCGATATTCACGCCTGGCGTGGCGAACCGCGCTGTCTCCGTGGCTACGGCCAGATCGCAGCTCGCCACGAGCTGGCAGCCCGCCGCGGTAGCCACGCCATGCACTCGCGCGATCACAGGCTTTGGCAGGCGGACAATCTTCGTCATCACCCGCGAGCAGAGCTCGAAGGTGGCCTGGTAGGCTGCGCGTTCGGGACGCGCTCGCAATTCCCGCAGATCGTGGCCGGCGCAGAATGCCGGGCCGGCGCCGGCAACCACCACCACCTTCACGGTGCGATCCTGCTCGATCACGTCCAGCTCCGCCGCCAGCGCCTCCATGAGCGCCATCGAGAGAGCGTTGCGTGCCGTCGGCCGGTTCAGCGTCAGCCAGGCCACGCCATCGGCGTCGCGCCGCAGCAGCACGCGCTCGATCACAGCCGATTGCTCGTTCATGCCTCGCCCTCCACGGCGTTCCACTGCACCATGACCGCGATCCTAGCAGGAGAGGATGCGATGACGAATGCCGGGACCGAGCCGGTGGGCGAACTGTCGCTGCGGACGGTCGCTATGCCGGCCGATACCAATCCTGCGGGCGACATCTTCGGCGGCTGGATCATGTCATTGATGGACCTGGCCGCCGGCATCTCCGCCGGCACGCGAGCCAAGGGCCGCGTGGCCACTGCAGCCGTGTCCAATCTGAGTTTCCTCCAACCGGTGAAGATTGGCGATGTGGTCTGCGTGTATACGGAGACCATCCGCACAGGCCGTAGCTCGATCACGCTTGCTGTGGAGGCGTGGGTGCTGCGCGGCGGTCAGGGCCAGCGGGTGAAGGTGACGGCGGCCGAGTTCGTGCTGGTGGCGGTCGATGGCAATGGTCGGCCGCAACGATTGCCGGAAGAGGATCAGAACCTGTCGGCGCGGTAGGGCGAGAGGTCGAATTCCGGCTGGCGGCGCGCAACCGCTGCCGCGATCTGACGTCCGGTGATCGCGCTGAGCGTCAGGCCAAGATGCTGGTGGCCGAAGGCGTAGAACACCGAGCGATGATGCCGTGACGCGCCGATGACCGGCAGCGAATCAGGTGTGCTGGGGCGATAGCCGAGCCACTGCCGGGTGACGCGATCGGAAAGGCCAGGCAACGCCTCTCGCGCGGCAGGCAGCAGCCGGCGAATGCGTGAGAAATCGGGCGGCGCGTTCAGCCCGGCAAGTTCCACGCCACTGGTCAGGCGGGTACCATCCATCATCGGAGCCAACACGAAGCCACGGTCTGCGAACACCACGGCCCGACGCAGTTCACCTGCGTCGCCAGGTTCGACATTCAGGTGATAGCCACGTTCGGTGTCCAATTGGACGCGGTCGCCGACCTGGCGTGCCAGCTCCTTCGACCAAGCACCGGCAGCGATCACGACCGCATCGAACGTCCGGAAGCCGAGTTCGCAATCAAGCCGCACGCCGCCATCGATCGGCTGCACGCCGCGCACGCGCTCCTGCGCGATACTGCCGCCGAGATGCTGGAACTGCGCTGCGTATGCCTGCACCAAACGATGTGGCGAGGCGACGAAGGCGCTGTCAGGTTCGAACAGCCCTTTGACGTAGCGGCGTGCCAGAGCCGGCTCGAGCTGGCGGATCTCGTCCGGCCCCAGCACGTCGAACCGAACACGCCGCGCGGCCATGATGTCGCGGTCGTACTGCGCGGCGGCGAATGCCGCTTCGGTTTCGTACACCTTCAGCCATCCGACCGGCCGCACAAGCTCCTCCGCGCCGGACAGCGCGATGAGTTCGCGATGTGCCTCGTAGGCGCGCGTCACCAGCGGCTGCAACGCATCGGCAATCGCATCGACGCGCGTCTGCCGCCCGGCTAGCAGGAACCGAAGCAGCCACGGCGTCAGGCGCGGCAGATAGCTCCAGCGGATGCGGACCGGACTGTCGCGGTTGAACAGGATGCGCGGGATGTCACGCCGCAGGGGAGGGGTGCTTAGCGGCACCACCGCACCTGTGACGATGCCGCCGGCATTGCCAAACGACGTCGCAGTACCGGGCGCGCGCGGATCGATCAGCGTCACATCATGCCGATCGCGCTGTAGATGCAGCGCGCAGCAGACGCCGACGATGCCGGCACCAACGACGGCGATTCGCATCAGCCGGTTTCCCCTGTCATTGCGAGCGCAGCGAAGCAATCCCCTGGCAGTAGCGCAACTACCAAGGGATTGCTTCGCTGCGCTCGCAATGACATCAAGATCTTGGCACGATCAGTGCGTCCACGGCGGTGATGCTGTCGCCAATGCAGATCAGCGGATTGATATCCAGCTCCGCCACCGTGTCGCGATGATCGGAAGCGAACGCGGCCACTCCGCAGATCACATCGGCCAACCGGTTGCGATTCACCGCCGGCATGCCGCGAAAGCCACCGAGCAGCCTCGCGCCTTTCAGATCGGCAATCAGCGCCAATGCCTCATCGTGCGTCACTGGCGCCGGCGCCAGCGTGGTGTCCTTCAGCAACTCGACGAGAATCCCGCCAAGTCCGACGACAACCAGCGGGCCGAAAAGCGGATCGACTCGCGCACCCACCACCATCTCGACGCCCTGCGGCACCATCTTCTGCACGAGCGCGCCGGCGATGCGCGGCGGCGGTGTGATCGCATTGGCGCGCGCCATTATCGTCTGATACGCCTCCCGTACCTCATCGGCATCGCGCAGGTTGAGCCGCACCACACCAGCCTCCGTCTTGTGCGGCAGGTCCGGCGACTCAACTTTCAGCACCACCGGATAGCCGAGTGAGCCGGCGGCATTCACCGCCTCTTCGACGCTCTGTGCAACGCGCTCGCCTACAACCGGCACGCCATACAACGCCAGCACTTCCTTGGCCTCGCGTTCGGTCAAAGTGCGGCTGCCAGCCGCAGCGATCAGCGCCGCGGCACGCTGCACGGTTTCGCCTGGTGTCGGCGAAATCTTCGCCGCCGCTGCTGCACGTTTCTCGCCGCGCCAGTGCCACGCCGCCAGCGCCGCGAAACATGACGGCATCGAACGGAATAATGCGACGTGCTCGGCCTCCTCTGCTTCCTTCACGCCAGGACCTTCCAGCCATTCGGTTTGCCAGGCGATGCACGCGATCTTGCCGTGCTTTGCGGCGAGCGAATCATAGACCGGAATGCGTTTCGCCGAAGGTGCATAGCCATAGGTCTGCGGCACCACCAGCGCGCCGTATGCGGGGTCGCCAAGCAGTGCATCGGCGCAGGCGTTCAGCGATTCCGGGTTGGCCAGGATCTGCGCCGTCACGTCACAAGGATTACGCGCCGAACCGAATTCCGGAATGTGCGCCACCAGCACGTCGCGTACCGCATCCGATGGCTGCGGCAGCGGCACCCCGAACTGCTCAGCGCGATCGGCCGCCATGATCGCAGCACCACCCGACGCCGCGACCACCGCGACGCCCCGCGCCTTTGGCGGTCTCGCCTTGGCGAAGAACGCGGCAGTTTCGCACAGCGCTTCGTAGTCATCGACCAGGATGGCGCCGGCGCGGCGAAACACCGCCCGATACGCGGCCTGCGATCCGGCGAGCGATCCGGTGTGTGACATCGCCGCCGCGGCACCTTGTTCGCCGGTCGCCATCTTGAACACGATCAGCGGCTTGTCGCGCTGCCATGCGCGTTCGGCGGCGATCAGCATGCGCTCGGGTTGCGCCATGCCTTCGAACACGCAGGCGATCGCCGCGCATGACGGATCGTCGGCCAGGTAGGAGATGTAATCCGCCATATCGACGTCGCATGAGTTGCCCGACGTCAGTACGTGACTGAACGACACGCCACGCACCACTGCCTGCGCCAGCGCCATGCCGAGTGCGCCAGACTGGCTCACCATGCCGATGGATTGCCGGCGCGGGGCAGGAATTGGCGTGATGTCCATGAACGTCACGCGCATGTCCAATGGCGCGTTCACCACGCCGATGCAGTTGGGCCCCACGATGCGCATGTTCGTCTCCCGGGCAATTGCGGCGAGGCGATGCTGCTGCGCGATGCGGTCCTCCTTGCCGGTTTCCGAATAGCCCGAGGCAAAGACGATGACGCCTCCCACGCCGGCCGAGGCGCATTCCAGCACGATCTCCTCCACCGCCTCGCGCGGTGCGGTGACGACGGCGCAATCGGGGATTTCGGGCAATCCAGCGACGTTCGGATAACAACGCTGCTCCCCGATGCGCTGGTATCGTGCGTTCACCGGATACACGCGCCCGCCATAGTGGCGCAGGTTCACCAGCACACGCTCGCCGAATGAGCCGGCGCGGGTGGACGCACCCACAACCGCAACGCTGGCAGGATGCAACAGGCGAGTGAGGTCGGCGTGCTGATAGACGGATGTTCGTTTCGATTCCATTGCCAGCTCGATTGACGTTTCCGGAAGGCGAGAATACTGATCGGTAGCTTTTCCGCAAAGGATACGAGGATGTCATCGCTGTTCGATCTGACCGGCAAGGTCGCCGTTGTCACCGGCTCCAGCAAAGGTATCGGCCGAGCTATTGCCGAACGCATGGCCGAGCATGGTGCGAAGGTGGTGGTATCCAGCCGCAAAGCCGATGCCTGCGAGGAGGTCGCGGCGGCCATTCGCGCGAAAGGCGGCGAGGCGACGGTGATCCCGTGCCACATCGCGCGCAAGGAGGAACTGCAGAAGCTGGTCGATCAGACCACCACACTGTGGGGCGGCATCGACATCATGGTGAGCAACGCCGCGGTCAATCCGTATCTTGGTCCGGCAGCAGGCGCCTCCGACGAAGTGTATGAGCGCATCATGGGCGCCAATGTGCGGAGCAACTTCTGGCTCGCCAACATGGTATGCCCACATATGGCGACGAGGGGAGGCGGGTCGTTCATCATCATCTCATCCATCGGCGGGTTCCGCGGTACGGCGTCGCTTGGGCTTTACGCAATCTCCAAGGCGGCTGACATGCAGCTTGCGCGCAATATAGCCGTGGAATGGGGACCGAAGAACGTGCGCGCCAACTGCATCGCACCCGGTCTGGTGCGCACTGATTTTGCGCGTGCGCTGTGGGAAGATCCGGTGCGCTATCGCAAGACGACGCGCGATAATCCGTTGCAGCGTATCGGCGAACCCGACGAAATCGCCGGTGCGGCCGTGTTCCTTGCGGCTCCTGCCGGCAATTTCGTCACCGGGCACACCTTGGTGGTTGATGGCGGCACCATGGCGGGCGTCGTGATGCAGAAGGACGACTGAGCTGACGCGCGACGAAGCAACGTCGCTGGATCGTGCGGACGAACTCGCGCCCTTCCGCGAGCGATTTGTGCTGCCGGATGGCATGATCTATCTGGATGGCAATTCGCTTGGCCCGCTGCCGAAGGCAACCAAGACACGCGTGTCCGATGTGCTGGAGCGCGAGTGGGGAGAGTCGCTGATCCGAAGCTGGACGGATCATGGCTGGATCGACCTGCAGTTTCGGGTTGGCGAGAAAATCGGCCGGCTGATCGGGGCCGCGCCGGGAACGACCGTGGTTGCGGATTCGACGTCGGTGAACCTGTTCAAGCTGCTGGCCGCGGCACTGGAACGGCGTCCGGGTCGAACTGTGATCCTGACCGAGGAAGGCAACTTCCCGACCGATCTTTACATCGCGCAAGGTCTCACGAAGCTTCTCCAGCGCGGTTACGTGCTGCGTCAGGTTGCCAACGTCCCGGCGGCACTCAATACAGATGTTGCTGTGCTGATGCTGACGCACGTCAACTATCGCACCGGCGCGATGCACGATATGGCAGTGCTGACGCGTGCGGCGCATGACGCTGGCGCTCTGGTATTGTGGGACCTGTCGCATTCGGTTGGAGCTGTGCCATTGCGGCTCGACGCGGATGGCGTCCATCTCGCGGTGGGCTGTGGCTACAAGTATCTGAACGGCGGACCTGGCGCGCCGGCCTTTCTGCATGTCGCGCGACAGTTGCAGGATGAATTGACTCTGCCGATCACCGGCTGGCTCGGGCACGCTGAACCGTTCGCGTTCGAAAGCAGTTACCGGCCGGCGAGCGGCATTGCCCGCACCGTGGCCGGGACTCCGCCGATACTGTCACTGGCCGCGCTGGATGTGGGGGTGGATATCGCGTTGGAAGCACCGATGGCATCGGTGCGCGCGAAGTCGCTGCGGCTTGCCGATTTGTTCATCGCGCTGATGGCGGACGAGAGGAACTTCAGGTTGTTGACGCCGCGCGACCATTCGGCGCGCGGGAGTCAGGTGGCGTTCGCTCATCCGCATGGCTATGCGATCATGCAGGCGCTGATCGAACGCGGCGTGATCGGGGATTTTCGTGCGCCCGACGTGCTGCGGTTCGGACTCGCGCCGCTTTACGTGCGGTATGTCGATGTGTGGGATGCGGTCGACGCGCTGCGCGATGTGATGCGGCGCGAGGCGTGGCGGGATGCGAGATTTCAGGAGATGAGGAGCGTCACTTAGTACACCTCGCCCGTGAAGCGGGCGAGGTGTACGTTGAGACGTGCCCGCTAGCCGTTCTTCCCCTTGTTCTCCAACGCCTCGGTCAGACGCTGGGGATCGACTTCGATCTTCACGCCGGCACGCTCCAACTGACACAGCATCATCGAACGCGAGTCACGGTCGCCCCAGCCGCGGTTCAATCCCTCTTCGAGATCAGCCAATGCCAGATTTGCCAGACGCATCGGCACCTTCATCTCGCGTCCCAAGGCTGTGGCGAGTGACACGTCCTTGTGCGCCAGACGCAGCGCGAACGCCGGCGGTTCATACTTGTTCGGCAGAAACTGATCCGTCAGTGAATCGAATGCACCGCGCCGGCCGATGGCGCCCTTACGCACCGCCTCCCAGATCGCCAGCGGTTCGATGCCCGCCTTCACGCCCATGCTGAACACTTCCGCCGCCGCGGCGGTGGCAATGTAGCCGAAGCAGTTGTGTACAAGCTTTGCCACCGATCCAGCCCCGATCGGCCCGATGTACTGCGCGGCGTCGCCGATCATGTCGAGTACCGGTTTCCACTTCTCGTACACATCCTCGTCGCCGCCGCACCAGATCGCTAGCTTGCCGCTCGCCGCGCCGCGCGGCCCGCCGCTGACCGGCGCGTCGAACAAGTACGCCCCCTTCGCGGCGAACTGTTCGTGCGCCTTGCGCACCACGGTGGGCGAGTTTGTCGTCAGGTCGAAATACGCCGTGCCCTTTTTGATGCCGGTCAGCAGCCCGGCGGCGACCGCCTCGAACTCCGGCGGGCCAGGCAGCGAGGTGAAGATCACATCGCTCTGTTCCGCCACGGCCTGCGGCGAGTCCGCCCAGATCGCGCCGTCCTTCACATGACGCGACGCAGCGTCGCGGCGAATGTCGTGCACCACCAGCGTATCGCCGCGCGCCTTCAGTCCTTTCTGCAAGTTCGCGGCCATGCTGGCACCCATGGTGCCGAGACCGATGAATCCCGCCTGCATGGTACGATTCCTTCTTACGGGTTCTGTTCGAACACCTCGCGCGCGATGTTCGCCGCCGACATCGCCGCGGGCCAGCCGGCGTAGAAGGCGAGATGCGTGATCACCTCAGACAGTTCCTCCTTGGTGACGCCGTTGGCGAGCGCGCGTTGCAAGTGCCCGCGCAACTGCTCCGGCCGGTAGGTGGCGATCAGCGTCGCGCAGACAATGAGGCTGCGATCGCGCTTGGAAAGCTGTGGGCGCTCCCACACATCGCCGAACAGCACCTTTTCCGAGAGGTCGATCAGCTTGGGAACCGTGCCGCGGACGCGGTCTCGCGATTCAGTTGAGGGTGCCTGGGCCATCGTTTCCTCCTCCGTTGAACTGAGGCACCCATTGCACACCAAGCCGGTTTGCGAGTCCAATCGACGGCAAACGACGGAGGTGCTTCATGGACAAGGTTGCCGTCGCGACTTGCGCTTGCCCACGACAACTATCGCGTCATGGTGACGGCGCGCAGCCTTGTGCCTTTCATGGCGCGAATTGGCATATTCTGCCAGTCCTGGTAGGATCGCCTCGAAATCAGACGGAGAGGCCTGATGCCAACCCGGAACGTCGTTTTGACGGAGCACCACGAGAAGGTCATTTCCGATCTCGTTGCCTCAGGCCGGTATCAGAATGCGAGCGAGGTGTTGCGCGAGGGGCTGAGGCTAATTGAGGAGCGGGACTCCCGAGACGCTGCAAAACTCAAGATCCTGCAAGAGGCCTCTCGGCGGGGCTTTGCTGATCTCGACGCAGGCCGCTTTATCGAGTTCGAGGGCGACGCCATAGAGAACGTGATCGAGGATCTTGGGCGTCGGGCTCCAGAACGGAACCGTGCCTCTCGGCGATAGCAGTGGCTCGGCTGCGGCTGTCCGCCTTGGCGCAGGCGGACATCGCGCACGTGCTGTCATGGATAGAGCAGCGCTACGGCGAACGAGCGCGAGGACGCTATCAGCAGTTGCTGTCGTCCGCGTTGCGGGATCTCGCCGCGAACCCTCTTCGGCTCGGCACTGCGGCTCGGCCGGAACTCGGTGAAGGCGTACGCAGCTACCATTTACGGAGCGCCCGGAAACAGGCTGGTGTCGCCCGCCCACGACATCTGATCCTCTACAGGATCCGTGGGATCTCGACCGTGGAGGTTGGCCGCCTGCTCCATGATGCGATGGAGCTGGAGCGACATGTCACCTTCGATCTTTTACCGGAACGGTAGATGCGTAGCTTATGAGAGAAGTCGTTGACTATACGAAAATGATTTCTCAGGCCTGCAAACCGTGAACTCCATTCGTGAAGTAACCTGATGGGACGGCAGATAAGAGAATGCCACCCGGAGCAGACCCAAAGCCTTAACGACATCGATCGGGTGATCCTGACACCGGACATCCAGCGCCACCTA
>CAYRTL010000102.1:0-18818 GCA_964427005.1 uncultured Acetobacteraceae bacterium
CTTAGACGCGAACCTCATTTCGTGACGGTCTCCTAACCCTCGTAAACGGGCAGTGCGCGCCATTCGGCCCGTGACATCACGCGGTCTCGGCCGCCCACGCTCACGGCTACTGCATCGTCTCCCCGAAATTCTTGGAAGATCACTAAGTCACCGTTGAGCACACGCACAAACGCTTTGTCGCTCGCGGCCATGCCTGGCCAGACGTTAGCCCCTTGAGGCAGTTTGTAGGTCACGGCACCTGTAGGCTTCCGGGCGGGGGACCTTGTTGGCAGCGGGGCGGTCATGGGATCACCTTTGGCAGATAGCCTAACTTGTCGGCCACGAATATGACAGTGGTAGCCGCGAGTGCCCAGATCAAGCTGCGCACTAGATGGGAAGATGCCAAGGCGCGGAATCTGTAGCGCCGTTGATTCAGACTGCGGTTGATCGGCGTCACCGTCGTGTAGGAGTCCAGGAGTGCCTGCTTTATGTCCTTCACAAGCTCCGGGTCCTGAGCATCACCGGTCATTCCCTGGCCGTCATAGTAAGCCTGCAACTCAGCCAGTCGCGTCCGCAACGCCGTTTCCGGTCCGATCCGGCGATAGTCCCGGCGGGCTATTGCGCGTGAGATGAAGACCAGCACGCACCCGGCCTCGATAATTGCTAGCGCGAGCAGGGCAGTGGCGATGCCAAAGGCAATCATGGCGTGGCCGGTTGTCAGATCGATCCACTTAGGCAGTCGGCCTGCAGCGTAGGCGAGCGCTCCAATGACGATGCCCAGAGCCGTCCCGAAGAACGGCAGTGTTCGGTGCACGTCTTCTTCAGCGCCGACTTCTTGCCGGTATAGGTCCGCGAACGTGGCCAGCATCAAGTCTGTTGTGTGCGGCGGGACCGGAGCCATTGGGTCGGTTTGCGGCTTCGAGGGTGGTTCTGGCATGTGATCCTAACGAATCTCCACAACCCTGGACGGACGAATGAATTACGATCACCGGGTTCTGGTATTATGCAGTTCGCGCAAAAGCCGTTCTTCTGCCTTCGTGGTACTCGGTGGATTTATTCTCGGTGAACTCCGTGAGGAATCTTGCCTTACTACAACCTTCGATGCACTGGCTGGCAGACACGCAACGTGCGCGAACAACTTGGCGAACGAACGCCGCGCGCGTCCATCAGACTGGCGCGGTCAGGGCGAGCGATGGGCGGGCCGAGATTTGCTCGAACCATCCGGTCAGCGCTGGCCGCCCCGGACGCCAGCGAAAATCGGGATTCCGCGCCTCGATCCCCAAAGCACAGGCGAGCGTGATCTGCGCCATATTCAGCGTCGCATGCATCCATGGATGCACGATCTCGCGTTCCCACACATCACAAATCCGGTCCGCGCGGGCGGCTTCATGCGCGATCAGACCTGGTGAGCGCTCATGCGCCGGACGAGTCAGTTCGCGAAGCCAAACCGCGACACCATCCATCAGGCTACGCGCAATCGCCTCCAGCCGCCGAGCCTCCCACCCCGCCTCACCGCGCGGGACCTCAAATAGCGGCTGTCCGTCAATCTGATCCAACCAGGCGCAGATCAGAGAGGATTCCTCAAGCGCCGAACCGTCATCTCGAACCAGATATGGAACACGGCCCGAGGGAGCGATCGCATAATACGGACTGTTCAACTCCCGCGTCCGGGCGGGCAGGATCTCAACTCGGTCGGCGAGCCCCTTCTCCAGCACGACAATGTGCGCGATACGCGCATAGGGGGAACCCGGAGTAATGTAGAGTTTCATGACGATCCCAATGAACTGGAGATTTCAGCCATCGTATTCCTGTAGCCGAGATCACCATAGGGATCGAAACAAGTCGACCCTTCAGCTCCGCGTCGGCAATTTCGTCGCGCAAGGTTCCTCACGGAGTTCTTGGTGAACTCCGTGAGGAACCTTGCCTTGCCACCCGCAAGTTGCGGCAATGCTTGCATTCGCATAAACTGCAATCATCCCAAGCGTTCCAGGTAGTCTGATATCATGGCCTCGATCACCGTCAGGAATCTGCCCGATGAGGTGCATCGTGCTCTGCGTGTGCGCGCCGCCCAGCACGGCCGCAGCGCCGAGGCCGAGATCCGCGATATCCTGGAACAGGCCGTGAAGCCGAAAAAACGCGTTCGCCTCGGCGACGCACTTGCCGCCCTGGGCCGCAAGGTCGGACTTACGGACGAGGACCTAGCGGCCATCGACCGGACGCGCGACAAATCGCCGGCGAAGCCGATGAAGGTCGGATGATCGTGCTCGACACCAACGTGATCTCCGAGGCGATGAAGCTGGAGGCGAATCCCGTCGTGCGGGCCTGGTTGAATGAGCAGATCGCCGAAACGCTCTACCTCACCAGCGTCACTCTGGCGGAGATGCTGTTCGGGATCTCCGTGCTGTCGGCAGGCAGGCGGAGGAACAGCCTGACGCGCGCACTCGACGGCTTGCTCGAACTATTCGGGGATCGCGTGCTGCCGTTCGACACCGATGCTGCACGCCACTACGCCGCGCTCGCTGTCGCCGCGCGTAACGCCGGTCGCGGCTTTCCGACACCGGATGGTTACATCGCAGCGATCGCCGCCTCGCGTGGCTTCATCGTCGCGTCACGTGATACGTCGCCGTACGAGGCCGGCGGGTTGCGAGTTGTCGACCCGTGGCAAAGCTGAATGCGCGACTCATACGAACCAACAGGATTCGTGGCTCATGCGTGGCCCCACTCGTCATGGCGGGCGTAGGCCTGCCACGCACATCATTCCTTCTGGTGGGCAGTAAAGACGTGGATGGCGGGGCCAAGCCCCGCCATGACGACGAGGGCGGATCCGCGCTCAATGCGAGCCTTTCAGCAATACGTCCCTTAGCACAACCGCATCGTTGTGCTGTTCGTCCCGAGCGGCGTACAGCAGGGTGAGCGGACCTTCGGCTGCCAGTTCGCGAAGCTTCCCCAGTTCCTCAGCGTGCTGCTTCAGCTCCTCGGAATAGCGATGCCGAAACTCGTCCCACCGCTGCGGGTCATGGCCGAACCACTTACGCAGTTCAGTACTGGGCGCAACTTCCTTCAGCCACAGATCGATCTTGGCTTTGGCCTTGCTCAATCCGCGAGGCCAAAGCCGATCAACAAGAACGCGCGTACCGTCGGCCGGCGATGCCGGATCGTAGACGCGCTTCAGGTGCACTCGTGCAGCGGCATTGGAACGCTTTGCCGCCACGGCGACTGGCTACGTCCCGATGCCGCCCAGGGCCAGGTACTTGATCTCCAGATAGTCCTCGATCCCGTACTTCGACCCTTCGCGTCCGAGGCCGGATGCTTTCATGCCGCCGAACGGCGCCACCTCGGTGGAGATGATTCCCTCGTTGATCCCAATGATGCCGTATTCCAGCGCCTCGGCGACGCGGAAGATCCGTCCCACGTCGCGCGAATAGAAATACGAGGCCAAGCCGAACTCCGTGTCGTTGGCGAGCTTGATCGCCTCTTCCTCGGTCTTGAAGCGGAACAGCGGCGCCACCGGACCGAACGTCTCCTCGTGGAAGATCATCGCGTCCTTCGGCACATTCGCCAGCACCGTGGGCTGGAAGAAATTGCCGCCGAGTGGATGGCGCTTGCCACCGGTCACCACCGAGGCGCCACGCTTCAGCGCGTCGTCGATATGCTCCTCCACCTTCTTCACCGCATCGGCATTGATCAGTGGTCCCTGGCTTACACCGGGTTCCATGCCGTTACCGACCTTCATCGCCTCGACCGCTGTCTTCAGCTTGGCAGAGAACGCGTCGTACACGCCGTCCTGCACAAGGATGCGATTCGCGCAGACACAAGTCTGGCCGGTATTGCGATACTTGCTCGCCATCGCACCCGCCACGGCCGCGTCCAGATCGGCATCGTCGAACACGATGAACGGCGCGTTGCCGCCCAGCTCCATGCTGGTCTTCTTTATCGTCGGCGCACATTGCGCGAGCAGCTTGGCGCCCACTTCGGTCGAACCAGTGAAGGTCAGCTTCCGCACCAGCGGGTTCGAGGTCAGCTCGGCGCCAGTTTCACCGGACGGCCCGGTGATGACATTGCAGACGCCTGCCGGCATTCCCGCGCGCTCCGCCAGCGCCGCCAATGCCAAAGCCGAGAACGGCGTCTGGCTTGCTGGGCGGATCACGCCGGTGCAGCCCGCGGCCCATCCGGGTCCTGCCTTGCGGGTGATCATCGCGGCCGGGAAGTTCCACGGCGTAATGGCAGCGAACACGCCGATCGGCTCCTTCAGCACCAGGATGCGGCGGCCCTTGGCGTTCTGCGGAATCGTGTCGCCGTAGATGCGCTTGCCCTCTTCTGCGAACCACTCGATGAAGCTCGCGGCGTAGCCGATCTCGCCCTTGCTCTCCGTCAGTGGCTTGCCCTGTTCGGCAGTCATGATCACCGCCAGATCGTCTGCATTCGCCAGCATCAGGTCGTTGATCTTGCGCAGGATCGCCGCGCGGTCCTTGGTCAGCATGGCGCGCCAGGCACCCTGGGCCCGATGCGCCGCCTCGATGGCGCGCCGCGTTTCCGCCGCGCCCATGGCCGGAACTTCGCCGATCGGCTCGCCGGTTGCGGGGTTCTTCACCACGATGGTGCGGCCATTATCGGCTTGCACCCATTTGCCGTCGATGTAGTTGGCCTGACGGAACAGCGTCGGGTCCTTCAGCGGCAGCGGAGACGTGGGGTTCAGCATGGCGGGTCCTCCTACCCATGGTTACTGGGAAAGATAGGACGCCGGGCCAGAGGTGTCAGCGCCCGCCGGGCACCAACGGAAAGGAACTAAGCGGCTCGTTGCCCAGTGAGTGCAGCCGGCGCCGTGCTCTCTTCGACGCGCCTGGCGAGCGCCTCGTAGCCTGCGGCGATGGCAAGCATCTCCCGTCGCAGCTCGGGGTCGCGCAGACGCGAAGCAATGGCTCGAACTTCCTCAGCCATGCCGCGCCAAATGGTCGCTTGATGTGCCATACGCATCGAGCGCGCATATACGGCGACAGTTTCTTTTCAGAGAATAACGAAACGGCTGAAAACCAGGTGAGCGGCAACTCGACCAAAGCAGAAGCCTAGAAAAGCAGAAGCCGCGGCGTATCTGCTCACGCGCCGCGGCTCCTGGCGTCTTGCCGACTGTAAATGATCAGGCCGATACGGACTCCGGGCGCAGGCGATAACCGCCGCCCTCGGTCACCAGAAGAGACGGATTGGCCGGGTCAGGCTCGATCTTTTGGCGCAGCCGATAAATGTGGGTCTCCAGCGTGTGAGTCGTGACCGCCGAGTTATAGCCCCACACCTCGTGCATCAGGATCTGCCGGTTCACCGCGGAGTCGGATCGGTACAGGAACTTGAGCACCGCCGTTTCCTTGTCGGTCAGGCGAATCCGCTTGTTCGTGTTCACGTCCTGCAGCAGTTTCTTTGCTGGCCGGAAGGTATAAGGGCCCACGGGGAACACAGCTTCCTCGCTGCGATCGAACAGTCGCATCTGCGCACGAAGTCGCGCCAGCAGCTCGCTGGCCCTGAACGGCTTGGCGACATAGTCGCTGGCACCGGAGTCGAGGCCTCGCACCACGTCCGTTTCCTCGTTGGCACCGGTCAGCATGATGACCGGCATGCTGTGTCCCTGCCGTCGCAAACGCGCGCAGTAGTCGCGGCCATCACCGTCGGGGAGGCCAATATCAAGGATGATCGCGTCGAAGTGCAGGTCTTCGTTGCCGAGAAGGCGCTCGGCAGCCTCGATACTCGCCGCCGTCTTCACAGTGAACTCAGAGGTGTCCTCCAGAGACTCGGCCAAGGAAGCGGACAACGTCTCGTCGTCTTCGACAATCAGAATGGGTCGCCGGTTCGGCATGTTGCTCACTCCCCTCAGGACCGGTGGAAGCACGTTTCGACAATCGAAGGAGTCACTGCTGATTCATGGCGAAATTCGGTCAAATGCGAATCGCTTTGTCGTGAGTTCCGTTACGTAATCGGGAACCGGATCAACATTTCGCGATTACCGAATGCGATTATTGCGAAATGGCGTCGGCGACCTCGAAGCCGCCATGCCAGATCATCACGAACGCCACATATAGCACGATCAGCAAGCCCACCCAGGCAATCCATCGCTGCCGCTCCAGCAGGTTGGCAATCAGATTGGCAGCCACGCCCATCAGCACCACGGATAGCATCAGACCTGTAGCGAGGACCCAGGTGCGGCCATGCGCCGCCCCGGCCACTGCCAGGACGTTGTCCAGACTCATCGAGACGTCGGCCAGCATGATCTGCGTCATCGCCTGGCCCAGCGACTTCGGCGGCGCCTCCGCGTCGTGATCCTGGCGGGAGCGGCGCAGCTCGCGAAACATCTTCCAGCATACCCACAGCAGCAGCAGCCCGCCTGCCAGCAGCAGTCCGATGATCGCCAGCAGCTTCAGCGCGATCGCACCGAGTGCGATGCGGATCGCCGTCGCACCGAGAATGCCGACAAGGATCGCCGGACGCTTCTGGCGCGCCGGCAGGCCCGCCACAGCCATTCCCACGACAACGGCATTGTCACCTGCGAGCGTGACGTCGATCAGGATGACCTGCGCCAGGGCGGCGAGGTCGTGGGTCAGGGCGATCTGGTCCATGCGGCGCGGGCCTTGTCAGCCGCTGGCGCGGCGGTCTAGCTGGCCTTGCACCAGCACGGGACAGGGCAGCGATGGTTCCCCGTTACACCAGAGCCGAGATGGAAGTCATCTGGGCGCCGGCCAATCGCTATCGCATCTGGTTTGAGATCGAGGCGCTGGCGGCAGAGGGCATGGCGCGTATCGGCGCGGTGCCGGAGAACGCCGCGCACAATATCCGCGAGAAGGGCGGAGCGAAGGTCGCAGCGATCAGCCAGGCCGACATCGAGCGAATCGACGCCATTGAGCGTGAGACACGCCACGACGTGATCGCCTTCCTGACGTGGCTCGCCGAAGCCATTGGCGAGGACAGCCGCTTCGTACACCTGGGTATGACCAGCTCGGACGTGCTCGACACGTGCCTGTCCGTGCAGCTCACCCAGGCCGCGGATCTCTTGCTGAAAGACCTCGATGCGGTGCTTGCAGCACTGAAGACACGCGCGCTGGAGCACAAGTACACGCTGACAATCGGCCGCAGTCACGGCATCCATGCCGAACCGACCACGTTCGGGCTGAAACTCGCCGGGCACTATGCGGAGTTCGCACGCGACCGCGCGCGTCTGCTTGCGGCGCGATCCGAGGTCGGCGTCGCTGCGATCAGTGGCCCGGTCGGGACGTTTGCCGCAGTCGATCCGCGCGTGGAGGAATATGTCGCGGAGAAGCTTGGGCTGGCGCCAGAGACAATCTCCACTCAGGTGATTCCGCGCGACCGCCACGCCACGTTCTTCGCGACGCTTGCGGTGATCGCGTCAGGGATCGAGCGGTTGGCAACCGAGGTGAGGCATCTCCAGCGCAGCGAAGTGCGCGAGGCCGAGGAGTTCTTCCATCCCGGCCAAAAGGGCTCCTCGTCCATGCCGCACAAGCGCAACCCGGTGCTGAGCGAAAACCTCACTGGACTCGCGCGCGTGGTGCGTTCAGCCGTGGTGCCAGCGCTGGAGAATGTCGCGCTCTGGCATGAGCGCGACATCAGCCATTCCAGTGTCGAGCGAGTGATCGCGCCGGATGCAACAATAGCCCTGGACTTTGCGCTGGCCCGGCTGGCGGGAATGATTCAGCGGCTGGCGGTTTATCCGGAACGCATGACTGCGAATCTGGAAAGCCTCGGCGGCGTCGTGCATTCCGGCGACGTGCTGCTGGCTTTGGCGCGTGCCGGTATCTCCCGCGAGGACGCCTATGCCATCGTGCAGCGCCACGCGATGGCGACCTGGGAGAAGCTAGGGACGCCAGAAGGGCGCAGCTTCCGCGACAACCTGCTGGCGGACCCAGAAGTCGCCCATCGGGTACCGGCGGCGGAGCTGGATGCCGCAATGGACGGACGCACGCATCTCAAACAGGTGGATCTCATCTTCCGGCGCGTATTCGGCGAATAATGCCCGCTACGCCTGTCGGCCGAACGGCGCAATCCGGATGGTCTGCGTCGCCTCCGCGATGCGGCCCTTCATATCCCGGAACGAGACCCGCACCAGGTGCTCGCCTACAGGCAGGATGCCTCCATCAAGGTGAATGCCCCAGCCGCTGACGCGCACGTTCGGATGTTGCCGCAGCCTGTCTGTCACATCGACCCAGCCGATGAACTTGTGGATCCAGACATGCAGGGACGAGAGATCGACCGGAGTATCCGGTGCGGTTACGAAGCTCACGTCAATCGGCGTGTTAGCAAGCTGGCTGCCGTTTTTCAGGCAATCGGGCAGCACGATGGCCGGACCCACGGAATCCGTCGAGGCGACAGCAGCATGACCCGTCAGGATCAATGCCAGGACCGGAAGGGCAGCAAAAAAGCCGCTCCTCATACGGGTCTCGTTCTTCATTCCTGAGGCGCCCCCTCAAGCGCGAATTGCAACTCAGATTCGGCGCACCTCGGCGGGCCGAGGCAACGCTCCAAGATAAACCAAAGTGTCAATACTGGCCTGGCACTTCATGTGGGGCTCGCTGGTCGCTTTGCAACGTTCTTTTTTGGCATTGGTCGGTCGTTGATGATCTAGATCAATGCCTCCCCACCCTCCGCGCGTCTAGTTGGGCGCCGTGCAAGAGCAGCGTCTTCAGCCACACGCACACTGGTCAGCGTCCATTGGGGAGGCTGGCAGTCGAGCCAAACAGGAGTTGCAAACATGAACTGGAAAGTAAGCTTGGCAGCGGCAACAATCGCCGTCGCCGCGGGGCTATCTGGCCAGCCGGCCTGGTCGCAGACCAGCGGCGCCAAGGCCGGCGTGCTCACCTGCAATGTCGAGAGCGGATGGGGTTTCGTGTTCGGATCGTCGCGTGACCTTCGGTGCACCTACGCCGACAACAACGGCAAGAGCGAGCGCTACACCGGTCATATCGACAAGTTCGGCGTCGATATCGGCTACCATGCGGGCGGGATTATCGCCTGGGCCGTGCTGGCACCGACCAGCGATGTCGGCAAGGGCGCGCTTGCCGGCACCTATGGCGGCGTGACGGCCAGTGCTGCATTCGGCCCCGGCGTGGGCGGCAACCTGCTGGTCGGCGGCTCCAACCGCACAGTCTCGCTGCAGCCGTTGAGTGTTGAGGGCATGGCTGGCCTGAACGTCGCGGGCGGCATCGCGGCCATCGTGTTGAACCAGACGGAATAAGGCGCCGAACCGGCCTGCCGCCGTCTGCGGACGTGAAGGCCCCGCCAAACGGTGGGGCTTTCATCGTCCTGTTGTCTGAGTCTGGCCCGATCTGGTGCGCGCTCTGGCGTCGTGCAGGTAACGGAAGTGACGTGCCATGCGGAAGTTGCGCCGTCGAACGAGCTGGCTGCTCATCACAGGTGCCGTCTTATCGGGGGCCGGCATCACCCGATTGGTGAAGTCGCAGGACTCACTGAGCGTCCCCCAGGCAAAGCAGTTCATACAAGCGTCGGGCGACTTGCTCGTCGGCATATTGAACGGAGCCAGCGACTGGCCGGAGAAGCGTCGCCTGATGGAGGCGCTGATCAGCGAGAGAATGGATGTCTACGGGATAGCGAGATTCGCAATTGGCCGCTTCTGGCATGACGCGAATGACCGGCAGCGCGACGAGTATATGCGCCTGTTCCCTCTCGTTCTCATCAGCAAGATCAGCAAGATATTCGGCTCATATCAGGGCGTGAAGTTCGTCATTGATCGCGGCTTGCGCATCGATGACAGCGTCGAAGTCTGGACCACTGTCTTCCGGCCGAATGTTCCGTTGCAGCAGGTCAGTTGGGTCATCGGCACGGTCCGCGGCGCGATCAAAATCGTCGACATCATGGCCGAGGGCGCCAGCCTGCGGATTGTGCAGCGCGATAACTGCGTGAGCTTTCTCACCCAGAACAACAATAATATTCAGGCTCTGCTCGAGGCGCTGCGGCACGAAGCCGAACTTGCCTCGTAGGCGCTGCTGCCGGCCGAGCTGGCCGGTGGCGCCAGACTTAATCGGTTGTTGGTAAGTTTAAGCCAATGCTGCGGGCTCGACACGAGACAGCGTAGCCATGAACATCCTCAGTCGCCTGAAGTTCCGCACCAAGCTGACCCTGTTGCTTGGACTTTGCAGTCTGGCCCTCGTCCTATGCATTGGCGCGGCCGCGTCTCTGATGCAGCGCCGAATGTTCGACGACAGGGTGGACAAGCTGCGCGTCATCGTGGAGTCCACGATCGGCATTGCTCGATCGCTGGAGAACCGGGTTGCCGCGGGTCAGCTCACGCGCGACCAGGCGTTGAGGCTGCTCCGCGACGACATTCACGCCATACGGTTCGATGCCGGCCAAGGTTATCTGACTGTCCAGGCCGATGATGCGAATGGGCAAAGCATCATGTTGGCGCATGGTGTCGATCCGAGCCGCGAAGACAAGCCATCCACGGCAAGGGACAGCGAGGGGCGATCCATCGGCGCCTTGATCCTTCAGGCATTGCAGGGTGGAAACAGCGGTATCGTCAGTTACCTGTTCCCGAAGCCTGGCCAGACGGTGGCGGTGCGCAAGGTGGCGTATGTCGGGTTGTTCGCGCCGTGGAAGGCAACGTTCCTCGCGGGCGCGTACACTGACGACCTGGATGCCGACTTCCAAACCATGTGGCAACGCTTGGCGTCGATAGGCGGAGTGATCCTGTTGGTAACTCTGCTTGCCGCCTGGCTGATCAACCGCGACATCACCGGCTCGCTGGGTACGCTCCGCACCGCAATGGAGCGGCTGGCGAGAGGTGAACTCGGCATCGCGATTCCCGGCGCCGACCGCCACGACGAGATCGGCGCTATGGCTGCTGCAGTGATCGTGTTCAAGGACAGCATGACAGAGGCCGAGCGTCTGCGTGCCGACCAGGAGTCACTCAAGACCCAGGCCGCGACCGAACGGAAAGCGGCCCTGCATCAGATGGCCGACGGGTTTGAAAGCAAGATCGGTCACCTGGTTGGCATGCTCTCCTCAGGTTCCACAGAGCTGCAGGCTACGGCACAGTCAATGACCAGCGTGGCGAACCAAAGCAACGACCAGGCCGGGGCTGTCGCTTCGGCTGCGGAGGAAGCAAGCGCCGGCTTGCAGACCGTGGCTTCGGCCGCCGAGGAACTCAATGCCTCCATCGGGGAGATCACCCGCCAAGTGGCACAGTCATCGCAAATCACCGGAAAAGCCGTGAATGACGCCAAGCGCACCGATGCCATCGTGCACGCGTTGGCTGAAGCGGCGGAAAAGATCGGTGCCGTCGTAGGTCTGATCAATAACATCGCCAGCCAAACCAATCTGCTCGCCCTGAACGCGACGATAGAAGCCGCACGCGCTGGGGAAGCGGGAAAGGGCTTCGCAGTGGTAGCGGCCGAGGTGAAGAATCTGGCCAGCCAGACCGGCAGGGCAACAGAAGAGATCGACACTCAGATCGGCCAAATGCAGGCTGCGACCAAGGAAGCGGTCGAAGCGATTCGAGGCATCTCTGTGACGATAGAGGAGGTCAATACGATCGCAGCCGCCATCGCCGCGGCAGTGGAGGAGCAGGGGGCGGCCACTTCGGAGATCGCGCGCAACGTGCAGCAGACCACCCAAGCGGCGCAGGAGGTGACGTCGAGCATCAGCGGCGTGAGCCAGGCGGCGAGCGAGACCGGCAAGGCGGCAGACCTGGTGCTGACCGCTGCATCCAACCTCTCGCAGCAGGCTGAACAACTCTCGAGCGAGGTGAATACATTCGTTGCGGGTGTCAGGGCGGCATAGCCCCTGAGCCCACGCGCATACGCAATTTTTGCGGTGTCGCATCCCTTGGGGTAAGCCGCCGCGGCGATGTGCACTGTCGTCGTCCTGATCCGCCCTGGCCATGCGTGGCCGCTGGTTCTCGCCGCCAATCGCGATGAGATGCTGGACCGGGCCTGGGACCCCCCTGCGTCCCACTGGCCTGACCGGCCGAGGGTGATCGCTGGGCGAGACCGTTCCGGTGGGGGTACCTGGCTGGGCGTCAACGGAGCGGGTGTCGTCGCGGCGGTGCTGAACCGGCCCGGCAGTTTGGGGCCTGCAGCCGGCAAGCGCAGCCGGGGCGAGTTGCCACTGCTGGCCCTGGAAAAGGACACGGCAATCGAGGCCGCGGCCGCTGTCGCCTGCCTGAATGCAGCGGAGTGGCGGAGCTTCAATCTCGTCCTGGCTGATACGTCAGGCGCGATATTCATCCGTGGTCTTGGGCATGGCCGCCCACAGGCTCAGCCGCTGCTTCCCGGACTGCACATGGTCACGGCGCACGATCCGGACGATCCGGAGAGTCCACGCGTCGCGCGGCATCTCGCCCGCTTCCGGGCTGCTACTCCCCCTGAACCCGGCAACTGGCGCGCCTGGCAGGAAATCCTCGCAGACCGGTCCGGCCCGCCGGGCGAGCAGATCAACGTAACGCCTCGCGGTGGCTTCGGGACGGTATGTTCGTCACTGCTGGCGATCCCCAGGGCCGGCTCCCCCGTCTGGCTGTTCGCAGCCGGCCCACCCCACGAGGCGCCGTTCACGCCCGTGCGCTGACCCCCTGGCATGGCGGCCCAGGCCATGCGCTGCTATATCCGCCGCAGCCATCCCACCCTTGGGGCGGGACGGCGCAGCGCCCAAAAGGGGATCGTTATGGCCCGCCGCCGCCAGCTCTACGAAGGCAAAGCCAAGATCCTGTTCGAGGGGCCGGAACCCGGCACACTCGTGCAGTATTTCAAGGACGACGCGACGGCGTTCAATGCCCAGAAGAAGGGCGTGATCACCGGCAAGGGCGTGCTGAACAACCGCATCAGCGAGTATCTCATGATGCGGCTGGCGGAGATCGGCATTCCCACCCATTTCGTGCGCCGGCTGAACATGCGCGAGCAGCTCATCCGCGAGGTAGAGATCATCCCCCTGGAGGTGGTCGTGCGGAATGTGGCGGCGGGGAGCCTGTCGAAGCGGCTTGGCATCCCGGAGGGCACCCGGCTGCCGCGCTCGATCATCGAGTATTACTACAAGAACGACGCACTCGAGGACCCGATGGTGTCCGAAGAGCACATCACCTGCTTCGGCTGGGCCAATACCGCGGACCTGGACGACATCGTGGCGCTGACGCTGCGGATCAACGACTTCCTGACCGGCCTGTTTCTCGGCGTGGGCATCACGCTGGTGGACTTCAAGCTGGAGTTCGGCCGGCTGTGGGAGAACGAGGAGATGCGTATTGTCCTGGCCGACGAGATCAGTCCCGACAACTGCCGGCTGTGGGACTCGAAGACGAATGAGAAGATGGACAAGGATCGCTTCCGCCGGGACCTGGGCAAGGTGGAGGAGGCGTATCAGGAGGTCGCCAAACGGCTGGGCATCCTGCCGGAGGCCGGCGTGCGCGACATGAAGGGCCCGGAGCTGATGCAGTGAAGGCCACTGTGACTGTGATGCTGAAGCCGGGCGTGCTGGATCCACAGGGCAAGGCTATCGGCCACGCCTTGCACACGCTGGGTTTTGGCAATGTCGGCGAGGTTCGGGCCGGGAAGGTGATCGAGTTGGAGTTGGCGGAGAGCGATCCGGATCGCGCCCGTGCCGCCGCCGAAGAGATGGCGCGGAGGTTGTTGGCGAACACGGTGATCGAGAGCTTCCGGGTGTCGGTGGATGGGTAACGTATGGCTGTCATTGCGAGGAGCGCAGCGACGAAGCAAACTCGTTGGGGATTGCTTAGTCGCTGCGCGCCGCGCAATGACCGTGGGGGTGGGCGTCGCCCACGCGCAGCCAGCCTCTGCCTGGAAGCCGATGACCTCCAAGCAGCTTGCCGCCGCGTGCCATGCTTCGGACCCTGCGCAGCACGCTACCTGTGTGGGCTACGTGGCCGGCGTTTACGATCTGCAATTTGCGCCCCAGCCACCGCGTGGCATCTGCCCGCCGTCCGACTTTACGCCTGACCTGCTGGCGCAGGTGGTCACCGCCTACGCCGACACCCATGAGGATGGACCGGCTCCAGCCGCTATCGGCCAGGCCATCGTTCGCTTCTTCCCTTGCCCCGAGCAGCGCCGATGAAGGCCGGTATCGTCATCTTTCCCGGCATCAATCGCGAACGCGACATGGCGATCGCTCTGCGCCATTCGGGCGCGGAACCGCGCATGATCTGGCACAAGGAAACCGATCTCTCCGGCCTCGACCTCATCGTCATTCCTGGCGGCTTTTCGCACGGCGACTATCTGCGCTGCGGCGCCATGGCGGCGCATTCGCCGGTCATGACGGCTGTCCGCGAGCACGCCGCGCGTGGCGGGTACATCCTTGGCGTGTGCAACGGATTCCAGATTCTCACCGAGGCCGGCCTTCTGCCTGGTGCGCTGCTGCGCAACGCTTCGCTGCGTTTCCTCTCGATGGACTGCCACCTGCGGGTCGAACGCAGCGACACCGTGTTCACCAATCAGTACCAGCGCGGCCAGACCTTCCGCGCCGTCATGGCACACGGCGACGGTAACTATTTCGCCGATGACGCGACATTGGACCGGCTGGAAGGCGAGGGGCTGGTGGCGCTTCGTTACTCAACGCCGACTGGCGAGATCACGTCCGAGGCGAATCTGAACGGCAGCGCCCGCAGTATCGCCGGCATTCTGTCGCCCAACCTGCGCGTTCTCGGCCTGATGCCGCACCCCGAGGATTACGTCGATACGCTGATGGGCAGCACCGACGGCAAGCCTTTGTTCGACGCCCTGGTGGCGGCCTAGAGGGCTCCATACGAGGTCCTCGGAACGGGATGGCAGCGCGTCCACCCGGTCGCTATATCAACCGCCGCGCATCATGACCGACTCCACCAGCCAAGTCCCTATTGTGTCCCAGGCACTCGCCGCGGAGTTCGGCCTGTCTGCCGATGAATACGCGCGCGTGCTGGAGATCATGGGACGCACACCGACGCTGACAGAGCTGGGCGTGTTCAGCGTCATGTGGTCCGAACATTGCAGCTACAAGTCCTCTCGCGTCTGGCTGCGCCAGCTTCCGACCAAGGCGCCCTGGGTGATCCATGGCCCCGGCGAGAATGCCGGCGTCGTGGACATCGGCGACGGGCTCGCCGCCGTCTTCAAGATGGAAAGCCACAATCACCCCAGCTTCATCGAGCCGTATCAAGGCGCGGCAACTGGGGTTGGCGGCATCCTGCGCGACGTGTTCACCATGGGCGCCCGGCCGGTCGCCAACCTGAATGCGCTGCGCTTCGGTTCGCCAGACAACCCGGTCACCAAACGCATCGTCGATGGCGTCGTGCGTGGCATTGGTGGCTATGGGAATTGCGTCGGCGTGCCGACCGTGGGCGGCGAGATCAACTTCCATCCCGCCTACAATGGCAACCCGCTGGTCAACGCGATGACCGTCGGCGTCGCATCGAAGGACCGCATCTTCCTTTCGGCTGCCGCCGGCGTGGGCAACCCGGTTGTGTATGTCGGCTCCAAGACCGGGCGCGACGGCATCCACGGCGCCACCATGGCTTCCGCCGAATTTGCCGCCGATGCCGAAGAAAAGCGCCCGACGGTCCAGGTCGGCGATCCCTTCACCGAAAAGCTGCTGATCGAGGCGTGTCTCGAGCTGATGGCGACCGACGCCATCGTGGCCATTCAGGACATGGGTGCCGCCGGCCTCACCAGTTCGTCCGTCGAGATGGCGGGCAAGGGAGGCGTCGGGATCGAACTCGATCTCGACAAGGTGCCCGCACGTGAGACCGGCATGACCGCCTACGAGTTCATGCTGTCGGAAAGCCAGGAACGCATGCTGATGGTGCTGCGTCCCGACCGCGAGGAAACCGCGCGCGCCATATTCGAAAAATGGGAGCTCGACTTTGCGGTCATCGGGCATTTGACCGACACCGGCCGTATCGTCGTTCGTCACCATGGTGCCGTCCAGGCCGACATTCCGCTGGCGCCCCTGGCCGAACAGGCGCCGCTCTACCATCGCCCAGCAGCAGAGACGCAGAAGCAGGAGAAGATCAACGCCGCCAAGATCGAGGATCGTCTCGGGTTGACCGCCGCGTTGTGGAAACTGATCACATGCCCCGATCTCTGTTCGCGTGCCTGGGTCTGGGATCAGTACGACAGCACCGTCGGGGGGCAGACGGTGAAGCGGCCAGGCGC
Source organism: uncultured Acetobacteraceae bacterium (assembly GCA_964427005.1). Taxonomy (GTDB): domain Bacteria; phylum Pseudomonadota; class Alphaproteobacteria; order Acetobacterales; family Acetobacteraceae; genus JAMXLO01. Next base: position 16,116 of record CAYRTL010000102.1, read on the forward strand.
TGCCGATGCCGCCGTGGTTAAGCTTGAGGGACTGTCGCGAGCGCTGGCACTCACCACCGACTGCACGCCTCGCTACTGCGCCGCTGATCCTGAACTCGGCGGCACGCAGGCCGTGGTAGAGGCTTGGCGCAACCTCACCGCCGTCGGCTCTCGGCCGTTGGCGCTCACCGACAACATGAACTTTGGCAATCCGGAGCGGCCGGAGATCATGGGCCAGTTCGCCGCGGTGATCCGCGGGATGGCAGCGGCCTGCGAAGCGCTCGAATTCCCGGTCGTGTCCGGCAATGTCAGCCTGTACAATGAGACGCGCGATCCCTCCGGCACGGTTCGCGCCATCCTGCCGACGCCGGCCATCGGCGGTCTCGGCGTGCTGGACGATGCGGCCAAGGCGGTCGGCATCGCCTTGGGGCCATGGCTGGACATCGTGCTTGTCGGCAGCACCAAGGGATGGCTCGGCCAGTCGCTCTGGCTGCGCGAGATCGCCGGGCGAGAGGAAGGGGCACCGCCGCCCGTCGATCTGGCCGCCGAACGCATGACCGGCGATTTCGTCCGGGCGCAAATCCTGGCGGGCGATGTGCGTGCCTGTCACGATGTGTCTGACGGCGGCGTGCTTGTCGCTCTCGCCGAGATGGCGATGGCTGGCATGACGGGTGTACGGATCTTCACCGGCCCGCGCGAGATCCCCGGCCACGCCTACTGGTTCGGCGAGGATCAAGGCCGCTACCTGCTCGCCGTGCCGGACGCCGCTACGCTGATCCGGGCCGCCGAATCCGCTGGGTTGTCCGCAGTGCGAATTGGGACGTCGGGCGGCCAGGATTTGACACTGCCGGACGGGGGCACAATATCCGTGCGGGCGTTGCGCGCGGCGCACGAACGCTTCTTCCCGTCCTGGATGGACGGTGGCTGACCAAAGGGGAGGGCCAGCATGGCGATGGCGGCGAGCGAGATCGAGGCGCTGATCAAGGCGGCGATCCCGGATGCGCGTGTCACCGTCGAGGACCTCGCCGGGGATGGCGACCACTACGCCGCGACCGTGGTGTCGGAGCAGTTCCGTGGCATCCCGCGCGTGAAGCAGCACCAGATTGTCTATGCCGCGCTGCGCGGCAGAATGGGGGGCGAGCTGCACGCCCTCGCGTTGCAAACCTCAGTCCCGGACTAGGAGTCCAACGATGGCCAACGACGTGTTCGAACGTATCCAGAGCGAGATCGATGAAGCGCCGGTGATGCTCTACATGAAGGGCACGGCGATGTTCCCGCAATGCGGGTTCTCGGCTCGCGTGGTGCAGATCCTCACGCACATGGGTGTGCCGTTCAAGACCGCGAATGTGCTGGAGGACACGGAGCTGCGCGAGGGCATCAAGCAGTTCTCCCAGTGGCCCACCATTCCGCAGCTTTACGTGAAGGGCGAGTTCGTCGGCGGCTGTGACATCGTGACCGAGATGTTCCAGTCGGGCGAGCTGGAGACGCTGCTCAGCGAGAAGGGCATCGAGCACAAGACCGAGGCGTAAGCCTCACGTTAATCGGCCGATGTGCATTCTGCGTGGGTGCACGTCGGCGTTGTCATTCCCGCCTATAATGCCGCGTCATGGATCGGCGATGCGATCGCGTCGCTGCTGGCGCAGACGCATCGCGACTGGACGCTGGTGGTGGTGGATGACGGATCGGCTGACGGCACCGGCGATGTTGTGGCCGGATTTTCGGATGATCGCATACGGCTGATCCGGCAGGCGAATGCCGGCGTCTCCGCGGCGCGGAACCGTGGTGCTCTCTTGCCCCTATCGTCATCGCGGAGCTTGGCACACTGCTGTCCGGTTAAAGCGGTTGGTGAGGACTGGCGTTGTTCCAGCGTCATGGCGGGGCTTGGCCTCGCCAAGCCCCGCCATGACGATAGGGAGGCCCTGCTCTTTCTCGATTCGGACGACTGGCTGGCGCTCGACGCATTGGCCCGGCTGGTCGCTGCGCTCGACGCCTCGCCAGACGCAGTCGCGTCCTGTGGTGCCTACATGTTTGTCAACACCAACCGCGTTGGTATTCCACCATCAGGCGATCTTCTGGCACCGCTCCTGGTCCGGAATCTGTTCGCGAACGGCGGACACGTTCTGCTTCGTAGCCAGGCAGTGCGAGCGGCAGGTGGCTTCCGTGCCGACATCAGCTATGGCGAGGATTGGGAATTCTGGGTTCGCATCGCGTTGCAGGGCCCATTTGCATCGACCGGCGACAAAGTCCCCCTGCTGTTCGTTCGCCGGCACCAGAGCGGCGCCTATTCCCGCCTCGCGGCCGATCCGGCCTCGTTTGAGCCATGCATGAACGCGATCTTCACCAACCCCGCGCTGCTCACACGCTTCGGCGCGCGACGCCTCGCGGCCATCCGCCGCCGAACTGAGGCGGAAAACGACTGGATCATCGGCCGCGAACTGATTCGCCACGATAGCCGGCGCCACGGAAGGGAATGGCTCCGCCGCTCCGTGGTACGCAATCCCAGTGCAAAGCGGATTGCCTTGTTGGCCGCCAGTCAGGTGCTGCCACTGTTGCCCACCCGTTGGCACGGGCCATTCCAGTCTTATTGCTTCACGACCTGCGCCTCGTCGCGTGCACGCCGCCCAGCTCCCGGTTGATGTACGGGCTGCGCATCACCGGCTGATTCTCGCGCCATGCAAGACGAAAATAGAGCGCGGCGATTTCGCCATAGTTTTCGAGACTAGT
>CAYRTL010000103.1:0-18489 GCA_964427005.1 uncultured Acetobacteraceae bacterium
CGATGGAAGGCGACTTGGCGGCAGGCATCCTATGCGGCTCCGCTGCGATCTACTAGATGGTAGTATTTCATACGCAAAAGTATGTCAAGCGCTACCCTTCTGTCATTGCGAGCGAAGCGAAGCAATCCCTAACGTGGAGGGGGATTGCTTCGCTTCGCTCGCAATGACGGTCTGGTCAGCGTCCCTTGAAGACCGGCGCACGCTTCTCCACAAATGCTCGCGAGGCCTCCTTGTGATCCTCGCTCGCGCGCGCACGCAGCATTCCGTACGCCTCGCTGTCGAGACCAGCGGATAAGGGACCGGTCTCCGCAACATTGAGGTTCCGTTTCATATAGCGCAGCGCAACGCTCGGTCCGTTCGCCAGCTTCTCCGCCAGTGCCATCGTCTCTGCTGCCAACTCCTCATCCGCCACGACGCGGTTCGCCAATCCCAGCGCCTCGATCCGCGCTCCATCCAGCACGTCCGACAGGAAATACAATTCCCGCGCCTTCGCCGTGCCGACAAGTTGGGTCAGAAACCATGTGCCGCCGTAGTCGCCGGACAAGCCGACTTTGGCGAATGCCGTGGTCATTCGTGCACTTCGTCCGGCAATGCGCAGATCGCACGCCAGCGCCAGCGACATGCCGGCCCCAGCGGCAACACCGTTCACCATGGCAATCGTCGGCTTCGGCATCTCATGCAGCAGGCGCGACGCTTCCATTGACGCACGAAGCTGGTCGGTGCGCTGCTCCGGCGTTTCAGGTGTCCCCTCCGCCGCGACGCGCGCCTGCACGCGCACATCGCCCCCCGCGCAGAACGCATTGCCCGCGCCGGTCAGCACGACGCAGCCAACTGCATCATCGACCGCGCAGGCAGACAGCCGCTCCAGCAGTGCGCGCATCATGTCCTTGGTCAGGGCATTCAACCGTTCGGGCCGGTTCAACGTCACCACGGCCACGCGGTTCTCCAGCCGATAGAGCAGTTCCTCACTCATCACTGCGCCGCCGCGCTGGTCACCGCATCGGCTTTCCAGCTTTGCAGCACCGGCAGCACCTCCTTGGCAAACAGACGCAGCGACTTCTCCGCCGTATCGTATGGAATGCCGCCAAAGCGGAATGCGACATCCAGCTCGAACTCGCCGATGACGGACCGCCGCGCCTCCAGCTCGCGCAGAACGCGGTCGGGCGGTCCCCACACCGCCGCCTTCATGAAGCCAGCGATGGCTCCGTCCATGCCCGCCGCCTTCGCGATCGCCGCCTTCTGCGCATAGGCGTCGTAACCCTTCACCGTGTTGAAGTGCTCGCCCAGCAGCTCGTAATGCTCGAAGTTGCTATGCACGAAGCTGCCCATGTGCTTGCGCGCCAGTTCCTCCGCTTCATCCAGCTTCGGCCAGCAGACGCAGAAATCGGCGATCAGCATCGTGGGCGCTTCGCGGCCATGGAATTTCCTGTGCAGCTCGCGATTGCGCTGAATCGCCGGCAGCCGCATCGGCCACGGACGATCGGAAAACATCACCATGTGCGCGCCAAGCCGAGCGGCGGCCTCGACCGAATCCTCGCTCGAGGCCACAGCGTAGATACGGCCGTCGAAGCTGTATTTCGGGCGAGGCCGGATCTCGATGCGTGGCTGCTGATAGAACTTGCCGTTGCCCTCCATCACGCCAGTGCGCAGCGCCTCCACGATCATCGGTGCCGCCTCGTCGAATCGCTCGCGCGACTCATCCATCGTGCCGCGGAACGCGGCAAACTCCCGCCGCGCGAGGCCACGGCCCAGGCCGAGCCGCAGCCGCCCCTTGCACAACAGGTCCAGCACCGCCGCCTGCTCCGCAACACGCAACGGATCGTGCCAGGGCAGGATCACCGCGGCGGTACCCAGATCGACATTCGGACACACGCCAGCGAGATAGGTCATGAGCTGCAAATTGTCGGGACAGAACGAGTAGTCGAAGAAGTGATGCTCTGCCGACCACAGCACGTTGAACCCTAAGTCGGCTGCCTGGCGTGCGAGGCGCAGCTCCTCGTCCCACACCTGGTCATCGCGGATGCTGTCCCAGCCATAGGCCGCGAAGATCATCATCATGCCGACGTCCATCGATCCCTCCTCGGCGCTTTACCGGTTGTACCGTGTCATGCTCCTGGGTACGACGCAAACCGTCGCTATCAGATCACCGTGCTGCCGCAATCCAGCCATCAGCCGCTCCCAGATTCCTCGTGACACCAAGACTCGAGGTTGAGCCAATGCGAACCTGGTCCAAATTGCTGATCGCAGCCCCTGTGGCAGCCGGCCTGCTTGCCGCACCGGCGGCCAAGGCGGACTGGCACGACCACCACGGCTGGCACGGGGATCGCGGCTGGCATGAGGGCTGGCACGGTGATCGCGGCTGGCATGGCGATTGGCACCACGATCACGACGACAACGGAGCGGCGACCGCAGCGATCCTTGGTCTCGGCGCCGCAGCCATCCTGGGCGGAGTGATTGCCGCGCAGCAGCCGCGCTACTACGCGCCGCCGCCCCCGCCGGTGGTGTACTCTCCGCCGCCGCCCTACTACCCCGGTTATCCGCAATACTAGCAACGCGTCATTCGACAAGCCACGTCCGCAGTACCGCAGGGCCGATTGTCATCGCGATGTCTGATGGCGTCGCGCCCTGAGCGGCGCAGACCTCAGCCAGGCTGATCTGCGCCGTCTGCTGCCGGCCGATCAGTACGACTTCGTCGCCTGCCTCGGCGTCATCGATCGCCGACAGGTCGAGCCGCATGTATTCCAGCGACGGTCCTCCCAGCACCGGCACGCGCCTACCGCGGATCAGCATTTCGGGGCCGTGACAACGCCCGCCACCATCCACTCTGCCGAACGGAATGACACCGATCCGCCGCACCGTCGTGAAATCGAAGGGCGCATGCTCAAGCGCAAAGTCGCGGGTCACCGGACGCACCTGGGTCAGCACTGATGTCAGCGACCGGATGATCGGGCGTTCGCTGGTATCGGCGAACAGGAACTGTCCCGGATCGATCGCGTCGAGCTCCATCCCGGAGAAGCGGCCGAGCGTCTTGGACGAGGCAAACAGACGCAGCGGCATCTCGATCTCAGTCTTCGCCAGATCGTCTAGCGCCGACACGAAGCGCCGGAACTGCTCTTGCACAACCACATCCGGTGCATCGTCGCGGAAAGTGGGATGGGTGTTGACGATAGCGAGCGACAGGTTTCGCTGGCGCGCAATGCTCTTGGCCATCGAAACAAGTTCTGCCGGCAGCACGCCGATGCGCTCCGCTCCCACTTCCAATTTGATGGCAAGTTCAACTGGCCGGCGTGCATGCCGCGCCACAGTCTCGATCTCGCGCTCGCTCAGCACCGTCAGGATCAGACGGAACTCCTCCGCGGCAGCAACAGCATCCGCATCAATCGGCGCGCCGGCGTAGAGCAAAATCGGCGCCTCGATTCCGTCCTGGCGCAGCGCAATCGCCTCGGCGCGGTCGATCAGTGACAGGCCATCGGCGCCGCCAGCCAGCGCGGCGCGCGCCATCGGCAGTGTGCCAAAGCCGTAGCCATTCGCCTTCAACGCGGCGATGACCTTCACGCGCGGTCCGACCCGCCGGCACAGTGACGCCACACGCGCGGTGACCGACTCGCTGTCAATCTCCAGCCGGTTCGGCCGACGATGCTGGCTGTGCATGACGTTGTCCTCCATCATGGGTTTATGGACTATAGCCGCCTCCTTCCCTTCGCCGCTGCACCATTCGCGTCGGGCCCGATTGCCGGCGCGGTTCGTTGCGGTTCGCGCGTGTTCCTCAGCGCCCGGAGCGCGCTCCGGCCCGACGGGTCGGTTGCCGGATTGGGTGATCCCGCGGCGCAGACGCACGCCGCTCTGGACAGCATCGAGGCCGCGCTGGAAGCGGCCGGAGGATCGCTGCGCGACATCACCAAGCTCACGACATCGCTGGTCGATCGCGCCCACCGCAAGCCGGTTTATGAGGCGATTGGCCAGCGCCTGCGCGACGTCTTCCCGGTCAGCACCGGTCTGATCGTTGCCGGCCTGCCCTTGCCCGAGTTGATGGTGCAGATCGACGCGGAGGCTGTCGTCGGCGCGCCGGTCCAGCGTCTCCGAAGCTTCGAGATGAAGGACTGGTTCGGTCAGAACATCGCCTGGCAAGGCGCCATGGTGGCCGCTGGCGAAACCGAGCTGTTTGTGCGCGGCCAGACAGGCTCCGCTCTCGACGGCAGTTTGATGGCAGGACCGGGCCGGCGACCGGATGATGCCGCGGCGCAGGCTGATCTCGCACTGAGCAATCTGGCCACGCTGCTGGCCGAAGCAGGGTCAGGCATGCACGAAGTGTGCAAGATCACCGTCTATATCAGCGACCGCGCCTATCGCGCCGCAGTCTATCCAGTCATCGGCAGGCACTTCCACGGCATCCATCCTGTTTCGACCGGGCTTATCGTCAGCGGCTTCGCACGGCCGGAGATTCTGTTCGAGATCGACGCCTGTGTGCTGCGCGCACAGCACGGCCCGCACCAGCGCCTGCGCCGCTATCATTCAAACGCGGTGCGCTATGGGTTCACACAGCAGGCGCTCGACTGCGATTTCTGCATGGCGGTTCGCACCGGACAGCAGGTGATCCTGCGCGGCCAGACTGGCACTGATCTGAACGAGGTCATGCACGGCGCCGGCGATCCAGTCGCGCAAGCCGAACAGGCGATGGACAATGTGGCCGTTCTGCTCGGCGAGGCCGGCGCAGGCTTTTCGGAGATCGTGAAGGCCAGTGTGTTCGTTACCGATCGTGCATTCCTGCCTGACGTCAGCTCCGCGGTGTTGCGGCGGCTGGACGGCACCACGCCCTGCTTCAGCGCGCTGGTGGTGAAAGGACTGGCCAGCCCCGAATTGCTGATGGAGGTCGATATCACTGCGGTGACTTCACCCTGAGAGGCGGGATCACCTGGCCGACATCCAAGTTCTACTATCTCGAGGCCACCAGAATTGCACTGGAGCGTGCTTGCATTTGCAGGAATGCCGGCCTCGATAGGACTGCATAGCGCCTCTCGGACAAAGATCGGCCCGTATCGACCGCCACGCGCCAGCTCGCCGCGATATGCGGTGCCGGTAGCGCAAATCCTATCGGTTGTGTGGCTGCATTGAATATAAGATAGAGCTCGGGACCCTCCCCCGCGTCAATCAAGCAGGCCAGACTTCGTAGTTGGGGGTCAAACCAGTCCGGACTACGAGCATGCTGGTCGAACCACTTTAGCTCTCTCTCGGTATAGAAGGCCTCTTGACGCAGGACAGGATTGTCTCGCCGAAACGCAAATAGATTGCGTGTAAATTCGAGAATTTCGTCTTGCTGTCGATACAGCGACCAGTTGAGCCAGCTTGTCGCATTATCCTGGCAGTATGCGTTGTTGTTGCCGTGCTGAGTGCGACGGAACTCGTCGCCTGCAAGCAGCATCGGGACGCCGCGAGCAACGGCGAGGCTGAGGAGAAAGTTCTTGACCTGGCGTTGGCGGACCTCCTCGATCGCGGAAATATCGGTGGCGCCCTCCACGCCGTAGTTCGCGCTATTGTTGTCATCAACACCGTCGCGGTTGCTCTCGCCATTCGCCTCGTTATGCTTCCGCTCATAGTTGACCAGATCATTCAGGGTGAAACCATCATGGCACGCAATGAAGTTGATGCTGCACTCCGGTCCTTTGCCGGAGCTGGTGTAGAGATCTGAGCTGCCACAGATACGGCTTGCGAAAGCCCCGGCCATTCCAGGATCACCGCGCCAGAACCGTCGCACGTCATCGCGGAAACGGCCGTTCCATTCAGCCCATCGTCGCTGCGAGAACTCACCGACCTGGTAGGCACCTGCGGCATCCCAGGCCTCGGCGATGAGTTTGGTATCACGGAGAATCGGGTCCTCCGCAATCCGCTCCAGCAAAGGCGCATCGGCAAGAACACGACCGTCGCGATCCCGCCCCAGCACCGAGGCAAGATCGAAACGGAAGCCGTCGACATGCATCTCCATGACCCAATAGCGCAACGCATCAAGCACAAGATCACGAACGACCGGATGGGCTGCATTGACGGTATGACCGGTTCCCGTGAAATCACGGTAGAACCGCTTGTTGCTGTCCAGCCAGTAGTAGATGGCATTGTCGATGCCACGGAATCCGACGGTTGGCCCAAGTTCGTTCCGTTCGCACGTATGGTTGAACACCACGTCAAGGATGACTTCTAGACCTTCCCGGTGGAAGGCTCGCACCATCTCCTTGAATTCCAGCACATGTGCACCGAATTCGCGCGCGCTTGCGTACGATGCTTTGGGGGCAAAGAAACTGACAGGATCATAGCCCCAGAAGTTCCTCAGTGGCTCGCCTGTCCTGGGATCGAGCCGCAATAGATCGTGTTCATTGAACTCCTGCACCGGCATCAGCTCAACCGCGGTGACACCAAGCTGCTTCAAGTAGGGAATCTTCTCGGTTAAACCGCGATAGGTGCCCGGGAATTGCACGCCCGAGCTAGGGTCGATTGTGTAACCACGCACATGCAATTCGTAGATGAACGTCGATGACCAAGTATGGCGGAGCGGTTGATCGCCCTGCCAGTCGAAATCACGATGTGCCACAATGCACTTGGGCGCTGTTGCGGCATCATCGGTTTCTGAGATGGTCAGGTCCCGTTCCGCGGAAGACGCGTCATAGCCAAGGGCGCTGCGAAAATCATGCCCAGGTGGCGACAAGATCGCGGTGGCATAGGGGTCCACGACAAGTTTGTTCGGATTGAAACGATGCCCTTCGTCGGGAGCGTAAGGTCCAGCGATACGGAATCCGTAAAGCTGGCCTGGACCGACCCCCGCAAGCCATACGTGCCAGATGTCGCCGGTCTTGTTCCGACTCGCATCGAGGATGATGCTGCGAGCCGGTTCGGCATCTTGGCTATGCGCGAACAGATCAAGGCGCACGCCGGTAGCATGTCGGCTGAAGATGGCAAAGTTGACGCCCTCTCCGCGGATATGTGCGCCCATCGGCAAGGGAACGCCCGAGCGTACCGATTGGACCTCACACAAGCTCAGCAGGCGCTCAAGCTCCGCGAGCTGCTTGGCGTTTGAGCGCGGATGTGACGCTTGGGTGACCATCAGTTCCTCGCTTTGGCAGCAACTTGTCCAGTATAGGGTGAGGCAGTCTGATGAGTCTCGGTTTGGCATCGAACCCGATCACCGGAGCGAACAGTATGGTCGCAGCCACGATAGGCCCTCCACTTTCCGTGAAACTGTTGCGTGACCGGATCGGGTTCCACGCGCGATACTCGCTGGCAGCGCCACTCGATAGCCTTTCAGCACAGCAGATCTTTGAAGCAGTCAGCCTTGCTGTACGGGACATCATGGTCGACGGGCTGCTTGAAACCGAGCAGCGTTACCGGCGGGTGGATGCCAAGCACCTCTACTACTTGTCGATTGAGTACTTGCCAGGCCGCTCTCTCGCCAACAGCCTGACCAACCTGCGCCTCCGTGATCTGTGTCGCGAGGCACTGCGACAGATGGGCGTCGACCTGAATGCAGTCGAGGCGAGTGAGCAAGACGCCGCACTCGGCAATGGCGGTCTTGGACGTTTGGCTGCCTGCATTCTCGAGTCGCTGGCAACCCTTCGGATGCCCGGGTACGGCTACGGCATCAACTACGACTATGGGCTGTTCCGTCAAGAGATTGAAAATGGAAGGCAGAAGGAGAAGCCCGAGAATTGGCTTGGTGTTCGCACTCCCTGGCAAATTGAGCAGCCCGAGGAAGCGTGTTTCGTCCCGCTGTATGGTCGAATCGAGCATGGTGTGGACCGAACGGGTGCTTACAATCCAATGTGGCTCAATTGGCGCTTCCTGGTCGGCATTCCACATGATGTCCTTGTGGCCGGATATGGCGGACATACGGTGAATCGTCTTCGGCTTTTCTCTGCGCGGTCTTCGCATGACTTCGATATGGAGATCTTCAACGAGGGCGACTACGTGCGGGCGGTGCAGGAAAAGATCGCCTCGGAGACCGTTTCGAAAATCCTTTATCCTTCCGATGCTGTTGCTTCAGGACAGGAGCTGCGCCTCATCCAGGAGTACTTCCTGGTCGCATGTTCGCTGCGCGACATCGTCCGACGGTACGAGCGTGATCACTCCGGCTTCGAGGCATTCCCGAACAAGGTGGCGATACATCTGAACGATACCCATCCTGCTCTCGCGGTTACTGAGCTGATGCGCATTCTGGTGGACGAGCGCGACCTGGCCTGGGACATGGCTTGGGCTATCACGCAGTCCAGCACTGGTTACACAAATCACACGCTTCAGCCGGAAGCGCTGGAAAGATGGCCTGTTGACCTGCTGGAACGCCTTGTGCCCCGGCATCTCCAGATCATTTACGAGATCAACCGTCGGTTCCTCGCTCAGGTAGCGTCGCTGTGGCCGGGCGATCATGACCGTCTGCGACGGATGTCGCTCATTGAAGAGGGGGCGCAGAAACAAGTACGTATGGCGCACCTCGCCATCGTTGGCAGCCATTCCATCAATGGCGTCTCCGAGCTGCACAGCCGACTCGTGCAGACGCGACTGGCGCCGGACTTCTTCGAGCTCTGGCCGGAGCGCTTCAATAACAAAACGAACGGGATCACCCCGCGCCTTTGGCTGCTGCAGGCCAATCCTCGGCTGGCCGAACTGATCACCAGCAAGATCGGGGACGCGTGGCTGACCGACCTGGAACAGCTTCGCAAGCTCGAGGCGTTCGCAAATGATGAAGAGTTTCGCGCTGAATTCATGACTATCAAGCTGTCCAACAAGCGGCGTCTGACGCGCGTGATAGCCGAGACAACTGGCGTGGCGGCTGATCCTAACTCGCTGTTTGATGTACAGGTCAAACGCATCCACGAATACAAGCGGCAATTGCTGAAGGTCATGCACATCGTGCATGAATATCTACGCCTGGTGGAAGACGGCGCGTCACCGAGCGTTCCGCGGACATATATCTTCGCCGGAAAGGCTGCGCCGGGCTACTGGGCCGCCAAGCAGATCATCCGAACGATTTGCAGCATTGGATCCGTGATCAACAGTGACCCGCGTGTGAAGAGCCAAATGAAGGTCGTGTTCGTTCCGGACTACCGGGTCTCGCTGGCAGAACAAATCATCCCTGCCGCAGACCTGAGCGAGCAGATCGCGACAGCCGGGACCGAGGCTTCAGGTACCGGAAACATGAAGCTCGCCATGAACGGCGCGCTGACGATTGGCACGCTGGATGGAGCAAACATCGAACTGCTTCAAGCGGTAGGTGCGGACAATATCTTCATTTTTGGCCTCACCACAAATGACATCGACCGGTTGCGGCTTGAGGGAAGTTACCGGTCCAGGGAGCTGTGTGAACAGGCACCCTACGTGAAGCGGGTCTTCGAGGCTTTCCAGTCAAACCGCTTGTGCCCCCAGGAGCCGGGATTGCTTCGCTGGATCAATGACTCCGTCCTTGATCGCGGGGATCCCTATTTTCATGTGGCTGACTTGCCTGGCTACATCGATCTGCAAACCAGGGTTTCGCACGAGTTCCAGCAGCCCGCCGCATGGGGGACAAAGGCGATCCTGAACGTCGCACGGATTGGCCGGTTCTCCAGTGATCGGACAGTCGCGGAATACGCCCGAGATATCTGGCAAATCGATAGGGTGGATTGATCCTGATCAATGCTCGCGAGCATTTGCCGGCTACAAGGGGCTGCTGGCCGTCCCCACAGCGCAAACAAGCGCAACGGCGCCTTCGAGCATAGGTCCACCAGGGTAGCTCACCATGCCGGTCGACTTGGTCCACCGAAAAGGTATTGGCCATTGGATGGCCATTCTGGGCGTAGCTGCCGTGACCGCCATGCTTGCGCCGTTCCAAGCCTGGCTGAGCGCGGCGACCGTTGCTCTGGCTTACCTGTTGCTCGTCCTCTTCCTGGCGACCATCTGGGGCAGAGCACCAGCCATCGTCGCATCTGCGCTCGCCACAGTCTGCTTCAATTTCTTCTTCTTGCCGCCGATCTTCACTTTCACGATTGCTGATCCGCAGAACTGGGTTGCGTTGGCTGCCTTCCTGGTCACCGCTATCACGGCGGGCGATCTTGCGGAACGTGCCAAGCGCAGATCGGCGGTGGCTGCGGCTGCAACCGCTGTCAGCGCGTACAACCGGAGCCTGATCGAAGCCACCGTCGACCCGCTCATGACGATTGACGCAGAGGGCAAGATTATCGACGTGAACACCGCAATGGAGCGGGTGACCGGCCGGACGCGAGCGCAACTGGCCGGTACCGACTTTTCCGCCTGCTTCACCCAGCCTGAGCAAATTCGCGCAGCATACCGGCAGGCCTGGCACGTCGGCTTCGTGCGGGACCAGCCCGTGGAACTGCAGCACGTGAACGGACAAGTCACATCGGGACTGTGCCGGGCTTCGGTCTACCGCGACGAAAAAGGGGCTGCGATCGGGGTGGTTGCGGCCATTCGCCCAATCCGCGCCTCGGCAGGGCAACTGGCGCAGGCAGTGCCGGACTCTCGGCTGGCCAGGGGCCTGCAGCGCTTTACTGCGTTCGCCAGCATCGCGTCCGCAGGTGTTGGGCTGCTGGGCCTTGTAGGGTGGATGTTGGGCGTCCCGGTCCTGTTGAGCGTCATCCCAGGGTTTGTGATCATCAGGCCCAACGCCGCCGTTTGCCTGGTAGTGTTGGGCCTCTCGCTTTGGCTGATGCAAGAACAGGCCGGTCCGTTGGCGAAGTACCGCAAACTCGGCGGCCAGGTGCTCGCGATCCTCGCCGCCGTGGTGGGTCTGCTAAACCTGATGGAGAACCTGGCCGGCTGGGACTTCGGAATCGACCAGTTGCTGTTCCCACAAACCACAAGCGCCACGATTGCAGGTCTTCGACCAGGGCTGATGTCACCGGTCACGGCGCTGGATTTGCTGCTGTTGGGCATTGCACTTTGCATGCTTGACTGGACGATCCCGTGGGGTTCGCACCGGTATTCGCCTGCCCAGATCTGCGCATCCGTGGCAGTGATCGTGTCGGTCGTTGGCCTTCTCGATCTGATTTTCGCATCGGCCGTGCTGCCTTACACTTACATCGCGCTACAAACAGCGGTCAGCCTGATCCTGCTCTCTCTCGGCGTCATGTTTGCACGAACGGGACACGGCCTGCCGGCTCTGCTTGTCAGCTCAAGTGTTGGCGGAACACTCGTTCGGCGGCTCCTACCAGCTTCCATCTGCATTCCGATTCTGATCGGAGGATTGTGGTGGCAATTCCTGGCGGCCGAAGTGTCCCCCAACTGGGGCAGCAGAACGCTGATGATCCTGGTCATGGTCGCAATGCTCGGGGGCTTCACGGCTATTATCGGCTTTCTTGCAGATCGCAGCGATGTCGCACGCCGTAATGCAGAGGGAGCTCTGCATCAGAGCGAGGAGGAACTCCGGGAGGCGCAGCGTCTCGCCCGTGTGGGTAGCTGGTGGTGGGATCCGCGGACTGACAGAATCACATGGTCGGAAGAGCTGTATCGCATCGTTGGCAGGGAGCCAACGGCGACTCCCATCGGCTATAGTGATCAGGCGCGCATCTACACCCCCGACAGCTTCGAACGTTTGGACGCAGCGGTTCAGGAGACCCTGCGGACAGGAAAGCGTTACGAACTGGAACTGGAAGTGCTCACAGCAGACGGCCGACGCCGCGCGGTTACGGCGCGTGGTGAAGCGGAGCGTGATGTCAAGGGCCAAATCGTTGTGCTTCGCAGCACACTGCATGACATCACAGAGCGGAAACGAGCGGAGGAGCGGCTTCAGCGTGTCAATCGTGCACACCGTGCCCTCAGCATGACGAACCAGGCTCTGGTCCGTGCCACAGACGAATCCACGCTGCTCCAGAAGATCTGCCAGGTCATCGTCGTGCAGGCCGGATACCGGATGTGCTGGGTTGGTTTCGCGGAGCAGGATGCAGCAAAGACGGTTCGTAGTGTTGCGCAGGCAGGCGTTGACGAGGGATACTTGAAATCCGTGAATATAACGTGGGCCGACACCGAACGTGGGCACGGCCCCACCGGAACCTGCATCCGCACAGGTGAGACGCAGATCGCACGCGACATAGCAAGCGATCCGAGACTCGTGCCCTGGCGGGCGGACGCGGCCAAACGCGGCTATGCTTCGAGCATCGCGATTCCTCTCATGGCTGAGGGAAAGGCTTTTGGCGCCCTGACGATCTATTCGTCTGAGGTCGCGGCATTCGTCGACGAGGAAGTGGAGCTGCTTACCGAACTGGCCGATGATCTAGGCTACGGCATCGCAAGCCTGCGCATGCAGACGGCGCGTAAAAAAGCTGAGGCCGAGGAGGCTGCGCACGAACGGGAAGTCGCTATCGGCTTCAAGATTCAGCAGATGCTGCTTTTGGATGAACCACCCGACGGTATCAAGGGGTTGCGTACTGCCGCTATCAGCATCCCGTCGCAGCGGGTAGCCGGTGATTTCTATCAGTTCTTTACCCACAAGGACGAAAGCGTGGACGTGATCGTTGCCGACGTCATGGGCAAGGGCGTTCCTGCCGCACTCTTGGGCGCCGCGACCAAGAGCCATTTCACCCAAGCCATGTGCCATCTGATGGCGCTGTCGCCGCGCGGCGTCCTGCCGGAACCACGCGATATCGTGACACTGGCCCACACGGACATGGCACCGCATCTGATAGAACTGGAAAGTTTCGTGACCATGAGCTACGCGCGCGTGGACCTGGTGCGACAACATCTGACACTGGTTGATTGCGGTCACACGGGGCTCATCCATCTGCGCGGCGAGAGCCGCCAAGGCGCGATCATCCATGGAGACAATCTTCCGCTGGGAATCCGCACAAGCGAAATCTACAATCAGGTCGATGTCCCGTTCGAGATCGGAGACACCTTTGTCTTCTATTCCGATGGGATCACCGAGGCATCCAACACTGCTGGAGAACTATTCGGCACGGACCGTCTCATGGATTGTACGTGTGCCAATGCAGCTCTTGGACCACGGGCATTGGTGGATGCCATTCGCACTGCCGTGGCAGCGTTCGCTCAGTTGGATCAGTTCACCGATGACCTGACCTGCGTGGTAGTACAATTGGGCGATCGCACTCGGAACCCAGCACGTCAGGAGATAGTGATCCACGGAGATTTACGTGATCTGCGGCGGGCGCGGGAATTCATTCGCAACTTCTGCGCTGGGCTCCCTGGTTCATGGCTTGATCAGGACGAGGTCGCGAAACTCGAACTGGCAGTCGACGAAGCCGTCAGCAATGTCATAAAGCATGTCTACCACGAACGTGCCGAAGAAGGTATCCACGTGGAGGCGCGGGCACTTGATGACCGGGTAGCGGTCCGCTTGCTTTATATTGGAGACGTCTTCGACCCCTCGATTGTACCGCCGCCGTCATTGGATGGTTCCCGCGAGTCGGGCTTCGGCCTCTATCTAATCACACACAGTGTCGACGATGTGCGCTACTATCGCGACGATGGTGGCCGAAGCTGCATTGAACTGATCAAGAACCGGCGACACTGAGGCGAAGGACGAAACAATGGCGATTGCATTTGACCGTGTGGGTGACGTCATGGTTGCGGCAGTGCCTATGCAGGAACTCGACGCGAGCAACTCAGCAGAATTCAAGCTCGAGATGAACCCCTTGCTTGATTCTACGACAAAGCTCGCGCTGGACCTGAGTCGTCTCCGCTTCGTAGACAGCTCCGGATTGGGCGCCTTCATCTCCTGCTTGCGGAAGCTGAACGCCAAAGGTGGAGATTTGAAACTCTTTGGCATGTCCAAGCAGGTGCGCGCGGTATTCGAGCTCGTGCGCATGCATCGCATCTTTGAGATCTGTCCGACGAAAGAACAGGCTGTGGCGGCATTCGCCAGCTGAAGGTCGATGAGCTTTTCGCATCGCAGATCGGCAGCCTGGCCTTAATGTCCGCGATCGGGGTCGCAACCGGCTGGTTCGGCGTCATTCAGACAGAAGCTGACGCGTCCGCCCTCTGCTCCGGCGGATCAGCCGCCTGCGTCTCGAGTGCGCGTTCCGCCACGATCTCCTGCCATAGGCGCAGGATGCTGCGCATCGTGCTTTCGGCCACCAGACAGTGTCCCTGGTCATCCACGGCATAGAATACGGCCGTCGCATCACCGCGCGCACGCCGCAGCGCCTGAGTCAGCATATTGAGGCACTGAAGCACCTGATCGGGCGACTGCAGCCTGATGTGGCGCTGGATGTCGGCGATGCGAAAGGCCCGCATGCCGTGCACTGGGACGCTGGCTGCCTCCCGCCCCAGCTCGAAGAACACGCTGACCGCGGGCAGCATGCCCTGAACCAGCGACAGGATATCCCGGGCCTCCTCGATATTGCAGCCGACCAACGGCGGTGCGCCGACAGGAGCCTGTGCCGGCTGCACGCCAAAAGCGCGGACAATCTCCTGCTCCAGCCAACGGCGAACCTCGGGCGGTGCCGTCTTGATATCGTCCGCTGATAGGGTGATACCGGCCATCCCTGCTCTCCTCGAGTTTGTCACTGCCTCATGGCCGAACTGCCGAACCGCCGCATTGATCCGGATCAAACCAAGGTGCCCGATTGAACGCGGCCGTGCTGCGCCGCCTTCTCGGCGCCTGGTTCGCCGACCGCCGGCAGTTCTCACGCAAATGGCTGGCGCGCACCTGCCCGATCTGCGGCTACCACGGCATGTTCATCAGCGTCGGCCACCCCGCGCGCTGGGATGCGCGCTGTCCGCAATGCGGCAGCCGCGAGCGTCACCGGCTGATGCAGCTATGGATCGCGGAAGATGGCGGCAATCGGCTCGCCGGCAAGCGGATTCTGCATTTCGCCCCCGAGAAGACTGTGATCCGGCAGATGCAGGACAATCCGCTATATGAGACGGCCGACCTGCACCAGCCGGGCGTCACACATCGCGTGGACATCACGCACGTGCCGCTGCCCGATGCCAGCTATGACGTGGTGATCGCGCATCATGTGCTGGAGCACATTCCGGATGACCGTCAGGCAATGCGGGAACTGTTCCGTCTGCTGAAGGCCGGCGGTGTGGCCGTGGTCAGTGTTCCGATCAATGCGACGCGGCGGCAGACCTACGAGAACCCGGGTGTCACCGCACCCGAGGAGCGGCATGCGCATTTCAGCGCGGATGACCACCAGCGCTATTACGGTCTCGATTTCGCCGATCGGCTCGCCGAGGTGGGGTTTTTGCCAGCGACCTTTCGGGTCTCGCCAGAGGACGAGGTGCGCTACGGCCTGCTGCGCGACGAGTGGATCACCATCGCGCGCAAGCCGGGCTGAACTGTCGCCGGGAGAACGGGCCTTATCGAGTTCAGCGCATCTCGCAGAGTGCGGAATCGCTTTATCCTGGTTCGTCGTCCGGCTGAGAACACCATCCAGATGTCGCGGCACAACGGTGCATGGATGAAATGAGATGGGCCGATCGCCGCGTCGGTGGCAATGACGATTCTATGCCGATGGGTGGGATCATCCCGTTCGCGGCTGCTGAAATAGGCCAGCGCGATATCGCCGGCGGCGGCGACCCATTCGTCCAGCAAAGCGCGCTCGTCCGGGGTGGGTGGCCGCGCTGGAAACTTGCGGATGACGTCTTGCATTGCGCGTAGCCATATGCACCGCTTCGGTTGCAAAAAGATTACGGAATCGAGCGTGATGTAGCAACCCGCAGTTGAAGTCATGGCCGGGCCGCTCGTCATGGCCGGCACGTGGGCCGGCCATGACGCGGGAAGCGAGGTTAGACGTTCCGCCGGTTCGGCAAGGTCTCCGGATTGACCACGTAACCAGGGTCCAGCACGCCGTCGAACAGCTCCAGCATGTTCTTCGCCGCCCGAATCGACATCTTCTCGTTGCACTCCAGCGGCGCGGCGGCGTTGTGCGGGCTCAGCACGACGTTGGGGAGCTTGAGCAGCGGATTGTTCGGATCCGGCGGCTCATGCAATTGCACGTCCAGGCCGGCTGCCTCCAGCTTGCCGGATGACAGTGCCTCGATCAGCGCCGCTTCATCCACCAGCGGTCCGCGTGCCGCGTTGATCAGCCACGCCGTGGGCTTCATCAGGCCGAGCATCTCGCGGTTGATCATGTGACGCGTATTCTCGCCCAACGGACAGTGCAGCGTCAGCACATCGATCTCGGGCAGCGCGGCGGCGATATCGGTGACCGGCGTGAAGCCATCGGCGGCGATGCGCGGTACCGGGAATGCGGGATCACACACCATGACGTCCATGCCGAACGCGGCGCACAGGCGCGCAACGCGCGTGCCGATGCGGCCATAGCCCACCACCAGGATGGTACGGTCGGCGAGTTCGCCCATTGGGCGACCTTCGCGCAGCATCCACCTGCCGGCACGCACGGACGCATCCATCTCGATCGTGCGTCGCGCCACAGCCAGCAGCAGCATCAGCGTGTGTTCGGCGACCGACAGGTCGTTGCCGCCATTGGTGACGCCAACAACGACACCTCGGCGCGTGCAGGCCGGGATATCGACCGTGTCGTAGCCGACACCGAACCGGGAGACGATGCGCAGATCCGGTGCGACGGCAAGCAGCGCCTCATCGACTTTTTCCAGCCCAACAAGCACGGCGTGCGCTCCTGGGATGGCTTCGGCCAGCTCTTTCGGGGATGGCTGGCTCAGCGTGCGGATTGTAACGTCATGACGGGCTTCCAGCAGGGCCATGCCGCTGGCGTGCAGCGGACGGCACAGGACGATAGTGGGCATGGGCGGTTCGTTCTCCCCTGGGGATGGATTGCCAATGCCCGCGATCATACCCGTCCGGCAGGTGCATGTCGTGCCGCGCCCTGGCGTTCAGTCGTTGCGAGCCAGATCCCAATGAAAGCAGCGACCAAACCCAGGACCAGATTGATAGTGATTGGTTCACCAATGATCGCCGTGGCGAGTAGCGCAGCCGCCATCGGATTGACGGTCATGGTGTTCGCCACACGTGTCGGGCTTGCCCGCTGCAGCGCCATCACCCAAAGGATGAAGGCCAGAGCGCCGCCACCCACCCCGAGATACACGCCCGCGATCCACTGGGCGGTGTCGAAATCGCGCAGGACAGCAATCCGATCGGTGATCAACCCGATGGCCACGAGGAACAGCGCGCCCGCGCCCATTCCCACCGCGAGAAAGCCCAGCGCGCTGGAGCGTTGGATGAAGGGGCGCGACCACACGTTGTAGAACGCCATACACAGCACGGCAGTGGTCATGATCAGTTCGCCGCGCCAGGCGCCCGGAGGTGCGGTTGCAAGGCCCGAAGCCAAAGCGGCAAACACGCCGAACACCGCAATAGAGACGCCGGCCAGCTTGCGCAACGTCAGCGACTCTATGCCAAGCAGTCCACCGACGAGCATGGTCTGTAGCGGCAGTGTCGAGAGCGCGAGGCTGGCGCGGGCAGCCGTCGTGTAGCTGACCGCGATATTGTAGAGGATGAAGAACAGGCCAAAAAAGCACAGTCCCAAAGCGGCGACGCCCGGCCAGTCACTGCGCTGCGGCCAACGTACGCGGAGGATGAACGCGATGGGCAGAACGACGCAGAGGCCGATGCCCCAGCGCAGGATGGCCAGCGTGAGCGCATCGGCACTGCCGACGAGATAGCGCGTGATTGCAGCCGCCGTTCCTCCAAGGCTGCTCGAGATAACGGCGAGCAGAACACCGAACCACTCAGCCATCTCCGCCTCCTGTCTCATGCGCGCCGCATATGCCAACATCCCGATGCGGGTGTTCAACTACCTGGCGGGTAGTCATGGTGCAGCAGCAGGGATTTGCTTCGCGGCTTCGCTGGTGGCGGCAACGTCGCGGCTGGTCACAGCTTGAGTTGGCCGGGCGCGCGGAAATCTCGCAGCGCCACTTGAGTTTCCTTGAGGTTGAGCGCGCGGCTCCAAGCCGCGATATGGTGATCCGATTGGCGACTACGCTTGATGTGCCACTACGCGAGCAGAACGCTCTGTTGCTCGCTGCAGGATTTGCGCCGATATGGCAGGAGACGGATCTCAACGCGCCAGCACTTGATCAGGTACGCAACGCACTCGACCACATGCTGGCGCAACAGGAGCCATTCCCGGCCGTGGTCGTTGATCACCACTGGAACCTGCTGCAGGCGAATACCGGCGCTGCGCGACTGGTCGAATTCCTCATCGGCCCGCTCGCGGCCGATGTTCGTGTCAATCTGGCTGATGCCTTGGTGGCACCAGACGTGCTGAGGCCATACCTCGTCAATTGGCCAGAGGTAGTCCGCTACTTTATTCGCAGTGTGGAGCTGGATGCCGCAGCAGATGCGACCGGCGCGACTGCAGCACTGTTGGAAAGACTGCTGCAATACGAGCAGGTACGAACGGTTCTGCAGGCTCATGCGAGGCAGGAGGCGAGTGGTCCGGTGCTGCCCATGCATTTCTGCAAAGGGGATGTGACACTGCAGCTATTCACCACCATTACCACACTCGGCACCCCGCAGGATATCACCTTGCAGGAACTGCGGATTGAAAGCTTCTTTCCGATCGATGCAAG
>CAYRTL010000104.1:0-4281 GCA_964427005.1 uncultured Acetobacteraceae bacterium
GCTAGCCGAGGGTGCGAAGCACTTCCTCGTCTGTCGGGAAGCGGCCGGTTGCCTTCTTCGAATAGGCGAGCCTGCCATCAACTGTGATCTCGAAGACGCCGCCGCCCGATCGGCGCAGATCCACCTGCGCGCTGGGCTTGCTCTTCAGGATCGCTTCCCGCGCCGCACGGGCGCGCGGTTCATAGCCTCACTGGCCGCAGTATTCGATCTCTACCTGCATCGTTGCTGTCTCCTCACGGCGTGGAGCCGAGATCGTGCAGCCCCCGACGAACGGAGTCCAGAAGAGATGCCACCGTGTACGGCTTTGGCAGCCAGCCCAAAGGTTTGGCTGGCGCCGCTCGCCTGACTGCATCGCGGTCCTGGTGTGCGGTAGCGAAGATGCAGCGGATGCCAAGGTCGCGAAACAGCTCCAAGGCAGCGTCAATCCCGTCGCGCTTCCCGCTGAGACGAATATCCATCAGCACCAAAGCAGGACGATGTGCGGTAGCCAGTTGGATCGCCTCTTCCGCGGAGCTTGCCACGCCCGCGAGATCGAACCCCGCATCGGTGAGGGCGGTTTCGACCTGAAGCGCGACAAGGAAATCGTCCTCCACCACGAGTATCCGTGGCCGTTCCGCGGTTCTCGGCTGCGATCCCGGCGTATCCTCAGCCGCATATACCAGACGCGGCCGTCGGCGCGGCGTGGCCGAGGGCTGCGTCTGCGCCGAAGATGACAGCCTGGCCCGTTGGTGTCTCACATGAATGTCCTAGGCAAATCGCAAAATGCAGCGGGTGAACGGCTCTCTAGTGACGGTGAAGTGACCCCGGACTTGGCGGGCGAGCCCTAGAACCAAGCGAAGGCCCGATGATCTGTCGCGGACAGCATCGAGATCGAAGCCCAGACCATCGTCCTCGACTGACAACACAAATGACTCGGCTTCCCGTGCGAAGCGCACGCGGATCGTCCCGTCCTGCTTTCCGTTAAGTCCGTGCTTCATGGCGTTGGTCAACAATTCATTCAAGATCAGGGCAAGCGGCATCGCGGAGTCGTTGGGAAGCGCATCCGGAGACGCCTCACAATCGACTGTGATGGCGGCGGGAAATGCCTGTCGGGCCGATTCGCAGACGGCTTCAACAAAATCCCTGGCGCTGAAGCGGGTGGCATCCAAGGTGCCGTACAGCACACGCTGTGCAGCAGCCATCGCCGCTATGCGGCCACTGGCGTCGGCCAGTATCGCCTTCGCTTCCGCGTTCCGCGTCTGCCTGGCCGCTGTATAGAGCAGCGACTGGAGCATCTGCATGTTGTTCTTGACGCGATGGTTCAGCTCGTTCAGCAGGATGCGCTGCTGCGTTTCCGCGTGTCTGCGCTCGCTGATATCAACCAGCATATTGATTGCGCCGACCAGCTCACCTGCCTCGTTTCTCAAGGGAGTTGGATACGGAATGAACGGAATCCGCACGCCATCGGGACGTTCAAGCACCGCTTCCGCGTCGCGGATGGTGCGTCCTTCCTTGAGCGCGACCGCCATCGGACATTCGTCATGCGGCAACGGGGTGCCGTCCGGCCGGAACAGCTTCCACGACACGCACCATTCATCGCTACCGATGACCGGTTCGCGGCCCGCAAGCTCGGCGGCTGCCTGGTTGTAGTAGGTGACCCTGCCATGGGCGTCGGTGGTATAAATCGCGGCGGGAATCGCACCGAGTAGCTCCTGCAGCCGTCGTTCGCTCTCGCGGAGCCTCGCCTCGGCTCTCTTCTGTTCAGTGATGTTGCGGGCGATCTTGGATGCGCCAATGATCCTGCCAGTTGAATCCCGCATTGGCGAGACGGTCAGCGAGATATCCAGCAGCGTACCATCCTTCCGCTGCCGCACCGTCTCATAATGGTCGATCCGCTCGCCTCGCCGGAGGCGCGCCAGAATGCCTGGCTCCTCGTCGTGCCGATCCAACGGGATCAGGATGGTGACGGGCTTGCCGACAGCCTCTTCCGCGGTATAGCCGAACAGCCGCTCAGCTCCGCGATTCCAGGTGGAGATGATGCCGTTCAGGTCCTTGCTGACGATGGCATCGTCGGAGAACTCGACAATGGAAGCGAGGTGCAGCATCGCCCTTTCGGCGCGCTGGCGCTCCGCGGCAAAGCCAAGCTGGCGGGCAATCGTGACCGCGAGATCATTCTCGTCGCTGGTGAATTCGTGCGGCTCGTCGTAATACGTCATGAACTTGCCGACGAGCCGCCCGCTCTCCTGCAGCGGAATGAACGCGAGCGCCCTGATCCCCTCCGCCAACACCGTCTGCTTGAGAGCTTCCGGCAGATCGGCACGCTCGATATCGTCGATGCATATCGGCTCTGGGTCCTTGCTGTCGCGGTCCCAGGGTGAATGTCCTTCGACCGCCTGCCTATAGCGCTCCGACAATCCGCGGAAGGCCGCGAACCGCATCACTCCGGCGTTGTCGAACAGCAGGACCGCAGCACGCTGGCAGCGCAATGCGCGAAAGATCGCATCCAGCGCGGGCTCGAATACCTGCTCCAGTGAGCGTGTCCGCTGCAAGTGTGCGGTCAGCTCATACAGCGCGGCCTGCTCCTCCATTCGGCGAGTGAGCGACGCCTCGGTTTGCTTGCGGTCGGAGATGTCGCGCTGAACGCGAACCGCATAGAGGAACCGGCCCTCCTCGTCGCGAACGCTAGCGGAGGCGCTGGATATCCAGACGTAGCTGCCGTCTTTGCGCCTGATACGCTTCTCGATCGTGTAGCTGGCAATTTCACCGGAAAGCTGGCGACGGAACTGTGCCCTGTCAGCTTCGACATCCTCGGCATTGGTGTCGTCAAAGATCGAGCGACCGAGCAGTTCCTCAGCCGTGTAACCCATCAGCTCACATAGGTGCGGATTCACTCGCAGCAGTATTCCATCAGCATCGATTTCGACGATGCCGATGCCGGCATGTTCGAAGGTGGCAGCAAGACGCGCGTGTTCGTGACGCAGCAGTTCCTGTTCCGGCATGCGATCGATTGTATCGATTGTGAGAGAGCCAGTGTCCGCCGCGCGATCCGGAACCGGGACGCGATGGGGGAAGGGAGCGAGGCCCGGCGTTCGCGCCGTAATCAGCCCCTCAACGCTCATACATGAAACTCCCGCTCGACGAATACCAGTCCCGCCAAAAAGGATCTCCAGCTGCTACTCCGCCAGGGGCGTGAGTCCGGAACCCGTATCCCGGCGCGGGTAACACAGAATGCGTGTATCTAGCCGAAGAAGATGGCGGGTCCAAGGCCATGATCCTCCTCACATCCCCGTTTGGCCAGCGGGTCGCCGGCTTTTGTGTGCCGCCTACGCATCCCGGAACGCCAGCGCTTGCCCGTCTCGCCGCTCAGGCTCCACTCTCTTCACCAGAGGGGGAGTGCACATATGGACCTTAGGGGGACGGTAGCGCTGGTCACCGGCGGCAATGGCGGGCTCGGTCAGCGGATTTGTCATGCGCTCGCAAGAGAAGGCGCTCACATCGCCGTGATGTACGCGCAAAGCCGTGATCAGGCAGAGGGCGTCACGCGCGAACTGGCGTCGAGCTATCAGATCAACGCCGCCGCGTTCGCCTGCGACATCACCGATGCCACAGCGGTGGAGCGTCTCGTCGGCGACGTGATCGGGCGTCTTGGCCGCATCGACATCCTGGTCAACGATGCCGCCTACAATAAATCGATCCCGTTCAACGACCTGGACAGCCTGACGCAGGAAGTCTGGGACAAGATCATGGCGGTCAACCTGACCGGGCCGATGCGCCTGATCAAAGCGGTGGCACCCATCATGAAGGCGCAAGGGCGCGGCCGCATCGTCAACATCTCATCCGTCGCAGGGCTTGGGCCGACTGGTTCGTCCATCGCGTATGCTGTCTCCAAGGCGGGCCTGATTCATCTCACGCGCTGCATGGCGGTGGCACTGGCACCGGAGACGCTGGTGAATTGCGTCGCGCCTGGCCTGCTGGAAGGCACGCGCGCGACAGCCAACCTGCGGCCGGAGCAGGTCCGCAACTCGTCAGCCGGTTCGCTGCTGAAGAAGGCCGCCGACAAAGACGACTGCGCTGACATGGTGGTTACCATGTGCCGCACCGAAACGATGACAGGCCAGACCATCGTCATCGACTCTGGCCGCTTCTTTCACTGAGAACATACGTAAGGGAGAGGACCATGGCTTACGAAGGCATGATCGCGGAGACCATCTCGATCAACGGCCACAAGGGCGAGCCGATTTCGGCCTATGTGGCACGGCCGCTTGGCGCGGGCCCGTTCCCAGGCATCGTGCTGATTCATCA
>CAYRTL010000104.1:4381-18216 GCA_964427005.1 uncultured Acetobacteraceae bacterium
ATGTGGCACGGCCGCTTGGCGCGGGCCCGTTCCCAGGCATCGTGCTGATTCATCATGCGCCTGGTTGGGATGAGTGGTATCGCGAGACGACACGCAAGTTCGCGCATCATGGTTACGCGGCGATCAGCCACAACCTGTATCACCGCGCCGGCGATGGAAAGCCGGATGACGTCGCGGCCAAGGTGCGCGCCGAAGGTGGCGTTCCGGACGAACAAGTCGTCGGCGATACCGAAGGCGCGGTGCAATGGCTGCGCGCGCAGCCATGGCTGAATGGCAAGGTCGCGGTATGGGGCACGTGCTCCGGCGGGCGGCAGACTTTCCTGTACGCGTGCAAGACGAAGAGCATCGATGCCGCCTGCGATCTCTGGGGCGGCCGTGTGGTGATGAGCAAGGAGGAGCTGAACCCGAAGCAGCCGGTCGCACCGATCGAATTCACCAAGGATCTGTCATGCCCGCTGCTCGGCTTGTTCGGCAACGAGGATCGCGCGCCTACGCCGGAGCAGGTGGACCAGCACGAAGCGGAGCTGAAGAAACACGGCAAGAACTATGAATTCCATCGCTATGACGGCGCTGGCCACGGCTTCTTCTATTACGATCGGCCGATGTACCGGATCGAGCAGGCGCTGGACGGCTGGAAGAAGGTGTTTGCGTTCCTGGAGAAGCACCTGGCGGCCTGATGTGCACTTCTATCGTTGAAATCGTCGGCGCCAACGGTGCCGGCAAGGGCAGTGACGGGTGGTTCGATCTGACGCACTCCGTGGTGTCATACGACCACCCGCACCATGCCTTGCTGGAAGAGGCCATCACAATCGATTTCGTCAATGAAGCGATGGGACCAAGCGCACGGGTTGCGGTTGAGCTGACACTTGAGTCGGCGAAGGCGCTGGGTGCCGCCTTGGCGAAGGCGATTGCTGCGGCGGAAATCGAGGAAGCCGGGCGGGTGCGCCGCTCCTCCCAATGACGTACCGCGGAGAACCCCTGGAGCCGCACCTTCGCTTCAGGCAGACTGCGCGCGCATGAGCGAATCACCCATCATTCCGGTCATCCTCTCCGGCGGATCGGGGACGCGGCTGTGGCCCGTCTCGCGTGAGAGCTTTCCGAAACAGCTCTGGCCGCTGGTATCCGATAACACGCTGCTGCAGGAAACTGCTCTGCGCGCCCACGGCGCGCGGTTCGCACCGCCGGTCATCGTATGCAACCAGGAGCACCGCTTCCTGATCGCGGAACAGCTCCGCACCGCCGGCATCGCGGACCCGCGCATCGTGCTGGAGCCGATCGGACGCAACAGCGCGCCCGCGATCGCCGCCGCCGCCGTGCTGGTGGCGGAAGAGGACCCGGACGCGGTGCTGTGGCTGCTCGCCGCGGACCATGTCATCGCCGATACCGCGGCACTGCATCAGAACCTGCTGACGGCAACGCGGGCCGCGCGCACCGGACGCATCGTCACCTTCGGCATGCGCCCCACCGCGCCCGAAACCGGCTACGGCTATATCGCCATCGGCGCAGCGCTCGACGATGCACCAGGCGCTTACACGGTTGCGCAATTCGTCGAGAAACCGGACCCGGCGAAGGCAGCGCAACTGGCGAGCGACGGTCGGCACCTGTGGAACTCAGGCATGTTCGTCTTCATGGCACGGACGTTGCTGGAAGAGCTCAAGACCCACGCTCCTGATGTGCTGCACGCAGTCCGCGACGCGGTCTCGGAGCGGACGACCGACCTCGATTTCATCCGGCTGGGCGTGAAGGCGTTCACCGCCAGCCCCTCGATCAGCCTGGACTACGCGGTCGCTGAACGCACCAGCCGCGCGGCGGTGGTGCCGGCTGATATCGGCTGGTCGGACATCGGAAGCTGGGGCGCGCTGTGGGAACTGGGAGACAAGGATGCAGCCGGCAACGTCGCCGTGGGGGACGTGCTGCTGGAATCCTCAACCAACTGCTACGTCCGCAGTGACGGCATGCTCGCCACCGTGGTGGGACTGCAGGATGCCGTCGTGGTGGTGACCGAGGACGCGGTGCTGGCGATGCATCGCGACCACGCGCAGGACGTGAAGAAGGTGGTGGATCGGCTGAAGGCCTCCGGCCGGCACGAGGCCGTGGCGCACAACCGGCTGTATCGGCCATGGGGATTCTTCGAAACCCTGATCCAGGGCGAACGCTTTCAGGTCAAGCGTCTGGTGGTGTCGCCCGGCCGCAAGCTGTCGTTGCAGAAGCATTTCCATCGCGCCGAGCACTGGGTCGTGGTGAACGGCAGCGCACTCGTGACACGCGACAACGAGACCATGCTGGTGCGCGAGAACGAGAGCATCTATCTGCCACTCGGCTGCGTGCACAGGCTGGAGAACCCCGGGAAGATCCCGCTCTGCCTGATCGAGGTCCAATCCGGCGCCTATCTTGGCGAAGACGACATCGTCCGGCTGGACGATGTCTATAACCGCAGCTCGTCCGACTGACACACCGATAGCATCTTCGCCAATCGCAATGCGGTGCTGCGGATATGCGCTTCCGCGGGCAGGTGCAATCCGTGAAACAGCACAGCAATGGCCACCACGATCAGCACGATGCGCTTCGTGTCGAGACCAGGCGGCGCGGAGCCGGCAAGCACCAGCAGAACCGTCGCACCGCCCAGACCGACCAACGCGCCCACCATCACTTCCGGCACTGAATGCACCCCGAGCATCAGGCGGGAACCGCCGATGACGACCGCCGCGAGCAGAGCCAGCGGGAATGCGATGCCAGGCCTGCGCAGCAGAAGCGCCGCAAGACCCCCGACCACCACGGTTGCCGCAGCGACATGCCCACTCGGCGTATTGATCGCGACCGTGCCGAAGCTGTTGGAACAGGCCATGAACACCAGCTTCAGCACCAGCGTCGTCGTAAAGGTGGCGGCTATGGCCACCGCCCACGCTGCAGCGCCACGTGGCCAACCCTGGACAAGCAGCGCGATGCCCACCGCGAACGCAAGCGGCAGGATGACCGCCTGATCGGCAAAATCCGTGATGAAGGTCATGGCCGATAGTTTACGCCGAATCCGGTGGCCATCGCAGACTTGTCAGCATGAACTCATACCTCGTTGCATCCGTCGTCTTCGCCTGCGTGTCGATGGCCGCCATGGCGGGATTATGGCTGAATGCCTGGCTACCGGAGCAGCATCGCTCAACGGCATCGCACGACGCGGTCAAACTCGGCACCGGCATGATCTCTGTGCTGGCGTCACTGGTGCTTGGCCTGTTGACCGCCAGCATCAAGAACTCGTTCGACACGACCGACACGCAGATGCGCACCTTCGCCAGCAGCCTGATCCTGCTCGACCAGACGCTGCGCGACTACGGCCCGGAAACGGCAGAGGCCCGCAGATCACTGCGCAGCTACACGCAGCAATCCATCGAGGACCATTGGCCGCAGGAGAGCAACCACCCCATCCGCATGGAGGACGCCCAAGCGGGTGCCGCACTCGATCATGCACGTCTGGCCATCATTGCACTGAACACAGATGACGCGCATCACCGCGCGCTACGCGAAAGCGCACTCAGAATGATCGATGCCGCGCTGCAGACGCGCTGGTTGCTGATCGAGCGCGCGGAAAGCTCGATCCAGCCGGTATTTCTGGTCATCCTGGTCGCCTGGATCGTGCTGATCTTCATGAGCTTCGGCTACAATGCGCCGTTCAACGCCACTGTCGTCAGTGCGTTCGTGATCTGTGCGGCGGCAATCTCGGGCTGCCTATTCATGATCATCGAAATGGATACGCCGTTCGACGGCTTGATCACGATTTCCAGCCATGCGATGCGGGATGCGCTCGCGCATATGAGCCAATAGGAGGAGCTGAGCCATGGCTTTCGATTTCACCGGCAAGCGCGCCGTAGTGTGCGGCGGAAGCCGCGGCATCGGCCGTTCGGTCGCCCTTGGCCTTGCAGAGGCGGGTGCCGCCGTCTCGATCTGCGCGCGCGGTGCTGAAACGCTGCAGGCAACGCGCGCCGAGGTCGCGAAGTTCGGTCATAAGGCCCATGCTGGTGTTTGCGACCTGGCCGATGGCGCCGCGATCCGCCGCTACATTGCCGATGCCGGACAGGCACTCGGCGGCATCGATGTCCTGATCAACAACGCATCAGCCTTTGGCTCATCGGACGATGAGGCAGGTTGGTCGGTCAGCATGGCCGTTGACATGATGGCCATCGTGCACGCGACGCAGGCCGCGCTGCCTTTGCTGAAGGAAGCGAAGGGCAACGTGGTCAACACATCGTCGATCTCGGCGATGCGGACGGCTGCGCGACAGCCGCCCTACGGCGCGATCAAGGCGGCCGTGATCCACTACACGGCGACGCAGGCAGCGATGTATGCGCGCGACGGCATTCGCGTGAATGGCGTCGCACCTGGTTCGATCGAATTCCCCGGAGGCGTATGGGATCGGCGCAAGACCGACAATCCGAACCTCTATAACGCGGTGTTCCGCTCGATTCCGTTTGGCCGCCTCGGACGCCCGGAAGAAGTGGCGAACGTCGTGCTGTTCCTCGCTTCGCCACTTGCCTCCTGGATCACCGGGCAGACGATCGTCGTGGATGGGGGCCAGTTGTTGTAACGGCTTACCCCACCCGCACCGCCTTCTTCTCCGCCAGCGCCTCGATCTCCGCATCGCTGTATCCCACCTCGCGCAGCACCTCCCGTGTGTGCTCGCCCAGCCGTGGTGCCAGCCGCCTCACGCCCGCCGGGCTGGCGGAGAAACGCGCAGGAGGGCGCGCCTGGCGGATCTTGCCCTCGCTCGGATGGTCCAGTTCCTGAAACAGCTCTACCGCCTTCAAATGCGGCTGCTCCGTTACTTCGGACAGCTTCGCGAACCCTGTGTGGGGCACGTCGATCGACAGCAACAGTTCCTCCCACTCCGCCGTCGTCCGGGTGATCGCGATCTCGCGCATACGATCGTAGATACGGTCGATGTTGCGCGCCCGCGCGACCGGGTCGCGCACCTGGAACTCCTCGATGCACTCCGGATGTCCCACCGCCTCGAAGAACGCGCACCAGTTGTCGCCCGAGTAGGGCAGCATAGTCAGCCAGCCGTCCTTCGTGCGCACTGGCTTCCGCGCCTTCATCCGCTTGTAGCCCGACGGTCCAACCGGCGGCACGAACGCCATGCCGCCGAACATCTCGATGCTGTTGAATGCCGCCAGCGTCTCCAGCATCGGCACCTCGACCATCTGCCCCTCGCCGGTGCGCTCGCGATGCAGCAGCGCGGCTGTCACGGCGGAGGTCAGCGCCATGCCGCAGATTTTGTCGCCGATCAGGCTTGGCACGAACGCAGGCTCCTCGTCGGTACCCATGGCGGAGGCAAAGCCGGACGCCGCCTGGATGATCTCATCGAATGCCGGTCGCGCGCGCCATGGCCCATCCTGGCCGAAGCCGACTGCCGTCGCATAAACAATGCGCGGATTGAGCTCGCGGCACGCTTCATAGCTGAAGCCGAGCCGCGCCAACCCGGCAGGGCGGATGTTGCTGACCAGCGCATCAACCGCCGGGATCAGCCGGCGCAGCACTTCCTTGCCCTCGGGATGCTTCAGGTCCAGCGCGATGCTGCGCTTGTTGCGGTTCACCGCCATGAACTGGCCGCTCATGCCGCGATTGCGGAACTGGCCGGAGGTCCGCCAGGTGTCGCCAGTCAGGCTCTCAACCTTGATGATCTCCGCGCCCCAGTCACCCAGAGTCTGCGTGCCAAACGGCCCGAACAGCACCGTGGTGAGATCGAGAATGCGCAAGCCTTTCAGCGGCCCTGTTGGTTCATTCATGTTTGCTCTCGGGCGAAGCCCGATCCTCCTTCGTCATGGCAGGGCCAAGCCCTGCCAGCGCATGCTGTCGTCTCCGTTCATCACCAACCTGGATCGCCTGGCCGGAGTCCGAACAGCACCTTGCCGGCAGACTCGAAATAACCCGGCAGTCCGGCGCCGTGCTGAACCGCGACGTGCACGTCGCGGAATGCGCGTTCCAGCGGATGGCGCGTGTAGATCGCGTTGGTTCCGGCGGCGTGGAACACCTTGTCTACTGCGCGGACCGACTCATGCATCGCATGCACCAGCGCCAGACGTGCCTGCGCGATCTGCTGGTCCGATGGCGTATCGCCGGCGCAGAGCGTATCCCACAGCCGGCCGACGGCATCGAACACGTAGGCACGCGCTGCGTTGACCAAGGCCTCGGCTTCGCCGATGCGCGCCTGCACCATCGGCCGATCACGCAGCAACGCGGTGGATAATGTGGAGGCTTCGGTCGCGGCGAGCTCTGTCAGGCTGTCAATCGCCCCGCGCGCAATGCCCAAAGCGTTCGCCGCCGAAGGCGTCCACAGCGTCACGTACCAGGCGCGGCGGTTGTACAGCGGTCCGGTCTCCGCCGGTGCACCATCAGAGAGAACGCTGCGCCGCGCGGGCACGAACACATCCTCCACGGTGAAGTCCTGGCTGCCCGTGCCACGCATGCCCATCACCGACCACGTATCCACAATTGTC
Source organism: uncultured Acetobacteraceae bacterium (assembly GCA_964427005.1). Lineage (GTDB taxonomy): Bacteria > Pseudomonadota > Alphaproteobacteria > Acetobacterales > Acetobacteraceae > JAMXLO01. The sequence goes on from CAYRTL010000104.1 coordinate 10,867, forward strand.
ACCTGCTCCCGCGGCAGCCATAGCGCGCGCAGTATCGGCGTGCCTGAAGCCGCCTTGCGCGGCGTGTCGCCGTCCATCTCAACGCAAGTGCAATACAGCCAGTTCGCATTCTGAATGCCGCTGGCGAAATTCCACCGGCCTTTCACGCGATATCCGCCTTCAACCTCCCATGCGCCGCCCCCTACGCGCGCCGAACCGGCGCCGCGATAATCGGCTGGCGTGCCGGCCAGTTCGCGTCCCACCTCCGCCGGCAGACGGCCCGCATTCAGCGACAGAGCCGTGGCGATCATGGCACACCAGCCGACCGAGCCATCGACCTTCGACAACTCCTCGACCACGCGGAATGCGGTCAGCGGCGGTGTCTCAGGCCCGCCCATCGAGCGCGGCAGATACATCTGGTAGATACCGGCGGCGGTGATCGCTGCGGCAAGCGCGGGCGGCGTCTGGCGCATGTGTTCCGCCTCGTCTCGCGCGGCGCGAACTGCGGGCGCCAGGCGTTTGGCAGCCTCGATGATGGGTGCCTCGATCATCATGTCCGCGTTCAGGCTGATGCCCGATCCAGGATGCTCTTCAGCGTCACCGCGCCGTTCAATTCTGCTGCCGAAACGTGTCCGCCATCGGCGATCCGCTTGCGCTGTGCATCCTCCCAGTGGCGGCCATCGAAGAATCGCGTCGGCTTCAGCGCAGGCCCGTCGATGTCGTCGAGGCATCGCGCATTCACCGTAATCTTGTCCGGCTGCGAGCGCGGCACGTAGAAGCCATGCATACCGCAATGCTTGCAGAACGCATGCTGCGCCACGCCGGTGCCGAAGGTGTACACCGTCAGCGCGTCCTTGCCCCGCAGCAGTTCGAACTCATCAGGGAAGATCGGCAGATGGAGGATGCCCTTCTTCGTGCAGATGCTGCAACTGCATTGCGACAGCAGATCGAGATCGACCCGTGCGCGGAACCGGACCTGACCGCAGTGGCAGCCACCTTCCCGGGTTTCAAGCATGACGTGGCTTCCTGATTATGGCACCGACGGATGTCGCAAATCGGTGGCACCTCGTCCAGACTGGGCGGCTACCGGGTGACGGATGAGGGGACGATGACAAGTAACGCGTTCCGGGCGGCGGGGTATTCGTGGCGGCTCTACTGCGGCCGGCAGGTGATCGAGCAAGGCCTGAAGGAGGCGGTGGATCGGGCGCGCGTCAAGCGGGCGCTCGTGGTCTGCTCACCATCGGTGAACCGCCGCACTGATACTGTTCGGCGCATCGAGGCGGCGCTGGGTGACCGTTACGCCGGCGCGTTCGATGGCATCGAGAAGGACTCGACCTACGCTTCGGTCTGTGCCGCTACCAGCGCAGCGCGCGATGCAGGCGCCGATCTGCTGATCGCGGTCGGTGGCGGCAGCGTCATCGTTGCCACGCGTGCGGTGGCGATCTTCCTGGCGGAACCAGGCGACCCGTTCGAGATCATGACGCAATATCCGGAAGGCAAGCCGGCCTACAGCCCTCGGCTGCTCGCGCCGAAGCCGCCGATTATCAACATCCCGACCACGCCGACGAGTGCGATGAACCGCGCCGGCACGGGGTTGAAGAACCCGGACCTGGATCATCGGATGGAGTATTTCGATCCGAAGACGCGTCCGCAGGCGATCTTTCTCGATGATGATGCGTTGCTCAGCGCGCCACCGGACCTGATCCGCTCCACATCGACGACGGTATTTGCCAGCCAGGTGGCCGCGATGGCGCAGACCGATCTGAATCCGCTTGCAGAGGCTGATCGGAACCATGCGTTTCGGCTGGCCCATCGCGCGTACCCACGGTTGATGAACGAACTGGATAGTCCGTCGCTGCGCATCGATCTGTGCATCGCTGCTTTCCTGCAGAACCGCGCCGAGGACGACGGGGCTCGCCGAGACCGTGGCGGCGCGTTCTCCGGCAACTATGCGGTCTCGACGGCGCTGCATGTGCGCTATCCGCATGTAGGGCAGGGCGAATCAACTGCCGTTGTCCACGCACCGAAGATACGCCTGTCGGAACAGGTGGATGTACGGTCCGCGCGCCAGGTCGCGGAGGCGCTTCAGGTATGGCATCACAACATGGATGGGCGGCAGGCTGCACTTGCCGTAGCCGATGCATTGGAAGCGCTCTACACGCGCGTCGGCGTGCCCACGCGGTTGCGCCAGCTTCAGGTTCCGCGCGACGATCTGCAGGCGATCGCGAATGAAACCGTGAAGAACTTCAACGCCAACGCTGGTGTGCGTTCACCACAGGAGCAGATCGAGGATGCGATGCGGTTGCTGGAGGCTGCGTACTGATACCGAGTTTCGCTGAGCGCGATCCCGATCGCATTGCGTCATGCCGGGGCCAAGCCCACGGTTGTCCGGTTCAAGCCACTGTTGAGAACTGGCGTTTTTTCGAGGTCATGGCGGCGCTTGGCCACGCCATCCACGTCTTTTCTTGCCACATGAAGACGCGGATGCCGGGACCAAATCCGGCATGACGAAATACAACTGCTCTCCTAAGTGTTGCGCCCCCATTACCCCAGGAACGACGGCATGACCTGCTCGCCGAAACGGCGCATGGAGAGCAGGTTCTGCTCGTGGCTCATGTCACCAAACCCGGTCTGGCACAGCAGATGCCGCACACCGAAGTCGCGGAGGGCCGCTACCTGTTCGCGCACGCGCGCCGGTGAGCCGAACAGCGATCCGGTACGCAGAACGAACTCGAGCGCTTCGGCATCTCCAGTGGCGGGATTTGTCCACGGGTTCAGCATGACGGGATCGATCAGAAAATCTGGCGGATTGTACTCTGCACGCACGTGCATCATATGAGCGCGGGTGCGTAGCAATAACGCGGATAATTCGTCTTCCGCCTGCGCGTCGGACTCCGCGACATAGACATTCCGCCAGAGGGCGGCCTGCGCCAGCAGCCGCTCACGCGTTCTGTCGTCGTGGCCGCCCTCGGCCAGACCAGCCTGATAGAGCGTCCAGCGTTCCTTGATGCGCTCGACTGGCAGACGTGCGGTCAGGATGGGAATGCCAAGACGACCACACTCGGTGAATGAGCCCGGCGAGATGACGCTGCGCCAGATTGGCGGACCAGGCTGCTGCACAGCTCGTGGCCGCAGTTCCGGGACACGCAGGTTGAAATACTTGCCTTCATACACCAGCGGTGTTTCACGCCATGCGCGTTCCAGCACGTCGATCGCTTCCGTCATGCGCTCCCGGCTATCGCTGCTGCGCATGCCGTGACCGACGAATTCGTATTCGTTGTAAACCGTACCCTTGCCGATCCCGACGTCGATGCGGCCCTTGCTGAGATTGTCGAGCAGGGCGAGCTGCACGGCAAGGCGGATGGGATGATGGAACGGCATCTGCAGCACGGCAAACCCGATACGGATTCGAGTGGTCCGCATCGCCAGCGCCGATGCAAACAGCAATGCGTCATTATAGACGCTTTCGCCGGTGAAGTAATGCTCCGTCAGCCACACATCGCTGAACCCGAGCGCTTCGGCGGCACAAACCTGCTCGATCTGCTGGTCGATGCGAACGGCGTCCTCATCAGGTGACGGTGAGAGCGCAAGAGTGAGCCAGCCAAACTTCATCATTGTGTCCTAATAGCGTGGGCCATCGTATGGGATATCGGCTGCGGCATTGTGCCGCGACTGATGGCCGGGACAAGCCCGGCCATGACGGAGGGCCGGCGCGGCAGGCAAGCTATCGATCCAGCCAAATCGTCGCCAGGTCCTGGTTGACGTAATGGCTGGGGCTGATCTTGAAGCCCTTCACATAGCTGCGGTAGGGCACGATCCGATAGCGCCAGAGCAGAAAAGACTCGTGCGCTTCGGTGTCCAGCACGCGCTTCTCGAACTGGCGCATCAGTTCGCGTTGGCGAGTGAAATCAGGCTCCCGCAACATCCGGTCGTACAGATCGATCTCCACCGGATCGTCATAGTTGCCGTAATTCGCATCGGACACGGATCCCGGCAGATACTTGGTCCCATCGAGCAGCGGATTGACGATATTCTGGCACTCGGCATCGATTGCCACCGCGAAATCTCCGTGCCGCAGCGCCTCCTGATACGGTCCTGTCGGCAAGACGCGCTGCGTCGCCTGCACGCCGATCTTGCGCCATTCGTCAATGACCCAGGTGCCATTGAACTTGTAGGGTTGATCGACATTTCGGTTGAGCAGTTCGAACGTCAGTCCGTCCGCGCCGGCCTCCTTTAGCAACCGCTTCGCTTCGGCTCGTGATTTCTCGATGTCAGGCCAGTACCCGGCAATCTGTTCCAATTCCTCCCGTGTTGCGGCCAGGGGCGAGCCCGGAAACACGATACCGCCCACTGTGCGGGATACTGTGATCTTCGACATGGGCTCGGCGCCATGCCAGCGATCAATCGCCAGCGTCAATGCGCGGCGCACACGTGCATCATCGAACGGCTTCCGCGCATGGTTCGGTGTTACCAGTGCGCCGCAGTTCCAGTCGCTCTCTTGCACCGTGATCCTGTCGCCCAGAGCGGCCACCAACTCGTCTCTCGTTGAGGGTGGAAAGCCACGGAACTCGATCGCTGCACGGTCGGACTTGATCGCGGCAACCCGGACCGCCTGCTTGTCCGCGAAAATGCCGACGAAGCCATCCAGATATGGCAATCCTAGCCGGTAGTAGTCGGGATTGCGCACGCCGGAAATCGATTGTCCCGCCTGGTAATCGTGGAAACGGAACGGGCCCGAGCCCATGATGTTCTTCTCGAACCAGCGCGGGTCCCGGTCGAGAATGTCCTTCTTGTAGATGAAGGCATATGGATCGGCGAGCGCGGGCAGAAACGCCGCGGTAGCGAATTTGAGGTGGAAAACCACAGTGCTCGCGTCGGTTACCTCGATCCTGTCGACCATCGAGTAGTAGCCGCGGCGCACGCTGATCACGCCTTCCGGCGGATCGACGATTTTGTTCCAGCTCGCTGCAACGTCGTGCGCTGTCAGTGTGGAGCCGTCATGAAACCGCACGTCGCCGCGAAGCTGAAATGCGTAGGTGCGGCCGTCGTCCGTCGGATTGGGAATGCCGGTGCAGACATCGCAGACAAATTCACTCGTGTCCGCGGGATTCTGGGGATTGGCCCGGATCAACACGCTATAGAACGGTGCGACCGCATGGATTGTCGCGAATGTGTTCTCGCGATGGCCGTCGAAACTCGGCGATGAGTCGGCGGGAATCATGAAGGTCAGCGTTCCGCCGTGCTTCGGCCGGTCATCGGCCAGCGCAGGGATTCCAAGCGGCAGGAGAAGCACCAGAACGGAGAACAATCGACCCATGTCCATCATCCTCCGAAGCCGTCTATGGCGTTTCCTCGCAGAAAATCCATGTCCATCTCGATTCCCAGACCGGGCTTGGCAGGCACCTTGAGCCGACCATCGCTGTTATCAAGCGGTGTCGTGATGAAGGCGTTGTAGCTGGACAGATCCCACCGTGATGTTTCCAGCCGATAGAAGTTTGGCGTGGACATCATGACATGCGCGCCGGCGACAACATTGATCGGACCACTCGCGTCGTGCGGCGAAACCGGAATGTAGAATGTCTCTGCCAGAGTGGCGATCTTCTTCAGTTCGCTGATCCCACCGGTCCAGGTCACGTCCGGCATCAAGTAGTCGGTCAGCCGGTTCATCAGGATCGGCAGGATCTCCCAGCGTGTGTGCAGCCGCTCGCCAACGCTGATGCGCGCGTTGACCTTTTCTCGCACCTGATGCAGGGCATGATAACTCTCGACCGGAACAGGCTCCTCGAACCAGTCGATCTGGCCGGCATCCTCCAGGCTGCGGCAGAGACGGATCGCCGTCGGAACATTGAAGCGACCGTGCGCGTCAATCAGGATCTCGATGTCCGGCCCGGCGATCTCGCGGATGCGGGCGGTAAGCTGGACGGCGATCTTTTCTCCCCGCTTGCTCATGCCGCCGTCCAGATAGATGTCGTCCGCGGCACCGATGCCGTTCGGATGCGGGAAGGGGTCGAACTTCAGCGCGGTGTGTCCCGAATCAACAATGGCGCGGATCTCGCTGACTACACCCTCATCGGTGCCGAAGTTGCGGCTATTGGGATGCGTATACAGCAGGATGTCGTCGCGGACCTTGCCACCGAGCAGGTCATAAATCGGCTGGCCAAGCACCTTGCCGCGAATATCCCACAGGGCAATGTCGATGCCGCTGATCACGTTGGTCGTGGCGCCGCGCGAGCCGGTGTAGGTGAACGAGCGAAATATCTTGTGCCAGAGCCGCTCGATGTGCGACGGGTCCTCGCCAACAAGCAGATCATTCATCTGGCGAATCATCCCTGCCACGGCGCGGTTGGCGACCTTCGTCGTGGTCGTGATCTCGCCCCAGCCGGTGATTCCTTCATCGGTGCGGACCTCGACGAAGAAGTATTCGCCCCAATAGGTGCCCGCCGCCTTCACAAGCCATGGCACCAGCTTTGCAATCTTCATGATCTCGTCTCCACCCCCGAGGCTGGTCAGTGACACACCGTGCGCCTAGGCTTCATGGACACTATCACGACATCCGACCGGAACGGGAGCGCCGCCATGAACATCCCCGATCTCCTGCGCGACCTCGTCATCGCGAACCGCATTCTGGCACATGAGGGTGTGGTCGATGCCTATGGACATATCAGCGTGCGCCACCCCGAACGATCCGACCGGTTCTTTCTGTCTGGCTCGCGCGCCCCGGAGCTCGTGACGCTGGATGACATCATCGAATACGATCTCGACTGCAATCCTATCGATCTGGGGGGACGTGCGCAGTACGTAGAACGGCCGATTCACGGCGCCATCTATCAGAAGCGTCCGGATGTGGTCTCTGTCGTGCATCACCACGCCTACGAGGTCATTCCCTTCACCGTCGCGCAGGGCGCGAAACTCAAACCGATCCTCCACGTCGCCTCTGGCATCGGAAGCGAGGTCCCGATCTGGGATATTCGCGACAGGTTTGGCGACACCAATCTGCTGGTCACCACCGGCGCGCAGGGAGCTGACCTGGCCGAGACACTTGGCTCCAACAGCGTCGTGCTGATGCGCGGCCATGGTGCGTCGGTTGCCGCGACCTCCATCCGGAATGCTGTGCACACCTCCGTATATACCAAGGTCAATGCGCGACTCCAGGCAGAAGCGATGCGAATGGGCGGCGACATCATCTATCTCAGCGAAGGCGAAATCGCCGCGATGCAACAGTCCAGAGCCGGCCATGACCGCGCCTGGGAGTACTGGGCACGCAGGGCGCACGTCAGTGGCGTGTGATTAGACCGCCGACACCAGCGAGCCACCCCTGTCATTGCGAGGAGCGAAGCGACGAAGCAATCCCCATCACGCGGGGGATTGCTT
>CAYRTL010000105.1:0-17886 GCA_964427005.1 uncultured Acetobacteraceae bacterium
CCGCAGGCCGCCGTGCCACTGGCGTTTCCGCAAGAAAAGACGGCATGACTGTCATTGCGAGGAGCGGTAGCGACGAAGCAATCCCCATCGTGCAGGGGATTGCTTCGTCGCTACCGCTCCTCGCAACGACGGCTGGGTAGGATTAGGCGCGGTTGCGCGTTACCAGCCGCCCGGCGTGGTTTGCGACAGCGCCTTTGCCCGCGACATATGCGGACTGGCCGTTGATCCATGTCTCCAGGATGCCGTCGGCAGGCTTGGTCGGTTCTGCGTAGGTCGAGGCATCACGCACGGTCGCCGGATCGAACAGCACCATATCGGCGAAAGCGCCGGCGCGGATGACGCCGCGATCCACCAAGCCGAATACTTCGGCGGTGTGTCCGGTCATCTTATGCACCGCTTCCTCCATGCTGAAGAGCCCGAGATCGCGTGCGTAATGGCCGAGGACGCGAGGAAACGTGCCCCATAGGCGCGGGTGGGGATATGCATCGTGCGGCAGACCATCGCTACCGATCATCGCGAGGCGATGCGCCAGGATGCGCTGCACATCCTGCTCGTCCATCTGATAGTAGATGGCACCAGCGGGAACCAGCCGTTCGGCGGCATCCCGCGGCGTCGCATTCCACTCGCGTGCGATGTCATCCAGCATCCGTCCGGCGCATTCCGGATGTGGCACTGACCACGTGATCTGCACCGGCACATCCTTCCGCAGTCGCTGCGGCATCAGCACAGTGGAACCGGCGGCATAGGGATACACGTCGAAAGCGACGGGTTGCGCGGCCGCGCCAGCATCGATCCGCGGCAGCGTCTCGACCGAACGCCCGTAATTCTCCGGCATTGCGCATTTGTGGTGGCTGATCACCACCGGCGCATTCACCGCACGGCCGATCTGCAACGTTTCCTCGATCGATTGCAGCACATCATTCGCCTCGTCGCGCATGTGCGTCACGTATAGAGCGCCTGCTGCGCGCAGTGCCTCGGCTACCGCGATCACTTCCGACGTCGGCGCCATCATGTTGGGCGGGTAATACAGACCCGTGGAAAATCCCGACGCGCCTTCCGCGAGCGCCTCAGCAAGGCGGCGCTGCATCTGCGCCGCTTCCTTGTCGGTGGCGGCGCGCTGCGTGTCGCCGCCCATCGCTTCCACGCGCAGCGACATGTGCCCGACCAGCGCGAAGGTGTTCACCGGTGCGGGATCGCGCATGAGCCGTTCGGCGTATTCGCCAAAGCTGCCGAACGTCCACCACGATTCGTCGCCAAGCAGATCGAGTGGCGGCAGCGGACGGGATGTCATGCGCACCGGCGAAAGGCTGATGCCGCAATTGCCGACGACAACTGTCGTCACACCCTGCGACATTTTGCACAGCATGCACTCCGGTCCGCACAGCACGGCGCGATCATCATGGGTGTGCGCGTCGATGAAGCCCGGCGCGATCGCCTTTCCTGTGGCGATCACCTCCCTATCGGCTGTTGCGGCACCGAGATCACCGACTGCCGCAATGCGATCGCCTGTAACGCCTACATCGGCGGTAATGCGCGGCGCGCCGGTGCCATCGAACACGGTGGCATCACGAATGATCAGGTCGCAGCGAAGGCTCATGGGGGCGGTCCTCGAGGTCGTTCAGGAACCGCCCGTTTAGCGCGACGTGATGTGGGCAGCTAGTCGGCTTGTGATCCGACTGGCTGTGCCTGGGCGCGGATCGGGTTCGGGATGTGCAGGAAGAACGCACATACGAACGAGGAGATCGCGCACAGGAAGGCCAGGCCGTACAGCCCGCCAGCGTAGCTGCCGGACATGTCCCTCACCACGCCGACATACCAAGGCCCAAAGAAGCCGCCGAGATTGCCAATGGAGTTGATCCAGGCGATCGAAGCGGCCGCCGCGGTGCCGGTCAGGAACATCGGCGGCATCGACCAGAACGGACCTTTCGAGCCGTAAAAGCCGAATGTCGCGATCGACAGGCCGACAAGCGCCCACCACGTTCCCATCGTCGCGCCTGCGATCACCAGGCCACTAGTCGAGACGAGACACGCGACGAGAAGGTTCCACCGGCGCTCATTCATCTTGTCGGATATCTTGCCCCACACGACCAGGCCGATTCCGCCGGTGATATACGGAATCATGGTCAGCCAGCCGACAGTCATGTTGCTGACATCGCCGAACGACTTGATGATCTGCGGCACGAATATCAGCACGCCAAGGCTCGCGACAACAATGCCAAAGTAGTTCAGTGCGAGCAGCAGCACCTTGGCGTCGAACATGCCCTGCCACAGGCTGAAGGTTCGCACAGCTTCCTTCGCATTTCGCTCGGACAAGAGCTTGGCGCTGAGCCAGGCTTTCTCTTCCTGGCTAAGGAACCGCGCCTGTTCGGGTCTATCGGTGAGAACGAAGAAGGTGACGATGCCTGCCAGGATGGTTGGTATGCCTTCGGCGATGTACATCCATTGCCAGCCGCGCAGGCCCCATACGCCATCGAGGCCGAGCAAGGCGGTAGAGACTGGTGCGCCGGCAGCCACCGCAATGGGCAAGCCAATGAGGAAGCCCGAGACAATGCGCGCATGGTGGTGGGCCGGGAACCAGTAGGTGAAATAGAGAACGATGCCCGGGAAGAAGCCTGCTTCGGCGGCACCCAACAGGAACCGGACGACCGAGAAGCTCGTTGAGCCGACAACCAGCGCCGTCAGAGCGGCGAAGATGCCCCATGTGATCATGATGCGGGCGATCCAGAGTCTCGCGCCTACTTTCTCAAGAATGACGTTGCTGGGAACCTCGAAGATGAAGTAGCCCCAGTAGAATGTTCCCGCAGCGAAGCCGAAGGCTGTTGCCGACATGTCGAGATCGCCGCGCATGGTCAGCCCGGCAAAGCTGACGTTGATCCGGTCGATATAGGCGAGGAAATAGGTGAAGATCGCAAACGGCAACAGGCGCATGTAGATCTTGCGCATTGCCGATTTTTCGATGGCGGCTTCCATTGGTCGCTCCCTTGTATAGCAGCCCCACCGCCGCAGGGCGCGAAAGGGCTTTGTTGATTAGGAGCAGATGTAACCTTTTGGCTTCAGCCGCGCAACATCCTCGTCCCTGCTTGGTCCAGCGTTCCGTCTTGGTTGATCGCGACCTTGTAGAGCAGGCGGGCATTTTCTGCTGATACGAGGCCATCGCGCACATCGCGTGCGACCTGCGCGGGCTCGCGCATGGCGGGATCGCCCATGCCGGCGCCACCCGGCAGTTTCAGGATCAACCGATCGCCGTCTGGAATCACCTGAAAGCCTTTGGCGCGCAGCGTTTTGCCCGACTTCAGCGTTACAGCTCCCGGCGCTCCATCGAGGCCGCCCTCGCGGCCTTTGGGTGCGTGGCCAATGCGATCGAACGTTGCATTGACCGCAAACTCCAGATCGCCTTTCGCAGCCACTTCCATGGTCTGGCCGGTGCCACCGCGCGTGCGTCCCGCGCCGCCTGAATCCGGCCGCAGTTCCTTGGTCCAGAAGATGATCGGCGCGACGTTCTCGGTTGCTTCCACCGGCATGGTGCGCACGCCGGATGGGAAAGCGGTGGCGTTCAGGCCGTCCTGTGTTGGACGTGCGCCAGTGCCGCCGGAGTTGAAGGTGATGATCTCGAAGTCGGGCACAACCGGTCGATTGCCGCGTGCCTGTCCCGAAACCGAAGAGCCGCCGCGCAACGGAGGGTTCCATAACGCCGATGCGCCTTCCGCCGTCACACGTTCCGGCACGGCCTGATGCAGGCAGCCCATCATCAGATCAGGCAGCAGATGCCCGATTACGTGGCGCACAGACACCGGATAGGGATGTGGTGCGTTGAGGATGCAGCCCTCGGGGATCTTCATGCGAAACGGCGCGAGGCTGGCCCAGTTGTTGGGAATCTCGGGTGCAACCACGCATTTGATGCCGAAGCAGGAATATGCGCGGCAATAGGCAGGCGGCACGTTGATGCCGCGCGAGGACAAGCCCGATGTGCCGGCATAATCCACTTCGATTCCGTCGTCGAGAATCGTCATGGCCGCCTTCAGTGTGACCGGCTCCTCGTAGCCATCCGAGCAGATTTCCGCGCGATAGGTTCCCTTGGGAATGCGGGCGATTTCGGCCAGCGTGGCGCGATGCGAGCTTTCAAAGATGAACTCAGCCAGCGGTTCAAGACTGTCCATCTCGAACTCATCCATCATCTCGACCAGCCGATGCGCACCAGCATCATTGCACGCGCACAGTGAGTAGATATCGCCTTCCAGCTCGACGGGAAGCCGCGAGCCGGCGCGGATGAAGTCGAAGAACGTCTCGTTCGCGTGGCTCTGATCGAAGCACTTCACGATCGGGATGTACATGCCTTCTTCGAACACCGATCGGCCTTCCGGGCCCATGCCGAGACCGCCGACGTCGATCACGTGCGCAGTATTGGCGAAAAGCCCGACCATGCGCGTGTTATGGAAGGCTGGTGTGACCACGGTGAGATCGTGCAGATGACCGGTACCGAGCCAGGGGTCATTGGTGATGTAGTGATCGCCAGGCTGCATTGTCTCGATGGGGAACTTGCGCAGGAAATGGCCGACACTCTCAGCCATCGAGTTGACGTGGCCTGGGGTGCCAGTGACCGCCTGCGCCATCATGCGTCCGCGCAGGTCGAAGATGCCGGCTGAGAGATCGCCCGCCTCCCGCACCGTGGTGGAGAATGCGGTGCGGATCATCGTCTGGGCTTGTTCCTCGACCACCGCGATCAGGCGATTCCACATGATCTGGCGATGAATCTGCGCTAGGGCGTTGGTTTCATGCGCCATCAGGCGGTCTCCTGAGTCAGTTCGATGTAGCCGAGGCCATTTATCGTGCCGCTCCATCCGCTGCTGATCAGCGTGGAGGTTTCGTCTTCCGCGATGATCGCCGGCCCAGCGATGTGCACGCCTGGCGCAAGCGAAGTGCGATCGTAGACAGGCCATGGGGAGGCTTCGCCAGTGGTGGTATCCCGAACGAACTGCGTTCGCGCAGACACCGCATCAGGGGCGAACACCGCATCGTCACCTGCTATTGCAATGGTCGGCTCATCGTCGGGCACTGTGGCGACGAGCACCGCGTAACTCATGATCTCGACGTCGGAGCCTGGCACAGGGCGGTCGTAGAACCTCGTGTATTCCGCATCATAGGCGGCGCGAATCGCTGGAACGTCTTCGTCCTCGATCCTGCGTGCGGGCAACGGCACGGGGATTTCGTGTCCCTGGCCGACATATCGCATATAAGCGATGCGGCTCTGAGTCGTCGGCGCTCCAAAGCTGCCCTGAGCCACGACCGCCATGGCTTCAGCCTCCATGCCGGCGAGCAGCACGTTCACCGCGCCGACATCGAAGGTAGAAAAACGCTGATACAGACTGCGGACGACTTCGTAGCCCACCGGGGCGCGCAGGAATCCAATGGCGCTGCCGACGCCGGCACCCGACGGCACAAGCACATGCCTGATGCCGACTTTCTCCGCCACCCGGCAGGCATGCACGGGGCCGCCACCACCGAACGCGATCAGCGTACGGCCTTCATAGGTCTTGCCTGATTCGATCGCGTGCACGCGTGCGGCATTGGCCATGTTCTCATCGACCATCTCGATGACGCCAAGTGCGGCCATTTCTGTCGTCAGTCCCAGGCGGCCGCCGACATGTGCTGTCAGTGCGTCATGCGCCGCAGCCGTGTCGAGCTGCATGGTGCCGCCCGCAAAGCGTGCGGGATCATAGCGGCCGAGTACGAGATTCGCGTCGGTCACGGCGGGTTCCGTTCCACCGCGTCCGTAGCAGGCGGGTCCGGGATCCGCACCAGCGCTTTCCGGCCCGACTGCGATGCGCCCCATCGTATCGACGTGCGCGATGGAGCCACCACCCGCGCCGATCTCCACCATTTCGATCACCGGAATGCGCAGCGGCAGACCGGAGCCTTTGCGGAAGCGCCCGACGCGCGCGATCTCGAATGCACGCGCGGTCTGCGGCTTGCCTTCGTCGATCAGGCAGATCTTTGCCGTCGTGCCGCCCATGTCGAAAGAAAGCACGTTGGTAATGCCGCATTGCCGCGCAATGGTCGCGGAGAAGATCGCGCCGCCCGCTGGCCCGCTTTCGACCAGACGGATCGGGAAGCGGCACGCGGTGTCGATCGTGGTGAGGCCGCCTCCCGACATCATGAGGAAGAGAGGAGCGGTCACGTCCATGCTGTGCAGCCCGTTTGCCAGTTCACGCAGGTAGCGCGCCATCAGTGGTTGCACATAGGCGTTCGCAACGGTGGTGGAGAAGCGTTCCCACTCGCGCATTTCGGGCGACACTTCGCTGGACAGCGAGACCGGGATTTCGGGCATCTCCTCGGCGAGGATGTCGCGGACGCGACGTTCATGTGCGGGGTTGACGAAGGCGTGCAGAAAACCGACGGCGATACTTTCGACCCGTTCGCGTCGCAGCACTGGGACGAGAGCGCGCACCGCGGTAATGTCGAGCGGCAGCAGCACGTTGCCTTCGTTATCCAGCCGCTCGGGAACCGGCAGGCGCAGATGGCGCGGCACGAGCGGCTCCGGTAGGACTATATTGAGATCGTACTGGTCGTAGCGGCTTTCGTTGCCCATTGCGATCACATCGCGAAAGCCCTGGGTGGTGAGCAGTGCGGTGCGGGCGCCCTTGCGTTCGATCACCGCGTTTGTTGCGAGCGTGGTGCCGTGGATGACAATGCCGATATCGGCCGCGGACACGGCGGATGCCTGAAGGATCTGGCCCACGCCGGCCAGCACGCCTTGTTCGGGCGCGGCAGGCGTGGTGAGGACCTTGATGGTGAAGCGCCTGCCGTCATGCTCGAGCGCAAGGTCAGTGAAGGTGCCGCCGATATCGACGGCCAGTCGAGCAGAAGGCATCAAGTCCTCGGGTCGGGTGCACGAAGGGGCCAGTGAACCCGTTCGATGTCTGTGTGGCAAGGACGTCCGTTCACGTCATGCCGGGCGCAGGCCCGGCATCCACGTCTAGACGGCTCTCAAAAGACGTGGATGCCGTGGCCAAGCCACGGCATGACGGGGAGTGTAATCGCCTCTTTCGCAACGGGGCTTGGTTGACCATAAAAGGCTCAACAAAACGGAGCCGCTAATGCGATCACGCCTGGTGTTTGCTGCCCTGATGCCGCGCGACGTCGTGGCGCGGGCGCGACAGGAATTCGACGCCGTCGTGGCGGAGGGCAAGAACGACATGACCGCGGCGGAGGTGATCGATGCCGCCACGGCGCATCGCGCCGAGGCTATCCTGTTCACCAACACGCTGCCGCTGACCGCGGAAGCAATCTCTCGGCTGCCGGCGACCGTGCGCGTTGGCGCGACCAGCAGCGTCGGCTTCGACCATATCGATGTCGCTGCAGCCAAGGCGCGCGGCCTGATCGTGACCAACACACCGGGCGTGCTGACCGAATGCACCGCGGACTTCGCCTTCATGATGCTGCTGGCGGCGGCACGGCGCGCCTATGAGTACGACAAGATCATGCGGGCTGGCTGGCGCTATCGCATCGGCCAGGGCGACCTGCTGGGCGTACGGGTGACCGGCAAGACGCTGGGCATTCTGGGAATGGGGCGGATCGGGCGCGCGATGGCGCAGCGGGCGCGTGGCTTCGATATGACGGTGCTGTATCACTCGCGAAATCGCCTGCCGCCAGAGCTGGAGCAGGGCGCGCAGTATTTCGCGTCGTTCCACGACATGCTGCCGCACTGCGACTTCCTGTCGCTGCATGCGCCGGCCGGGCCGGCGACGGACAAGATCATCAATCCGGAGGCGCTGGCGAAGCTTAAGCGCGGCGCGGTGCTGGTAAATGTCTCGCGCGGCGGGTTGGTGGATGAGGACGCTTTGATCGATGCGTTGAAGTCGGGCCAGTTGTTTGCCGCCGGACTGGACGTGTTCCGTTCGGAGCCTGATTACGACATGCGGTTCGCCGCGCTGGACAACGTGATTCTGTCGCCGCATATCGGCAGCGGCTCGGTTGAGACACGCAACGCAATGGGCTTCCGAGCGCTGGACAACATCGCGTCCGTACTGGCAGGGAAGGGGCCGATCGATCCGCTCTGGACGTGACCAACTCTATCTGATCAGCCCGGCACTGCGCGGCAGGAACAGTGAGAGTTCGGGGATGCAGATGATCAGCATCATGCCGATGAGCAATGCCAGCAGGTAGGGCCAGTAGCTGCGCGCATGTTGGAATACCGGCACGCGGGCGAAACGCAGCGACATCAGCAGACCCACGCCCAATGGGGGCGTGAACAGGCCGATACCGACGGCGGCCGTTTGCACGATGTCGAAGTGCACCGGGTGGATACCGATTTTGGTCGCGACCGGAAAAACCACCGGGATCAGCACCACCGCAGCAGGCAGGCCTTCCAGCAGCATGCCAAACACCAGCGTCATGGCAGCCACGCCTGTGAGGAACAGCCAGTGCTGCGCTTCGAGCGGCTGCAGCACGCGACCCAGCAGTTCCGGCATGCCGGAAAGTCCCATCAGGTACTGGAACACCGTGGCCACGGCGAGCAGGAAGATCACCACGCCGGTCAGCACGCCGCTGTCGTAGGCAATGTGCAAAACCTGCATCCAGGAGACGTTCCGGTAATAGAACTTCGCCGCGATCAATGAGTAGAAGGCAACGATGGCGCCGGCTTCGGTTGCGGTGAAGGCGCCGAGATAGAAGCCGCCGAGTATCACTACGGGGATCACCATCGGCACTGCGGCGTCTTTCGAAGCACGCAGCAGACGCTGCCAGCTCATCGCGGTGTCTTTTGGCCAGCCGAGGATGTGCGCCTGAATCAGCACCAGGATGCACAGGCAAAGGCCAACTACAGCGGCAGGAATGAAGCCCGCGAGGAACAGCGCGACCGCCGACTGGTTGGTCACGGCGGCGATGACGATCATGAAGATCGCCGGCGGCACCAGCATGCCCATCGCGGTGCCGGCTGCGATGAGCGATGCGGCATCCTCCGCGCGATACCCGGCGCGGCGGAGCGGCGGCACCAATGCGGAGCCGAGTGCGGACACTTCCGCCATCTTGGAGCCGCAGATGTCGGAGAAGAAATAGGACACGACGATGACCGACATGCCGAGACCACCACGCAGCCAGCCGACGAGTGCGCGTGCCAGTTCGACGAGTGAGTGCGACATGCCGGCACGTTCCATCAGGCTGCCGGCGAACACGAAGGATGGAATGGCTAGCAGCACCCAGCTCTGCGATGCGGCGATCAGGCTCGATCCGAGTTGCTGCATCGGGAAGCCGCCGATCCACAATCCGACCACGCCAGCGGTGCCAAGGCAGAATACGATCGGCAGCGACAGCAGAAGCAGGCCGACAAAAACCACCGACGTCGCTGCGAGGACCACGCGCTATTCCCTTACGTCCATAATGCCGTGGTCAGGGCCGGCCGGATCACCCGCGGCTCGCAACGCGTACAGAGCAATGAGCACGCCGCCGACAACTGATGAGGCGTAGAGCCATGCCAGGCTGAACTCCAGCGCCGGCGATGTCAGAACCGAGTTGAGGATCGCCAGCTTGACGCCGAGCCAGGCCACTATGGCGCCAAATGCGGCGGTCAACAGATTGTTGGCGACATGGACCACGTGTTGCGATCGCGGCGAGAAATGCTGCGACAGCAGTGTAAGGGTGAAGTGGCTGCGCTCGGCCACACCTACGGCTGCGCCGACCAAGGTGAGCCAGCACAGTGTCGTTTCGCCGACTTCCTCGACCCAGAAGAAGTTGATCGGATCCATGTCCAGCCAGTCGGTGATCGGCAGCATGATGTACCGCATGAACACGCCGTACAGCATGACGCCAATGGCCAGTAGAACGAGGCCGCCGACAAGGATTTTCGGAAGCACGAGGACGATTTGCATCGTCCTCTCGACAGCGCGGGCCGTCACTGTATCAGACTGTGGTGGATGTGATCAGGTCCCACAACTCGCCGTACTGCTTCTGGTACTGTGGCCACACCTTCTCCTGCGCCAGCTTCCTGAACGGCGCGTGATCCGGCATGTTCACCGTCATCCCGAGGGGCTCGAGCAGCTTCTTCGCCTCTGCGAGCGAGTCGATGGTCTCGGTGTTCTTGCGCATGATCGCCTGCGCCTCGCGAGCGCCATCCATCATCAGCTTCTGCTGGTCGGGGCGCAGCGCATTCCACATGCCGAGGTTCATCGCGACCAGCGTCGAGCCGTAGTTGTGGCCGGTCATCGAGTAGTATTTTGATACTTCATATGCCTTAAGCGGCACCATGTTGACGACAGGCAGATCGGCGCCGTCGATAACGCCCTGCTGCGCGGCGGTGATTACCTCGGCCCAGCCAAGTGGCACGGCAACGGCGCCGATACCGTTGACGGTGTCGGTGAACACTTTCGATGGTTGGGTGCGGATCTTCAGGCCGCGGAGGTCGCGCGGCTCGTTGATCTGGCGCTTGGCGTTCCAGAAATGGCGGAAGCCGTAGTCGAAGTAATACAGCACCTTGACGCCGTATTTCTCCTGGAACGTCTTGTCGAGCTGATCGCCGACTTTTCCATTCAGCAGCTTGTAAGCCTGGTCGTAGGAACTGATCAGATAGCCAACGAGGAACACACCCATTTCCGGAAAAATGGTCGCGGCAGCACCGGAGGGAGTGCCGATGGCGACGCTGCCGGTCTTCACGCCGTTCATCACGTCGATTTCCTTGGTCAGCAAGGTTCCGCCATGGAATTCGACCTGCAGCTCGCCTTTCGACCGTTCGGTCATCGCCTTGGCAAACCAGTCGAGGGCGACGGCACCGGATTCCGGAACCGGCGTAATATGGGCGATGATCAGCTTGGTGGGCTGGGTCTGTGCAACCGCGGGCGCCTTGCCGAGTGCCAGAACCCCTGCGAGCCCGCCTGCTCCTTGCAGGATAGCGCGACGACGCACGCGCGTAGTGTTGGCGGTCATGTGACGGCCCTCCCTGATTGATATCTTGTTGTGAGGACCATAACCGAGCGGCACGGCGGGGTCCAATCCGCCGTGCCACTGATTGTGCCGCTACTGTAACGCGGTGATCTGCTGAGCGGACATCGATTGGATCTGTGACAGGCGCTTGAACAGGACGTCGGCCGGGATGTCGGACTCGCCTGCATCCAGGCAGTCGGCGAATTTGTCGTAGATCTGCGCCTCGGTCAGCGGTCGCGATGCATGTCCGGTTGCGCGCCTCACGGGTTCGCCGGCGATGGTGCTGCCATTGGTCAGCTCCACCGTTACCTGATCCTGGGGGGCAGCGCCGGGCATGTCATCGTCGTATTCGGTCGTGGTGACGATTTCGACCTTGCGCATCAGCGCCTGGATATCGGGGCGTTGCACAAATTCATCGGTCAGCTCGCGCAAGCCGACGCGCTTCGCGACGATACCGCTGGCCATGGCGAATTCCATACTGAACTTCGCGGCAAGGCCGGTGTCGGGTTGATGGTTGCGCAGCACCGTCGCGAAATAATCGCTGATGTTGACGGTGATCTTCTTCACCTCGTCTGCCTTGATCGGCTTCGCGTTCACCAGGTCCAGCATGCAGTCGATCGCGCGATGCGTGCAGTAGCAGGTTGGATATTTCTTGATGCCGAGCCCTTGGGTGAGTATGGCCCAGTTCTCGCCAGGCTTTGCTTCACTTGTGCGGTCCTCGGTTCCTGTCGGCGAAATCGCGTGCAGGAAGCCCTGCGGATGCTCCAGCGCATCCGTGCTTGCAGTGAAGCCAGCCTCCGCCAGCCGCGCGGCCATGATGCCGGCGTGCGCGGCCTTCCCGGCGTGGAACGGCTTGGTCATCGTGCCGAAATTGGCCATCAGGCCGGAGCTTTGCGAAGCGCCGAGGGCAATTGCCTGCGCGGCCTTGTCGGCGTCGAGCCGACGCAACGATGCACAGGCCGCGGCTGCACCCACGGCACCGTAAAGGCCCGTCGGATGCCAGCCTTTTTTGTGCAGCAGACCTGAGTCGCGACGAAAGAGTTCCGCCCAGGTCTCATAGCCGGCGACGTACGCCACGATCATGTCCGCGCCGGTCGAACCAAGTGCTTCTGCTTCGGCGAGGATCGCGGGTACGAGGACGGTGCTTGGATGGCCGCGCAAACCGACATCGTCGTAGTCGAGCGCATGCGCAGCGGTGCCGTTGATCCAGGCGGCTTCGGGTGCGGTGCTTTTCTCCTTGCCGAAGGTGATGGTGGCCGGCCCATCCGCAGGCGCCAGCACCTGCTTCATGATGCGCACGCAGTCTTCGCGGCGGCCGGCGATCATGGTGCCGATGCAGTCGATGAAGCCGAGGCGCGCGACGCGAACGGCTTCTTCGGGAATTCGATTGGGTGACAAGTCGGCGACGAACTGGCCGAGAGTCTTGGTCAGGGACATGGATGATTCTCCCAGGTTTACCTGTGGTGCTCAGTGCAGCTTCTCGCGCAGTGCTTTCAGGCTGCCACCCATCTTGACCGAGCCTGGCAATGGATGGCCGACGATGTCCTCGGCGAGGCGGGCAACTTCGATCAGCTTGTCGAGATCGATGCCGGTCTGAATGCCCATTTCGTCCAGCATGAACACCAGGTCCTCGGTGCAGACATTGCCGGCGGCGCCTTTGTGCGCGGCGAACGGACAGCCGCCGAGGCCTGCAACGGTGGAATCGTAGATCGCCACGCCCATTTCGAGTCCCGCATACGCATTCGCGATTCCCATGCCGCGTGTATCGTGCAGATGCAGCGACAGAGTCAGCTCGGGGAAGCGCTCGCGCACCTTGCCGACGAGTTGCTTGATGGACTTCGGCGTTGCCCAGGCCATGGTATCAGCGAGCGAGAACACCTGTGGCTTCACATCGTGCTCCGCGCAGATGTCCAGCAGTTGCTGCATCAGGTCGAGTACGCGCTGATGCGGAATCTCGCCTTCGAAGTTGCAGCCGAACGCCGCCATGATGCTGGCGCGCTTCAGCGGGATGTCGTGGTGCTTGTACAGCTTGATGGTCTCGTGCGCCTGCTGGATGTTGTCCTCCATCGAGCGCTGTTGGTTCCTTGCCAGGAATGTCGGCGAAGCCGTCAGCGAGAACGAGCCTTCGATGTCAAGCCGCTTGTTCCTGTACTCCAGCGCGCGTTGCAGGCCTTTGATGTTCAGCCACAGTGCGGTGTAGTGGATGCCGGGCTCCCGCTTGTAGCGCTGCACCACTTCATCGGCGTCGGCCCATCCGGGCACGCGGTTCGGGTTGACGAAGGACGCGACCTGAATGTGGTTGAGCCCAGTCTCCGATAGCGCGTCGATCAGCTCAATCTTGCGTTCAGTGGGGATCGGCCCCTTCTCGAACTGAAAGCCCTCGCGCGGCCCCTCCTCGTTGATCTGTACGAACTTTGGGAAGTCGGACATCCGGCCGCTCCTGGGTGCTGGTGTGCAGCCATTCAAGCCGCGGTTGGTTCGCTTGCCAACCCGCGTGCTATAAATGAAACTTGTGGTACCGAAGCAACATGTGGTGCAACTATCACAGATTAGTCACGCACAAGGTGCGGCAACCACGGCAGCGACGACTTATTTCGAGGGGAACGAGCGGCCGGAGAAGCAAAGATGCGGAAGGCATTGCTGGCGTGCGTGGCAGTGGTCGGTTCCGGTATGGCCGCAGATGCCGCATGGGCCCAGTCTGCTGCTCCTGGAGCGCCCACGCAGGGTCAGGTGGCGTGGCCAGCGACGGGGCAGTCGATGGCGACCGCCAATGACAACAACAATACCTACGCGCAGGCCAAGCCCGGCACGTTCGCGGTGCCGACGCCGGGCACCATCGTCGTCCACGTCAATGGCCGGGTGAATGCGGGCTTCTCCAGCTTCTGGAGCAGTGCGGATCAGCGCCTTGCGACGGCGCCGGCCGCAGGCAGCCTCGGTGCCTTGCTCGGGAACAATGGCGAGGGCCCGGTCAAGCGGGCGCCGGATACGATATTTACTTATGCGCGCCTCTATTTGGGAGCCGATGCGATGGCGACGAATGGTCTACGCTACGGCGCAGGCATCGAAATTCGGCAGAACTTCACGGGGCAGATCAGCAATAACGGAAGCTCGGGTGCCAGCGGTTACTCGTCATTGAATACGCTGTTCGTGCGTCGCGCCTTCACCTATGTCGCCGGCGACCAATGGGGGATTTTGCGTCTCGGCCAGGCAGACGGCGTTATCGGCCTGTTCGACAACGGCGTCACCACATTCCAGTTCCTGCCAACCGGCAATCTGGAAAATGGCAGCGATCTTGCCAGCCTGATTCCGTCCAATGCGGCGGTGCCATGGCTGTTTCTCTCAGGCGACGGTAATGAGTACGCGTATGCGAAAGCGGTGTACCTGTCGCCGCAATTCGCCGGGTTTGATTTTGGCCTGCAGTACGCACCGAACACCTCGAACGGTTTCGGTCAGACCGGTTCGAATAATGCACTGAACGGCTCCATCACCGGGGCGGGCACGGGTACCGGCCTTGGCTGCACGGTCGCGAACTCGGGCTGCCCTGATCTGTCTTCTGGTCCCGGCATCCTGGACGGCGCACGTATCGTCAACCAAGTGACTATTGGCGTGCGGTATCAGGAGAGGTTTGGCGCCGTTGGTGTCCTGGCCTATGCGGCCTACGGACTCAGCGGACACGCGAACTACACGGGTGCCACCACGCCGGCTGTCCTGGGGATCACCGCGGTTCCCAGCAGCAGGTTCACCGGCAAGTATGACGGACTGAACTTCGGCAATGGCGGCGTGGCGGTGACCTATGGCGGATTGACTGTAGGCGGCAATATTATTGGTGGCCGTATCAACGGCGTTTTGGCTCCGGCGCCGCAGAACGGCACCAGCGAGATCGCCTATATGGTGGGCGCGAAATATATTGCTGGCCCGTTCACTGTAGGTGTGGCGGCCGAGCGAGGCTATTACCAGGGCAACGTGGCCCTGACCGGCATCAGCCAGCGGCGCGGACAAGGGATCGACGTCGGAGCAAGTTACTCGGTGGCGCCTGGACTTCTGGTATATGCGGAATATCAGTATCAGAATCTCAAGCAGAGCGGTTTCAACTTCATAACCGGCGCCGTTGGTTCCCCGGCGAACAACAGCATTCAGTCGCAGGGCTTCGTCATCGGCAACATGGTGAATTTCTGAACGATACCTCGACACTGGACCAGCACCCAGCAGCGTCCCTACCATCGCAGCCTGAGATGCGAGGGAGGAAGGGCAATGACTGGTGCTGGTCGGCTGCGCGCCTTGCTGAGCGGCGATACGATGGTGATAGCGCCCGGCGCTTATGACGGCCTGACGGCCATGCTGGTGGCACAGGCGGGCTTTCCAGCCGTGTACATGACCGGCGCGGGTACGTCGGTCTCGCAGGGCTATCCAGACTTTGGCCTGCTGACGATGAGCGAGATGGTGGAGAACGCGGCGCGCATCGTGCGCTCGGTGGATGTGCCGGTGATCGCCGATGCGGACACCGGCTATGGCAATGAACTGAACGCGTTTCGCACCGTGCAGGAATACGAGCGTCGCGGTGTGGCGGCGATTCATATCGAGGATCAGGTTTCGCCGAAGCGATGTGGCCACCTCGACGATAAGGAAATCGTCTCACGCGAGGATTACCTGGCCAAGATCCGTGCCGCCGTTGCCGCCAAACGCGATGCCGACTTCATGATCATCGCTCGTACCGACGCACGGGCTGTCGCCGGCCTCGATGAGGCGCTTGCGCGCGCCAACGCGGCACTGGCGGCAGGGGCCGACATGGCATTTGTCGAAGCGCCGCAGACAATGGAGGAGCTTGCGGCGGTACCGAAACGCGTGAACGGGCCATGCCTGCTGAACGTGGTACGCGGCGGAAAGACGCCCGAGATCGATCTGCGCCGCGCACAGGAGATGGGGTATCGGCTGGCGATCGTGCCTGGTCTGCTGCTGAAGGCAGTGATCGGTGCGTGCGACGAAATGCTTGCGGAGCTGAAGGCGACGCATGTGCATCCGGTGCCGCGCAAAGACATGACCGTGCGTGAAGCGTTCAATCGAGTGGGAGCAACGGAGTGGGACGCATTGCGCACGCGGTTCAGAGATGATGAGGTGCGGCGGGCGGCTGAATAGGCCGGATCTCCAAGGGGAGGGAAGCGCATGGTCACCGTAGGCAGCGGCGATTTCGTTTACGAACCGGTCGAGAACTGGGCGAAGCTGCCGCCTGGCTGGTCGTTCAAGGAAATCGGCTCAGTCGGCGTGGACAAGAACGACAACGTTTATGTGTTCAATCGCGGCGAACACCCGATGATCGTGTTCGACCGCGAAGGCAACTTCCTGCGCTCCTGGGGCGAGGGAGTGTTTCCGCGTGCGCATGGTGTCTACATGGCGCCAGACGACACGATCTGGTTGACCGATGACGGAGACCACACGGTCCGCCAGTGCACGCTGGACGGCAAGGTGCTGCTGACGCTCGGCATCCCCGGTAAGCCAGCGCCCTACATGAGCGGCGAGCCGTTCCACCGCTGCACTCACACCGCGATGTCGCCGCAGGGGGACATCTACGTTTCTGACGGCTACGGCAATTCGCGGGTGCACAAATTTTCGCCACGCGGCAGGCTGCTGCTGTCCTGGGGCGCGCCGGGCACCGATCCGGGCGAGTTCAACATCGCCCACAACATCACCTGTGACGCCGATGGCTGGGTGTATGTGGCGGACCGCGAGAATCACCGGGTGCAGGTGTTCGACGGGAACGGTCGCTACGAGACGCAGTGGAACAACCTGCACCGTCCTTGCGGGCTGTACATGCCCCCCGGCAAGTGCCCGATCTGCTATATCGGCGAGTTGGGATCGGTGCAGCCGGTCAACCGCAACCTGCCGAACCTCGGCCCACGGGTGACGATCGTGGACAACACCGGCAAGCGGATCGCCCGGCTGGGCGGGCTGGGACCGGGGATGGGGCCAACCGAGTTCCTGGCACCGCACGGGCTGGCGGTGGATTCCAGGGGCGATCTGTATGTCGGCGAAGTGTCCTGGACGAACTGGCCGCAGACCTGGCCGGACCAGCCGCGGCCCGAGAATTTGCGGTCGCTCCACAAGTTCCGGAAGGTGTAGGGCGGGTCTGCCGGGGCTGGGTTCCGGGGCCAAGAAAAACTGGTCTCGGGCCCTTGACCGGCAGTTTCGCGGGGCCTAAATCCACGACCCGCCGCGCCGGACAGCAGATTAACCTCTTGCTTTTTCGGTGTGGACGGACTAAGTTTCTTGTTCTGCGCCGCGTTTGGCGCGCATCAGAGCAAGTCAGTCGGTGGGCCCGTTCTTGCGGGACTACGATCGACTTTGCTCCGATCTTTGACAGATGAATAGGCTAGGAAGGGATACGTTGGCGGCGCCCTCGGGTCGTCCCGCGCAAGCGGGTGGCTGATCGAGTGGCTGGACTGGCGGTCTGGGTGAGTAAGAACTCGGACTTCGTTGGTTTAGCGTTTGGGGCGTCTGGACGTATCTTCTTTGATGCGAACAGTTACGCTTTGAAAGCTGTTCTGGTTACTCATGGTGGCCAGAGCGGACCATACGAGTTCGGGTCTGTTCATTAAGCAGTCGAAAGGCTGTGAGATGAACCTGAGAGTTTGATCCTGGCTCAGAGCGAACGCTGGCGGCATGCTTAACACATGCAAGTCGCACGGGCAGCTTCGGCTGTCAGTGGCGGACGGGTGAGTAACGCGTAGGTATCTATCCTCGGGTGGGGGACAACCACGGGAAACTGTGGCTAATACCGCATGATGACTGAGGTCCAAAGGCGCAAGTCGCCTGGGGAGGAGCCTGCGTCCGATTAGCTTGTTGGTGGGGTAAAGGCCTACCAAGGCTCCGATCGGTAGCTGGTCTGAGAGGATGATCAGCCACACTGGGACTGAGACACGGCCCAGACTCCTACGGGAGGCAGCAGTGGGGAATATTGGACAATGGGCGAAAGCCTGATCC
>CAYRTL010000106.1:0-1654 GCA_964427005.1 uncultured Acetobacteraceae bacterium
TGACCAATCCCCATCGGGCAGGGGATTGCTTCGCTGCGCTCGCAATGACGCCGTACTACGACCCGTACACCATGCGCGGCAGCCAGAGCGTCAGCTCGGGCACGTAGGTGATGATCGCCAGGACCACCAGCAGGATGATCAGGAACGGCAGGATGCCACGGATCACCTCGCCCACCGGCGCGTCGGAAATCGTCGACAGCACGTAAAGGTTCAGTCCGACCGGCGGGTGCACCAGACCCACTTCCATGTTGTGGGTGAAGATGATGCCGAAATGCACCGGATCGACTCCGAGCGGCATCAGCACCGGCGCCAGTATCGGCATCACCAGCAGCAGCGTTCCCACCACTTCCAGGAAGCAGCCGATGATCAGCAGCAGCACGTTGATCGTCAGCAGGAATTCCCACGTGGCGAACCCGCGATGCGCGGCAAAGTCGACCAGTTGGCCCGGTATCCCCGACCCGGTCATCCAATGGCCAAAGACCAACGCCGTTGCGATGATCAGCATGATCACACCGGCGCTGCGCAGTGCTTCCGCTATTACGTCCAGCGTGCGGCTGAGCGGGAATCCGCGATACACGCCGACGCTCACGATCAGCGAAGTGACCGCGGCAAGCGCCGCGGACTCGGTGATCGTCATGAACCCACCGTAGATGCCAACCAGCACGACGATCGGGACGGCCATTGCCGGTAACCCACGCCACGTCATGCGCAAGCGCTGGCGCAGCGGCAGCGCGGGTTCGACGGGAAAGTTCTTCCATCGCGCGTAGAACAGCACCCAGACGAAGAAGGCGCCGGCCTGCAGCAGACCCGGCAGGATGCCCGCCAGGAACAGCCGTGGTACCGACTGTTCCGTCACAATGCCGTACAGGATCAGCGCCAATGACGGTGGGATAACAACGCCAATGGTGCCTGATGCGCCCAACACACCCAGTGCGAAACCGCGCGGATAGCCTCGCTCCAGCATCGCCGGCAGCAGGATCGTTCCCATCGCGAGCGCAGTCGCGACAGACGAACCTGAGATGGCGGCGAACAGCGAGCAGGACACGACAGCAACCAGGCCAAGCGATCCCTTGATGCCGCCGAGCCATGCGGCCGACAGATCCACCAACGCCTGGGCGACACCGCCGCGGCGCATGAACGTCGCCGCCATGACGAACAGCGGCAACGCCATCAGCGTGGTGGAGTTGAGTTGATCGATCATGTTCTGCGCCACGCCGACCATCGGATGGCCGGAGACGAAGAACAGGATCGCCGCACAGGTGCCCAGCACCAGGAATATCGGCATGCCTGCGGCGAGCAGGCCGAAGAACATGATCAGAAAGCCGACTGTCCACATCGGCTATCTGCGCAGCGGCTGTGTCAGTTCGGCGGGCGCCTCATGGTCGATGGCATGACCGATGCTCATCAGCCGCGGATCAAACCTGAACACATACCGATACAGCCGCACGCAGTACCGGATGAGCATCAGAAGTCCGCCAGCCGGCAATGCCGCGTAGTAGATCCAGATCGGAAACTGCAGGTCAGATGAACTGCGCTGATCCAGCAGCACCGCGGTATCCACCACCTCCCAGCCGTACCACACCATGCCAACGGTGAAGGCGATTGCGACCAGGCAGTTGAACACCTCCACCCAGCGCTGGGTCTGCGGCCGCAG
>CAYRTL010000106.1:1754-17860 GCA_964427005.1 uncultured Acetobacteraceae bacterium
GATCAGGCGCCGACATCCGCCATGACCAGTTCAACCAGCTTGGGCGAGATGTGCGCCTCTTCCACGGCCTTGTCCTGGACCTTCACATACTGCGCATGGATCGCGTCCAGCTCGGACTGCGGCACATCGACGAACTTCACACCCTGCTTCTCCAGTGCGGCGCGGCCACTCTGCTGCTGCTTGGCGGTGTTCGCACGGTAGGTGGCGATGTTGTCCTGCCACAGCTTGGTCATCGTCTGCTGCAACTTGGGCCCGGCCTTCTGCCAGAACGCCGGATTGAGCATCGGCACATAGAGACCCATGCCCTGATTGTCCTGCAGCGAATAGCGTAGCCCGGAGTCGAACAGCTTCGAGCTGTTGACGCTCTCATTGCTGCTGATCAGGCCATCAAATGTGCCCTGCGACATCGCCAGCGGCACGTCCGGCCATGCAGTGACATTCGGGATGCCGCCGAAATAGCGAATGCGGAAGGAGTTCAGTACGCCGCCAGGACTGCGCAACTTCATGCCCTTGAGGTCGGCGACCGAGTTGAGCGGCTTGCGCGTCGAATACCAATGATTGAAGCCGAGATCGAACCACGGCCCCAGCACTTCGACCTTCAGCTTGTTCGTGATTTCGGCATTGACGAACTTGCCGCCGGCGCCATCCGTCGCTTTGTGCACCGTGTCGATCGGCCGGCCGTAGAACGCCGGCAACTGCGAGAAGTCGGCATCGGCCACGAAGCCGGTGATCGTCCATGTGCCAGGGCAGGCCATTTCCACCTGGCCCTGCACCAGCGCCTTCACCACCTGCAGGTCCGGAAACAACGAGCCGCTCTCGAACAGCTTGGTCTTTACCTGACCGCCCGAGGCTTCCTCGAGCTTGCCGAGATAATCACGGAACGCGACATTGCGCGGGTGTGATGGCGCGGTGTCGAGCGAGCAACGCAGTTCAATCGGTGCGTCGCCTCTCGCATGTCGCAGGATGGCAAAACTGCCCAACGTCAAAACTGATGCGCGCGTAAGAGCGCGCCGCGAGATCGAACGCGGCACTGCAACGTCCTCCTGATCGTTTACGCGGAATACCGGCGGGTATGACGACGCCAAACGATGGCGTCAAGGCAGCCCCAGATCATGGAGTTGCTGGTACAGTAGTTGGCGGCGGTAGCTCGGATGGCGTGGGCGACAATGGCTGCTGCATGACCGGCGCCTGCGCTGCACCCGGCTTGAGCAGCCAAGTGCCCAGGGACCGTCGGACCTGGTATTCGAACTCGACGTTCATCCGATCCATCATGTCCTTGGTCATGTCGTACAAGCGTGCCGGCAGATCATCCAGATCACCGGTGTAGGTGCCTGACGAGGTCGCCTGCGCATACGCAGTCCGCACGCCGGGCGCAGTCATTATATTCAGCTCAACAGCAAAGTTGCCGATGATCGTGTTTCCCCGCTGCACAAGCGATGCATTCTGGATCGCGAAAACCGCCTGACCGAGAGTGCCCATTGCCTGCAAGCGCTCTTCCGCCATGTTGCGCAGGGCTAACAACGGCGGCATCGGATCGTATTGACTGACATCAGACGAACCGACCGCGGGAACGTAGCGCTGCTCCACCTGGATTACCGCGACGTTCAGCGGCAGCGGCGTCAAATGACTGTAGTGCAATGGCGTGAACTCGCGCCTCTCCTGGCTTTGGCCACAGGCGGCGAGCAGCATTGGCAACAGCAGCGAGCGGCGGCGCGTCAGCATTCAGAGCTCCGGCAGTGGATCAGGACGCGGAACTGCGGCCGCGGACGTCCTGGCGTGGGAAGCGAAAGTCAAAGTTACAGAATTCGCAGGTCATCACGATGTCGCCATCGACCGCCATGTGGTCCAAGTCGTCGGGTGGAAAGCCTTCCAATATTCCGACGAGCCGCGCGCGCGAACAGCGGCAGCCATAGGACAGCGCACGCGCCCGGTCAGTCGCTACGCCCTCAGTATGGAACAGCCGATAGAGCAGTCGTTCCGGCGGCAATCCATCCTCCAGCAGTTCGCCGTCGGTCAGCGTCGCTGCAAGCGTGGTGGCAGTCCGCCAGCTTTCCTCCTGTGCCTCCGCGTCCATGGATGGATCAATGCCGCCCGCACCGGCAATCTTTTCCAGAATCAGCGCTCCGGCGCGCCAGCCATCCGGCGTCTCATCACAGGCCAGATGGACGAAGCAGCGAAGCTGCTCACTGGTGCGGAAGTAGTGCAGTGCCATCTCGGCGAGATTGCCGCCTTCGATGGTGACAATACCCTGATGGCGGTTCTTGTCGGGGCCCTGATCGACCGTGAAGGCAAGATAGCCGCCGCCGAGAAGCTGGTCCGCGGCGGGACTGGGCTCGGTCTCCAGCAGCGCCTCGAGCTTCTTCGGTTCGGCTCGCGCATAGCCGCGAAGTGCGCCGGTGTCGGTGCAGTCGGCCAGCAGCATCGGAACGGGGCCGTCGCCCTTCGCCTGCAGGCTGAACGAGCCACGGAACTTCAGCGCGGTGGACAGTGCCGCAGCCAGTGCGAGCGACTGGCCGGTGAGCCGGGTGACGGCAGGATGATTGGGATGGCGGGTCAGCAGCGCGTGCGCGAGCGGGCCCAGCCGCACCAGTCGGCCGCGCACCGGCCGACGCGGCAGGTAGAAGGGCGTTACGCCGCGCGGCACGACGATGTCGGGCACCGGCGGACGGCCGCCGTCGAGGAAGGCGGGAGTTTCAGACATCGCCCCCAACATAGGCATGGTCCGCCGCGCGGGCTACCTTCGCCCTGATGGGGGAGATCAGGTTCACGCTGCGGCCAATGCGGGACGATGATGCCGCCGCGGTCGCGGCGTTGGTCCGGACCGCCTTCGCCAGCCAGTCTGTCGTCACGGATCCGCTGCCATCGGCGCTACGTGTGACCGAGGGCGAGGTGCTCGAGATGCTCCGAGGTGGCGGGGGTGCCGTGGCGGAAGTTGCCGGGGGACTCGCTGGTTCGGCGCTTTGGGAAGAGCAGGACGGCGGCCTGTATCTGGGGCGGCTGGCCGTGGCGTCGGCCTTTCGCGGCCAAGGCATTGCCCGAGCGCTGGTTGTAGCGGCGGAGGCCGCGGCCAAGGCAATGGGCATGCCGCGCGTCCATCTGAGCACTCGACTGGTCCTGTTGGACAACCGCCGCCTGTTCGCTTCCTGCGGGTTCGTGGAGACGCGGCGCGGCGCGCATCCCGGCTATGCCGAACCGACCTTCGTCAAGATGGAAAAGCGGCTGGCAGAATAGGAAGGCTTTTCCAATCAGGAGGGAACGTGGGCGCCAGGCCCTGGCTCATTCTTGCCGCGGTGGCGCTCGCCCGGATCGGCTTCGGCTATCAGTATCAGACCGTCCCGACCCTCGGGCCAGAGCTGATGCAGCGGTTTCAGCTCGACTATGCGGGCCTTGGAACGCTCATCGGCGCCTTCATGCTGCTGGGCGGCTTTCTCGCATTGCCGCTCGGGTTCCTGGCGCGTTGGTTTGGTGACCGCCTGGTGCTTGGATGCGGCATGGCGGCCATGGTGCTCGGACCGGTGGTCAGTGCGATGGCGAGCGGGCCGACCGGCATCGGCCTTGGCCGCAGCGCCGCCGGTATCGGCGCGGTCGCAATGATCGTGCTGCAGAACAAGATCATCGCGGATTGGTTCACCGGACGCAGGTTCATGCTCGCGGTCAGTGTGTCCGTTGCTGCCTATCCGATCGGTGTCGGTTCGGCGCAGCTTGTGCTGCCGCCGCTCGCACTCGCCTACGGCTGGCAGGCTGCCTTTCTGTCCGATGCGGTGCCGATGGCGATCTCTCTGGCGCTGTTCCTCGCCAGCTTCCGTCCCGCACCGCTTGCCCCGCCGCGTCTGAACACGTTCTCGCTGCCGAGTGCACGGGAGTGCCTGCTGCTGGTGATCGCCGGGCTGATCTGGACCGCCTATACGGCGGGATATTCAGGCTACACGGGTTATATCCCGTCGGTGATGGCGGTGCGCGGTGAGGGGCTGGTGCTGACTGGCCTCGTTCTGACGATTGCCACCTGGGGCAATGTTCCGGCAACGCTGATGGGTGCGGGTATGGCGGCGCGGTTCGGCGCCTTCCGCATCTTCCTGATCGGCACATCGGCACTGGTGATCGGCATGACTGGCGCGGCTTTGCTGGACTGGCCAGTGACATGCGCCATCGTGATCGGCGTTATCGGCTCATTCCATCCCGGTGTGATCATGGCCGTGGGGACGCTCTCCGCGCGGCCGGAGAACCGTGCCGTCGGGATGGGGCTGTTCTATTCGATGTACTACGCCGGTGGAGCGGTCGTACCCGCGCTATGTGGCTGGGCGGCGGACGTTTCCGGCGGTCCAGAGGGCGCGTTGCTCGCCGCTGCCGCGGTATCGGCGCTGGCAATCCCGATGTACGCGCTACATCGACGGCTGGCCTCACATTCGGTGATGCTCGCAAAGGCTTAACCAACGCGTCCCGGCGTCGTGGAGCTTCACCGGCGCAATTGGTTGACCAGCGTTTCTGCCTCTGCTGGGTCCATTGCCAGCGCCTGCCGGGAAAGCGATTGCGAAAAGCCCGCCCGCGCCAGCACACCGAGTTCACGCTGCCGCCCAGCTTCGTCCGGCATTTGACCCGCGCGGAACGGGCCGATGCGGCGCTTGCGCGCCAACACCAGAGCCGCGGCGAGTTCAGTTCTGTCGTCGTGTGACACAGCAGCCTGCGCGGTGGCAGCATCGACTCCCTTCGCAGCGAGATTCGCGGCCGCGGCGCGACGCGACCGTCCGGCTCGTACCAGACTGCGCGCGCGGCTCTCGGCGAAGACCACATCGTTCACTGCTCCCGCCTCGACCAGACGAGCGACGACATCCCGCACCATCGCACGCGCGGTCGCAGCCTGGGCGGCCACCGTTTCCGCATCACTATCCGCCGCACGCCGCGCCCAGCGCTCGATACGACGCTCCAGCACCCGGCGCAGACCCGCTTCGGTCGCCGCATATCGCGCGAGATATGCAAGCGCCGCGTCGTGGAGACTTGCTGCGTCGGGCGCCGGACCGAGAGGACGACGCGACGCGTCAGCCATCGCGTCAGACCTCGAGCCACTCGCGACGGATGTCCGCGTTGGCTTCGAGATCCGCAGGCATGCCTTCGAACACGATACGGCCGTGACCCATGACGTAAAGCCGATGCGAAATCGTCAGTGCGATGGTGAGCTTCTGCTCGACAAGCAGTATCGCCACTCCGCGCCGCGCGATCTCCTCCAACAGCCGGCCAACCTGCTCCACCAGCATCGGAGCAAGCCCTTCTGTCGGCTCATCGATCAGGATCAGGTCCGGATCGCCCATCAGCGTGCGGCACATGGTCAGCATCTGCTGCTCGCCACCGGACAGCACGCCGGCGGCGTTGTGCTGCCGTTCGGCCAGGTTGGGAAACAGCCTGAACACGTCATCGAAATTCCAGCGGCCGAACTTGCCAGCGTGCTTCAAGCCGAGCAGCAGGTTCTGGCGCACTGTCAGTGTCGGAAAGATCTGACGATCCTCGGGCACATAGCCGATACCCGCTTTGGCGATCAAATTCGCTCGCATGCCCGCGAGGTCGCGACCCCGATACCGGATGGTGCCGACAGGCGGCACCAAGCCCATGATCGCTTTGCATGTCGTTGAACGGCCGACGCCATTACGGCCGAGAAGCGAGACAATCTCACCCTCGCCGACAGTCAGCTCCACGCCTTGCAGGATGTGGCTCTTGCCATAGAACGCGTGCAGGTCGTGAACTTCGAGCATCACGCGGCGAGCTTCCCAAGATAGGCTTCCTGGACTTCCCGGCTGGCGCGGATCATCGCTGGCGGTCCGGATGCGATCACCCGGCCATAGACCAGCACGGTGATCGTGTCGGCAAGGTCGAACACGACGCGCATGTCGTGCTCCACCACGACCAATGTCTTGCCTTGCGTCACGCGCCGGATCAGTCCGACGGCATATTCTGTTTCGCTGTGGCTCATCCCGGCTGTCGGTTCGTCCAACAGAATCACGCTGGCACGGCCGGCCACGGTCATGCCGATTTCCAGCGCGCGCTGCTCCGCGTAGGACAACAACCCGGCAGCAACATCGCGACGCGTGGCAAGGTTCAGATCCTCGAGCAACTCCTGGGCAGCTTCATTCAGCGCACGCTGCCGCGCCAGCAGGTGCCAGAACGAGTAACGATAACCGCGGCTCCATAGCAGGGCGCAGCGTAGATTCTCGAATACGGTCAGCCGCTGAAAGATCGAGGTGATCTGGAAACTGCGCGACAGCCCCAGCCGGTTGATGCGTTGCGGCGGCAGTCCATCGATCCGTTGTCCGTTCAGTTCGATGGCCCCGCTCGTGATCGGAAAGCGGCCCGATATCAGGTTGAACAGCGTGGTCTTGCCTGCACCGTTCGGACCGATGATCGCATGACGTTCGCCCCGCGTGACATCCAGGCTGACACCGTGGATGATCTGCGTGGGGCCGAAGCTCTTCCATACATCGTTGAGCCGGATGGCAGGCACGCCGGTCATCCGCGCGCCTCCTGCAAATCATCCGTCAGCACTTCCCAGACACGGCCGAAGGCGCGTGCCTCTTTACGCAGCCAGATCGCGCCGATAACCAGAAGCGCGGCTGCAATCGTCCAAGGCAGGACGCTCCGAACGTCAACCGGCGAACCGAACAGCACCAGGCTCTTTCCTTGCTCCGCGCCGATGGTCAGGAACGACAGCAGCTCGACCAGACCGACGAAGCCGGCAATGGTCGCCAGCCCTGCCGGCAGCAGGCGCAGATACGGCCACATCAGCCGCGAAGCCCGACCAGCGCGCCAGATCGGGCCGTGAGCCACGATGATGCCAGCCAGGCCGGTGGGCGCGAACGTCACCATGGCGATGAACAGCACGCCGACATAGATCAGCCAGGAGTTCGACATCAGGCTGACACCGCTTTGCAGCAAGGTGACGAGTACGGCGCCAAGCACCGGACCGGCAAACACCATGCTGCCGCCGATATAGGCCATCAGCAGTGCGTTCGCGGAGAGCGGGCCGGCGACGGCATCGAAGGTGACGATTTCGTAGGTGATCGCGTAGAGGCCTCCGCCGATGCCGGCGAAGAACCCGGCGAGCGAGAATTGCAGAAAGCGCACGACACGTGGATCGTAGCCCATGAACTGCGCGCGCTCGAAATTGTCGCGACAGGCATTCGCCATGCGCCCGAGCGGCGTCGTTGTCTGCAACCGCATGGCAATGGCCGCGATGAAGGTCCATGCCACGATCAGGTAATAGACCTGAATGCCGGATGCATAGGACAGACCGAACAGGCTGTGGTCGATCATGCGGTTGGTGCTGACACCGCCCTCGCCACCGAAGAAGTGGTGGAACATCAGGGCGGCGGTGGCGACCAGTTCGCCAATGCCGAGTGTGATCATGGCGAAGGCGGTCGCGCGCTGCTTGGTCGCCATCGAGCCGAACACCATCGCCAGGCCGAGACCGGCGAAGCCGGACAGCAGCGGCATCAATTCCATTGGTATCGGCAGCGAGCCGTCCCCGGCGGCATTGAGGAAATGCACCATGCAGTAGCCACCGAAGCCAAAGAACGTGGCATGGCAGAGCGAGAACAGTCCCGACTGGCCCAGCAGCATGTTGTATGACAGGGCCAGAATGGTCATCATGCCCATCTGGCTCAGCATCGAGACGACGAAGCCGGCGTGCCGGTGATGCGGCCAGTCATAGAACGCCCAGGGCAACAGCACCGCGACAGCGGCCAGTGCGAGCCAGGGAATCCAGGCGCGGTGCTTCACGTGTCGCGCGTCCCCATCAGGCCTCGTGGGCGAAACAGCAGGATCAACACCATCATCAGCAGCGGCAGCAGCGCACCGATGCGCGCAACCGGCACGGTGAGAATCTCGCCCAGCAGGTCATCTGCACGCAACGTGACGCCCAGAGGGCGCAGCGCATCCGCCACCGATGCGTCTATCACCACTGCGAAGGTGGAGATCATGCCCATGATAATGGAAGCAATGAAACAGCCCGCGAGCGAGCCCAGTCCGCCGAACACCACGACCACGAACACGATCGGCCCCATCGCATCGGCCATCCCCGGCTCGGTGGACTGGTAGTTGCCGCCAATGACCCCGGCGAGGCCGGCGAGAAGGCAGCCGCCGGCAAACACGATGGTAAACACCCGCGGCACATTATGGCCCAGCGCGGACACCATGCCCGGATGGGTGAGTGCCGCCTGGATGATCAAGCCAATCCGCGTGCGCTTCAGCAGCAGCCAGATCGCGCCCAGCATGCCGGCCGAGACCAGCAGCATGAAGGCGCGGTAAGCGGGGAACTGCAGGCCGTAGAGGGTGAACAGGGGGAAATCGAGCGCGGCCGGAACGCGATAGGGCTCCGGCAGCATGCCCCAACCCATCTGGACCGATCGGCCGATGATGAAGACCAGGCCGAAGGTGAACAGCAGTTCGGCGATGTGGCCGTTCTGGTGCACACGCCGCAGTCCGAAGACTTCGATCGCCGCGCCGAGAAGGCCGCACAGAGCCGGCGCGATGATCAAGGCCGGCCAGAAGCCGATCCACCTGCTGGTCTCGAAGGCGAAATAGGCGCCGAGCATGTAGACCGAGGCATGTGCGAAGTTCAGCACGCCCATCATGCTGAAGATCAGGGTCAGGCCCGATGCCAGCATGAACAGCAGCATGCCATAGACGAGGCCATTCAGCAGGGAGACGAGTATGACCTCCATGCGGAACGACCTCGCCGTGGTTGCGATAGGTTGCCTACTCTTTCGGACGCTTCATCTTGCAGATGGTGGGCAGTGTCAGGTCGGTATCGACCAGCTTGGCTTCGGTCTTCCAGCCGAGGCCGGTCTTTTCCGCATCGAGCTTTGCGCTTTTCGTGAAGATCGCCTCACGCAATGGGCTGAGCAGTTGATGGTCCTCGGCTCGCATGATGTTCTCATCGCCCATCATGTCGGTGGCCTTCATACCCTCCAGCGCCAACGCTACCTTCAGCGCATCGGTCGAGCCCGCCTTGTTGATCGCTGCCGTCAGCATGCGGAACATGGTGACGTAGTCCAGCGGAATGAAGTTGAAGTCCGCGCGGGCGCGGAACCCTTCGACGAATTTCTGGGCCGCCTCGTTGTGCTCTTCGCCCGGCACGTTGTCATGGAACTCCATGATCGATGTCAGCCGGTTGTCACCTGCTGGGCCGGTCGATGTCGGGCCACCCGGCTGATGCGCGAGGTAGGAATCGTAGCGAATTTCCAGACCGGCGTCGTTACCGGCTTTCATCAGCAGATTGAGATCGCGGTCATAATTCGAGGTCACCAGCGACTGTGCACCGGACGCCTTGATTTTCGCAATGTACGGCGAGAAATCCTGCACCTTGCCGAACGGCACCAGTTCATCGGCGACCACCTTGATGTCGGGCCGGAACTGCTGGAGGTATTTCAGCGTCGCCTTCTGCACGGACTGGCCGAACAGGTAGTCCTGGTTGAGGACATAGACGCTCTTCACCGAAGCGGGCAGCGTCTTGATGCGGGCCACCGCGCGCTGATCGACATTGGCGGTGAAGCGGAAGTGCCAGAAATCGCACTGCTCATTGGTCAGCTCGGTCGCCAGCGCGCCACAGTTCAAATAAAGTAGCCGGTTGTCGGGATTGCGTGCATTGTGTTTTGACACGGCGTCGATCATCGCTGAACCGACGTTCGACCCGACGCAATGCATCACGAACGGCATGTTCTGGTCGGTGATGCTCTTGAGGGCGATCAGCGCTTCGGCCGGCTGTAGCTTCGAATCGAACGTCACCAGTTCGTATTTCTTGCCGAGTGGGCCGCCTTCGGCGTTGATCATCTCGAGGATGTAGTTGAAGACCTTGAGGAAGTTGTTGCCGGTGGCAGCGAACGGGCCGGAGAACGGATCGACGTAACCGATCTTTATCGTCGCATCGGCCGCGCGGGACGACGGACCCCACGCCGCGATTGCCAAGCATGCCATGAAGACTGCAGCCAGTAAGCGCCGGTGTTTCATGCTTCCCCCTGAGCCCGATTCATTTGGCGTTCGTAGCGGCCTCGGTTCCTGTTTGACCCTTACACCGCGTGCCGATTGAGTCAATTAACCTGGTAGCGCGCCCTGCAAGCCTCCACATTCGCGTTGCCACATGCTGAACGGAGAGCCGTGTGAGACGAAAGTCCCATTCGCTGCTCTGTCAGTCTCCT
The DNA here is from genome assembly GCA_964427005.1 of uncultured Acetobacteraceae bacterium. Classification (GTDB taxonomy): domain Bacteria; phylum Pseudomonadota; class Alphaproteobacteria; order Acetobacterales; family Acetobacteraceae; genus JAMXLO01. The sequence continues at coordinate 11,933 of CAYRTL010000106.1, forward strand.
CCGGCACTGCTCACCCGTTTGACACCCGTGCACACAACCGCCAATGATCCGCGCTTCCTCTGGACCCGCCCCGAACGGTCGCGGGCGGGAGATCCATTGGAAGCCCACAAGAAGGTTCTATACCCATGATTTCCGCTCTGTTGCCGAACTACGCCCGTGCCGACCTCGCGTTTGAGCGGGGCGAAGGCGCCTGGTTGTGGACGGTCGACGGGCGACGACTGCTCGACTTCGGCTCCGGCATTGCCACCGCTTCGCTGGGCCACGGCCATCCGCATCTCTCGCGGGCGATCGCGGAGCAGGCGGCAAAGGTGATGCACGTCTCCAACCTGTACCGTATCCCCGGCGCCGAGACGCTGGCGCAGCGGCTGGTGGACGCCACGTTCGCGGATAGTGTGTTCTTCTGCAACTCGGGCGCCGAAGCGAACGAGGGCATGATCAAGATGATGCGCCGCGCGATGTTCGACGCGGGCAAGCCCGAGCGCTTTCGCTTCATCACCTTTGAGGGCGCGTTCCACGGCCGCACGCTGGCAACGCTCGCCGCGACTGGCAACGCCAAGTACCTCGAAGGCTTTGGCCCCGTCGTGGAAGGTTTCGACCAGGTGCCGTTCAACAACATGAACGCAGTCCGCAATGCTATCGGTCCCACCACTGCCGGCATCATCGTTGAGCCGGTACAGGGCGAGGGCGGCGTGCGTTCAGCCGACATGCAGTTCCTGCGCGATCTTCGCGCGGTATGCGATGAATACGGGATTATCCTCGGTATGGACGAGGTGCAGTCCGGCATGGGTCGCACCGGCAAGCTGTTCGCGCATGAATGGGCGGGCATCACGCCGGACGTCATGTCGGCGGCCAAGGGTATCGGCGGCGGCTTCCCGCTGGGTGCGGTGCTGGCAAAGGAGCAGTTTGCAAAAGCGCTGAAGCCCGGCACGCACGGCACGACGTTCGGCGGCAATCCGCTCGCCTGCGCGGCTGGCAACGCGGTGCTGGACATCGTCCTGGCACCCGGTTTCCTGGCTGAGGTTGAGCGAAAGGGTAAGCGGCTGCGCGCCGAGCTCGACGAGATCGCCCGCGAGTATCCGCAGGTCTATGAGGACGCGCGTGGCATGGGGCTGCTGCTTGGCATGAAGTGCGTGCTGCCCGTTGGTGAGGTGCAGGCCGCCTGCGTTGCCGAAGGCCTGATGGCGATCACCGCGGGCGATAACGTGCTGCGTCTGGCACCACCGTTGGTGGTGACCGATGCGGATCTGGACGAGGCGGTGGTGATGCTGCGCCGTGCCACGCGCCGCGTGCTGCCTTCCGCAGCCAAGGCAGCAGCGAAGTGAGCGCGTCGCTTCGGCGCGCCGAAAGGGCGGAGGGCCGGTCAACCGACAAGATTGCCGGCCTGAGGCACTTCCTGGACCTGCGCGACTTCGAGTCCGGGACGCTGCGGCAGATGCTGGACGTCGCGGCGAACTACAAGCGCGGCGGGGTGTCATCGCGCCCGCTCGCCGGCAAGACACTGGCGATGATCTTCGAAAAGCCTTCCACCCGTACTCGCGTCTCGTTCGAGGTCGGCATGCGGCAGTTGGGCGGCGACGTCGTGGTGCTCTCGGCGCGGGATATGCAGAGCGGGCGCGGCGAATCTCCGGCCGACACTGCGCGCGTGCTCTCACGTTACGTCGATGCGATCATGATGCGCACCGATAATGTAGCGAAGCTGCACGAGCTGGCTGAGTACGCCACGGTGCCAGTGATCAATGGGCTGACCGACACCTCGCATCCCTGCCAGCTCATGGCGGATGTGCTAACCTTCGAGGAGCATCGCGGCCCTATTGCTGGGCAGGTCGTGGCGTGGTGCGGTGATGGCAATAACGTCGCGCGAAGCTGGATGGAGGCGGCGGTTCGCTTTGGCTTCACGCTGCGATTGGCGACACCGGATGCGCTGCGCCCTCCCGCGGATCTGATCGAATGGGCTCGAGCCCAGGGCGGGAAGATCGAGCTGACGGATGACCCCGAGAAGGCGGTTGCGGGGGCGCGCTGCGTGGTCACTGACACGTGGGTGTCGATGTCGGACGATCCGCAGACCAACCGGCACAACATGCTGGCGCCATACCGCGTCACGAATGCGCTGATGGCGAAAGCGGCGGCGGATGCGATCTTCATGCACTGCCTGCCAGCGCATCGCGGCGAGGAGGTCACCGAGGAGGTGATCGAGGGGCCACAGTCGGTAGTGTTCGACGAGGCGGAGAACCGGCTGCACGCGCAGAAAGGCGTGCTGGCCTGGGTACTCGGCGCCGTCCGATAGCCCGCCTGCACAGTTCGGTTGCTGCTTCACGGCCGGGTGACTCTACCTGGGCGGGGGTGGGCGATTTCAAGACCTGCGTTGCACCGCAGCAATCCCCTTATGTTCGGGGCATGAAAGACAGGAGCCCTGACCTAGAATGAAATGGACGCGCGAACTACGCATCGCCCGCAGGAGCCTGCGGACGGCGATGAGGGCTGCCTCGTCGATGGCAAAGGCTCATGCAAGGCTGTCCCCCGTGGTGCGTCCTCAGTTCAACGGCGGCGTCGCGCCGGCGACCGATCTCGGGGACTTCGGCAGCAACCCAGGCGGACTGTCGATGCTGGTCCATACTCCGGCTGGTGGAACGAAGCCCGGGGCGGCGCTGATCGTCCTGCTGCACGGCTGCGGTCAGAGCGCCCGCACGTTCTCCCGCGACGGTGGATGGATTGCCCTGGCCGATCGGTTCGGCATCCCACTCGTTCTGCCCGAGCAGTCGGACGACAACAACCGCGGGCGGTGCTTCAACTGGTTTCGGCCACTGCACACCACGCGTGGCCTTGGCGAAGCAGAGTCGATCCGGCAGATGGTCTCGGCGGCAGTCGACCGGTTCCAATCGAACCCGCGCCGTGTGTTCATTGCCGGGCTGTCGGCTGGCGGCGCAATGACTGCCGCGATGCTGGCTGCGTATCCGGAGGTGTTCGCTGGTGGGGCCGCGATCGCCGGCCTGCCGGTCGGTGCCGCAACCAGTACTGCCGAGGCGCTCCGGCGCATGGCCGAAGCCGGCCCGGTTCGCGCTCCCTCGGCTTGGGCCGACCAGGTGCGTCATGCCGCACCAGCAGGCTATGCCGGGTCATGGCCACGGCTCGCGATCTGGCACGGTGAAGCGGACCGTGTGGTCGATCCAGCCAATGCCCGCCTGCTCGCTATGCAATGGTCCGCGTTGCATAGACTGAACGCCGCGAGCACAGAAGCCACCGAACTGCTCGGTGCGCGGCGGGAGCGCTGGGATAGCGCCGGGCAGCCTGTGGTCGAACTGTGGATGCTGCCTGGCGTCGCCCACGAGTGGCCTGCGGGGGCAACTGACGCCATCGCGGATTTCTGGGGGCTGGCCGCCGATTAACGGTGTCGCAATCCCATGCAGCCAGAATGGCACTGTAGCAAAACGCGAAGGTGTCCATCCATGTCCGGCGATACGGGCGCGAAGGATGTGATTGTAGCTGACAACGACTATATCGTTCGTGGAATTCTGCGGTCCGTTCTGGATGGACAGGGCTTCACCGTCATTCAGGCAGTGAACGGCCTTGAAGCAATCGAATATGCGACCCGTACGTCGGCCCGCCTGATCATTCTCGACTACAAGATGCCGAAGATGGACGGCTTGAGCGCCTGCGCCAAGATTCGCCGCCTCTCAGGATACGGCGATGTGCCGATCGCGATTCTGACCGCGTTCGACAACAAGGAGACGCGGGCAGCGGCGGAGCGCGCTGGCGCTACGACGCTCATCGCCAAGCCATTCACCCCGTTCGATCTGCTGCGCCGCGTCGGTGCGTTACTGGGGCAGCCAGTTTTGGATGGCGGCGTGGCGTCAGGTGATAGTGGGCCTGCCATGCGAGTGTGGAAACGCCGACACGAGCCGGTTCCTGTCTTCGGCGAGCCGCCTGTCCTGTCAGAGGGACGCCGGGTTCTCAAAATTTGCCGTCACTGAGGCGCTGCCGCACTTATTCAGAGAACATGCTCTCCAGCGAGCGCCTGCGCTGCAGCTCTGTCAGTGCCGCTTTGGCTTCACCTCGCAATTCCTCGACGACAGCATCCGTGTCGAAGCGCGCAGCCACCGCGGCGAGTCGCGTAAAGCCAAGCGTGCCTGCACTTCCCGCAAGCTCGTGTGCCAATTCTGCAAGTTCATCGACCGGTACAAACGCGGCTGAATCCTCAAGCTTTCGCAACAGCGCCTCGATACGAAGTGAAAGACAATCAAGCAATCGCTGAACCTCGTCCGCACCGATGCAAGCGGCCAGTTGCGCCAGGCAATCCGGCGGACTTTTTACCCCAGCATCGAAGGGCGCCGGGGATCTCCGGGCCGCTCGGGCCACCGCGGCCAGCAGTTCGGATTGGGTGAACGGTTTGGCCAGATGATCGGACATGCCGGCACAACGGCATTCCTCGGCGTGCTGGTCGAGGGCGTTCGCAGTCACCGCCACGATTGGAACCTGACCGCGTGCATTATTGAGCGCACGGATGCGCTGCGTCGCTTCCAGACCATCCAGCCCCGCCATCCGCATGTCCATGAGTACAACGTCGAAATCGTGTACAGCAGCAAGGCGCACCGCTTCTTCCCCGTCCCGCGCCTCCATGGCGGCATGCCCACCTGTGCGCAGAAACGCCACCGCGACCGCCCGGTTGATTTCCGAGTCATCAACCACCAGGACCTTTAACGAGTGATCCGGCGCAGGCTCAGCGGATTCCGAAACACAGTCCGGTTCGTCGGCAATGCTAGCGGGCAGGTCCAGCCAGAAGATGCTGCCACCGCCCGGATTGTCGCGATGCCCGATATGGCCCCCCATGCGCCGGACCAACCGGTGTGCAATCGTCAGGCCGAGCCCAGTGCCTTGGATGCCTGTCCGTTCAATGCCAAACCGCTCGTATTCACTGAACAAGAGGTGGCGTTGCATTTCCGGTATGCCGATCCCCGTATCGACCACTTCAATTCGCAGGTGTTCCTCGTCCCCCAGGACCCGCAGCTCAACACTTCCACTCGGCGTGTATTTCACCGCATTGCTCAACAGGTTCATCAGAACCTGTCGAAGCTGAATGTCGTCTGTCACGAACTGGGTGGGAGCGCCGGGCGCGACGATGATGCCTGTCTCCAGCCCCCGCGCCGCTGCAGCCGGCTTCACAACGGCCATGCAGTCCTCAGTCACGAGCCTGACATCGATGCGCCGCATGTGCAGCGCCGGTCCAAGCGCCTCGATCCTTGCGTAGTCCAATAGCTGGTTGATGACCTCGCGCATGTGTTTGCTGGAATGCAGGATCTCCGCGATCTGACGAGACGCGGCAGGACCGAGCCCAACGTCCCGCGACAACTGATCTGCATACCCAAGTATGCCGTGGAGCGCCGTACGTAGCTCATGGCTCATCGTGGTCAGGACGCGCGACTTCTCGTGGCTCTGACGCTCAGCCGCTATTCGCCTTTGTCGTTCACGCCACAGGCCCCGTGCCAGCAGCACAAATACGGTACCGAGTACAACGGCTCCAGCGAGCAGCCAGCCCAGGACAGGCGACGGATATCCGTCCGCGATTGGTATGGCAGCGCTCACAATCAGGGGCAGAGTGCCGACCCGGTGGAATACCAACTGTCGCTGCAAGCCGGTGACGGGGTCACGTTCAATGAACGACGGATGTCCGTCGCGAACAAATGCATAGAACGACGAAGTCGCGTCGACCGGGTGCCCGACATCCTTCACATCGAATGGCAGCCGCAGCACGACAAGACCGTCCGAACGCAGCAGCATGACGGCGCTGCCTGGAGCAAGCTCGTAACGGCTGAGCAGGTCCCGCAAGGCCGCGAGGCGTACCCCCATGACGACGACACCGGCAAACGTGCCGTCCTTGGCTGTGATACGACGGCTGACGGTGAAACCAACACTGTTCTCATGGTCGGTCGAGAA
>CAYRTL010000107.1:0-15277 GCA_964427005.1 uncultured Acetobacteraceae bacterium
GCTCGTCCGCATCGAAAAACCCGGCTTGCCCCGCCATCGCTGCCTCCCAACAGAGGATGCCAGCGAATCATTTCAACAGCCGCGCCGCTACTGGTTTTTCGAGGTGTCCTACTCACGATCATCGGCGGCGAGGGGGTACTGGAGTCTGGTCAGCCGTTCCATTTTCGTGGGACAGACTCAGCCCGATGCGAGCAAGTACGCCTTGGCCAGCGGCCCGCGTAAGCCCGACGAGAAGATTGACTGCGATCTGGGCCCGTCCAGTGCACCGTTCAACAACGCCTGCATCAACAAGGACGCGACAATCGGTTTTCCGCTGAGCAACTGGGCTACCAGTCAGCGCATGCTGAGTATCTATGACGGCCCTGCTTACGAGGACGGCAATGCCTTTCTCAACATCAAGGCTTCCGATTGTACCAGCAATGCCAAGTGCATGTACTACGGCACTCTGGGGGTGCGGAAGCGTCCCGATAATGACCAGGGATTTCTGCCGAATGCGGCGATTGGTTGGAAGCAACCCAATGGTTTCTATTATCCACCAGCTTTCCACTCCAGGAACCTGTACTTCAATACAGTGGATATCCGTCACTATCTCGTCCAGCCGCTGTTCTCCCCAGGCACCTATCTCACCGATAACGGCGCATTGGAGCGTGAACTCGTGGGCTACAAGAAGGATCAGACGGGCCTCTTCACGGGTTACACCGACATCGATCGCCAGACTGAATTGAATGATGACGATGGATCGCTCACCGGCTTCGCGAATACGATCTCGGTCAACGAAGACCCGTTCTTCCACGCCTCGATTGAGGCTGCCGAGTGCAAATCAAATCTGAATGTCAACCCCGGCGTTGACTGCGGAAATCTGAACCAGTTGAAGCCGGCCACTCCAGCAGCGCGGACCAGCCCGCTCGATTACGTCACAACGGTCGTCTATCCCGAGTGCGCAACCTCCGCGCATTTCAGCAACAAATACGACATGTGCAAGTCGACACCGATCGATACCTACGTCCGAGACAACAGCAAACAGGGAGACATCCGTTGGGCTCGCAAGCAGTGGCGTGGTGGTGATTGGTCGAGGGAATGCTCCGGGCCATACTGCTTTGGCGTGCCGCTGTTCCGTCAGTACCTGACTGGTAAACGGGCTGAGGACGCAAACCACAAGACCCTGCCGACCTCGACAGGTGAGTGGAAGACGTGGGCCGAGAAGAACTGTGACGATCCCAACGTCGCAGGCAACCCCGCGTACGTTCTGGACGACAAATCAGGGTGTAATTTCCCGTTCGCCCGATTGGCTGGTGCCAACATCTGGCAGCGCAACGCAATGACGGTGAACTATGGCAAGTACTATATCGATACCACGCGCAGCGACCTGACGCAGCGGCACTCCGAAGCACTCGGCAGAAAGGACGACCCTAACGCCGATTTCGTCGAATGCGATTGGAAGACCAAGCCGGGCAATTGCGAGCCTCGCTCGGTCAACGTCTTCCAGAAGGGTGGGACGTACTACGTGTTTCTGCTGTTCGCCAAAGCGAATACCAAGCAAACATACCAGCTCTACGTAGGCGAAAACTTCGATTTCAAGACCGTCAAAGGCGTGCGGTTCACCGGCCGGGACATTTCCTTCAAGAAACAGGATGACTGGACCATGCCGGATAGCTGGAAGCCGAGATGGGCCAAGGGACCTGATGGCAAGGACATCAAGGGCGTGATCGAAGTCACCATGAACTTCGCGGATGTCAGGGGGCTGGACGGCAAATCCGTCGAGTTCGATCCGAAGAAGACAACGAGTGAAACCTGCGGGCCGAAGTCCTTCTGCTCCTGGAGCGGCAGCACCTGCGGCTGCAACATCGATGACAAGGATCCGCGGTTGCTGACGAATCCAGGCCTGAAGAGTTACTGCAAGCAGACATGCGGACAGTGGGCCGTGCGGGATCTGGATTGTCCGGAGATCGGCTGCCTCGGCTTCGCTTTCACTCTGCCCCAGGATTTTGAGGCCAAGGATCAGTACAAACGTCCGATGCCCGAGGAGTTCCCCTCGCTCGAGACGAATGCCGACTGGAAGCAGATGTCCTTCATCCCCGCAACGGAAGGGCCCGATGCGGGGTCAGGAGGGGATTGCTACTACTCGCCGGCGAACACTCCGGGCTACTACCTGGCCAACAATCAGCGCACCAAGAGCGCGTGCCAGCCGGTGAAGTGATGCCAAAGTTGGCGGGCACTGGGGAGACGTGATGGCTTGGAGCCGCCCGCCGCCCGCATCCGTGTCGGCCGCCCGTCCGCCGGCGCAGGCACCCGCACGGCTCGCGCGTCGCAGCCGCCGCCCCGACGCCGGCGCAAACCGGCCAGCAGAAGGCGCAAGGAACGCCCTAATCGTCTGCCGGCGCTTCCTGCAAGCGCATAGCAATCGGCTCGTAGCCGAGTGCACGAACAAACCGCACCAGGTCCGCCGAACGCAGCGTGGTCGATGCGGCATTGTGCAGCGGATGGAAGTTCACCCACTCGCTGTCGAGCATCTCCTGGTCGAGTATCACGGTGACCCGCCGTTGCGCGTCGTTGATCAGCCCGAACGGCGTCACCGAGCCGGGCGTCAGCTCCAGCACTTCCTGCAGCACCTCGGGCCGGGCGAATGAGAAGCGAGGTGCGCCCAGAGCCTTCTCCAGCCATCCGAGATCAGCGCGCTTCTCGGCAGGCATGACCACCAGCCAGATACCGCCCTTGCGGTCCTTGATGAACAGGTTCTTGCAGTGCAGGCCAGGGATCTTGTCATGCCAGGGCCGGCCCTCCTCCACGGTGAAGAAGGGCGGATGCTCGACCGTGCTGTGCTCGATATCCAACCGATCGAACAGCGCGAAAAGTTCGGCGGGAGTTGCTGCCATGTTGTCCGGGGTGATTGTCTGCTGCCGGCTGGATGTGCGGGAATAGCGTGTTCAAATCAACCCGGAGCGCGCCATGACCTCCGCCGCCTTCCGTCCCGTCCATACGCTCGTCGCGGACATCGCTACGCGCCGCCTGTCGCCGGTCGACCTGATCGACGAGTACCTGGCGCGCATCGAGCGGCTGGAACCCAGGCTGCACGCGTTCGTCTCGGTCAACGCCGCCAACGCGCGGCTCGCCGCCGAAGCGGCGGAGAAGGCGATCCGCGCCGGCCACGCGATCGGCCCGCTGCACGGTATTCCGATCGCGATCAAGGACCTCGTGGAGATCGAGGGTCAGGTCGCGATGGGCGGTTCCGCGGCCTGGCGCGACCGCGTCGCCCCGCACACCGCGACACTGATGCGCAAGCTGATGGCCGCTGGCATGATCAACCTCGGCAAGACCCACACCGTGGAGTTCGCCTATGGCGGCTGGGGCACCAACCAGCATTTGGGCACGCCGTGGAATCCCTGGGACGAAGGAACCCATCGCACGCCCGGCGGTTCGTCCTCCGGTTCCGGCGTCGCTGTCGCCGCCCGCATGGCGCCATGGGCCATCGGTACCGATACCGGCGGCTCGGTCCGCATCCCGGCGGCCTGGAACGGCGTCACCGGCCTGAAGACCACCATCGGCCGGATCAGCACGTTCGGTGTCCTGCCTCTGAGCCCAACGTTGGACACGCCCGGCCCGATCACCCGCGATGTCGAGGACGCTGCATTGTTGCTCGCCGTGCTCCAGGGCGTGGACCCGCGTGATCGGCATACGGTGGGCGTGCGCGATGTGGACCCGATGCCGGAGCTGCGACGCGGCGTGAAGGGACTGCGCCTGGCGCGGCTGCCCGTGCACGAACGCGACGGGATCGATCCCGAGGTGCTGGCGGCGTACGACGGTTCGGTTGAAGCGCTCGCGAGATTAGGGGCGGACATAGTCGATGTCGCATTACCAGCGCGGTTTGCCGATCTTGGCGCGATCAACGGCCGCATCATGTCGGCTGAAGCCTATGCCGCGCTGGCGGGGCTGGTGGACGACAACGCCCAACCGCTGGACCAGGACGTGCGGCCGCGCGTGCGTGCCGGTGCCGCGATTTCGTCGCGGGACTATCTTGTGGCACTGGCCGAACGAGAGCGGATGAAGGCGTCGTTCCTAGCGGCCATCGAAGGCATCGATGCACTGTTAACGCCAACAGCAGTTACGCCTCCCGTGCCGGTGGCCTCGATAGACCAGAATACGACGCCGGCGATGTTCACGCGCTGGGTCAACTTCCTCGACCTGTGCGCGGTAGCGGTGCCGAACGGCTTCACCGCGGCCGGGTTGCCCATCTCGCTGCAGATCGTTTGCCGAGCATATGCCGAACCGCTGGCGCTACGGATTGGCTATGCATATCAGACCGCGCACGACTGGCACCTGCGGGTTCCCCCGATGGCTGCCTGATATCAGGGGCACGGCGCGGTCTTCAATCGTCATGACTGGGCTTGGTCCAGCCATCCACGTCTTTGTTTCAGGCCCCCAAAGCAGGACACGGACGGCCGGGCCAACCCGCTACACCTTCGGCAGCCGCACCACGAATTTCGCGCCCATCACCTTGTTGCCGATCCCGCGCCGGTTGTCGGCGATGATTTCACCTCGCAGCGCCTCGATGATTTGCCGGCTGATCGACAGCCCGAGTCCCGAGTGCTGGCCGAACTTCTCGCCTTTTGGCCGCTCCGAATAGAAGCGGTCGAAAACGTGCTCCAGGTTTCCGTCAGGAATCCCCGGGCCCTCGTCCTCGACGCTGATCTCCGCCATCCCGCCCGCCTCACGGGCAGTCAGCGCAATCCGACCGCGTGGCGGACTGAAGGACTGGGCGTTGGCAATCAGGTTGCGAAGCACCTGGACCAACCGATCCTCGACCGCCCAGACCATCAGACTGGGAGGTGCATCGATCACAAGGCGAGGATCGTTCTCCGCGTCGCGCGTTGCCTCGTCCAGCTCCCGTAGCGCGTGCAAAATAGGCACGACATCTACAGGCTCTGCCGTTATCCGCGACAGCTCCGCATCCAATCGCGAAGCGTCGCTGACATCGCTGATCAACCGGTCGAGCCGCGTCACATCCTGCGCGATGATGGTAAGCAACTGCCGCTGTCGCTCGGGATCCTCGATCCGGCGCAGTGTCTCGATCGCGCTGCGGATCGACGACAGTGGGTTCTTGATTTCGTGCGCGACATCCGCGGCGAACCGCTCGATGGCGTCCATGCGCGCGAACAGCGCCTGCGCGGAATCGGCCAGCGCATTGGCCAAGGTTCCCACCTCATCGCGCCGCTGCAGCAACGGCGCCGGCACGCCGCCGGCCCTGCCATGTCCCTCCCGCATCTCTGCGGCAGCACCTGCCAGACGCAGGATGGGCCGCGCAATCGTCAGCGACAGGTACCAGGACAACAGGACGGTCAGGCCGAGTGCCAGGCCGAACAGCGCAAGGATCGAGATGCGCACCACGAACAGGCTGCTGTCCACCTCGCGCGCATCGCGCGTGAGCAGGATGATGCCCACCGTGTGCCGGTCGCGTTCCACCGGCTCCGCCACTGTCACCAGCAGGCGGTTGTCCTTGGTCCGTCGGATGTATGGCGGCATTTCCCGGCTCTGGCCGGAACTGTTGAGCCGCAACTCCTCCTTCACATCCGGCTGCCACTCCAGACCACCAGCGCCGGGTGTCATGTCCACTACGAGCGGCGTCGGCGTCTCGTGCGGCAGCAGCGCCAGCACCCTGTCGTAAACCCAACCGATGGCGCCCACGACAGGCCCCTGTTCGGCCGCCGGCGGCAGAGGCTCGGTGTTGACCGCGCCGCTGGGACCCTCGCGAACACGGGAATCTGCGATCACCGTCCCATCCGGCGCATATAGCTTTGCCTGCGCGCCAGGTGTCGGCTCGGTCAGGCGATGCAGCAATGGCCGGGCGACTTCAGGCACCAGTTTCGGATTGTCCGGTTCGGTCATACGCACCGCGCTTTCGCCCAGCGCGCCGGCATAGATGCGCGCCTGCTCCCGCAATGCGGATACCTGAGCTTCCAGCAACCCGTTCTGGTACTGATCCAGGTAAAGCAACGCCGCGACCAGCAGGGCGAGGGGCAGCGCATTCACCAGCAGAATGCGGCGTAGCAGCGGCGACACCCAGCGCGCACGGAAGCGCCGCTGCTGCGGCACAGCAGGGGGCGCCAGCGCGGAAAGGGTGGTGCCGTCGGGCATGTTGCGGGATCAGTGCTCTTTGTAGCGGTAGCCGATGCCGTACAGAGTTTCGATGTGGTTGAACGTGTCGTCCACCGTGCGGAACTTCTTGCGAATGCGCTTGACGTGGCTGTCTATGGTCCGGTCATCGACGTAGATGTTCTCGCCATAGGCGGCATCGATGAGCTGGTCGCGGCTCTTCACCATACCGGGCCGAGCCGCGAGTGCCTTCACCAGCAGGAACTCAGTCACCGTGAGCTGGATGTCCTGGCCGTGCCAGGTGCATTGGTGCTTGGTCTCATCGAGCGTCAGCTCGCCGCGCACCATCACGCCACCCGGTGCAGCGCCTGATCCTTCCGCGCGGCTGGCCTCATTGCGCCGCAGCAGGGCGCGAATGCGTTCGATCAGCAGCCGCTGGCTGAATGGCTTGGTGATGTAATCGTCGGCACCCAGACGCAGGCCCATGAGCTCATCCACTTCCTCGTCCTTCGAGGTGAGGAAGATCACCGGCATCGAGCTTCGCTGGCGCAGCCGCTGCAGCAACTCCATGCCATCCATGCGCGGCATCTTGATGTCCAGAACGGCCAGGTCCACGGGGCGGGCGTTCAGGCCCTGCAGGGCACTTTCGCCGTCCGTGTAGGTGCGGACCTGGAAACCTTCCTGCTCCAGCGTCATCTGGACGCTCGTGAGAATGTTCCGGTCATCGTCAACCAAGGCGATGGTCTGCTTCATTGGGGAATCCTTCGGGGGTACGGTCATGATCGGGCTCCGTCCTTCCTATCGGCTGAGCCTGTCAGCAGATTGTGGCGCATTGCGGACGAGAGGTGAACAGATCGTGGCGGACACCGAATTTTTCTACCCTCGCCGGTTCACGGCGCTGCTGGGCCAAGACCCGGGCGGGGAACCGTGACTGACCCGTCGCCCGCCTGGGAGGCACGCAAGCTCCTGCGCGCGGCGCGTGTCGCGAGCCTCGCCAGCGTGGCTGACGGCCAGCCATTCGCGTCACTGGTCACGCCAGCCTGCGCCCCCGACCTGTCTCTGCTGTTGCTGCTGTCCGATCTGTCGGAGCATACGCGACATTTGCGCGCCGAGCCGCGATGCTCGGTGCTGATGGTGGGGAACGCAGAGGATGCCAACCCGCAGACTGCCCCGCGTGTGACGGTGACGGGCCTGGCAGAAAGACTGGCGGATGCGGCGCTGAAGCCCCGTTACCTGGCGGTCCATCCTTACGCGGCGCTGTACGCCGACTTCGGTGACTTCGCGGTGTGGCGGGTTCGGCCGATCGGTGCTCTGTTTGTTGGAGGTTTCGCCAGGGCCGTGCGGCTTCGTGCCGCGGACATCACGCCGGATCCCGCTGCGGTTGCGGCCATCGAGGAAGAGGCGCCCGCAATCATCGAACACTGCAACGCGGACCATGCAGACGCGCTGGTTGCGATCGCCGGCTCGCCGGGCGATTGGGCCATGGTGACCGTGGATGTGGACGGCTGCGATCTGGCGCAAGGTGAGCGCGTGATCCGCATCCATTGGTCTGCGCCGGTTGACGATGCGAACGGCGTACGGCTGGAACTGGTCAGGTTGGCACGCGCGGCCCGCCGGCAGTAGCGTGCGAGGAATTACAGGAGACGTATCGTGCTCAAGCTGGGATACAAGGCGTCGGCCGAACAATTCGCCCCGTCCAAGCTGCTGGCCTTCTCGGTGCTGGCGGAACAGGTTGGCTTCGACTCGGTTTTCATCAGTGATCACTTCCAGCCATGGAAGCACACGGATGGTCACGCACCCTCCGCCCTGGTGTGGCTCGGAGCGCTGGGGGCGAGGACACAGCGGGTGATCATGGGCACTTCCGTGCTGACGCCCACGTTCCGCTATCACCCATCCGTAGTGGCGCAGGCATTCGGGACGCTGGGCGCGATGTTCCCCGACCGCGTCGTACTCGGCGTTGGCACAGGCGAGGGTCTGAACGAGGTGCCCGCCATGGGCATTGAGTGGCCCGAGACCAAGGAGCGCTTCGCCCGCCTGCGGGAGGCCAACCAGTTGATACGCAAGTTGTGGTCCGAAGATCGCGTGACGTTCGAAGGCCAGTTCTATCGCACTGTCAACGCCACCATCTATGACAAGCCGGACAAGCCGGTGCCGATCTATGTCGCCGCCGCCGGGCCGCAGGTCGCTAAATATGCCGGACGATCGGCCCAGGGTTTCATCTGCACTTCGGGCAAGGCATGGAAGCTTTATACCGAAACGCTGCTGCCGAACGTGGAAGAAGGACTGAAGCTCGCATCCAATCCGCCGGCCGAGTACGACCGGATGATCGAGATGAAGGTATCGTTCGATACTGATCTCGAGCGTGCAATGCAGGACACGCGCTATTGGGCCGCGCTGGCGCTGACGCCCGAGGAAAAGATGTCCGTCGAGGATCCGCTCGAGATGGAAAAGCTGGCCGACGCGCTGCCGGTGGAGCGCGCGGCAAGTCGCTGGATCGTCTCGAACGACGCGGATGAGCACATCGAGAAGATCAAGCCTTACATCGAGATGGGTTTCCGGCATTTGGTGTTTCACGCACCCGGCCCCGACCAGGAACGGTTCCTGCGCCTCTACAGCGAGCAGGTGCTCCCCAAGCTGCGGCGGCGGTTTGACTGAAAGGCAGGACGAGGGGGCCGAACACTAGCGCGAGGGCGTGCCCAGATCGTGACCGCCACAGTCGAACTTGTCGCCCTGTCCGGCATCCCCATGGTGCGGCAGGGCGATGACATCGCCGCGCTTATTGTCGGCGCGCTGGGTAGTCGCGAACTGCACACCGGCGATGTCGTCGTGGTGGCACAGAAAATCGTATCAAAGGCTGAAGGACGCGTCGTCGACCTTGCCACCGTCACGCCCTCGGCCAAGGCGATCGCGCTTGCGTCGGAAGTGGGCAAAGACCCGCGTCTGGTAGAGGTGATCCTCTCGGAATCAACACGGGTCGTGCGATCACGCCCCAACCTCATCATCGTGCAGCACCGGTTGGGCTTCGTCATGGCCAATGCCGGTGTGGACCAATCCAATGTCGCGCCAGCCGATGGCGTGCATCGCGTGTTGCTGCTGCCACGCGATCCCGATGCATCGGCGGAAGCAATCCGCGGAAAGCTTCAGCAGCAGTACGGCGTGCAGATTGGCGTGATCGTCAGCGACAGCTTCGGACGGGCGTGGCGGCGCGGCACCTGCGGCATCGCGATTGGGGCGGCGGGGCTGCCCAGCCTGATCGATCTGCGCGGCCAGCCCGACCTGTTCGGCCGCACGCTGGAAGTCAGCATTATCGGATTTGCCGACGAGATTGCCGCCGCCGCGTCGCTGCTGCAGGGACAGGCCGCCGAAGCACAACCGGTGGTGTTGGTGCGCGGCCTGCAGTGGTCGGCACCAGTCGCGCCAGCAGCCGAGTTGGTGCGTCCGCTTGAGGAGGATCTATTCCGGTGACGGTGGTCGCACTTTCAGGCGGCGTGGGAGGGGCCAAACTGGCGTTGGGTCTGAGCCGTGTGATGCCACCCGAGGAACTGCTTGTCGTCTGCAATACCGGCGATGACTTCGAGCATCTTGGCCTGTGTATATCGCCGGATATAGATACGATGACCTACACGCTGGCCGGCATTGCCAATCCGGAACTCGGCTGGGGGCGCGGCGACGAAACCTGGTCCTTCATGGAGACGCTGGAAACTCTGGGTGGCGAGACGTGGTTCCGTCTCGGCGACCGCGACCTCGCTCTCCATGTGGAGCGGACCCGCCGGTTACGCTCTGGTGAATCACTGTCGGCGATCACGGCCGATGTTTGCCATCGGCTTGGCATCAGGTCGCGCGTCCTGCCGATGACTGACGAACCCGTGCGGACACGCGTGCGCACGGACGAAGGTTGGATCGATTTCCAGGAATACTTCGTGCGGCGGCGGTGCGAACCGGCCGTGCACGAACTGGCATTTCATGGCGCAACGACAGCACATGCGCAGCCGGAGTTTCTCGCGGCTCTCGCCGATCCGCAGACGACAGCAGTGGTGATCTGTCCATCCAATCCGTTTATCAGCATCGAGCCAATATTGGCGGTGCCCGGCGTGCGTGCCGCGCTTGCCGACTGTGCGGCACCGGTGATGGCGGTGTCACCGATCATCGGCGGACGCGCGATCAAGGGACCGACGGCGAAGATGATGGCCGAACTGGGTTTGACGCCGAGCGCGGGCGGCGTCGCACGGCGCTATGACGGCTTGATCGACGGTTATATCTGCGATTTCGCCGATATGGACCAGGTAGCGGGCATCAGCGCCAAGGTGACGCTGAGCCAGACGCTGATGACGACATTGGCCGAACGCGAGGCGCTCGCGCGAACCGCGCTGAGCGCGGCACGCGTGCTGCGGCGCAAACGATGATCCCTGGGGTCTGGGCGGCGGTGCCGGTGAAGGAATTCGCCGGCGCGAAGCAGCGCCTTGCGCCATTGCTCACGCCAGCGCAGCGGCAGGCGCTGGCGGCAGCGATGCTGGAGGACGTGCTCGCCGCGCTTGCTGACGCGCCGCTGGCTGGCATCATGGTCAGCACGTTGGATCCGCTCGCAACCGGTCTGGCGAGGCGATACGGCGCGCGTGTGGTTACCGACGGTGCGCGCGACGGTCACACCGGAGCGGTCGCCGCCATGGCCGGCATTCTTGCGACGGAAGTTCGCGAAGGAATGCTGGCTGTTCCCGGTGATATTCCGCGGGTCACGGCAGAGGAGATTGCCGCGGTCATTGAGGCGCGAGCGCCAGCGCCGTCGCTCACCATCGTGCCCGCGCATGACGAACGCGGCTCCAATGCGGTGCTGTGCTCACCGCCGCTTGTGATGCCGCTACGCTTCGGCGACGATAGCTTCCTGCCGCATCTGGCTGCGGCGCGCGCGCTAGGGATCGAGCCGCGAATTCTGAAGCTACCAGGCATCGGTCTGGACATCGATCAGCCGGAGGATCTGCAAGCGTTTCTTCGTGCGACACCGCACATGAGGACACGCGCACTGTTGTCATTGCGAGGAGCGTAGCGACGAAGCAATCCCCAACACGCGGTGGATTGCTTCGTCGCTACGCTCCTCGCAATGACAAGATCACTCCGCGGCCAGCACCTTACGCGGCGGGGTCTGAACGACAGGTGCCAGCTCTGGCGCGTTGAACGAGGAGGCCCGCCGTTCCTGGGACGCCGGCCGGTAGAGCGTGTCGCGCTGCAGCGGAACACGTCCGATGGAGCGGATGAGTGCTTCCATAGCCTCGGGCGGAAACTCCTGCCCGTGCTGTGTGCCGGCCGCGCGGGAGATGCTCTCGTTCATCAGCGTGCCACCCAGATCATTGGCGCCGGCGTTCAGGCATAGGGCGGCTCCGTCCGGCCCCATCTTCACCCACGACGTCTGGATATTGGTGATCAGCGGATGTAACGCTAGCCGCGCCACCGCGTGCACCAGCACCGCCTCGCGCAGCGTCGGTCCCTTGCGCGACAGGCCGCGCAGATACATCGGTGCTTCCATGTGAACATAGGGCAGCGGCACGAACTCAGTGAAGCCGCCCGTCTCGGCCTGCAGATCGCGCAAACGCAGCAGATGTCGTGCCCAGGAAATCGGCCGCTCGACATGGCCATACATGATGGTGGACGTCGTGCGCAGACCGAGTTCATGCGCCGTGCGAACAACGTCGAACCACTGCGCTGTGTTTACCTTGTCCGGACAGATGATCGCCCGCACCTCGTCGTCGAGGATTTCCGCTGCGGTCCCGGGCAGCGTCCCAAGGCCCGCCTCTTTCAGCTCCGACAGGAAGTCGCGGAGGGATAAGCCAAGCGTCGCCGCGCCCTGCGTCACTTCCAGTGGCGAAAACGCGTGCACGTGCATATCCGGCAGCGCATCCTTGATCGCCTGGCAGATGCCGACATAAGTGGCGCCGGTGTAATCAGGATGGATGCCGCCTTGCAGGCACACTTCGGTGGCGCCGCGGTCCCAGGCCTCCTTGGAACGGCGCACGATCTCATCCAGCGCAAGATCGTACGGCGCGCCGCGTAGTTCCTCGTGCGTCTTGCCCTTGGAGAATGCGCAGAACCGGCAACGGAAATAGCAGATGTTGGTGTAGTTGATGTTGCGGTTCACCACGTAGCGTATTGTATCGCCGCTGACCGACTGCCGCAGTCCATCGGCTGCGGTGATGACATGCTCGTAGTCGGCATCTCGAGCGGCGAACAGTCGCACGATCTCGCCTTCGCCCAGCCTTGCACCGGATACGGCTCTTTCCACCGCCTTTCTGACGGCAGGATCGATGCGCGTCAGCATGGGAGCGCGTTGCTTCGGCAATACCGTCAGGCCAGGAGCCCAGTCGTCCTCGCGTGCCCACCCTTCTGCGTCGATCCCGCGGCGCACCCGCGTGGCGATATCGGGCGCGCACCAGCGATCAGCCGCGAAGGCGTAGCTGGGATATACCGGCAGACGCTGCACCAGCACCTTGCCCATGGCAGCCGTGCGCTGCGCCAGCGCCTCGATCTGCGGCCAGGGCGCTTCGGGATTGACGTGATCTGGCGTCACAGGCGAGACACCGCCCCAGTCGTCGATGCCGGCATCGATCAGTCTCTGATACACGCCGGGCGACAGATTGGGTGGTGCCTGCACATGCACATCATCCGGCAGGATCAAACGTGCCGCGGCAATGCTCCACAGCAGATCATCCAGATCCGGTTCTGGTGCGTCCGCACGCTTGGTGTTCGGCTTGGCGCGGAAATTCTGGACGATCACTTCCTGGATGTGGACGTACCGTTGGTGCAGATCGCCGATTGCACGGAGTGACTCCAGCCGTTCGGCGCGCGTCTCGCCGATACCGATCAGGATGCCGGTGGTGAACGGCACTGCCAGCTCACCGGCAACACGCATCATTTCCAGCCGCACAGCCGGCGCCTTGTCGGGCGATCCGTAGTGCACGCCACCCGGTTCGCAAAGTCGATCGCTGCTGGATTCCAGCATGATTCCCATGCTGGCAGAGACTTCTCGCAATGACGCAATCTCGTCGCGCGTCATGATGCCGGGATTGACGTGCGGCAGCAGCCCCGTCTCCTTCAGCACCAGCGCGCACATCTCGCGCAGATACTGTACCGTCGTCTGGTGCCCGAGCGCTGCAAGTGCCTCGCGCGCGGCGCGATAGCGCAGCTCCGGCTTGTCGCCGAGAGTGAACAGCGCCTCGGTGCAGCCCGCCGCGGCGCCCGCGCGTGCAATCGTCAGCACCGCTTCGGGCGACAGATAGGCGGGACGTCCTGCACGCGGCCGTTCCGCGAATGTGCAATAGTGGCACACGTCCCGGCATAGCTTGGTCAGCGGGATGAACACCTTGCGCGAATAGGACACCAGGCGCCCATGCGCGGCATCTCGCTTCGCCGCGGCGCGTGCCATCAGTTCGTCGAGCGATGCGGTCTCGAGGTCGTTCGTCATGCCTTGCGTACCACTTCTTCCCCGAAGCGCTGGAGCACATCCAGCGTCTCCTCGATCGTGGGTCGTTGCAAATAGAGGATCACATGCCGCGCGCCGGCCTCCTCCAGGGCGGCTGCGTCGGCCAGCATGTCCGAGGACGTGCCGCTGAACAACTGCCGTCCGTCGGGACCCTGCTGCGCGTTCCAAGCCGGCGGACCGAACCACAGGTAGGCAACGTCGATCGTGCTCGGATCGCGCCCTGCCTTCTCCGCCGTGCGATGCAGTGTTTCGACGCCGCCGCGCAGGCGCTCCGGCGTATTCAGACGAATGCTCTGGTTGTTCGACACCGGATACCACGCATCGCCGAACTTCGCCGTGCGTCGCAAAGCCGGAGGGCTTTCGCCGCCGACCCATATCGGCAGATGCGGCTTCGCTGCGGGCTTCGGCGCGAACACCACGTTGTCGAACTTCGCATATTTGCCGTCGAGCGCTGGCCGCGGTTCATCCCATAGCGCGCGCCACGCGGTCAGGTATTCGTCCGTCACCGCGCCCCGCTCCTCATAGGGCGGTGTGCCGAGTGCCTCGAATTCCTCGCGCATCCATCCAGTCCCGACGCCGGCGATGACGCGTCCGCCGGACAGCACGTCCGCCGTCATGAACAGCTTCGCCGCCAGCACTGCGGGTCGATGCGGCACGACTGCGACCGATGTCAGCAGCTTCAACCGCTCGGTACATCCCGCCAGGAAGGCCAACGTGGCGGTGCAGTCGAAGCATTCGCCGGTGGGCGCGCCGGGCCATATGCCGTCGGCCGTGTAGGGGTAGCGCACACCCGTCTGCATCGGCACTATCAGATGATCCGCGACGCCAAGGTACGCGTAGCCCAACGCTTCTGCCTGTTGCGCCACTGCCATCACGTTCTCGCGCGAAGTCAGGCAGCCGCGCGTGCCGATGTGGATGCCGAAATCCATCATGTGTTCTCCGGGCGTCCGCCGACTTCTGAGCCCGCCACAGGGCTTGTCCCGGTGGTCTGGCTGGCAGCGGCGGATCGTGTGCTATCGTCGCGACAGACGCAATGCAGTGGGAGGAACAAATGCAGATCGGGTGCAGCGCGCCAACAAGCGGCCCTCTGATCGCGCCGGACAGCCTGGTGCGCATCGCCACCGAAGCAGAGATGTTGGGCTTCGACTACGTCACCGTCAGCGACCACGTAATGATGCCGAAGAGCGTCGTTTCCCGCTATCCGTACAGCGAATCGGGTGAGTTCCCATCCGGCGCGGGTGCGGCTCGACTGGAACAGCTCACCACTGCCGCATTCATCGCCGCCGCGACCTCCAAGCTGCGCATCGTCACGTCGGTGATGGTGGTGCCGCATAGGCCCGCAGTGCTGACGGCGAAGATTCTTGCCACGATCGACTATTTGTCGAAGGGGCGGCTGACTCTGGGTATCGGCGCCGGCTGGTGCAAGGAAGAGTTTGAAGTGATCGGTGCGCCGCCATTCGATGATCGCGGGCACGTCACCGACGAATGGATGATGGTGTGCAAGGAGCTTTGGTCGAAGGATGATCCCGCGTTTGACGGGAAGTACGTGAAATTCTCGGACGTGGTGTTCACGCCGAAGCCGGTGCAGAAGTCGATCCCGATCTGGGTCGGTGGTGAGAGCGGTCCCGCCTTGCGACGCACCGCGAAATACGCCGATGCGTGGTATCCCATCGGCACCAATCCGCAATTCCCGATGGACACGCTGACACGGTTCAAGGCGGG
>CAYRTL010000107.1:15377-17634 GCA_964427005.1 uncultured Acetobacteraceae bacterium
GAGGTGATGGCGAAGGTGGGTTAACTGTCATTGCGAGGAGCGGTAGCGACGAAGCAAACTCCATCGGAGGTATGCTTCTGAACTGCCAAATACGGCAGAGACTGCTTCGTCGCTACCGCTCCTCGCAATGACATTATGGAGGAGACTTTGATGCAGATCGGCTTCAACGCCCCCACCAGCGGTGCGCTTATCGAACCGGACAGCCTGCGTCGCATCATCACCGAGGGCGAGGCGCTTGGCTTCGACTACGCGACAATCAGCGACCACATCATGGTGCCGCAGAACCTGGAGTCGAAATATCCCTACACTGACAGCGGCGAATTTCCGGCGGGCACTGCGGCGGCCTGGCTCGAGCAGCTCACCACCACGGCCTACATCGCGGCGCTCACGACGAAACTCCGCTTCGTCCTGTCGGTGATGGTCGTGCCGCATCGCCCCGCGGTGCTGACTGCAAAAATCCTTTCCACCATCGACTACCTGTCGAAAGGCCGCCTCACTCTCGGCATCGGCGTCGGCTGGTGCCGCGAAGAGTTCGAAGCGATCGCGGCCGCGCCGTTCGATGACCGGGGCCACGTCACGGATGAGTGGATGATGGCCTGCAAGGAATTGTGGTCGAAGGACGATCCACGTTTCGACGGCAAATACGTGAAGTTTTCCGACGTGGTGTTCACGCCGAAGCCGGTGCAGCAGCCTATTCCCATCTGGGTTGGCGGTGAAAGCGCGCCCGCGTTGCGCCGGACTGTGCGCTATGCCGACTGCTGGTATCCCGTCGGAACCAATCCGCAGTTGCCGATGAACACGCTCAGCCGCTTCAAGGCCGGCCTCGCGCGGTTCCATGGGTTTGCGGAGAAGGGTGGGCGGGATCCGTCGAGCGTCCAGGTGGCACTGCGCGTTCTGGTGGGGCCGTCGGCGCGTCCGCGACGCACGATCGACGGCGAAGGCGAGATGTTCACCGGCGGTGCAGCGGACTACGTAGGCGATCTGAGGGCACTGGCGGAACTCGGCGTCAGCGCGGTGGACGTCCGCCTGTTCGCCACCACGCTGGATGCGACGATAGACAATATGCGCCGCTTCCGCGACGAGGTGATGGCGAAGATTCGGTAGAGGAGAGCAGGTAATGCAACTCGGCATCACGATGCGCATCAATGGCGCGTCGCCCAGGATCAGCATGGACGAGGTGCTGGAGGCAGAGCGGCTTGGCTACGAATCGGTGTGGTCCGGCGAAGCGTGGGGCACAGATGCAGTGTCACCGGTTGCCTGGGTGCTGGCGCGTACGACGCGGATCAAGGCGGGCACCGCGATCATGCAGATGCAGGCCCGCACGCCGTCCTGCGCGGCGATGACGGCGATGACACTGCATGCGCTATCCGGTGGTCGCTTCCTTCTAGGCGTGGGGCCATCCGGTCCGCAGGTCATCGAAGGTTGGCACGGCGTTGCGTACGGCAAGCCGCTGGGCCGCACCAAGGAATACATCGAGATCATCCGCAAGGCGCTGGCACGCGAGGCGCCGCTGACCTATCAGGGCGAGCATTACCAGATTCCCTACGCCGGTCCGGGCGCGACGGGTCTCGGGAAGCCGCTGCGCAGCATCGTGCATGGCGATCCGAACATGAAGATCTACACGGCGTCGATTACGCCGGCCGGGCTACGCACGGCTGGCGAAGTGTCCGATGGGACATTGCCGATATGGTTCTCGCCGGAGCAGGCGGACCAGGTGGTGCAGCCAGTCATTGAGGGCCGCGCGAAGGCGGGGAAGCCGCGTGACCTGAGCGGTTTCGACATGGCGCCGTACGTCAAAGTCAGTATGGGGAATGACCTGCAGGCCTGCCGCGATGCGCTACGCCCAAATCTCGCGCTGTACATCGGCGGCATGGGCGCGCGCTCGAAGAATTTCTACAACGACTTCGCGGTGCGGCTTGGTTATGAGGAAGCGGCGGCGAAGATCCAGGACCTGTATCTGTCGGGGCAGAAGAAGGATGCCGAGGCGCTGGTGCCGGACAAGCTGATCGACGAGATTGCGTTGGTCGGGACAGCGGATCGCATCAAGGATCGGTTGCAGGCTTGGCAGGCGGTGGCGAAGAGCGGAAAGCTCACCACGATGGTACTGACCGGCGCCACGGTGGATGCGCTGCGAGTCGTGGCGGAGGCAGTGCTGTAGTGCTTAGTGTCCTGAACCAGAAGTTCGCTGTATCAAGCATGTCATTGCGAGCGTGCCTCCATTCCACGGGATTGCTTCGTCGCTCCGCTCCTCGCAATG
>CAYRTL010000108.1:0-17391 GCA_964427005.1 uncultured Acetobacteraceae bacterium
GCATCCCGCAATTCAGCCTGGATTTCGCCCATGCCTAATCCGGACAGCCGTGGGCCAAGCCCGGCCATCCGTAGCGGCGTTGTGCCTCGACTGATGGCCGGCACAAGGCCGGCCATGACGATGGGAGGATCATTCGGCGAGCGCGCCGCGCTTCTTCAACTCGGCTTGCAATTCGCCAAACACGGCATCGGGGTCCTTCACCTGTGAGGCCCATTTGGCCTTTAGCGGCTCTGCCGCCTTACGCCATGCGGCAACCTGATCCGGCGTCAGCTTGTAAACCTCATGTCCGGGCAGCGCGGCGATCTTTTCCCGTCCGCCATGCTCCCAATCCGCCCACGGGCTGGCGACCTTTTCCGCCCATTCGGTGGTGCAGTGGCTATCCATCACCGCCTTCTGCGCCGCGGACATGCCGTCATATTTCGCCTTGTTCATCACCCAGACGAATGTCGTGCTGAAGAACGGCATGGCCATGTGGTACTTCACCACCTTGTCGATGCCGAACAGGATTGTGGATTGCCAGGGGAAGGTAATGGCGTCCGCCACCCCGCGCTCCAGCACCTCGCGCGCCTCCGGTGCGGATGCCTGCACGTTGGTTCCGCCCAGCAACGTTACGAACGCACCCATCGTCGCATCCGCTGGCCGGACCTTCAGTCCACGGATGTCGTCAGGAACCACGATCTTCTTGGTGCGCGAATGGAACGTGCCCGGGTCGAGCATGAAGGCGAAGCAGAAGTGCACGTCCTTCATCTCGGCCGCGGCGTATTTGCGGTACCAGGCATCCAGCGCGGCCGAACCACCCTTCGCGTTGGCGACCAGGAAGGGCAGTTCGCCAGCGGCGATAATCGGGAAGCGGCCAGGCTGATAACCCGGGTTCACATAGGCGAAGTCGGCGATCCCATCGCGCGCCATGTCGTAGTGGTCCATGGCCTTGCCCAACTGCTCCGATGGGAACAGCGTGGACTTGATCGTGCCGCCGGACGCCTTGTCGATGTCCTCACCCCAGGCCTGCAGCGCGGGGTTGAGCGGATGCGCGGGCGGCACCCAGCTCGACAGTTTCAACTGCACCGTCTTGTTCTGCGCCTGCGCGGCGATCGCGCACAGGAGAAGCAGCATGGCAATGGCAATGCGGTTGAGCACGGCGTTCCTCCTGTCTGGCGCTTTGCTGCGGCTTTGGGTCAGATTATGACCTGCCATCTCGCAAGGAATCCTGCAATGCGTCTCGAAGGTCAGGCTGCCATTGTCACCGGCGGTGGTTCCGGGCTTGGTGCGGCAACAGCACAGCGTCTGGCGCACGCCGGCTGTAAGGTCGCAGTGCTGGACATCAATCAATCTGCCGCTGAGGCGAGTGCGCAACGCATTGGAGGCACCGGTATCCTCTGCGATGTGGCCCATGCCGCTTCGGCCGAAGCCGCTGTCGCAAAGGCGCGCGAAGCGCATGGGCCGGCGCGCCTGTTGGTCAACTGCGCCGGTATCGGCACGGCAGGACGGATCGTGGGACGCGAGGGACCGATGCAGCTTGCTGCGTTCGAGCGCGTGATCCGCATCAACCTGATCGGCAGCTTCAATCTGTTACGCCTGGTGGCCGCCGACATGGGCGCGCTCGACCCGCTGGACGACGGTGAGCGTGGGGTCATCATCAATACCGCCTCGATCGCAGCCTATGAGGGCCAGGTGGGCCAGGCAGCCTATGCCGCATCGAAAGCAGGCGTGATCGGTATGACATTGCCAGCAGCACGGGAGCTTGCCCGTGTCGGCGTCCGCGTGGTCACGATAGCTCCTGGGCTGTTTCACACGCCCATGGTCGACGGACTGCCGCCCGAAGTGCAACGGAGTTTGGCGGAAGGCGTTCCGTTCCCGCAGCGGCTTGGCGAGCCGGAGGAATACGCTTCGCTGGTCGAGCATATCGTCACCAATCGTTTCCTGAATGGCGAGACAATCAGGTTGGACGGTGCACTGCGAATGCCACCACGATAGCGGCAGGAGCTACCAGCCGATGGCGTAAGCCGTCCGTCGCGGATCGGCACCCGCCCATTTCACGCCGCTCTGCAAGTCGCACTGGATCGTGCAGACCGAACCGGCGAGGTACTTGCGTTCCGGCCACCACTCCACGCGATGACCAAGCGCGGCCAATATCTCGCCTGTGGCCGAACCCACGTCTTCCTCGACGCACAAGTGTCCGGGGCGATAGGAGTGCGGTAACGCAGATTCCGGCCACGAATAACTGGCGAAGCGCGGCGCCTCGCAGGCGGATTGCGGATCCATCCCGAACACCGCCTGGTTCAGAAACACCTGAACCATTGCCTGGCCGAGAACCTCGCTGCCTGGCGAGCCGAACGGCATCACCAACTCACCCGGCTTGATGGCGATCGCCGGGTTGGCCGACATGCGCGGCCTTCGGCCAGCGCCAATACGGGCTGGATGATCTGGCGCGGTGTAACCGCGCGAGCCCCACATCGATGCAGTGATGCCCGTGCCGGGCACGACCGGCCCGCTGATTGTCGGATCGCTGGGCGTTGCGGCGAACACGTTGCCTTGGCTGTCGGCCACGCACAGGAAGGAGGTCTCCGGTCTCGTCTGCGCTATCTCCAGCGCAGCGCCTGAAGAGGGATCCGGATGCCAGGTTGGAATCGAAACGCCACCCACTTCGCCAGCCGGCGGCATGCCAGGCCACGCCTTTACCGGATCAATCTGTGCACGCCGCCGCGCGGCGTAGTCCGGCAACAGCAGGATATCGAGCGGCACGTCCACGAAAGAGGGATCGCCGAAATACACCTCGCGATCAGCCGCCGCGAGCTTCAAGGCCTCGGTCACCGCGTGGATGTAAGCCGCTGAGTTGTGCCGCATAGATCGCAGATCCATGCCATGCAGGATGTTCAGCGCCTCGAGCACCATCGGTCCCTGCGACCATGCACCGCAGCCATATACCTCGAACTCGCCGAACCGCGTTCTGCAAGCAGACTCGATCGGACTGTGGAACTCCGCGAGATCCTCCGCGGTCAGCCAACCGCCGTTCTCCTGCTGATGGCGCACAATCGCTTCCGCGATGTCACCGCGATAGAACGCATCGCGCGCGGCTTTCAGTCCGGCAAGGCGATCGCCGCCTGAATGCGCCCGCTCCTGATCCGCCATGTATTGCAGCGTGCGGGCGAGATCGCTTTGCACGAAAACCTCGCCCACCTGTGGCGGCATGCCATTCGGCAGAAAGATCGCCGCTGTCGTCGGCCATTTCCGGAAGTCGTCCTGTCTGGCCGCGAGCTGTTCGGCGAGGAATGGATAGGTCGGGAATCCGTCGCGCGCGAAGCGTATCGCCGCCGCCGCCACATCGCCGAAAGACATGGTCCCAAAGCGTGCGAGGGCCGTGAGCCAGATACTCGGCGCGGCCGGCACCACACAGTGCAGCAGACCCTCGGGAATCCGGCCGCCGAAGTTGCGATGGAAGAACTCGACGTTCGCTGCCTTAGGCCAGACGCCAACGCCGCTGATCACATGCGTTTCGCCATTAGCCAGATGGATCATCGTCGGCGCCACACCGCCGAACCCGACGAACTCGCTCTCCAGCACGTCGATCGCGAGGCCCGTCGCGACACCGGCATCGATAGCATTGCCGCCGGCTTCCAGAATCTGCAGCCCGGCGAGGGATGCGTAGTAGTGGCCCGACACCACCGCGTGACGCAGCGCCATCACATTGGGACGGCGCGCACGCGAAGGACCGAACAGGTAGGCCGGGTCGGGCACCAGCCCTAACCCGGCTGCTTATCCTTCTCGCCCGACAGTGACAGCGGCACCCACTGCAGCCCGTCCTGGCGCTGAATCAGCATCAGCACCGACTTGCGGTTCTCCTTTCGCACGGTGTCCACCTTCCGCTGGACCTCGGCCGGCGACACCACTTCCCCCTGCTGCACTTCCACGATCACGTCGCCTGGCTTCAAACCGCGCTCTGCCGCAGAGCTGTTCGGTGCCACATCGGTGATCACCACGCCTTTCTGATCTGCCCCGAGAGAGTACTTGTCCTTGGTCTCCTGGCTGATAGGAGCCAGCTTCAGACCAAGGCCCGCGATTTCAGTCGGCTTCTGCGCCTCGGTCTTCTCTCCGGTCGCGGCCGAGGCAACCTGCACATCATCCGGCTTCTCAGCCAACGTGGCCTGCACCGTCACTTCCTTGCCGTCTCGCCAGAGCACCACGGGCACGGATTTGCCAACCTCGGAGTCCGCCACGATGCGCGGCAGCGCACGCATCTCCTTCACATCCTGATTGTTGAACTTCAGGATGATGTCGCCGTTGCGGATCTTTGCCTTGTCCGCCGGCCCACCGTCATTCACGCCGGCGACCATCGCGCCAGCCGCATCCTTCAGTCCCAGGCTTTCGGCAATATCCGGCGTCACTTGCTGAATCCGCACACCCAGCCAGCCACGGCGCGGATGGCCGAAGTCCTTCAACTGCGTGACCACCCCCTTCACCATGTTGGCCGGGATCGAGAAGCCGATGCCGATGGAGCCACCGGACGGCGAGTAGATCGCGGTGTTCATCCCGATGACCTGGCCGTCCATGTTGAACAGCGGACCACCGGAATTGCCACGGTTGATCGCCGCGTCAGTCTGGATGAAGTCGTCGTATGGTCCCTGGCGTATGTCGCGGCCGCGAGCCGACACGATACCTGCCGTAACGGTACCCCCCAGGCCGAATGGATTGCCGATCGCCAGGACCCAGTCACCAACGCGCGCTCCGTCCGAATCACCGAATTGGACGGCCGGCAACGGTTTGTCTGGTTTCACCTGCAACAGAGCGATGTCGCCGGACTCGTCGCGTCCCAGTACCTTCGCCTTGAGCGCGGTGTTGTCCTGAAGGGTCACGGTGATCTCGTCGGCGCCGTCGATCACGTGGTTGTTGGTCACGACCAGGCCCGAGGGATCAATGATGAAACCGGACCCCAGGCTCTGCATGCGCCGCTCAGGTGCTGGCTGGGCCTCGCCCCGCCCGCCGGGCCGGTTGCGGTTCAGAAAGTCCTTGAAGAACTGCTCAAATGGCGAGCCCGGCGGGAACAGTGGAATCTCGGGTCCCGCTCCCGGCGTGTTGCCGCGCGCCTGCACAGACTGGGTGGACGAAATGTTGACTACGGCTGGCAGCAGCTTCGATGCGAGGTCCGCAAAGCTGTCCGGTGCAGCCCTGGCATAAGCCGGTACGGCCGGCACGCCAGCAACAAGCGGCGCAGCACATGCCACGGCAAGGGCCAGAGTGGCGGCACGGGCGGACTGAAAACGGAGCAGGCGCATGATCGGGCTTTCCCTGGAGATTGGCCGCATATGGTCCGAAGGGCGGCGGCTGGCAACTAGGCTAAGGGCCGGACGGCGCCGGCGCGGTCTGAAGATAGCGCAGAAAATCATTGCCTGGGGTAAGGACAAGGCGAGAACCACCAGAATCGAATGCGTCACGATAGGCCTGCAGTGTACGCCAGGTGGCATAGAAGCTGGAATCCTGGGTGTACGCCTTGGCGTAGATGCGGGTGGCCTCAGCTTCACCCTCGCCGCGTAGCCGGTCCGCCGTGGCGCGCGCTTCCGCCAGCAGTACCGTCCGCTCCCGCTCCGCGTCAGCACGGATCTTTGCTGATGCCTCTGCCCCTTCGGCGCGCGCCTGCGCCGCGACACGCTGCCGTTCCGACTGCATGCGCGAGAGCACGGCCTTGGTATTCTCTTCTGGCAGATCGGCCCGGCGGATGCGCACATCTTCGATCGCCACGCCGAACCCCTTCATCTCGACATTCACCTGATCGCGGATCGCCGCCATGATCTGCTCGCGCTTGGCCGACAGCACGTCGAGTAGCTTGTTATTGGCGAGCACGGCGCGCAATGCAGCGGAGACGACGGAATTGAGCCGCCCGCGAATACCGTCCTCCACGGTGCCAACGGACTGGTAATAGAGCAGCGGATCGGTAATGCGGAAAATCGTGAAGCTGTCGACCACAAGGCGCCGCTGGTCACCCAGGATGATCTGATCGCCTGGCAGTTCGATGTTGAGCAGACGCTTGTCGAAGCTGATCACCGTCTGAACGAAAGGCGTCTTGGAATGCAGCCCAGGCTGCTTGATCACCCGTACGGGCTGGCCGAACTGCGTGATCAGGACCTGTTCGTTCTGGCTCACTGTGAACAGCGATGACTCGGCGAGCACGAAAAGCACCACCAGCAGAGCGATGAGGGCAATAGCGGGGCGGCTCATCGCTGCGCTCCCTGCGTCGGCGTGCCAGGACCGGCCGGCTTTGCCGGCGCGGGATTAGGCAGGTTGAGCGGTAGGAACGGCACCAGCCCTTTCAGCTTGTCATCCACCACCAGAGAGGGCGAATGGGTTAGGATGTCCTGCATCGTCTCGATGTAAATACGCTGCAGCGTCACGTCCTTGGCCTGCTGGTAGGCAGCGAGCACCGAGAGGAAGCGCTGCGTCTGGCCTGTTGCTTGCGCGACCGAGGCCTGCCTGGCGCCTTGTCCCTCCGCCACGATGCGCGCCGCATCGCCGCGTGCCCGAGGTACGATGTCGTTGCGATAGGCCTCGGCCTCATTCCGCATTCTTTCGGCATCGGTATTGGCGCGCTGCACGTCGTTGAAGCTTTCGACGACTTCGGCGGGCGGATTCACCCCTTGCAACTGCACGCCAATGATTTCGACCCCTGTCTTGTAGTTATCGAGCACCTGCTGCGTCTGATGCTGCACATCGCTTGCGATCTGCCCGCGCAGTTCGGTCAGCGCAGGCTGGATCGGCGTGCGCCCCATCACCTCGCGCATCGAGCTTTCCGCGACTGCCTTGACCACGACGTCGGGATTCCGCGTGTTGAACAGATAATCGCCGACATTGCTGA
The DNA here is from genome assembly GCA_964427005.1 of uncultured Acetobacteraceae bacterium. Classification (GTDB taxonomy): domain Bacteria; phylum Pseudomonadota; class Alphaproteobacteria; order Acetobacterales; family Acetobacteraceae; genus JAMXLO01. The sequence continues at coordinate 6,845 of CAYRTL010000108.1, forward strand.
TCTTCCAGAACACGGCGAAGTCGATGTCGATGATGTTCTCGTCGCCGGTCAGCATCAGGCTTTCTTCCGGCACGCTGCGGACTGTCTGCTGGCCGCCCGTATCCATGCGCGGTGCGGCACCCGAGCGGTAACCGATCTCGATGCGATTGACGCGCGTATAGGCGGGCGTCTCCACGCGCTCGATCGGCCAGGGCCAATGGTAATTCAGGCCGGGTTGGGTGATCCTGTCGAACGCGCCAAAGCGCAAGACGACACCGAGTTCATCCGGCTGCACGTGATAGATGCCGCTGGCCAGCCATAGCGCGACAACCGCCAGCGCGATCATCGCGAGGCCGCGTCCACCGGTGAAGCGCGAGCGAGGACCACCGCCACCGAGGAACGAGCGAATCATCGCCTGGAGACGGGCAATGAGCTGATCGATATCGGGCAGCGGGCCGGGCCCTCCCGGGCGGCCGCCGAACGGCCCACCTGGTCCGCCGCCAGGTCCCCATGGCCCTCCGCCACCGGGAGGCCGCTGGTTGCCACCTCCGCTCCCACGTCGATCGTCGCCCGGGCTACCCCACGGACTCGGACCACCACTATTCGACGACATGCGGACGTTCCTGTGCGATCTCGGCTGCCATCCGAGGCGTTGGCGGATGGGACGCCATGCGCCATATCCCCCCAACGGGTGGCGCCACGGCGCCTTATCGACCCACGGCAGGAGGTTTGCAAGCAGATGACGACAGCACCGACGGCTGATGCTCTGCGCGAGGCGCTGCGCTCGATCGCCGATCCTGCATCAGGCAAGGACATTGTGAGTGCCGGCCTGATTGAGGGCATCGAACTGCGCGGCAACCTGGTGCAGGTGGCTTTGCTGACCGACCGGGAACACGCCGCGGCGATGGAGCCGGTACGCCGCGCTGTGGAGGCGACGCTGTCCCGCCAGCCTGGCATCACCAATGCCACCGCGGTACTGACCGCGCATAAGCCACCCGCGCAACCCGCGCCGGCGGCAGGTCATGGACATGGCCACGGTCAGAAGCCGCCACTGCTGCTGCCGGACGTGAAGGCGATCGTGGCCGTGGCTTCTGGCAAAGGCGGCGTTGGCAAATCGACTGTGGCGGTGAACCTCGCCGCGTCCCTGGCCCGCGCCGGACACCGGACGGGTCTGCTGGATGCTGACATCTATGGCCCGAGCCTGCCAAGAATGCTGGGCCTGTCGCGCAAGCCCGAAGTGCGGCGGGAGAAGATGATCCCCCTGCAGGCGTGGGGCCTGTCCTGCATGTCCATCGGATTCCTGGTGGATGAGGAGACACCGATGATCTGGCGCGGCCCGATGGTGATGGGTGCGCTGGAACAGATGATGGGGCAGGTCGAGTGGGGTGAGCTCGATATTCTCGTCGTCGATATGCCCCCCGGCACTGGCGATGCGCAGTTGACGATGGCGCAACGCGTCTCGCTGACTGGTGCGGTCATCGTCTCCACGCCGCAGGACATTGCGCTCATCGACGCGCGGCGCGGCGTCCGTATGTTCGAGCGGACGCGCGTGCCGGTGCTTGGGCTGGTCGAGAACATGAGCTTCTTCTGCTGCCCCAATTGCGGTCATCGGGCCGAGATCTTCGGCCACGGCGGTGCGCGCAATGAGGCGCAGCGGCTGGGGACGGAGTTCCTGGGCGAAATCCCATTGCTGCTCGACATTCGCACCGCCTCGGACGCCGGCACCCCGATCGCGGCCGCAGCGCCGGAGAGCGAGGCTGCCAAGGCGTTCGCAGCCGTTGCACAAAGGGTGTGGGACAAGGTAACCGGCGCGACCGTTGTGCGTAGCAGCGGGCCGCGAATTGTTATCGAGTAACGGCTGGCCAGTCTCCCGTCGCGACGATCTCCTGCAGCCAGGCGCGGACGCCAGCCGCGTCGCCAAATACGTCCTGGACCCGCAGGCCCGCACCGCCCAATGCGATTGCCTCCGCGATGCCGTCCTCGTCGGTCACATCGTCGCCGATGAAGACTGGCAGCCGGCCTGCGAAAGGCGATCGGCTCATCAAAGCAGCAACCGCCCTGCCCTTGTCCGTACCGCGCGGCCGTACCTCCCACATCATAAGACCCCGCAGCAGTTCAAATTCGTCCGACCCCGCAAGCAGCGCCATCAGGCCGTCGCGGAGGCTGCGAGCGGCGTCAGGCACCTGCCGGTAGTGCAGGGTGAACCCCCGCGCCTTCACTTCGAGCAAGGCGCCGGGATACGCGAGCGCCAGGCGCTCAGCCTCGACCAGCCACTCGCCGGGTACTTCTGGCAGAGGCGGCCGTTCCACTGGCTGGCCGGGGGCATGGCGGATTGCGCCGCCGTGCTCACCTGCGACCGCGAATACGGTATCGTTCAACAGCGCATCGATTGTCTCAACCGGCCGGCCGGTAACGACGGCGAGCGCATCAGCGAGGAAACCGCGCAGCGTAGCGAGCGTGTTTGGCAGCTCGGGAGGCACGTAGATTGCGTCCGGAGTCGGCGCGATATCGAGCAGCGTGCCGTCCAGATCCAGGAGCAGTGCGCTCCGATCGAACGGCGGCAGCGATGCCATCAAGTCCGGCAGCCAACGACGCGCACGTCGTAGATTGGATGCTGCAGCATCGAAACCGACGGATTATTCGCCAGCATCCAGCCGCGGAAGCCAGATCCATCGGCTTGACTATCCGTTATCGTCAGATAGGCGGCGGCGTCACGCGGCTGGTCCGGCGGATGGATGTCGCAAGCCTGCACGTCAATGCTCAGGGAACCGAACTGCGCCTGCTGTCCAACCTTGACGGTCAGCACCGCATTCTGCGCGTTCACCTTGTCCAGCACCTGCAACAGCGCGGCGCCTTGTGGCACCCAGCTCAATTGCGTCGGCTGCGGTTCCGGAGGCTTCGGTTCCGGTTGCGCCGTCTGGGGTGCTCCCTGCGTCTGGTCCGCTGGCGGCGCTGACTGGGCTGAGGGATATGATACCGAGGGTGGCAGCAGCGGCGTGGCGGTGATCGGCGCCGTAGGCTGTGCCAGAGCCAGTACCGGCAGAGCGACCACCACTATCGCGACGAACAGCTTCATCGCGCGGCGCGCTTCGGCGACTCCAGGCCTTCGACCATGCCGGCCAGGATCCCTCGCATCGCCTGCTCATCGACGCCCATCAGCACTGCGTCCTCGAACGCATCCTGCAGCGCCTGTGCCAGTTCCGCGTGATTCTCCGCCAGCATTCGCAGTTTTTCGCGGCAGGAGACAGGCGCCCCATCCGGCTGCGGCCAGATCGTGGGCGGCGGCGGGATCATTGCTTCTGTGCTCCGGGCTGCTGTGTCTCGCTGCTCTTTTGCACGCTGGTCATGCTGAAGATGAACTTGCCCAAGAGTTCCTCGAGACTGACCGAGGACTGGGTAATGGTGATCGTCTGGCCCGGCTGCAATATCGTCTCGGCGCCTCCTGGCTGGAGTGACAGGTATTTGCCACCGAGTAGGCTCTCGCTTGTGACGATGGCGGCGCTGTCCTTGGGGAGTTTGATGTCGTCACGCACCGACAGGGAGACGATGGCCTGGAAACTCTCCGGATCTATCCGCTCCTGGTTCACGCTGCCGACTTTCACTCCTGCCAGACGGACGTCCGCGCCCACCCCAAGCCCATCGATGCGGTCGAACTTGGCGTACAGCGTATAGCCGGACGTGGCGGTCCGGCCGGAATGCGCCACCGCGTACCCCAGGAACCCGGCCGCAACCAGCAGCACGATCGCTCCGGTCAGTACCTCGGCAATGCTGCGGTGACGCATCTACCAGCGCTCAACTGCCAGGCGTCCAGGCTTCGTAATCGCCTGTGGCGCGGGGACGGTGGCCGCCGCGATAGTCATGGCCGGGCGGTCGATAGCTCGCGGGCGTACCGGTCAGGTTCGGCTGGTGCGGTTTCTCCCAAATCCGGCGGTGCCGCTCCACAATCGGTGCATCCGTCGTGTAGTGCAGCCAGGCGTGCCACTCCGGCGGTACCAGCGAGGCCTCGGCAGGACCGGCGTATGCCACCCAGCGGCGAACGCGATAGCCGCGACGCGGACGCCGCTCCTCATAGTAGGTGTTGCCATAAGGATCGGCGCCGATGCGCCTGCCCCGGAGGACGGTGAACAGCCAGGTGCCCAGGTTCATGTTGCCCGATATACGAAGCCCTGGGAGTCCGGTCCATCCACAGGATTTTGTAGTCTTCGCGTGCTGCAGCCCCAAAATGCGCTTTCCGAGTCGCGCGCCCAGTCCTAGCATGGCGCCATGAAGGCATCCCGAACCTGGCAAGGTGTGCGTATGCGCCGTGTGACGATCGGCGCGGACCCTGAGGCACCGCCCCGGCTGATAACCCTTCCAGCAGGATGGGATGATACGGCTGCATCGGCTTTGGCTGATCTCGCACTAGGCGATGGACCCGTGTCGTTGGCCAACGCAGCCGAAGCATGGATCCGCCCGATCAGCGAGCCAGCCCGACGCGCCGGGCTGGAAATACCCTTGGCGGAACGGTTGCATCGCCTGCTGGTGTCGCGCCAAGGCGCCCCGTCCCGATCCATTTGGCGCGGTGAGAGCGACGCCGAGCCGGGATTCGTGCTGAATCTGGCGGCGTTCCACGACGAGGCTGCGGGTTTCGACCTTCCCGGGTTCACCCAAGCGGTGGAGACTGCGGTTACCGCGTTGACCCTTGCCGTTCCGGCGGCAAGCCGAATCGCAATCGGCTTTGCTGACCTCGCCGGCCTGCTTGCGTTGCTGGGCATCGAGTACGGTTCGGCGGACTCGATCGCGCTGGCCCGTGCTCTTGCCGCCATCCTGCGCGCGCGGGCGGAAATGGCATCCGCGGCAATGGCGAGTCTGTTTGGCTCCATTGCGCCGGCTGTGGCGGATTGGCCGGCCCCGCCAGCCGATACGTCCGTGCCGGGTCTGGCAGAGGCCGCCCAAGCGGGGCGGGCGGCAGCCGCCAGCCTGACCGGGCTGCGACACATTGCCCTGGTGGCAATCCGCGAACCTGGCCCAGCAGAGGCATTGCTGGGTGTGGAGACTGGCGGCATTGCGCCTGCGTTTTCTCCATTGGACGAAGGGGGCGGGCTCAGCCGGACCGCGCGCGCCTGGCTCGGTGCCAAAGGTATCACTGCCGAAGCAGCATTGGCTGAACTGCTGTCCGGTGGCGATCCGCTGCCGATCGCAAGCGCCGCGGACCACGCTGCGCTGCACGACGCTGTGGCACCCTTCGTTCACGCGATCCCTGCCCGACCGGAGCCGGTTCGCCTGCCTGCCCACGCGGCGCGCCGACGCGAACTGCCTTCTCGGCGTGCTGGCTACACGCAGAAGGCTTCAGTGGGTGGGCACCGGCTGTATCTGCGGACCGGTGAGTACGACGATGGCACTTTAGGCGAGATATTTGTTGCGCTTCACAAGGAAGGAGCGGCGTTCCGGGGGCTGATGGACAATTTCGCCATCTCGGTCAGCCTTGGGCTCCAGCACGGCGTGCCATTGGAAGCCTATGTCGAAGCCTTCACCTTCACCCGCTTCGGGCCTTCCGGTGTGGTGGAAGGCGATCCGGCTGTGGCACACGCCACGTCGCTGCTCGATTACACCTTCCGCAATTTGGCGGCGAACTATCTGGGGCGGCGCGACATTCCGGAAGCGGAAGTCGAAGAGGCGGATACGGTGGGCAATGGCAGCCGCGATCATGCGCCGCTGTTGCCGCTCGATTTGCCGGCGGAGTCGCCGCGCGCACGCAGGCGTGGGTTCAGGGTGGTTTCCAGGTAGGCGAGTCCCGCGTTAGGTTCACCGCACCCCACGAAGGACGCGGATCAGATGCCCGGTCGGATCGAACTCAAGCTGGCGGAACTCGGCATCACATTGCCCAGCCCGATGCCGCCGATAGCCAATTACGTTCCTTACGCGGTCACCGGCGATCTGGTGGTTGTTTCCGGCCAGGTGCCGGCGATCGATGGCAAGATCGCAATCACCGGCAAAGTCGGTGCAGGCATATCGATCGACCGCGGCAAGGAAGCGGCGCGCCTCTGTTTTATCAACGTGCTGGTGCATTTGAAGGCAGCGTGCGGCGGCGACCTTGACCGCGTGAAGCGCGTAGTGCGGCTGGGTGGATTCATTGCATCGCCGCCAGAGTTCACCCAACAGGCAGCAGTGATGAACGGCGCCTCCGATCTCGCCGTGGCCGTGTTTGGTGAAGCTGGCCGCCACGCCCGTACCACGATTGGAGTTCCGGCGCTCCCTGCGGATGCCGCAGTGGAAGTCGAGGGTATGTTCGAGATCAGTTAGGCTGACGGCATGCCGGACGGTTCCGCGACTCTCACGCTGACGCTCCACCAGAAGATCTCGGAGATCCCTCCTGCCGATTGGGACGCTTGCGCCGGAAGCGGAAATCCGTTCGTCAGCCATGCATTCCTGAGTGCGCTGGAGGACAGCGGATCAGCCAGTGCGCGAACTGGTTGGCTGCCACAGCATGCCGTATTGCGCGGTGAGACCGGTCAAGTCGTCGCGGTAGTGCCGATGTATGCGAAGTCGCACAGCTACGGCGAATACGTGTTCGATCACGGCTGGGCTCATGCACTGGAACGCGCCGGTGGCGACTATTATCCGAAGCTGCAGGTTGCGGCACCGTTCAGTCCCGTCCCTGGCCCACGGCTGCTGCGTCATCCGGATGCCGGGGTGCCGGTTGCCGCTCTTGCCTCGGCACTGGAACAGGCTTGCCGGTCGCTCGACCTCTCGTCGGTTCACGTCACGTTCTGTCAGGAAGACGAATGGCAGAAGCTTGGGGAAGCAGGCTGGCTGCAGCGTATCGGCATGCAGTTTCATTGGGAAAATGCCGGGTATTCCAGCTTCGAAGACTTCCTTTCCGCACTGTCCTCCCGCAAGCGCAAGGTCTTGCGTCGCGAGCGGCGCGATGCGAATGCCGCCGGCCTGACATTCCATGCACTGAATGGCGCCGAGATCACCGAGGTGCATTGGGATGCGTTCTACCGCTTCTATCGCTCAACGGTGGATCGCAAATGGGGTTCGGCTTACCTGTCGCGCCAGTTCTTCTCGCTGCTTGGCGAGCGCCTGGGCGATCGGGTGGTATTGATGCTGGCGGAAAACGCCGGCAAGCCGATCGCTGGCGCGCTCAACCTCGCAGGGAGCGAGGCGCTGTATGGCCGCAACTGGGGTTGCCGCGGCGACTGGCCCTTCCTGCATTTCGAGTTGTGCTATTATCGCGCGATCGATTGGGCGATTGAACACGGCTTGCAGCGCGTGGAGGCAGGCGCTCAGGGGCGTCACAAGATTCAGCGTGGGTACCTGCCGAAGCCAACCTATTCGGCCCATTGGATCGCGCACGCGGGGTTGCGAAGGGCGGTCAGCAATTTCCTTGAGGATGAGCGTCGGGGCGTCCGCTCGGAGATGGCGGCGTTAGCGGAGCAGTCACCGTTTCGGAAAGATTCCGAACCTGAGTGAACGCGGTCATGCTGCGAGTTTTGGCACCCAGCCGCTTTGGCGCGCGGAAACTGGTGCCAGGACATCATAGATGACATTCCATAACTGCCGAAGCCGTCGAACGTATAGGTTCTCATTGATGGCTACGCAGAGGGTACGCACGGATTCCGGGTCAGCAGGCTTGGTGCTCACTTTGCTGAAGAGAATGTCGGCGAGCGCAGGTTGGAGCAGCGGGTCAGAACCCGCATTGTCCAGGTCGAACACTGTACGAATGCACATGTTGCGTAGCTGCAACGCCTTCTCCGGTCCCACCGCGACGATCAGTTGCGCCTGGGCTACCCAGTCAAGAGCTTCGAAAAAACCATACGGCGTTTCCATGAACAGCAGCACTGGGTTCGCGGTCGCGAGGTTCTGCACATCCTCAATCTCGAGCTCGGCTAACCGGAAGCGAATCGAAGGATCCATTCCGTCGATCATGTCCATGGGCAGCGTACGGCACATTTTCCTGGCTTCAGGATCGACTCGCTTCAATTGCAATCCTTGGAAGCGGTCCACCAACGTGTCGATCCCAAGCGTCGGAAAATAGCCCACCAGAAAGGCAAGGCCGAGGAACATGCCTGGCTGGGCAAAGGTGAACCAGGGTTCGTCCTGCCCATGCGTTGTCACACCGTGCAAGACATGGCGCAGTGTGGCCGCCACAAAGCATGCGAGCAGTATCTGCGTAGCGGCCCGTAAGAATGACAGTGGGGACAAGTCGAAATTCGCGATCCGCTTGAGAAGATAAAGGATCGACCAGATGTAGGCGCCAAAAAATGCCGCGGACATGACGGCCGCCGTACCCATCTGGTACTCGGCTGACCCACTGGTTGCGCTATGCAGTCCAAGGAGGAAGAAACTCTTGTGATTCCAGAACTCCGTCTGATCGGCTAGAATGAGGGCCGTACGGAATCCGAAGAAACTCACGCTGGCAAAAATCAAAGATGGCAGCGCATAGAGCATGGCTTCTCGAAACCCAGACACATGGAGCCGCTTCTGAACTGCGTGATCCTCGCTCCAGACACCATACTTGTACCGGGCGATTTCGAAGGATGGAACCAGGCTTAGCTTGGCCATATCCCCGCCGCCCGCGCGATAACTCTCCTCAAGACCTCGAAACAGCTTCTGCCTAAAGTGCTTAACGTTTGATCGCCCCATCAGAATGCCAACCGGCAAGAGCAGACAGAGCAGCCCGATTGCAAGATCCTGCATGATGTCATGCATCGCCATAGCTTGCGATCTCCGCCTATCCCGCCGCTTCTGATATGCAACAAAACCGTGCCGTAAGCTGTGATCAAATTCACAGAAGTGCAGCTTCGCTGCGAAAATTCACGCAGACATGAACGCGACGGCATCGTCCTCGAACACTGCACAGGTCAGCTTGCCGCCACAGCCGGCGCCGGTGTCCAGACAAATCCGGTTCGGCTTTATCGTCGGAGCTGGCGCTGTGGAATGGCCATGCACGACGATGACGCCGAAATCCTGTTCACTGGCGAGAAAGCTTTGGCGGATGCCGAGCAGATCATCCTCGGCTTGTCGATCCAGCGGCGTGCCAGGACGGATGCCGGCGTGAACGAACAGATAATCGCCCTCGCGATGTTCGAGAGCGAGACCCTGCATGAATGCTAGATCCGCCGGTGGAATCGATGCACGCCAGTTCTCACGCGGCGTCTCGGGTGCGATGGCCCAGCTCTGCAACGCGGCGTACCCGCCCGTATGCAGCCAGTCCGTTGCCGCCGCACCGTCACCCGCTAACGCGTCAAGTGCGGTGCGTTCATGATCGCCCATCAGGTTTATCGTTGGCAGTCCGGCAATCGGAGGTCCCGCCGACAGCAGTTCGATGATCCCGGCGCTGTCGGGTCCGAAGTCGATGTAATCGCCAAGATGCAGTAGGATCGCCGATCCCGGCGGATTTCGCCTGAGGTCATCCTCGATCGCTGCGTATAATGTGCGAAGTTCGGCAAGGCAGCCGTGGATGTCGCCGATCGCATAGACTCTGCGGCCACGCGGCAATCGGCCGGGCGACAGCACGAAAACCAGCGAAGATGCATCGGCCTTGGCGATGCGTGGCGGCCGCCAGGTGGGCACAGCGGTGGCGTCGAGTTCCGCGCGGATGCGGGGCCGCGCGAGGCGGCGAACAGGGCGTCGCATGACCCGACTATGCCGCGCGCCGTTGTGCGCGGGCAATGCGTCGCGCTAGGCTTCCGCAGAAGCAAGGATTGGAGGAAGCGTTGGCCAAGATCACATTCCCGGTCGAAGCAGGCCACATCATGCTGTTCGCGCGTGCCATCGGCGATACCAATCCGGTTTATCAGGACGCCGAGGCCGCGAAGAAAACCGAAGTTGGCGGCATCATCGCGCCACCGACATTCCCGCAAGCCGTGGCGCAGTTCGATCCGGACTACCCGCTGCGCTGGCGTCCCGGGCAGCCGTGGTTTGGCTCGGGCAAGACGGCGAGCGGACTGGAGAACCGTCCCTCCGGCGGAGGCGGTCTGCACGCCGAACAGCACTTCGAATATCACCGTCCGCTGCGGCCGGGTGACGTGCTGACTGTGGAGACAAAGCAAGGCAATACGTGGGAACGCGAGAGCAAACGTGCCGGCAAGCTGACCTTCCGCGAAACCATAAAAGAATATCGCGATCAGAACGGCGAGCTGGTTGTCACCGCGCGCAGCGTCGGCGTGACGACAGAGCGTCCTGTGGACAGCAAGGCCTGAGGAGGCGGCGATGGCACTGAAGGCAAGTCAGCTCAAAGTCGGCGACACGCATTCCGAGCGCGTCGTGGAGAATCTGTCGCGCACCCAGATCGTGATGTACTGTGGGGCATCCGGTGACTACAATCCGCTGCACGCCGACGAGGTGTACGTGACACAGAAGGCCGGTTATCCCAGCGTATTCGCGCATGGGATGCTCACGATGGGCCTGACCGGCAAGATGCTCACGAACTACGTCGGCGACGGTCGGCTGACCAAGTTCGGCGTGCGTTTCACCAATCAGGTGTGGCCCGGCGATGATCTGGACGCGAAGGCCACTGTAACGGCAATCCGCGAGGAAGGCGGCCAGCATTTTGTGGATCTGGCCCTGTCGACAACCAATCA
>CAYRTL010000109.1:0-17237 GCA_964427005.1 uncultured Acetobacteraceae bacterium
GCCACGCCCATGACGCCGAAGAACGGCGCCAGCGCGAGTTCCGTGCCCCATGGCAACTTACACACGCCGCGTGCGCGATCGACGGGGATGTGGCTGATCACCGTCTCATGGAAATCCTCCGGCAACGTGCCGGCGAGTGGACGGATCACGTTGTAGCCCCAGTCGGCGCCTGCCTCGATCTTCTCGATGCGGATCTCCAGCATGTCGCCAGGTTCCGCACCGGCGATCGCGATGGGGCCGGTGACGATGTGGCCGGCGCGCATGTTCGGATTGGCATCCAGGATCGCGCTGAGTTCGGGCGGCACGGTGAGACCAGCGCTGGCCGGAGGCATCACCTCCTGCCTGCCGGATACGCACTGCACCATCACCGTGTCACCAGACTCGACGGTCATCACTGGTGGAAATGTCGCGTCGAACACGCCGATCCGGACGGTCTGTGGCGATGCACGTAACTGGTGTTGGGCCATGCTGTGCTCCTTTAGCGCTGTGCACGCCCCTCATTGTCATGGCCGGCCTTGGGCCGGCCATCCACGTCTTTTCTTTCTAGAAGGCAACAAAGACGTGGATGGCGGGGCCAAGCCCCGCCATGACGCTGGGGGACGCAGCTTGCATGCATCCTAGGCGGTGATGAGCGACTGGGTAAGCGCAGGACGCCGATTGCGGAACGGTGTTGCCTTCTCGAACGCATCGGCGATGCGCAGCAGCGTCGGTTCCTGGAACGGTTTGCCGACCAGTTGGATTGCGATCGGCAGCCCGAGATCGCCAAAGCCGGAGCAGATCGACATCGCGGGATAGCCGGCAACATTGAATGGCATGGTGAAGCTGGGCTTCTGGTTGACGTCCCAGTCCGGCACTTCGTCGATCTTCGGCGCTTCGGATGGGTTTGCCGCGGTCAGCACCACATCGAGCCCGGACATCGCCGCCTGCAACTCGGCGCGCAACTCACGCCGGCGCCGCACCGCCTGCACGTAATCGACGCCAGACACCATCGCGCCAACCAGCAATCTCTGCTGCACGCGCGCGCTGAAATCTCCAAGGCGCGTGCGCGCCCATTCTTCGTACGCCGCAGCGCGCTCGGTCAACGATATCAGCGTGCCGCATGCATGCCAGTCGGGGAGCGGCGACAGTTTGACCTCGCTGATCTCAGCGCCCAGCTCTCGCAGCGTCGCAATCGCGGCATCGATGCCGCGCTGTGTTGACGCGCTGACCTTGTGATCCACTTCGTGGAAGTGGTGGATCACACCGATACGCATGCCTTTGACCCCGGCGCCAAGCTGGGCGGTGTAGACCGGTATCGGCCGCGACGCACTCGCCGGATCGCGCGGATCATGTCCCACCAGTGCCTGCAGCATCAACGCGCAATCCTCGGCCGTCCACGCCATCGGACCAATATGATCAAGCGTGAATGCAGCCGGTGCGACACCGGCCCGGCTGACCAGACCGTATGTTGGCTTGATGCCGGCAATCCCGCAGAGCGCAGCAGGGCCGCGGATTGAACCGCCGGTATCCGTGCCGATGCCGCCGAGAATCAATCCTGCCGCGACGCCGGCGCCGGTGCCGCTGCTGGAACCCGCGGTGAAGTGCGCGGTGTTCCAGGGATTGCGCGCGGGTGGCCAAGGCAGATCGAATGACGGTCCGCCATCGGCGAACTCATGCGTCGCGGTCTTGCCCATCAGCACCGTACCGGCCTCCGCCAGTTTCACGGCGCAGGTCGCATCGCTATCAGGCACATTGTCCCGCAGGATCTTCGAATGGCACGTCGTGGGGATGCCCTTCGTATCGACGATATCCTTCAGACCGATCGGAATGCCGCACAGCGGCCCGGTGGACTTTCCGGCCATGACCGCGGTCTCCGCGGCGCGCGCATCCGCCATCGCGCGTTCCTCGGTAACCAGGATGAATGCATGCAGCTCGCCGTTCAGTTCGCGTACCCGATCGAGGCATGCGCGTGTCAGCTCGACCGGCGACAACTTCTTCGCGGCGATCAGCTTGGCCGCTTCGGCGATCGTGGGGATCTCGCTCATGCCAGATCCTCCTCGGCGAACCCATAGGTGAGCGCCGGTTCCGCCATGCGGCCGCGCGGCTTGCGCACACGGTCGGCCATCGCGGCGACACTTGTATATGCGGCCTTCAGTCCCGCCTTTTGCTCTGCCGTTGGCGCAAGACCCGCGCGCGCGAGCAGATAATCCAGTGTCCTGTCGTCAAGTTCCGACATGGCCCGTCCCCCTGGCTGCATCAGTCATTGTGTTGCAGCGCAGCATACGTCCCAGCCCTTGTCCAGGCGGAATCATTCAGCGGCGACCGCTACGCCGTCACGGGTGGCGGGTTACGTCACCACCCGGCAGCATTTCACGCGCCGCATCGATGCTCGCCACATTGGCCGACTGAATGTAAGGCATGTTGCTAAGCACCCGGAGCGTCTGATCAGGCGGCAGGGTGAACCCCGGCGCCGCCAGCGCCTGCATTGCACCGGCCTGATTGCCCGCCTGCCATTCGGCTGCGAACCTTAGCAACGCATTGACGACCACCTGCGATGGAGCATTGGGCGCAATCCCCAGCGTGCGGCGAACGTCGAGCCGTGCCTGCGCCATCTCCTGCTTGGTCAGCGGCGAGATCGAGATCCAGCGCGGATTACTGGCAAGCTCGCCTGCCAGATACTCGACCGCAGCCGCGGCTCGTGCAGCATCGACGGGATCGTTTGCCGTTCGCCCTGGTGAGGCGAACGCCCACGCCGCCAGGTTTGCCGCCGCCACGTCATTATCCAGGGTGCCGAACGCGCCAAACGGCACGCTCGCGGTGTCGGGGGCTGGCTGCGGCGTACATGCAGAGACCGTGAGGACAATCAGTGCTGTGACGAGACGGACAATCATGGCACCGAGCCTTCCTTCCATGCGCAACAGAACACATGGTACAGCTCGGCATTCTCAGTAGAGGCCTACGTCGTGCTTCGCAGTCCTTTGCGGAAGCGCGCGGCCAGCTCGCAGTAAACCACCGCGTTGCGATCGAACTTCCGGCGCTCCTCCTCGCTCATCACGCGGACCAGCTTGGCCGGCGAGCCCAGCCAAAGCTCGTTGCGGCCGATGATCTTGCCGGGTGTCAGCAGGCCGCCTGCGCCCAGCATGCCGCCCTCCTCGATCACCGCGCCATCGAGCACCGTCGCAGAGATGCCGACGAAGGCTCGGTTGCGCAGCGTGCACGCGTGTATCACCGCGTTGTGGCCCACCGTCACGTCGTCGCCGATGACGGTTGCGAACTCACCAGTATCGACGTGAATGATGGCGCCATCCTGGATATTGGTCCGCGCGCCGATACGGATGAAGTTCATATCGCCGCGCACCAGGCAATGGAACCAAATGCCGGTTTCCGAGCCGACCTCCACGTCGCCGATGACCGCCGCACTGGGGGCAATAAAGGCGTCCGGCGCCACCTTGGGAGTGACGCCGTCCAGCGAGTAGATCGGACCTGCGCCGATCGGCTCAGGCATGCACCTGCTCCAGAGACGCGGCAGTCGCAGGCAGGCCCAGCATCAGGCGCAGGTTCTGCACCGCAGCACCCGAGGCGCCTTTGCCGAGATTGTCGAGGCGCGCGACGAGTACCGCCTGGCGATGCTTGTCGTTGGTGTGGACATAGAGTTCAAGCAGGTTGGTCCCGTTCAGCGCCTGCGGCTCCAGCTTCCCATCAGTCTGGGGCGCAACGACATGGACAAAGTCGCAGCCGCGATAACGCTCCTCCAACACGGCATGCAGATCCGCACCGGTGGGTTTGCCTTGCAGCGTGTCGAGATGCAGCGGCACGGAAACCAGCATGCCTTGCCGGTAATGACCGACCGACGGCACGAATATCGGGCGACGCGAGAGGCCGCAGTAAACCTGCGTCTCCGGCAGATGCTTGTGCTCCAGCTTCAGCGCGTAAAGCTCGAAGGCCGGACCGCCGCTGTGCTCGTGGCCCTCGATCATCGGGCGCCCGCCACCCGAGTAGCCGCTGACCGCATTGATGGTAATCGGATAGTTGGGCGGGATGATGCCGGCATCGACCAGCGGCCGCACCAGCCCGATGGCGCCAGTCGGATAGCAGCCCGGATTGGCCACCTTGCGCGCATCGGCGATCCGTTCGTCCTGACCCGGCTGCATTTCCGGAAAGCCGTAGGTCCATTCCGGATGGACGCGATGGGCCGTGCTGGCGTCGAGCACCTTCGGCGCCGCATTGCCAAGCCCATCAGCCAGCGCGACAGACTCGCGCGCCGCATCGTCAGGCAGGCAGAGCACGACGAGGTCCACCTCGGCCATCATGTCGCGGCGTGCGGCAGGATCGCGACGGACTTCGGAGGGAAGGCTCTTCAGCTCGATATCCGGCAACGCGCGCAGCCGGTCGCGAATGCCTAGACCTGTGGTTCCGGCCTCGCCATCGATGAAGACACTTGGTTTCGCAGCCATCTCGATCCTCCAGTCATGACGTTTTACCGCTTGCTGAACTGGAAGCTTCGTCGGGCTTTCATTTTGCCGTACTTCTTGCGCTCGACCACGCGCGGGTCACGGGTGAGGAAACCAGCGACCTTCAGGATGCCGCGCAGTTCCGGCTCATAATACGTCAGGGCGCGCGAGATACCGTGGCGCACGGCACCGGCCTGTCCGGACAATCCGCCACCCGTGACCGTGCAGTACACATCGAACTGGTTGTAGCGGTCGGCGACCAGGAAGGGTTGGGTGATCAGCATACGCAGCACCGGGCGCGCGAAATACTGCACCACCTTCTTGTTGTTGACCGTGATCTCGCCCTTGCCAGGCCTGATCCATACGCGGGCCACGGCGTTCTTACGCCGACCGGTCGCGTAGGAGCGGCCCAACTCGTCGCGCTTGGGTTCGCGCGGCGGTTGATCGCTGGGGGCGGGCGCACTCCCCGGACCGGTCGCGACCTGCTGCGCGGCCAGCATGTCCTTGAGATCGGCGAGTGTGCGGGTCTGGGTACCGGACATGCGGGATCAGCCTCGCTTGTTCTTCGGGTTCATGGCGGCGATGTCGAGCGGGATGGGCTGCTGTGCAGCGTGCTTGTGCTCGGGTCCGGCATAAACGTGGAGATGCTTCATCTGACGGCGCTGCAGCGGGCCGCGCGTGATCATGCGCTCGACTGCCTTCTCCAGCACCTGTTCCGGTCGTTTGCTTTCGAGACGCTGACGGATGCTGCGGCCCTTGATGCCACCCGGGTAGCCGGTGTGATAGTAGAATACCGACTGGTCGGCCTTGTTGCCGGTGACGCGCACCTTGGCCGCGTTGATCACAACGACGCTGTCACCACAATCGACATGCGGCGTGAATTGCGGCTTGTGTTTGCCGCGGAGCCGGTTGGCGATGATGCAGGCCAGGCGGCCGAGTACGACGCCTTCGGCATCGATCAGCACCCAGTTCCTCTGCGCCTCCGCCGGCTTCAGCGAGATTGTGGTCTTCATGGGGTACCCTGCGAATTGGCGGCGGGATATGGGGGAAATCCGTTGTACGGTCAAGGCTTGAGCTATGTGGTATTATCTTACCACATCATCCGAGTGGCGGGCGCAGGGCGATGTCACAGAACATTTGCTGATGCAGACCGAGGCCGATGACACGCCAGCCCGCGTTGACCACGAGCTCATTTACGGCCGGTACCACGCCATACGGCGCGCCTGCCAGATGGTCGAACATGATGTAGTCGTTGAACACCACGATGCCGCTCGGTCGGATCTTGCGAGCGGCCACCTCCGCGTCCTGCTTGACGGCCTGATAGCCATGATCGGCATCCACGTAGATCAGGTCGAAATACCCATCCTGAAATGTCTTAAGCATCTCATGGCTCAAGCCTTCCCGGATGGTCACCCTACACGCGGTGCCCTTCAGTGCCCGTTCATAGTAATGACGATGCGTATCGCCCTGAAATATACCCGCCGTGTCTCGGCCCCATAAACGCGGCACCAGATGCAGCGCGAACGTGTCGATCGCCACGAACTCGCGAGGGTGCAGCAGCGCGATGAGCCGGTTGGAAAAGTCCCCAAGTCCGACGCCGAGCTCAGCAACGACACCATCCGGTAATACGGGCAACTCGGCGATCATGGCTTGCCGGTCCGCGTAAAGGCGGGCGTCCTGCAAATGCGACGAGCGTATGGCCGGAAAAGCAGTCGGCATTGAGGACACAGCGATCGCTCCGCAGCCGAGAAACCCTACCATAGATCGTTACGCAGGGCAGCTACTAAGAAATCTCGCCGGCCTCTTTTAGCACCCGCCGAGCGCGCGCTTCGTCCTCCGCCGCCACCGCCAGCCGGCGGGGGATCGCGCCGATGCTGCCCTCCACTGCACTGGTATGCGCATCCAGCACCGTCGCGGTAATCCCCGCATCCGCCAGCAGAGCCGTCAGGAACGACAGCCTGACCGGATCGTTCGATGTCGCAAGTACACGCACGCGGGTGTTTCCCCTGCCCTTCCTTGACCCATTTTCCAGGGCACCGATATGGTGCCCGTGGCCGCCAGACATGCAAGCCAGGAGACCAGCTTGGACGCCATCGCCAGTGCATCCCGGGCAAGTCCGGCGCTGCCGCAGCGCGCGGAAACTGATGCCCCGGAGGCGGATGCGCTGAGCGCGCTGGTCGATCTGCTGCGACCCGATCTCGAGGCCTGTAATCGCACCATCGTCACCCGGATGGACAGCCCGGTGACGCTGATCCCGCAGCTTGCGGCACACATCGTGGCCGCCGGCGGCAAGCGGCTGCGCCCACTGCTGACGCTCGCATGCTCGCGTCTGTGCGGCTATGAGGGCGAACGGCACGTGAAGCTCGCCGCCTGCGTGGAGTTCATCCACACGGCGACCCTGCTCCACGACGACGTGGTGGATGAAAGCCTGCTGCGGCGGGGGCTTGCCTCCGCGAACGCGGTGTTCGGCAACCAGGCTTCCGTGCTGGTGGGCGACTTCCTGTTCGCCCGCGCTTTCCAGCTCATGGTGGAAGACGGCTCGCTGGTCGTGCTGGGCATCCTGTCGCGCGCTGCCGCAACAATCGCCGAGGGCGAAGTGCTGCAGCTCGTGACGCAGAACGACCTCTCCACGCCTGAGGCGCGCTATCTGGAGGTAATCAAGGGCAAGACGGCGGCACTGTTTGCCGCAGCCTGCGAAGTCGGTGCGGTGATCGCGGATCGACCTGCAAGTGAGGCGGCTGCCTTGTCCTCGTTTGGCATGAATCTCGGCATCGCATTCCAGCTCGTTGATGATGCGCTGGACTATGCGGCGAATCAGGCCGTGCTGGGCAAGACAGTCGGGGACGATTTTCGCGAAGGAAAAATCACCCTGCCGGTGCTGCTGGCATATCGCGCCGGGGATGAGGCAGATCGCGAGTTCTGGCGCCGCACCATCGAGGCCACTGAGCAGAAGGAGGCGGATCTCGACCGCGCCCTGCACCTGATGGATCGCTGCGGCGCGATCAACGACACGCTGTCGCGTGCCACCCACTTCATTGGCGCGGCAAAGACAGCGCTGGCGTCGTTCCCCGACAGCACGCTGCGCCGCTCGCTTCTGGATGTGGCGGACTACACTGTTACCCGCGCCCGCTGAGGCATTGCTTCACTGCGGATAGATGTGCGTCCACTCCTTGGGCAGAGGCTGCTCATCCTCTGTCTTCAGGTGGATGTGGATCAGCCGCCAGGCGCCGTTATCCACGTGATACAAAAAGCGGACGAACAGGAACGCCTTGTCGAAGTCGATCTTGTAGATGACATCCTTCTCGGTCTTGCCGTAATCCCTGGTATAGACGAGGTCGAAGTACTGGCTCCGGCCAAGGCCGCGCACGAGCTGGAAGACGTCCTTCAGCTTCTCCTTGCTGTTGCCTTCCATCAGATGCGCTGCCAACTCCGCAGCGGTATCGAGGTCCTGGTTGGCAAGTGCCGTGGTGACTTCAGCGCTCGCCTTCGGCGCGTCGAAGTTGCCGAGTTCCGGCTGCGCGAAGGCAGGCAGGGCGAGGAAGAGAGCGGCAAGGACAGCAAGCAACGTAGAGTACACCTCTCCCGCTATGCGGGCGAGGTGTACGTTGAAATGGCCGCCTCTACTCAGCCTACCCTCCCCTACTGCACTACGGCGATCTGCTCGCGCCGCAATTGCACGGTCAGTTCGTCGAGCGCCTTGCCGATGCGGTCCAGCATTTCGTCAACCTCGGCCTCGGTGATGATCAGCGGCGGGCTGAAGCAGAGGATGTCGCCTGGCACGGTACGGCCGATGACGCCATGCTCTTCGATCAGCTTGGTGAAGCGGCCGCCGATACGCGCGGCTGGTTCGAAGTTCTGGTGCTTCTCCTTGTCGGCCACCAACTCCATCGCACCGATGAGACCGACGCCACGCACCTCGCCGACAAGCGGATGGTCCGCGAAGCGCCGGCGCAGTTCCTTCTGCATGTGCGCGCCAACTGTGCGGACATGCTCGCCGATATTCATCTCGTCGTAGATCTTCAGCGTCTCAATTGCCACCGCCGCCGGCACCGGATGGCCGGAATAGGTGAAGCCGTGGCCGAAGGTGCCGACCTCATGGCTCTGCTTCGCCAGACCCTGGAACACGCGGTCGTTCACCATCACCGCGCTTATGGGCAGATAGGATGACGACAGCGCCTTGGCGCAGGTCAGGATGTCTGGCTGCATGCCGAGTGTCTGGCTGCCCCAGTAATTGCCGGTGCGCCAGAAGCCGCAGATCACTTCGTCCGCTACCAGCAGCACGTCGTATTTGCGCAGCACGGCCTGGATCTTCTCGAAGTAGCTACGCGGCGGGACGATGACACCGCCGGCGCCCATGATGGGTTCGGCCCACATTGCCGCGACAGTGTCGGGGCCTTCCTGCAGGATCAGCTTCTCCAGCTCATCCGCGCAGCGCGAAGCGAACGCTTCCTCGCTCTCGCCCGGATTGGCGCCGTGATAGTAGTGCGGGTTCATCGTGTGCAGGAAACCAGGCAGCGGCAGATCGAACGCACGATGATTGTGCGGAATGCCGGTCAGCGACGCCGATGCAAGCGTGATGCCATGATATCCCTTCAACCGGCCGATGATCTTCTTCTTGTCCGGACGGCCGACGGCATTGTTGAAGTACCAGACCATCTTGATGGCGCTGTCGTTGGCCTCGGAGCCGGAATTGGCAAAGAACACCTTGCTCATCGGCACGGGCGCGCGCTGGATCAACATCTCGGACAGGTCGATCAGCGGCTCATGCGATTTCGCCGTGAAGGCGTGGTAGAAGGGGAGCTTGCGCATCTGGTTCACAGCCGCCTGCACCAGCCGCTCGTTGTCGAAGCCGAGTGAGGCGCACCAGAGCCCGGCGACGCTCTCGATGTAATCCTTGCCTGTGTCGTCCCACACGCGCACGCCTTTGCCCCGGGTGACCACCATCGGGCCGACCTGCTGGTGTGCCTGCAGATCCGTGTAGGGATGCAGCACGTTGGCGATGTCGCGGGCGGCGGCGGAGTTGGCGCCGAAGGGCGGGGGCGGTGCCATGACTTGTCTCCTTCGTTGAGGCGCGCACTCTAGTCGCGCATGCGGAGAGCGGAAAGGTGCGGTTGATCTTTGCTGGGGCGGCGATGCTGCTGTGGCTGGGAGTGCCGGTGCAGGCCCAGCCCTGCTGCGGGCCGATTACGCCGGCGGGCGAGCGTCTTGCCCATTTCCTGGATGCGAGCGGTGTCACCGACCACTGGCTCGCCGGCTGGCATGTCGACTGGCGCACTGGCGACAAGGACCGCACCGAACCTGGTGGACCGGAAGCGAAGACGCATTGCAGCGCGTTTGTCGCCGCGATGGCGGAGCGGCTGGGGGTGTACGTGCTGCGTCCGCCGCAGCACAGGCAAGAACTTCTGGCAAACGCCCAGATGCACTGGCTGAGTGAGCACGGCGCGGAGTGGGGCTGGCGTGTGCTGCCGTCGTACGTTGCGGCGCAGGAAGCCGCCAATCGCGGCGAGTTGGTCCTGGAGGCGTTTGAGAACCCGAACCCGCACAAGCCCGGCCATATCGCCATCGTGCGGCCAAGTGAGAAGACGCGCGCGGAGCTCGATCGGGATGGTCCACAGGAGACGCAGGCGGGCGAGCAGAACGCGATCAGCATCGCGACGGCGGCCGGGTTCCGGCATCATCCGCATGCGTGGGAAACCGACGGAGAGGGTGATCTGCACTACTATGCCCATGCTGTGAGCTGGCCATGAGCGCAGCGGTGGCAATCGCGCGCCTGCTGGATTCGCTGGATGCGCTGAGCTTCATCGCGCGCCATTTGCATCCGCCACGTCTCGAGGCGCTGGTGGCGATGCTGGGTGATCGGGACGTGGCACTGCGCGAGGCGATGCGTGATGCGGTCTGGCCGGAGCAGCTGCATGAGCACGTCGAGCGTGCGGTGGAGGCGACGTTGCGCGCCTGTGATGGGCTGCGTGGCGCAGTGGGCGCGCCGGATGGATTGCGGCAGGCCTATCGCGCTTTGCGCCAGATAAGCCGTGCGGAGGAAGCGCTGTATCCCCTTGCGGCCATGCTGCCGACTGTGAGCCGGTATTTTCTCGCATCCGACGACGGCGCGATCGGTCAGGGCAGGTCCGATGCGCCGACGGGCGTGCTGCATTTCGCAAACGACACGCGCGAGCGCGGCGGTTTCTCCGTGTACGTGCCCGAGGACTACGATCCAGCTCGCGCGTATCCGCTGGTGATGGCGCTGCATGGAGGCGCCGGCCACGGCAGGCTGTTCCTGTGGAACTGGCTGCGCGAGGTGCGTGGCCGCGGCGTGATCCTGGTTGCGCCAACGTCCACCGGCGATACGTGGTCACTGATTGAGCCGCCGGTGGACAGCGCCCATCTCGTCCGTGCACTCGATACGGCAGCGCAACACTGGCATGTGGATCGGGCGAGGCTGCTCCTGACAGGCATGAGCGATGGCGGGACTTTCACGCTGCTCAGCGGGCTGGATGATGAGTCGCCGTTCACGCATCTGGCGCCCGTCGCGGCGAGCTTTCATCCGCTGCTTCTGACGATGGCCGATCCGAGGCGAGTTGTGGGGCTGCCGGTCTATCTGGTGCACGGGGCGCTCGATTGGATGTTTCCGGTGTCGGTTGCGCGGACCGCGCATCGCGCGCTGACCGCGGCAGGGGCGAAGGTGACGTACCGCGAGATCGAGGATCTGTCGCATGTGTACCCCCGCGAGGAGGGCAGCGCGATCCTGAACTGGTTTGTGAACGAGGGCTGACAACGGCCCGCTTGCCAGAGCGGCCTGCGCCGTGATACTTAAGCGAATGCTTAACCAATCAGCCGGCCTTGACCGCCTGTTCCAGGCGCTTGCCGATCCGGCGCGCCGGGCCATGGTAGAACGGCTCAGCCGTGGGCCAGCGCCGGTGAGCGAACTGGCGCGGCCGCTGCCGATGTCGCTGCCTGCGGCCATGCAGCACCTCGGCGTTCTGGAGGCAGCAGGCCTGGTGCGCTCGGAAAAGATCGGCCGCGTGCGCACCTGCTCTATCGAACCGCAGGTGCTGAGCCAGGCGGAGGAATGGCTCAACGCCCGGCGGACCGAGTGGGAACGGCGCCTCGATCGGTTGGGCGAGTACCTCAAGACAATGGACGGCGAAGGAGATGGCGATGGCTCAGGCACCTGACGCGAAGACAATTCAGCCGCTGAGGCTTTCGCGCGTCTTCCATGCGCCGAGAGAAACGGTATTCCGGGCCTGGAGTTCAGCGGAACACGTGAAGCGCTGGTTCTCCCCGGAGACCTTCACCGTGCCATCCGCCGAGGTGCGGATGCATGTCGGAGGTCCGTTCGATGTCTGCATGCGCTCGCCCACCGGTGAGGAGCATTGGGTCCGCGGTATATTCGCCGAAGTCACGCCTTACAGCAGGCTGGTGATCGACATGCGGTGCACCGACAGTGCCGGCAAGGCGCTATTCGCCGCGTTGACGGAGGTGGACTTCTGCGATGCGCTCGGCGGCACGCGGATGGATGTGGTGCAGACCTACACGCTGATCGATCCATCGGTGGGCTGGATGGTGCGGGGCGCGCCGGATGGATGGCGCAGCACGCTGGACAAGCTGGAGGAGGAGGTGGTGCGCATGCAGGGCGGCGCCGAAACCGGCATCCGCTCAGTGGTGCACGCGATGTTCCATCTGGAGCGCACGTATGACGCGCCGGTTGCGCGCGTGTGGCAGGCACTGACGGACGAGACGGCCAAGTCGAAGTGGTTCGGTGGCGCGCCAGGCAAGTGGGAGCCGCTCGAGCGGCATATGGACGTTCGTGTTGGCGGCAGCGAGCGGCTGAAAGGGCGGTGGGAAGGTGGAATGGTTTCCACGTTTGATGCTGTCTATCACGACGTGATCCCGAGCGAGCGGCTGATCTACAGCTATGTGATGCATCTGAATGAGAAGAAGATCTCGGTCTCGTTGGCGACCATCGAATTGCGAGCGGAGGGCGCGAAGACGACGCTGAAGGTCACCGAGCAGGGCGCGTTCCTGGATGGCTATGACGATGCGGGTTCGCGCGAGCATGGCACCGGGTTCTTGCTGGATGCGTTGGGGGCGTCGCTGCGGGAGTGATCGTCACCAAATGCCGGGCCGGGCCGGTAAGAATCAAAACGCAGATGCCAGCAGATGCACGCAGAACACGCAAATAAGATGGTGCCGCGTGATCTGCCCGTGCCGGCGGGCCGTTGATTGCTTACATAGGCGCTACGCGTCCCGAGGCTTCAGCCTTATCTGAGTGCTCTGCGTGCATCTGCCTTCATCTGCGTTTTGGGTCCTTTTTTGGATGCTGACGACGAATGGTTGTAGAAGTATTGACGGAACAATTAGCCAGGACCGGTCCATGCCCACCTCCCCCGTAGACGTCCTGATCATCGGTGCCGGTGCGTCCGGCGCGGCCGTGGCCTGGAGCCTTGCCGAAACCAAGATGCACATCCTCTGCCTGGAACAAGGCGACTGGATGAAGCCGCAAGAGTATCCTAGCGCCGGCCGCGACTGGGAAGCGCGACAGCTCGCCGACTTTCACTACAGCCCGAACCGCCGCGCACGTGAGACTGACTATCCGATCAATGACGCCAACTCGCCAATCAAGATCGCCAACTTCAATGGCGTCGGCGGCGGCACTTTGCTGTACGCGGGACACTTTCCGCGTTTCCATCCCTCCGACTTCCGCGTGCGCACGCTGGACGGCGTCGCCGACGACTGGCCGGTCGATTACGCGACACTCGCACCGTACTATGACGAGAACGATCGTATGATGGGCGTCTCGGGCCTTGCTGGCGACCCCGCCTACCCGCCGCACGAACCGATGATGCCGCCGCTGCCCCTCGGCAAATCGGGTGCGGCGCTGGCGCGCGGGCTGAACAAACTCGGCTGGCATTGGTGGCCGTCCGACAGCGCCATCGCGTCGCAGGACTACGAAGGTCGCGCCAAGTGCATCAATCTCGCGCATTGCACTTCGGGCTGCGCGCAGGGCGCCAAGGCAAGCACCGACATCACCTACTGGCCCGCGGCCATTCGTGCCGGCGTCGAATTGCGCACGCGCTGCCGGGTACGCGAGATCACGCGCAACGAACACGGGATGGCGTCCGGCGTCATCTACTACGACGCGGATGGCAATGAGCATTTCCAGCCGGCGCATGTCGTCATCCTTGCCTGCAACGCCATCGGCACGGCGCGCATCCTGCTGAACTCGAACGGGCTGGCGAATTCATCCGGTCTTGTTGGCAAGAACCTGATGTTCCATCCCTATGCGAGGATTGCGGGCTATTTCGACGCGGAGCTCGATGGCAATCGCGGCCCGGGCAATTGCATCTGGAGCCAGGAGTTCTACGAGACCGACGCTGACCGTGGTTTCGTGCGTGGCTACACCTTCGAGTTCTCGCGCGGACAGAATCAGGTCATGGCCGCGGTGCATGGCGCGCAGATCGGACGGCTGAAATGGGGCGAGGACCACCATCGCAGCTATCGCAAGCTGTTCGGTCATCGTACCGGCATGGTGGCGATCTGCGAGGACCTGCCAGAGGAGCACAACGCCGTCACACTCGATCCGGTGCTGAAGGACTCCAACGGCATTCCGGCACCGAAGATCGACTACACGCTGAGCGAGAACAGCCGCCGCATGCTGGATCACGCCGTGGCGCGCGCGACCGAGATCCTACGTGCTGCCAGCGCGCATGATGTGTGGCATGAGGCGCCGCTGACAGATGGCGGTTGGCACCTGATGGGCACCGCGCGCATGGGCACCGATCCGGAGCGGTCCGTCGTCAACGAATGGGGCCGCGCCCACGACGTGAAGAATCTGTTCATCGTCGATGGCAGCATCTTCGTCACCTCGGCGGGGGTGAACCCGACGCGGACGATCCAGGCGCTCGCGCTCTATGTTGCGGACAACATCAAACAGCGCCTCGCTACGCTCTTCGATTAATCAGCAGCAGGCCTGAGCACCGCCAGGTCGCAGCCTTCATCTGCCTGCAGCACCTGTTCGGCGATGATGCGGTCCCAGCCTCGCGCCGGCTTCGCAGGCGGGCGCCATGTCGCGCGGCGGCGTTCCAACAAATCCGGCGCGACCAAAAGATCCAACCGCCGCTCCCTCACCGACAGCCGGATGCGGTCACCGCTTTCGACCAGGCCGAGTGGGCCACCAGCCGCCGCCTCTGGCGTGATGTGCAGCACGATCGTGCCGAACGCAGTGCCGGACATGCGGCAGTCGCTCATGCGCACCATGTCCTTCACGCCCGCACGCGCGAGTTTTTGCGGGATGGGCAGATAGCCAGCCTCCGGCATGCCCGCCGGCGTCAGCGAACCAGCGTTCTTCAGCACCAAAATGTCCTGCTCGGTCACGTCCAGCGACGGATCGTCGATGCGGTTGGCCAGGTCCTCCAGCCCATCGAACACCACGGCGCGTGCTTCAGTTTCGAACAGCGACGGCGTCGCGGCGCTACGCTTCAGGATTGCGCCGCGCGGTGCGAGCGAACCGAACAGCGCCACAAGGCCGCCCACCGGCGACACGGGCTCGTTGCGTGCACGAATGTAGCGCCGATCGACGAATTCGGGCTCATGCAGACGCTCCTTCAGTGTCGCACCGGTGACATCGCGCGTCTCGAGATGCAGCAGGTCGCGGAGCTCCCACAACAGGGCGGGCATGCCGCCAGCGGCGTGGAAATCCTCCATATAACCGTCGCCGGTGGGTTTCAGATCGACCAGCACTGGTGTCGTGTCGGACAGCTCGTTCAGCCGATGCAGATCGACGCGCACGCCACGACGACCGGCGATGGCCGTCAGGTGGATCAGCGCGTTTGTCGAACCGCCGAGTGCCATCAGCACGCGCAATGCATTCTCGACCGAGGCCGCGGTGATGATCTCCGACGGTCGCATTGGCGATGCGATCAGCTTCACCGCCAATGCGCCCGCCTCCTCCGCCGCCCGCAGCCGATCGGCGTGCACCGCGGGGATCGAGCCGTGGCCCAGCGGCACCATGCCGAGTGTCTCGGCGATGCAGGCCATGGTAGAGGCAGTCCCCATCACGCCGCATGTGCCTGCTGTCGTGGCCAGACGTCCCTCGATCTCGCCGATGCGTTCAGCGGTGACACGGCCTGCGCGATAGGCCGCCCAGTAGCGACGGCAGTCAGTGCAGGCGGACAGGCGCTCGCCTTGGTACGGCGTCGCCAGCATGGGGCCGGTGACCAGTTGCACCGCCGGAATGTCAGCCGAAGCGGCGGCCATCAACTGCGCGGGCACGGTCTTGTCGCAGCCGCCCACCAGCACCGCGGCGTCCATTGGCTGCGCGGTCAGCATCGCCTCGGTGTCCAGTGCCGCGAGATTGCGGTAATGCATCGAGGTCGGAAACAGCGAGGGCTCGCACAGCGACACAGTGGGGAATGGCAGCGGCAATCCGCCTGCCGCCAGCACGCCGCGCTTCACCGCCTCGATCAGTTCGGGGACGGTGCGGTGGCAGTTGTTGAAGCCGGAGCTGGTATCGACGATGCCGACGACAGGCCGATCGAGCATAGCCTGCGAATAGCCCATCGACTTGGCGAAGGAGCGGCGGAGATAGAGCGCGAAGTCACGATCGCCATAATTGGCGGTGTTGCGGGCCAGGCCGCGTTTGGGTGCGGGTTCTTCATTCATGAAAGGAAGGATAACACGGATTGCACAGATTAGACCACGGATTGCACGGATCGTGAAATCCGTGCGTCAATCCGGGGTAATCCGTGTTATTCTTTGGGGAGACGATGCATGGCAGTGAACCTGAAGCGCCTGGTGTATTTCGATAGCTTCATGGACCCGATCGCCAATGCGATCATCGGCAAGCGCGACGACATCGACCTGGTCCGGCTGATCTACGACACGCCGCAAGCGGACAACTGGGCCGAGATCGCCCAGGCGCACGGCTATCAGGTACAGGCACGTGGCGAGCTGCGCGAGCCATTCTTCCCCGATGCGAAACTGCTGGCGCGCTGCCCGAACATGCTGGCGGTCAGCTCCACCGGCGCCGGCTATGACATGATCGACGTCGACGCCTGCACGGAAGCGGGTGTCATCGTGGTGAACCAGTCCGGCACCAATTGGGAGCCGGTGGCGGAACACGCCCTCGGCTTGATGCTGTCGCTGACCAAGAAGATCGCGCAGTCCGAACGCGCGATGAAGCGCACGCCGAATCTCGACCGCCGCGCCTATGCCGGCAACAACCTGCGGAACAAGACAGTCGGCATTGTTGGTGTCGGCCATATCGGCCGGCGTGTCGCGCAGCTTTGCGGCGTGTTGTTCAACAACACGGTGCTCGCGTACGACCCGTATCTCTCAGCCGAGGAGATCAAGGCGCGCGGCGCGGAGAAGGTGGAGCTGGACGAACTGCTGCGCCGCTCCGACTACGTGACCGTGCATTGCCCGCGCAGCAGCGAGACGTTCGGCATGTTCGGCGCCGCACAGTTCGCCGCGATGAAGCCCTCGGCGTATTTCATCAACACCGCGCGCGGCGGCATCCACGATGAGGCAGCGCTGGAAGCAGCACTGCGCGAAGGACGTATCGCGGGCGCGGGTCTGGATGTGTTCCTGAAGGAGCCACCCGATCCGTCGCATCCGCTGCTGAACATGGACAACGTGATCGCCAGTCCGCACATCGCCGGCATGACGATAGAGACGATGACCGAGATGTGCGAAGCGACGGCGCTGCAATGGCTGACGATATTCGATGGTGGTGTGCCGCCGCGGCTGGTCAATCCTGAGGTGTGGCCGCGATATTCTCAGCGTTTCGCGGATCTCCTTGGCTTTCGACCG
>CAYRTL010000110.1:0-13597 GCA_964427005.1 uncultured Acetobacteraceae bacterium
GAGTGCAAGGTCGAGATCGTCCAGATCGGCTCTCTTTCGATGGGTAGAGCCCTAGGCACGTCCGGCCGATTCCTTCGGACCCAGAGGCTCCTGACGGACGCCTGTGATGACTTGGCGCTGATCGCCGCCACCTCGGATGGGATCATTGTAACTCAGAAGGACACCTCGGTTCGACTTCAACAATCTGAGATGTGCCTGGTTGATATGACAGTTCCGGGCAGCGTCAGTTTTGGGGATGGCACACACTTCACCGCCACACGGATTCCACGGCGCGAACTGCTCAGCATCTCGCCCGGGGCAGAGGACATGATGGCGGAACCGCTGCAGCGG
Source organism: uncultured Acetobacteraceae bacterium (assembly GCA_964427005.1). Taxonomy (GTDB): domain Bacteria; phylum Pseudomonadota; class Alphaproteobacteria; order Acetobacterales; family Acetobacteraceae; genus JAMXLO01. The sequence continues at coordinate 331 of CAYRTL010000110.1, forward strand.
CATCCCGGCATTCGGGCACTCATTCAGCGCTATTTTGCCCTTTCGGTCGGGACGGCCGAGTCGCTTGATGTTCAAGGGCAGCAACTCACAGCCAGGCATATGGTTGATCTGGTCGGGCTCCTTTTGCGCCCCAGTGATGATGAAGCCAGACCCACTCCGCAAAGGGGATGCGCGGCTGCGCGTCTTCAGCTCTTACAGGAACAGGTGGTGGAGAACCTCGGCGAGGCTGGACTGAAGATTACTTCCCTGGCCGAGAGCAACGGCCTGAGCCCTAAACAGGTGCAGCGGCTGTTCGAAAAAACCGGAATGACATTTGCCGAATTCGTGCTCGAGCAACGGCTGTTGTGCGCGCGCAGGCTGCTGGCGAGCGAAGGCAATCGTCAAGAGAAGGTCGCTACGCTTGCTTATACGGCCGGTTTCGGTGATCTGTCCTATTTCAATCGAAGCTTCCGCAGACGTTTCGGCATGACACCTTCTGAATGGCGGGAAGCGCAGCCGGTTTAGCGCGGAGAAGAAGAGCTAACGGAGAAACTCGTCGCTGCGAGCGCAGCTCCTTGCAATGACGGAGCCGTTGAGCATTGGCGTCATACCAATCTCAATGACGATAATCGATACGCTTCGTTCCTCGTCATGGCGGGGCTTCGCCCACGGCTGTCCGGCTATAATCTTTTGAGTGGCACTGGCACTTTTTCACGTCATGGCGGGGCCAAGCCCCGGCATGACGAATTACTACTGTCTATGGGCCTGTCCCGGCCATCCACGTCTTCTGTTCCCGCAGTAGAAGGCCGGCCATGACGATTGAAGCGCAATGAATCGCATTCAGCGGGATGTATATCAGTTGTCCAACTCAGCAATACGATTGTCCGCTCTGTCCAAGATTTCGCGTCCCATAAAGAGCATTTGGCCTCCCGTGACATACACGACCTGAAGGAGGCTCAAATGGAAGTGCAGACCACCGTTACCAAAACCCCTGGCAATAAAATGCCGCGGGTACCGCGCAACGGCGTGGACACGCCAAAGCTGTTCGCGACCATCGATGCGGTCGCAGCTCAGCCATCGCTGGCACAATTCCAATTTCGTGCGCAAAGCCGATGGCTGAACGGGACACACAGTCGCACCACGATCGCCGGCTTCCATGGCGTGGGCAGCGGAATGCAGCACGTCAAAGCATTCGAAGTCGAAGCGGACCATCCGCAGGTGCTATGCGGGGAGGACGCAGCGCCAACTCCTGTCGAATGGGTGCTGCACGCGCTTGGCGGCTGCCTTACCGCCGGGATCGCGAATATCTCTGCTGCTCGCGGCGTCACGCTGGAGTCGGTTGAATGCAACGTCGAAGCCGATATCGACCTGCAAGGAATCCTCGGCCTATCGGACAAGGTCCGAAATGGGTTTCAGGCAATTCGGGTCGCCTTCCGCGTGAAGGGCGATGCTCCTGAGTCGAAGCTGCGCGACATCGTCGAGCAGGCCACTGCCCGATCAGCCGTGTACGACATCCTGACCGCGGGCGTCCCTGTCGCCATCGGGGTTGAGGCCTGAACCACGCACAACACCGGCCGGCGGTTGTTCCGGACCGCCGGCGTGCGCGTTTGCGGAGGAGTTCCATGCATTATTCTTCTGTTGTCATCATCGGTGCCGGCCAGGCTGGTCTTGCCGTGAGCTACTGCCTCGGTCGGCACAATGTGGACCATGTCGTGCTGGAGCGCGGGCGTATCGGTGAGCGCTGGCGCAGCGAGCGATGGGATTCGCTCCGCCTGCTGACGCCGAACTGGATGAGCCGGTTCCCGGGCTGGTGCTATCGGGGCAACGACCCGGACGGATTCATGACTTCGGCTGAAGTCGTCACGTTCCTCGAACAATATGCGAGCAGCGCCGCGGCCCCCGTTCTGACTGATACGCTGGTGCAATCCGTGCGGCATGTTCCTGGCGGGTACCGCGTCGAAAGCAATCGAGGCGCATGGCACGCCCGATGCGTGGTGATAGCCACGGGTCACTGCGATGTCCCGTTCGTGCCCGACATGGCGCGATCTCTGCCTGCATCGATCCATCAGGTGACACCGACCGGGTACCGCAATCCTGCTGAATTGCCGCAGGGTGGCGTGCTAGTCGTAGGTGCTGCTGCATCAGGCGTGCAACTCGCCGAGGAGATCCAGCGATCCGGCCGGCAGGTCACGATCTCGGTCAGTCGCCACACGCGGCTGCCGCGTCTCTACCGCGGCCGCGATATCATGTGGTGGCTGGACCGGTATGGAGTCCTCGAAGACGAGGTCATCACGGAGGCTGAGCTGGAGCGTGCCAGGTCACTTCCATCGATGCAGCTCGTTGGCCGGCCGGAGCGCACCGACCTCGATCTTGCTGTTCTGCGCAAGCTCGGTGTGCGGCTTGTTGGACGGGCAGCCGGAATGGAGGCTGGTGTCCTTCACCTCCACAACAACGTGGCGGAGGCCGTTGCCGGTTCGCACACTCGAATGCAGCGCCTCCTTACACGCATCGACATCTTCGCTGATGCAGTCGGCGCGCCGGCAGAAGCCCACCCTGGCCGATTCTCCGTCGAGGATTCGCCAGCAAAGATCGACCTCGCGGCCAGCGACATCAAGACCGTGATCTGGGCGACTGGTTTCAGACGCAATTATCCGTGGCTCCAGGTACCCGTACTCGATACGTCAGGTGAGATCATACACGCCGGCTGCGTCACGCCGTCCCCTGGCTTGTATGTCATGGGCCTTCGCTTTCTCCGTCGTCGCGATTCGAGCTTCATCGCTGCGGTGAGCGGCGATGCCACCGAACTGGTGGGCCATATCCACCGGCATCTGGAAGCGACGGCTCGCGTTGCGGCGTAGTGCAAAGGACAAGGACATGTTCGCTCACAAGTCCTATGATGCCTTGGTTGTCGGTGCGCGCTGCGCCGGTGCTGCCACGGCGATGCTGATGGCACGCAAGGGTTTGCAGGTCCTGATGATCGACCGCGGCAGCTATGGCGCAGACACTATTTCTACCCACGCGCTGATGCGCGGTGGTGTGCTCCAGCTCCAACGCTGGGGAATACTACCGCGGCTACGGGACGCAGGCACGCCGCCCGTTCGCGAGACCACGTTCCACTACGACGACGAGGCAATTAGCATTGCGATAAAGCCGTCGAACGGTGTGGATGCATTGTATGCTCCCCGCCGAACCTTGCTCGACACTGTACTCGTGGACGCGGCACACCAGGCTGGTGCAGCCGTGCTGCACGGCCACACGCTTGTGGAGCTGACTCGTCGCTCTGATGGGCGCGTCTGCGGCGGCACTATCGTCGATGCCAACGGCATCGCGATGCAGATTGAAGCTGACCTTGTCATTGGCGCGGACGGTGTCGCCTCGACGGTCGCCCGCCTTGTGGGAGCGGAAACTCTCCGTGCGGCCCAACACATGACGTCTATCATTTATGGCTATTTCCGCGCAGTTGAGCTGGCGGGTTATCACTGGTGGTACCGCCCAGGTGTCGCCGCCGGTGCCATTCCAACCAATGGCGGTCGGCATTGCATCTTCGCTGCAATTCCACCCGAGCGCCTGCGACACGGTCCATGTCGTCAGGATCGCCGGGCAATCCTCGACGAAGCATTGCGAGCGGTAGATCCGATGTTGGCCGTGTGGCTGACGAGTGCGGAAACGGAGCCGCCTTTGCGCATGTTCGGCGGAATGAAGGGCTTCCTTCGCCAAGGCTGCGGACCAGGTTGGGCACTCGTCGGAGATGCGGGCTATTTCAAGGATCCGATAACGGCGCATGGCATCACCGACGCGCTCCGCGATGCGGAACTGCTGGCCAACGCGGCCTACGCCGGGAGCATGAGTGAATACATCGGCGTCCGTGATGATCTCTCGCTGCCATTGTTCGAAGTGACCGATGCGATTGCTGCTCTCGACTGGGATCGGGATCGGATCATGGCTCTGCATCAGAGGTTGAACCAGGCCATTAAGTGTGAAGTCGAGCATCTTCTGGCGCTCGATGATACAACGAGCATGATGGAGGAGGTGTCATGACACAAATGGATCCTACCCAGGATATCTGGCACGGCACGTTGGGCGGCAAGCCGGCCGTTGGTGCCACGGCCGAACGGTCCCGGTGGACCAGCATGCAAGACGTGGAGCTGTTCTCGGCAATCACGGGTGACCGGAACCCGCTGCACTACGATGCGGCGCTGGCCACCGAATCCCCATTCGGCGGCCTCATCGTGCAGGGTGGCGTCACGTCCGGTCTGCTGAATGCAATCGTTGCGGAAGACCTTCCCGGTCCTGGCAGCGTTTTCCTCGGGGTTGAGTGGCGCTTCGTGAAGGCAGTCAAAGTCGGCGAGCAGATCACCGGGCACGTTGAGATCACCGGCGTGCGTAGCGACAAACCAATCTGCACGCTGGCAACAAGCGTGCGGAACGCCCGCGGGGAGACGTGCCTCGCCGGCACGGCGGTGACCTACACGGTACCCTTGCGGCGGACGGCTTAAGATACCGGCGGCGGCGCTGCGGATATCGGACCGGCTTGGGGCCGCATTGCCTGATCCGCCAGCACGCTGTTCAGCTCTGCCGCGATCGCCGCGCCATCGCCGATCGCCGCTCCGACACGCTTGACCGAGCCGGAGCGGACATCGCCGATGGAAAACACACGGGGAACGCTCGTTTCGTGCGGCAGAGCCCGGATCCCGTTGCTATCCGGGCCAGTCTTGACGAAGTGCTTGTCATCGAGCGCGACCCCCGAATCGCGCAGCCAGTCCGTGGCCGGATCGGCACCGATCATGAGAAACACGTTGCGGATCGCCTTTTCGGTCTCCGTTCCGGTCGGCTTGTGGCGCCAACGCACCCGCTCGAGTTGCCCCTCGCGCGATCCGCTCACCGCGACGATTTCTGTTTGAGTCAGCACCTCGATATTGTCGATCGCATTGATGCGGTCGATCAGGTAGCGCGACATGCTCTCCTCAAGGCTGGGACCTCGCACCAGCATCCAGATCTTGGCCGCGAAGTCCTTCAGATAGACCGCCGCCTGACCCGCAGAATTGCCGCCGCCCACCAGCACGATCTCCTCACGGCGGCATAGCCGCGCCTCGACCGTGGAGGCCCAGTACCAGACGCCGTGCCCTTCGAACTTCTCGATGTCAGGCACCGAAAGCTTTCGATAGCACGCACCACTCGCAATCACCGCAGCTCGCGCGCTCACACGTCTTCCGTCGGATAGAGTGAGGCCGAGTGGAGCCTGGTTCGCCTCCAGGCGGACCACCCGGGCGGGGATCACCATCTCGGCGCCGAACTTCTCGGCCTGTACATAGGCGCGGCCGGTCAGCGCCTGGCCAGAGATGCCGGCAGGAAAGCCAAAATAGTTCTCGATGCGAGCGCTTGCACCGGCCTGGCCACCGAACGCCAGTTCATCGAATACGATGACGGAATACCCCTCGGATGCGGCATAAACAGCCGTAGATAGACCGGCAGGACCGGCGCCAACGACAGCCACATCGAAGGTGCGATCGGGGTGATCGATCTGCGTCATCCCGAGACTGCGCGCCAGATCGTACTCGGTAGGATTCTTCAGGATAGTGCCCTTGGGACAAATCGCGAGCGGCAGCTCGTTCGGTCCCACGCCGTATTGCTGGATCAGCGACGCCGCGTCGCGATCCTCCGTGGGATCGAGCACCTGGCAGGGGTAGGCATTGCGGGCAAGGAAGGCCTGCAGCCGCACGACTTCACCACTATAAGTCGGGCCGATGAGGACCGGCCCACCAGCCCCTGTTTCGATGAGTGCCACGCGACGCAGGATCAACGCGCGCATGATCTTGTCACCGAGTTCCGTTTCAGCGATCAACAGAGACCGCAGATTCTGCGGGCGGATCAGCAAAGCTTCGACATCGTCGACGGCGCAGGCATCGACCATTGCCGGGCTGCCGGACAACTGGCCGATTTCGCCAACGAACTCGCCTGGCCGCTGCACCACAACGGGCGCCAAATGACCCAGCGGATCACGACGCTTCACCTCAGCCGAACCCGAGACGAGAACGAACATGCCGGGTGCAACGTCGCCGGTGACAAACAGCGGTTCGCCGTGCGCAATGTGCCGCTGTTCACCGAAGCGTCGCAGCCGATCTATTTCGCTCGGCGCGAGCCTTGGAAACATCTGCTCGCGCCGGCTCTCCATCGTGGCCGAGTTCACCCCCTCGGCTGCCGCGGCGAATGCTGTGTTCTCTGTCATGTCACGCCGCCCAGGCGCCTTTCACGTCATTCGCATTGAATGGCAGATTCCGCGGTCGGCGCTGCACCGTGAGCCACTCAACAGTGGTGAAGGCATCGACTGCCCAGGTGCCATTGAAACGGCCGATGCCGGAATTCTTCTCGCCGCCAAACGGGCTGTTGGGCAGATCGATCACCGGCTGATCATTAACGTGCACCATGCCGATCTCGAGCTTCTCGGCGAAGCGTTCGCCGCGCTCAAGGTCGCGAGTAAACACCGCACCCGACAGGCCGTGCTGCGTCCCGTTCGCGATGCGCAGCGCCTCTTCGTCACCACGCGCACGGATAATTGGTGCCACGGGTCCAAAGATCTCGTTCTGCGCCAGCGGCATGTCGTTCGTCACATCCGCGAACACATGCGGCGGCAGCACCAGCCCCTGAGGATCGCCGCCCAGCATTTCGCGCGCACCCGACGCACGTGCCTCTTCGATGCGCTTGAGCAGGCCCTGCAACTGCGTCTGGTTGATGATTGGCCCGATCATGGTGTCGGGCGCTTCCGGATCACCCACCTTCAGCGCCTTGGTCCGTTCGACAAAGCGATGCACGAACTCATCGTATATTCGCTCGTCCACGATGAACCGGTTGACCGCGATGCAGATCTGGCCCTGATGCAGGAACTTGCCGAACACCGCGGCTTCACCGGCCTGCGCCAGGTCCGCATCATCCAACACGACGAACGGACCGTTCCCGCCAAGTTCCAGCTCGACACGTTTCAGTATCGGCGACTCAGCCGCCAACTCGGCAATGCGTCGGCCGACCGGCGTTGAGCCGGTGAAGGAGATAGACCGCGGCGTCGGATGCTTCACGAACGCGTCGCCGATCTCGCTGCCTGGCCCGATGACCACATTGAGCACACCTTCGGGCAGGCCCGCTTCCTCGAAAATCTTCGCTAACAGCAAACCGCCAGTGACGGGCGTGTCGCTGGCCGGCTTTGTGACCACAGCGTTGCCGACCGCGAGCGCAGGCGCGATGGAACGGTTGGCGAGATGCAGCGGCCAGTTCCACGGACTGATCACACCGACAACACCCACTGGCTTGCGGACCACGCGGCCTTCCTTGGACGGGACATCAGTCGGCAGTTCGCGACCTTCCGCCAGATAGGCCGCCGATGCTGCCCAGAGCATGATCGCGTGGGTCGATTCGAATTCGAGCGTGGCCTTCAGCCGCGTGCTGCCTGACTCACGGATCAGCCACGAGATCACTTCATTGCGCCGGGCCTGCATGACTTCGGCCGCCCGGCGCATCACGTTCGCGCGCGAAATTGGCAGTGCGGCCGCCCAATCGGTCTGCGCCCGGGCTGCCGATGCATAGGCATCGTCGAGATCACCGCTGCCACCCTGCGGGATTTCCACGATCACGTCGCCCGTGTAAGGGTTGCGATCCTGCAGGACTTTGCCGCTGCCGCTGCGCCATTGGCCACCAATGAACAACCGATCGAAGCCAGTGTAAGCCTGTTGCGAATTGTCCATGGAAAGCTCCTCAGCGCACGTCCTCATGGTCGTATAGGCGGAGCGCTTTCGCCTTGACCGCCGTCAATTCCTGGGATTGGGCAGAACGAAGCCGAGTACCTACTTATGGGGTTATGGCCACTTCCATCATGGCGGGCGAAGGCCCGCCATTCACGGCGTTACTTGCCGCATCACAGACATGGATGCCGTGGCCAAGCCACGGCATGACGGGACGATCATCGAAGTGGTTACTGGCAAGCCGATGAGCGCCCGTGCTCGCCGCAAGGTGCTCCAGGCGGACCTGTTCAACGCGCCGAGCGGCCTGCCAGAGGGCTTCCGCTACGAGCCCGATCTCTTAACTGCCGACGAAGAGCAAGCGCTCGCGCGCGAACTCGCGTCGCTCCCTTTCAAGCCATTCGACTTTCATGGCCATCAGGCCAACCGGCAAGTTGTCAGCTTCGGCTATAGCTATGACTACAGTCGTCGGGAAGTCGTCGATGAAGCGCCCATTCCTGGCTTCCTCGAGCCGCTGCGGCAAAAGATTGCGGGGACATTCGGCCAGTCAGCAGAGGCCTTCGAGCAAGTGCTGATCAATGAGTATCGACCCGGCGCCGGCATCGGCTGGCACCGCGACAAGGCGCATTTCGCCGATATTGTCGGCGTTTCATTGCTCGCGCCGTGCACGTTCCGCTTTCGCCGCCGATCTGGCGAGAACTGGGAGCGCGCTTCACTTATGGTGGAACCACGTTCTGCCTATCTGCTCACAGGGCCGTCGCGCACGGTCTGGCAGCACAGCGTTCCGCCGGTCGATCGCCACCGCTACTCGATCACCTTCCGGACGCTTGCCGATGCAGGTTGACGCCGGCCAGGTTCTCAGTCATCGGCAACAACGCTTCAGGCTTTACGGGAAGAGTGCGAACTCGCACGCCGGTCGCATGGTAAATGGCATTGACGATGGCCGGTGCGACACCGCATGTCGCGACCTCGGCCAGACCTTTCACGCCCAGCGGGTTGAAGTTCCTGTCGTCTGAAGGGACGAAGAACGCCTCAAGCTGCTGCACATCGGCATTCACGGGCACGAGGTACTCGGCCATGTTGGCATTCATCACGCGTCCGAAGCGGGGATCCCACTGGCCCTCTTCCAGCAGGGCCATGCCGATACCACCGACCATGCCACCCAGACACTGGCTGCGCGCCAGCTTCGGATTGATCACCCGGCCGACATCGTACGCGCCCACGATGCGCGGCACGCGCACGATGCCAAATGACGGATCGACGCGGACTTCCACGAACACGGCGCCGAACGCATAGGCAGAGAAGGCCTCCTCTTCCTTGCCCGGCGCGGCGTCTGCGCTGACTTCGAGCTGGTCAACACGGTTGCGTCGCAGCGCGGCGTCAAGCGACTCGCCCGGCCGGGCTTGAATTGTCTCGCGGAGTGCTTCGCAGGCGGCCTGCACGGCGTTGCCGACGCTGGCCATGGTTATAGAGCCGCCATGCACCGGCGCGCGTGGAAAGCTGGTGTCGCCAAGCTCGAACCGGACCTGCTCCATGGGGAGCCCCAACGTATCAGCCGCGACCTGCGTCATCGCAGTGTAGGTGCCTGGCCCCATGTCGGACGCTGCACTGCGCACAACGGCGGTGCCATTGGCGAACAATGTTGCCGAGGCGGATGCAGCGGCACGATGGGCCGGATAGACCGCGGTTGCCATGCCATAGCCGATGCGTGTCCGCCCATGATGCATCGACCCCGGACGCGGCGAACGTTCAGCCCAACCGAACTGCTTTGCGGCGGTCGCGTAGCAGGTCCACAGTTCCTTGCTCGACCAGGGGCGCAGCTTGTCCTCGTTCATCACCGCGTAGTTCCGCAACCGCAGTTCCACCGGATCCATCTCGAGGGCTGACGCAAGTTCATCCATGGCGGTTTCAAGCGCAAACACGCCGGTCGCAAATCCGGGCGCGCGCATGGCCGTCGGGGTATTCGTGTTCATATCGACGACACGATGGCGGGTCCGCACGTTGGAACAGGAGTATAGTAGTCGTGTCGCCTCGAGCGTCGACTCGGCGTATTCCTCATAGGTTGAGGTCTGCGCGAAGGCTTCGTGGATGATCGCCTCCAGCTTGCCGTCTTCGGTCGCCCCGAGGGCGACACGCTGCTCGGTATGCGGACGAAAGCCCGTCAGCGTGTACATCTCACGACGACTGAGTTCGATCAGGACCGGCCGTCCCGCCTGGCGTGCCGCCAGAGCGGCGATAGTTACATGCGGCCAGGTGCGCAGCGCCGAACCGAACGCTCCGCCAACGAAGGGGGAGATCACCCGGACCCGAGTCTCCGGAATGCCGAAGTTGTGCGCGATCTCATTTCGGGCGTTGTCCACCCATTGGCTCTTGTCATAGAGCGTCAGTTCGTCACCTGCCCAGACGGCAATCGTAGCGTGCTGCTCCATAGGATTGTGATGTTCACGTGGCTGGATGTAGCGCGCGTCAATCTTGATGCGGGCATTGGCGAATACGCCATCGGGATCGCCACGATGCGTGTCAGCGGGCCGTCCTGACGCCTGCGTCGCCTTACTCAACGGCAAGCCGCGCTCTTCTACGAACGTGGTTTTGGCTGGTGCGCTGTCATAGCTCACCTGTACCAGGCTTGCCGCATGGCGCGCCTGTTCCCTGGTGTCCGCAACCACGACGCCAATGGGCTGACCATTGAACAGAATATCCGGAGTTTGAAACACGCGGAGCTGATGACCAGCCTTCGGGTCCACTGGCGGCCGCGGTTCTATCTCTTGGTACGGAAGTTTCGGCGCGTTCAGGTGAGTGACCACTGCAAGCACACCGGGCACACGCTCTGCTTCGCCGGTTGCGATATCGGCAATGCGACCCTTTGCCACAGTGCTCAGCACCAGTGCGGCATAGGCCAGGCCAGGTGCGGCAAATTCTGCTGCATAGCAGGCAGCGCCGGTGACCTTTGCGCGCCCATCGACCCGACTGGCCGGTTGTCCGATGGTTTCGCTCATGGCAACCCCGCGACGACTTCCAGCGCACGCTCGATGGTGTTCTTCAGCAGATCCACCTTGAACGCATTCCCGTCGCGCGGCTGCGCGTCCTCTTCCACGTGATGTAGTGCCGCGCGGAAACTTTCGATATTGGCCGGCCGGCCGACCAGAGCTTGCTCAACCTTGAGCAGCCGCCAAGGCCGCGTCGCGACACCGCCCACGGCAATTCGTGCCTTCCGAATCGTGGTCTTGATCTCAAGTGCGACCGCGGCCGAGGTGAGTGCGAATTCAAAAGATGTGCGCTCGCGGATCTTCAGGTAATGAGAGAATCTCGCGTATCCCGAAGCCGGGATGAACACCTCGGTGATAACGTCACCTGGTTCGAGCACGGTCTCGATGTGCGGCGTATCGCGGGGCAGGCAGTGAAGCTGGTCCACCCGGATAGTGCGTGCGCCACGCATTCCTTCAATGTGCACCTGCGCTTCCAGCGCAACCAGCGCCACTGCAAGATCGCCGGGATAGGTCGCGACACAGGATTCGCTGCCGCCAAAGATGGCATTCATCCGGCTGCCGCTTTCCAGGGCGGAGCAACCGGCGCCGGGCTGACGCTTGTTGCAGGGGACCGCCACGTCGCGGAAATACACGCACCGCGTGCGCTGCAGCAGGTTGCCGCCAATCGTCGCCATGTTGCGCACCTGCGGCGATGCGCCAGCAGCCAATGCCTGCGCCAGCACGGGGTATTCCAATTTGACCCGCGGGTGATCGGCAAGCTCGGCCATGCGCGTCAAGGCGCCCACGCGAAGGCCAGCGTGCTGAAAATCGATGCCGGTGAGAGGCAGAGAATTCAGGTCGATAAGCTCCGACGGCACGCGCACGCCTTCTTGCAGGAGCTGCAGCATGTCCGTCCCGCCAGCGATGAACTCCGCTCCGCGCACCAGGCCGACATGCTTGATTGCAGCTTTCAGGTTCGGCGCCGCCCCGTAGGCAAAGGGAACCATGTCTCAAGATTTCCCGAAGACGACCTGCTTGATGGCGGCAACAATGTTCGTATAGGCGCCACAGCGGCAGATGTTGCCACTCATGTATTCGCGGATGTCTTCCTCCGACTTCGTGCGGCCTTCGCTGATGAACCCCACGGCAGACATGATCTGACCGGATGTACAGTAGCCGCATTGAAAAGCATCATGCTGGATGAAGGCCGTCTGGAGCGGATGCAGGCCATCGCCGTTCGCCAGCCCCTCAATGGTGGTGATCCGTTTGCCTTGCTGCATCACCGCCAGCGTCAGGCAGGCGTTGACCCGCATTCCGTCCAGCAACACCGTGCACGCGCCGCATTGCCCCAACGCACAGCCCAGCTTCGTTCCTGTGAGACGCAAACGGTCGCGCAACGCGTCGAGCAATGTGGTGCGCGCATCCACCGTCAGTTGATGCGCAACATCGTTGACGAGCAGCGTGATATCGAACTGCCGCTGTGGCAGTGGCATTGCCCCCGTGGTGTCTGGCGCAAGGCCCGCCGGCACGCGGGTTGTCATGGATGTACCAGGCCAGCATGCCTGGCGGCGAGACGCGCCAAGGCCGACCAGTCCGCGTCTCCTTCGCCTATGGCGACCTCTTCCAGGTAATGCTCCCGGATGAGACTCGCGACAGGCATCGGCACGGCCTTCTCCTCCGCGGCTGCCAGTGCGAGGCGAATGTCTTTCAGCCCGAGCGCCAGCCGGAACCCAGCCGGTTCGTACTTCTCATCCGCGATAATCGCGCCATAGGTGCGATACACAGGCGCGGAAAACAGCGTGCCGGTGAGGATGTCGAGGTAGAGATGCGGATCGATACCCGACTTGCGCACCAAGGCGAACGCCTCTCCAAGGCTTTCCAACATCGAGGAGATCAGGAAATTGCCGCTCAGCTTGATGGTGTTCGCCGCCGGCTGATGCTCGCCTACATTGAACGTCTTCTGACCCATCGCATCGAACAGTGGTTGGCAGCGCTCGATATCCAGTCGTTTCCCACCGGCGATGATGAACAGTTTCGCCTGGGCAGCAGCTTCCGGTCGCCCGAAAACAGGTGCAGCGACGTAGCGCTGGTCGGCCTTCGCATGCGCAGCAGCGAGACGCTCCGAGAGCGCGACGCTGATGGTGCTCATCGAGATATGGATACAATTCCGGCCGAGTGCCGAGAGGATGCCGTCTTCGCCGAAGACGATCCTCTCGACAGCGCTGTCGTCGCTCAGCATCGTGATGACTGCGTCCCCATGACAGGCATCGGCTGGGTTATCGGCGATCACCGCGCCGTCCGGCGCCAACTGCTCCGCTTTTGTCCGCGTGCGATTGTAGACGACGAGGTGGTGGCCGGCCCTGAGAAGGTTGCGCGCCATCCGCAGGCCCATGTTGCCGATGCCGATGAACCCGATGTCCATGATGTCCCCTCAGCGTCCGTTTCTCGCCCAGGGCGAGAGACGGACCTGCCCTGCCCGAGAGCTCGATGCGATTGTATCGGGCGATGCAGGCTAGGCGGCCGCATCCCATTCGCGCTTCACTCCGTAGTGCTCGTACAACCGGCGGCTCCACGCGGGGTCATCCCAATTGACTT
>CAYRTL010000110.1:13697-17227 GCA_964427005.1 uncultured Acetobacteraceae bacterium
ACTCCGTAGTGCTCGTACAACCGGCGGCTCCACGCGGGGTCATCCCAATTGACTTCTTCGTCGGGCAGGTAGGACGGAGCATTCTCCAGGACGCGCTTGTCGAGATTGACGACATATCCGCCCGCCGCGGGATCGTATTTCAGGACTTCCCAAGGAATGGGGTAGTAGCGCTCGCCGATCCCGAGAAATCCGCCAAAGCTCAGCACCGCGTACTGGGCTTTGCCCGACACTTTCTCGAGCATGATATCTTCGATTTTCCCGAGGCGCTCGCCCGCCGTATTGTAAACAGGCGTGCCAGTCACCTTGGACGCAGCTATCAGCCGGCCGGAAGTATCCGAGGTGTCATTCAAGGTCGCCATAACATCTCTCCCTGTATCTTCCATTGCGAGATGACGAACGGGAGCGAGTTTAGTTCCCGGCAAAGAACCCGCGATATGAGTTCCGTCAATAACCGGCCAAAAATGCTCGACCTCCGCCCTGCGAGCGAGAAACTCGGCATTATTGATGGCCATCAATGCAAGTTGGATGACGGCTCATTAGTTCTCAGACTTGGAGAACTTCGCCAGAACGAAAGGCAGGGAACGATATGACCGTTATGGCTGTCACGAGGTTCGAACGATTTTTCCGCGAGGCTGCCGAACTGGATGTGGATAAGCAGGATCTCAAAAGGTACAACGACTTCGTCAACAACAAGATCTATGACCTGCTGATCCGTGGAGAGGCGAACGCGAAAGCCAATGACCGCGACATCATCGAGCCGCAAGATCTGCCAATCACGAAGGGGCTGCAGGAATCCATGCATGCGTTCAGGAAAATGGACGCGGAGATCCAGTTGCAATCTATCCTGGACGATATGGTGGCCAGACCGCCGCTTGATCTCGCCATGAGCGTGGACACCGAGGCGAAACTCGCTGACGTGGCCGGCGGGTTGAGCATCGCTCTCGCCCGCAGCTTCAGGCTGATCGACCCGCGGGTGAAGAATCCTGCATCAGAGGAGTGGGAGCGCAGCTTTCGGATATTCAACCTCCTGCTGTAACCCGGAGCCCCTAACCTCATGCGCGGAGCGAACGCGCTTGTGGCTCCGCCGTGTTCTGTGAAGACCCTCAACGCAGAGATTCGGAACCGAACAGAGCAAACGTAGTTAGATACCCGCACTGGGCTTCCTGGGTAACTGATGCACCAGTGGCTGACGTGCCGGAGACCAAGAAATGAGCCCTATCGGGCGGCGGCGACCAATAACCATGTCCGTGCCACTGCGGGCTATCCCGGATCGGATCGACTTACGGCTATGCGCATCGGGCAACTAGCGCCACTCGCGGAGAGCGTGCCGCCAAAGCTCTATGGAGGAACCGAACGCGTTGTATCCTGGCTGACTGAAGAGTTGTGCCGGCTCGGCCATGACGTGACGCTTTTTGCGACGGGAGACTCTTCGACACGCGGAGAACTGGCGCCAGTCTGGCCAAAGGCGCTGCGCCTGAGCGAGCTGCCAGTTGATCCGTTGATCGCCATCAGTGCCGCGCTGGAAATCTTCGCCCGTCGAGCAGCGGAATTCGACGTGCTTCATTGCCACGGAGATTGGATCCATCTGCCGATACTGGCCCGGTTGGGCGTTCCCTTTCTCACCACGTTGCATGGGCGACTCGATCTCCCAGGACTGCCAACACTGATCGAGCTGTTTCCTGAGGCACCATTCGTCTCGATATCGGATAGTCAGCGCGGGCCGCTGCCGACAGCACGGTGGTTGGGAACGGTTTACCACGGCCTGCCGACTGAATTGTTGCGCCCTTCGTTTGCGGCGGGTCAGTACCTGGCTTTCCTGGGACGGCTTTCACCCGAAAAAGGTCCCGAGGCCGCAATCCGCATCGCACGCGGCGCAGGCATGCCGCTGCTCATCGCCGCGAAGGTCCCACGCCAGGATGGAAAATTCTTCAAGGAACGCATCGAGCCGCTGGTCGATGGCCAGCAGATACAGCTCATCGGCGAAGTCGGCGAGGAAGCGAAGCAACACCTCCTTGCCGGCGCAACAGCCTTGCTTTTTCCGATCGATTGGCCCGAGCCATTCGGCCTGGTGATGATTGAAGCGATGGCCTGCGGCACCCCGGTCATCGCGTTCAGACAAGGCTCGGTGGCCGAGGTGATCGAAGACGGGGTGAGCGGCTTTATCGTGGATGACGAGGCAGCGGCTATCGAGGCGGTCCAACGTATAGGCGCATTCGACAGGCGCCGGGTGCGCGAGTCGTTCGATCGCCGGTTCACGATTGCCGGTATGGCAGAGAAGTATGTGCAGCTGTACCGGAAGGTGGCAGGCTAGCGTTCGTGTCGCGCGATTGGCGTCCCGCGTGCGATGAAGCCGAGCACTGGTCAATTACCATCCTGTTCCTAGTCCGGTAGGCGATCCGAGCCACTCGCCAGCAATCGGGTACGATCGAATTGAACGTACTCGGTCTACACTGGGCGGTTGAGGACGCATCCAGCAGCGATGTTGTCATTGAATGAACAGCGAATCGCAAACGAGCCGAGAGTGCCAATCTTGCTGGGGTTCAAATAATTGTGAGTAAGTGCGACGACTTGAGAGCCGCCAAAGCGCCTCAGTTGAGTATTTTTTGCGCTTATGTCGAAACACTCGCGGGCTTTGAGACGCGAAATATCGGCTGACAGGTTCTTAATTCTTTTCAGTACGAATCAAACCCTGAGCGGCTGAAAGAAATCGAATAAACAGTAATGACGTATATGCAATTCTGTTTTCATTTGACTTAGATCACCCGGCCTTTGCAAGTTGTGTGAATAACGCGGGCGCAAGTTGCGCGAATAACGCGGGGGCCAGGGTGTGAGCTGGTCTCGCCTGCATCCAAACAAGGGGAAGACGGATGCGCGATCTGACTTTGATGAAGGACCGAAAATCTCGAACTTAGACTTGCGGATGTTCGAGTAATGTTCGTCGACACTACGAGCCTTAACTGGGGCGCGCTCTAAGCACCCCAGCGGGAAGGTGTGTCAGCGTCTGAATCCGGGAACAAGCCGGAGAAACTTTCACGGGGGATTGTCATGCCCACCAGCCCAGCTGTAGCCGCAACCGAAGGCGTTGTTGTCTTTTCAGGGGTTACCAACAACGGGAGTATAGGGGACCAGATTGACTTCTTTTACAGATTGCATGGTACCGTTACTTGGCAAGCTCTTGGTTCAACCATTTCGGAGCCAAGTTTTATCAACAGCACGGCTGGACAATTTCAATTTACAACAGAACTGCCTCCTGGGACTTACGATTTCGCCGTGGAGGATCCTTCCGGCAATCTGAAATTCAGTGCCATTACCGTCGACTTCTTTAACGGGACCACGCAGGCGACCACTACGATCGCGACGGACGGGACGTCGAGCGGGGCCAACAACACTGGTACAGCGATCTTTGCCAATTCAGGCGCCACGGGTGCGACCGGAGCGACGGGCGCTACTGGCGCGACAGGTGCAACCGGAACCACGGGAGCGACGGGTGCCACCGGAGCAACGGGCGCGACCGGAGCAACGGGCGCGAC
>CAYRTL010000111.1:0-17080 GCA_964427005.1 uncultured Acetobacteraceae bacterium
TGATTGGGAAGAATTTGACACGCGTTGTCGGGGAACAGATTTACCCGGACGGCATTGAAATGCCGGAGCGTGGCATGGCGCCGGTGTTGCAGATTGGCCGTATGTCCGTTCCCGCGGAGGTCGATGCGGAATGGAACGCCTGGTACAGTGGGGAGTATGTGCCAGGCTACCGCAAGGTGCCGGGAGTGATCTACGCCCGCCGCTACCGGGTTCTCGAGGGTACCAGCGGCTACAGCACCGTCTACGAATTTGCCAGCACGGCCGTGCCCGAAAGCCCGGAGTGGAAGGAGCAACAGCAGCATTCATCGCCCAATTCGCCGCGGATGCGACAGGCCATGACGCATGCAGCGGGGTCGCCTGGGGTGTATGTGCGGGTGAATCCCTAGAGCTAGGGCTAGTGGCTCTGCACAGAGGTTTTGACCGGTCCGCGGCGCTCATCTGCGCCGGTCCGCTCGCCAGGACTGGATGATCATCCTCATTGGATTTTAACTGGCCGGTAATCCGATCGGTGTCTGCTCCAGTCGGGGGTGCGGACCAAAGGAATTTTGCCGCAGATGCACGCTGATGCACGCAGATGAAATCCGGATCAATGCCCTGTCGGAGCTTATCATTGGTTGCGCATTTCGCGTGCTGAACACGCTCGGTGCGGGGTTTCTGGAAAAGGTTTACGAGAACGCCTTGGCCCATGAAATGCGCGAAGCAGGGCTTTCGGTCGCACAGCAGAAGGGCATCACGGTCTACTACAACGGCATTGCCGTCGGAGAATATGTCGCCGATCTGTTGGTGGAGGAATCCGTGGTCGTCGAGCTGAAAGCCAGCAAGACACTCGACCCTGCGCACACCGCGCAATGCATAAACTACCTGAAAGCAACCGGTCTGCATTTGTGTTTGTTGCTGAACTTCAGCAGGCCGCGCCTGGAAATCCGCCGTGTTGCCCACGAACTATAAGCTCGCTCAGTCCATCTGCGTGCATCCGCGTGCATCTGCGGCAAAAAATGAGCAGCGTCCCCACAGCAGATTGCTTCTATGCATGGCACGAAACTCTTCAACCTGCATGCCTCCAGCAATGAGCTGAATGTCGGCGTGAAGTGGAGGTCCAGCGCGGATGCCCCTCGCGGTCGCGGGCACGCCATCATCCGCCGCCCTGGATGAAGGATCGCGGCAAGAGCGGCAGTACCAAGAAATTCGGGATCGAGGGGGTCATAGCACTATCTATGATATTGCTTTTATCATTGGGAACGCTGTTCGGTGTCCTCGGGCCAAATGCTTTCCAGTTCCGCAAGGAAGGGCGGCATTAGCTCGGATATCCGGTTGTAAGCATACTCGAAAGCGCCGAGAGACCCGAGGATCGCGTTGATGATCATGCCGCGAGAACTATCCACCCCGCGCAGCCCGCGCCCAAAGTATGTGATGTAGTTTGGTTCGTCGTTTTTCGAATACAGCCCGGAAACGCCCAGCCAATTAGGATGCGCGATCTCGCTTAGGTCGTCATAGCTCGACAGAACGCCCGGAACCTTTTTGTCGATTTCTCTCAGGCAATCCATCACATGGACTGGCTTCGGGAAATCCGGCCATTTTCCCGATCCGGCGAGCATGCGCATGAGCAGGTCGTTCATCTTCTGCGGCGAATATTTTGCGCGCTCATCAAGAACGGTCATCAGCTTCCATGTCAGGGCGGCGTTTTCAGTGACGGCGCGCGTCAAAATTGCGGCGGCAGCGAAGTCGTCACGTTCCAAGGCATCGCAGGCGGTGCGCGCTAGCTCCTCGGTGCGCCAGATTAAGGCTTCCCGTGTGCAGAGGAGTTGAAAGGGAGCCTTCGACCTGACGCCCAAGGCCCGGACATCGACAGATCGCGGCAGGCTGGCCCGCAGCCGGTCCGCCCACGCCCGCACATCGGCAACTTTGTCCTGGTTGTCCGTCATCGCCTTTTCCTAGTCGACCCCGCGCCCGCACAGTTACTATTGGTAACTCCGGCTTGACCATGCGGGTGAGGCTGACAGATTCGTTTGCAGCCGATCGTGAGATTAAAGACCTTCTTGCACGTACCATCCACCGGAGGGGAGCCGTAAGAGCCGCTTGACGTGGATGAACGAGAACCGCGTTCAGTATGACCGAAGCAATCCGCGCGGAAAGGCACGGAGCCAAGCACCTCCCAGCTCATTTCGCGCCCCACGCGTCCCACCTATGATGCCAACCAACAATCGTGGGAGCGGACCATGGATCTCGGACTGAAGAACCGTCGGGCACTCGTGATGGGCGGGACCAAAGGACTCGGCCGCTCGATCGCGGACGCCCTGGCAGAGGAAGGCGGTGCTCTGACGATAAGCGGACGCGACCAGGGAAGGCTGGATGAAGCGGCGGCGGCGCTGCGGGCCAAAGGCGCGGCATCGGCTATCGGCGTCGTCGCGGATGTGGCGTCGGGCGAGGCCATGGACCGGCTGGCGGAGGCCTCTGTCAAGGCGATGGGCGGAGTGGACATTCTGGTACTGAACCATGGCGGTCCGCCGCAATGCACCGCCTCAGACATGACGGAAGCCCAATTGGTGGAGTGGTTCCAACACATCGTTGTCTCGCCCATTCGCATCGCCAACAAATTGCTGCCGGCGATGCGCGCACGTGGCTGGGGCCGGATCATCGTGGTCGGCAGCACCGGCATGCAGCAGCCGATACCGACCCTGGCACTCAGCAACACGTTGCGTGCCTCGATCTGGGCCTGGCTCAAGACGATGTCGGGCGAGGTGGCGAAGGATGGCGTCACAATGAACGTTCTGGCGCCAGGGACGATCCTAACCGATCGAACCAAGGAAGCGGCGGCAGTGGCGGCGCGACAAAGGAATATCGGTTTCGAGGAGGCTTTTGCCGAGAGGGTCGCCGAGGCCGCGACACAGATCCCTGCGGGACGGGTGGGGATGCCCGAGGAATACGGACCGATGGGCGCGTTCCTGGCCAGCGATAAGGCCGGATACATCACCGGAAGCCTGATCAGGGTGGATGGCGGACGCATCAGGGGAATGGTGTAGCAATGCAATACACCAAACTGGGCCGCACCGGCCTCGATGTCTCTCGGCTCTGCCTTGGTTGCATGAGCTACGGCGGTGGCAATAGCGGCTTCCACCAATGGGCACTCGGCGAGGAAGAGAGCCGCCCGTTCATCAAGAAGGCGCTCGAAGCCGGCATCAATTTCTTCGATACCGCCAATCGCTACTCGCTCGGCAAGAGCGAGGAGGTTCTCGGCCGCGCACTCAACGATTTCGCGCGACGCGAGGAAGTGGTCATTGCCACCAAGGTCTTTAACCGCATGCGCCCCGGTCCGAATGGCGCCGGTCTGTCCCGCAAGAACATCCTGTTCGAGATCGATGAAAGCCTGCGCCGGCTCGGCACCGATTATGTCGACCTCTATCAGATCCATCGCTTCGATCATGCAACGCCGATCGAGGAGACGATGGAGGCATTGCATGATGTCGTGAAGGCCGGCAAGGCGCGTTATATCGGCGCCTCGTCGATGTATGCCTGGGAGTTTGGCAAGGCCCTCGCGGTCGCCGAGCGCAACGGCTGGACTCGCTTCGTCAGCATGCAGAACCTCGTCAACCTGATGTATCGCGAGGAGGAGCGTGAGATGCTGCCGCTCTGCGCCGATCAGGGCATCGGCGTCATCCCCTGGAGCCCACAGGCGCGCGGCAGACTGACCCGCGACTGGGACTACAAAAGCATCCGCACGGAGACGGACGAGGCCTTCGGCCGCATGTTCAAGAACACGACCGAAGAAGCCGACAAACGTGTTGTCGCTCGCGTCGCCGAGGTGGCGAAGGCGCGCGGCGTGTCGCGGGCGCAGATCGCGTTGGCCTGGTTGCTGCACAAGCCGGTCATCACGGCCCCCATCGTCGGCGCAACCAAGTTGGAACATCTCGACGATGCGCTTGGTTCGCTCGAGGTAAAATTGTCAGCCGAGGAGATCGCCGCGCTGGAGGAACCCTATGCCCCGCACCCTGTGGTCGGGTTTGCCTGACGCAACTGCACCGGGAACAAGCATCTCGTTCTTTACAGCAGCACGCAGTGCATCGGCGCGAATGACACCGTGACCTCGCTGCCTTCCTCGAACAGCTCCGTTGGCGGGCGGCGCACGATCAACTGACCGGCCGGCCAGTCCACCACGTATTGGATGAAATCGCCGTGGAACATCCGGCGGTGGATGCGTCCCGCCACCGCGTTGTGCGAACCAGGCGCATGGCCCAGGTGTATATACGACGACCGCAGGGCAACGGTATCGCGGTCGCTCGACGCATTGGACGAGACGACTTCCAGTTCCACGCCGCCCACCGCATCGAAGATCAGCGTACCGTTCGCTCCGGACGGTCCGCGCACCTTGCCGGCAATCAGATTGGCCGAACCGACGAAATCGGCGACGAACCGGCTCCGCGGACGGTTATAGATGTCCTCCGGTGTGCCCATCTGCTCGATCGTCCCGCCGTTCATGACAATCACCCGGTCGGAGATCGCCAGCGCCTCCTCCTGGTCATGCGTGACGTAGAGCGACGTGATGTCCAGGCGCCGCTGCAATTCGCGCAATTCAACGCGCATCTCCGCGCGCAGCTTGGCATCGAGATTCGACAACGGCTCATCGAACAGCAGCACGCTGGGGGAAAACGCGATCGCCCGCGCCACCGCGACACGTTGCTGCTGACCGCCGGACAGCTTCGAGGCTGGCCGATCGGCAAAATCCTGCATCTGCACCAGGCCGAGCACGCGCTCGACATTCCGCCGCACCTCGGCTTGCGGCAGCTTGCGAACGCGCAATCCATACGCAACGTTTTCGAACACCGTCATGTGCGGCCAGATCGCATAGGACTGGAACACCATGGACACGCCGCGCTTTTCCGCCGGCACGTTGCGGCGCTCGCTGGCGGAGTAAACCGTCTCGCCGTTCAGCCGGATGGCGCCGCCTGTCGGCTGTTCCAGCCCTGCGACGGCGCGCAACGTGGTGGTCTTGCCGCAACCGGACGGACCGAGCAGCGTCACCAGCTCGCCCGGAGCGATGTCGAACGCGATGTTGTCCACCGCGGTCACGTCGCCATAGCGCACTGTCAGATTGACGACCTGGATGCGCGCGTCGTTCATGGTGTGACTCCGGTG
The DNA here is from genome assembly GCA_964427005.1 of uncultured Acetobacteraceae bacterium. GTDB lineage: Bacteria > Pseudomonadota > Alphaproteobacteria > Acetobacterales > Acetobacteraceae > JAMXLO01. The sequence goes on from CAYRTL010000111.1 coordinate 5,131, forward strand.
ACGCGACGCGCCAGGCCAAACATGATGGCGACCGCCACGAAAATGGTCGCGGTCTGGATCAGCGCCATCGCCGCCGACAGTTCCGAGCTGGAGCTGAGCCACGAGTTGACGATGGCGGGCGCGATCACCTTGGAGTTCGGTCCCATCAGGAAGATCGAAACGCCAAGCTCGCGCACGGACGCGATGAAGATTAGCAGCCAGGCGGCCACGAGTCCGGGACGCAACAGCGGCATGGTGACGGTGCGCATTTGGTAAATCCATTTGGCACCGCAGACGCGGGCGCACTCCTCCAGGCTCGGGTCAACCTGCAGAACCACACCTGCAATGGTGCGCAAGCCGAGTGGCAGGAAAACGGTGAAGTACGCGAGCGCCAGCAACCACAGCGTGCCATAGATCGGTATCGGCAGATTGATCCAGGCCCATAGCAGGCCCAGGCCAAATACCAGCCGCGGCACAGCCTGCGGAAACATGATGACGTATTCCGCCACGCCGCTGCCTGGCATGCGCGAGCGGTAGATGATCCAGGTCAGCACGCCGATGACGAGTACGCCAATCGTCGAGACCGAGATGGCGAGGATCAGGCTGTTGGTGAACGCCGGCCCCACTGAACCCATCTGCAACGCTGTCTCATAGTTGGCGAAGGTGAACTGCATCTGCGGAATGATGACCGTGGCGAAGCGCTCGAACGACGTGAGCAGCAGTGCGCCCAGCGGCAGGATCACCGCGACGATGATGTAGCCCCAGGCAATCGCGAGCAGCGGCCAGCGCAGGCGGCCGACATCCATTTCACGCGGGCGAAACGCCTTGCCGGTGATCGTGGTGTAGGTGCCGTGCTTCAACACCAGCCGAGCCATCGTGAGGGTGATCAGCATGACCGCGAACAGCGACAGCCCCATTGCGGCGGCACGGCCGTAATCCGGAGGGAACGAAAGGGTCGCCTGCCAGATCGAGGTGGTGACGACATAGAAGCGGCCGGGAATACCCAGAACGAATGCCGCGGCGAACGAGCCGAGCATTTCCGCAAATACGAAAATCGTCGCGCTCAACACGCCTGGCGCGACGAGGGGCAATGTGACGCGCAGTGCGGTGCGCAGCTTGCCGGCGCCGAGTACGCGCGAGCTCTCCTCGAGCGACGGGTCCATCGACTTCATTGCGGCGGAGATCATGACGAAGGCGACGGTGCCCTCAAACAGCGCCATGACCCAGGCGATGCCGTAGGGAGAATAGATGTTGAACAGATCATTTGGCGCACCCATCGAACGCCATGCCTGATTAACCAGTCCGGTCTTGGGGCCGAGCAGCACGCCCCACGCGAGCGCGCCGATAAGCGGAGTCATGTAGTACGGCAGCTCCATCAGCCGCTCGAGACGCTGGCGGCCGGGGATGTTAGTGCGTGTCAGGATCCAGGCCTGCAGAAAGCCAAAGATCACTGCCAGCACGGTCGCGATGCATGACACCAGCGCCGTGTTGGCCAGCACGTGGTAATCGTCGATCAGGTTGGTGTAGTTGTCGAACCCGTATTCTTCCGGTGGAAACACCGACGGATCGCCAACGTTGAGCGATTCGTTGATCAGGAATGCGATCGGATAGATCACCAGGGCGCCGCACAGCAGCACGACCAGCGGCATGACGATGTGTCTTGGGCCGATGCGACGCATCGAGGTTCCCCCTGTCATTGCGAGGAGCGGAGCGACGAAGCAATCCCCGCCGTGGGTATATGATTACGATGGGGATTGCTTCGCTTCGCTCGCAATGACAATAACGCGGTGGTTTTCGGAGTCGCCGATATACACCGCCCCATCTGGTCCTACGACCGCACCGTGCGGTCGTGCCAGTCCGTGGGGCCCCGCCTCGCCGTTGCCGGCGATCGTGCTGACGATCCAGGTCTGCGCATCGATCATGCGGAGCGCATGATTCTCGGTATCCACGACAAAGATGTTGCCCGCAGAGTCGACTGCCATCTCCTTGGGTGCGTTGAACACGGCGTGGCGAGCATCATGGCCATCGCCGGCATAGCCGCGCGCACCCGTGCCAGCGACAGTTTCAATGGCTCCGTTGGAGACCCGACGAATGCTGCTGCCTTGGCGTTCCATTACATACAGCGACCCGTCGGGCGCCAGGGCGACCGCGCGCGCCCCGAAGATATCGGCAGTAGTTGCCGAACCGCCGTCACCAGCGTGCCGTCCATTGCCGGTGCCGGCGAACGTGGTGATCACGCCGGAATCGAGATCAATCACGCGCACCCGATGATCGGCGACATCGGCGATGAACAGACGGCGATCGTCGCGATCCAGCGCCAAACCGTTCGGTTCCGCCAGACCAGCGCGCGCGGACGGTCCGCCGTCGCCGCTGTATTTACCGGAACCGTCACCTGCCAACGTGCTGATGGTTCCACTTGCGTCGATCCGCCGCACGCGGCGGTTCAACCTATCGGCGACATAGATGTTGCCAGCGCGATCAATCACGATGCCATAGGGCTCGTTCATCTGCGCCTGTGTCGCGGGACCGCCATCACCCGAAAAGCCCCGTTCGCCAGTGCCGACAATTGTTGTGATCACGCCGGTGCGCGCATCGATCCGACGAATGCAGTGATTGAATGTGTCCGAGAAGCACAGATTGCCTGCCGGGTCGAAGGCGAGGTCGAACGGATTATTGAGCAGCGCCTGAGTCGCCGGACCGCCATCGCCCGCGTAGCCCTGCGCGCCCGTCCCGGCGACGGTACTCATGCTCCATTGCGCTTCTGCCATCTGCGTCACCCCCCGCTAAGCCCACCATGGTTGTCGGCACGCTGCTGTCAAGCGTAGGATAACTGAAGGATTTGTCGGAGGAACCCAGGATGGACATGCAGGCGGACCGCGCCACAAGCACCCTATACGCAAAGCTGGAGGAGCGGGTCCTTGCGCGTGATCAGGTGGGCGCCAGCCAAGTCTATTACGATCTCGTCCGTGCCGGTCGTCCGCTCAAGGAAATTGTGGCCGAGGGCGTGCGCATCCATGCGCCCTACACGCATGTGCCATACCATGAACGCATCGACGACGGTTATCCGAACTTTGTCAATAATGACCATTGCCTGCTGAGTGCGCGCGCCACGGTCAACCTGACCAAGATGGTGCCGGGCAAACTCTCAATGCTGCCGATGGCGCAGACCATCTGGTACATCCCGAGCGGCCTCGATATCTGGAACCAGAAGATCGACAAAGCACCCGGCCACTACACGCGTGCCCGCGGCAATATCGGCACGGTGAACAAGCCGCCCGAGCCGGTGGTGTACTGGCCCGACCAGGAGCCGCTGCGCCAGGAAGGACCGCTGAAGGAGCGGCTGGGGAACTGGCTAACCCTGGTGCATCGCGGGCAGGTGATTGAAGCCTACCGCACATTCCTTGGCCTGATGGAGGACGTGCCGAACCGCAAGCAGGTGCTGGCGGAGCTGGTGTTCGCCGGCCTGATCGATGTGCAGGACCGGATGCTGTTCAACCGTTCCTACACGACGGGTCACAAGGCGTATCGCGCCCGCTCGACGGTAGAGATCGGCAACGCGATCGGCTGGGACGATCCGGCGGCGCATCATGTGCTGTATGCCGGTGCGCTCGACATCGCGGTGGGGCCTCGTTGGTATTCGACCTACGAGATGGCCTGCAACATGGTGAAGATGAACATCGAGGGCGAGGCGCTGCACGCCGTGCCATATGGCGGTGTCAGTGAGGCCGAACTTGCGGTGCTGCGCAACAACAAGGAAGCGCTGAACCAGGAAGAAGCGGCCGGGCTGATCGAGGCTGTCATCCGCAGCCATGAGCCCGACAACCTGCACTACATCACGAAGCTGCTGAAGGCGGGGAAGGATCCGCGGCGCATTCTCGACGTGCTGCAGATCGCCGCGGCGCAGGTGGTGCTGGAGACGACAGGGCCCAACAATTTCTCCATGCCGCACCACTGTTATGAATATTGCAATACGCTGGCATGGTTCTACGACAATTTCGACCATCCGCGGCGGCTGCGGCTGATCTATCTGCTGGCGTCGTTCCTGAACCAGGTGGCGTGGCATCAGAAGGGCATCGGCGATTCACAGCCGGTGTCGATCAAGGCGCCGAGTGGTTCGGGCAGGCTAACCGCGGGCCAGTTGCTGGAGCACGTGGACAACGCGGTCTGCGCACTGAACGGGCCGGAGAGCCTCGTCTGGACGCAAGCCTATCTCGACAACGTCGGCGATCGCGGCCCGCTGGTGCAGCGGATTGCTCTGGCCGCCACCAAGCTGGGCAACGATCCACACAATCAGGAAATCGCCCAGTGCATGCTGATGGACTACGGTACCAATCAGCATCCGGAGCGGGACAAGCTGCTGCTGGCTGCTGCGTACCACACGGCGATGCACCGCAAGTACGGCGATCCGCTGGAACCGGCGCGCCGGTTTGGCGAGGCGATGGGAGTAGAACTTCACTGAGCTGTCATGGCCGGCCAACGTGCCGGCCATCAGTTGCGGCAGTTTGCCGCCACCGATGGCCGGACAAGCCCGGCCATGACGATGAGAGGCAGCAATGACACTTTCCGTTCGCGCCATCGATCCCGTCTCCCGGCCGTTCTTCGCCGGCGAGGTCGCAGGCATCGACATCACCCAGCCGCTGTCACAGAGCGACGTCGCAGCGATCTCCGCCGGCATGGACCAGTACGGCGTTCTGGTGTTCCACGACCAGCACTTCAGCGACGAAACGCAGCTTGCCTTCAGCCGCAACTTCGGCGAGTTGGAGCAGGCGACCGGTGACATCGCGCAGGGCCACGAACGCCGCTTGTCGATGGACGTCAACGACATCTCCAATCTGGACAAGAACAACCAGGTGCTGGCGCGCGATGATCGGCGCCGGCTGTTCGGTCTCGGCAATCGGCTGTGGCACTCTGACAGTTCATTCAAGGCCGTACCGGCGAAGTATTCACTGTTGTCCGCGCGACGAATCCCATCAGGTGGCGGCAATACGGAGTTCGCCGACATGCGCGCCGCCTATGATGCGCTGGACGATGAGACCAAGGCTGAATGCGAGAACCTGATCTGCGAGCACAGCCAGCTCTATTCGCGCGCGGTTCTTGGTTTCGCCGACTTCACGGATGAGGAGCGCCGAAAATTCGCTCCGGTGAGGCAGCGGCTGGTGCGCCGCCATCCAAGCACGGGGCGCAAGTCGCTGTTCCTCGCGTCACATGCCGGCGCGATCCTGGGCTGGCCGGTGCCGGAAGCGCGCGCCTTCCTGCGTGACCTGACGGAACACGCGACGCAGCGCCAGTTCGTCTATGCGCATGTCTGGAAGCAATGGGACCTGGTGATGTGGGACAACCGCGTCACGATGCATCGCGCGCGGCCGTTCAATAACGCCGAGGTGCGGGACATGCACCGCACGACGGTGGCATGCGAGCAGTCCACGATGGAGCAGGCGGCGTGATCAAGGTTGTCGGGCTGCTGACCCGCAGGCCCGAATTTACGCACGAGCAGTTCGTGAAGCACTGGTTCGAAATCCACGGGCCATTGGCGCGCGCTGTTCCAGGCGTGAGACGCTATGTGCAGTCACACATCATCGGCACGCGCACGAGGCCCGACATTCCGGAGACGGATGTCGAGATCGATGGTATCGCCGAACTCTGGTACGACGATCAGGAAGCGCTGGCGCGCGCTGCTGCCACACCGGAGATGAAGCGGCTGACCGACGACGGCACGCTGTTCATCGGCCGGATCAAAAGCTTCGTCATCGAAGAGAAGCAGATCATCCCATGAACTCCCTCTCCGCCCCAGGGGCGGAGAGGGTAGGGGAGAGGTGGGAAGCTTTTACTCCGCGGCGGCGCCAACCGTGTCGACCGCCTCATACGGCAGGCGCTTCACGCGATCCATGTTCATGCCTTCGATGCGCAGCAGGCGCGTGGAGCCCTCGCGCCGCGGCGAGTGCAGCACGCCAGGATCGTAGAGGTGCGCATCGCCCGGCTTCATCGTGTAGTCGCGTACATGCTTCGCCTTGCCCGGCGTGCTCTCGGTCGGCCGGGCCAGGCATTCCCAGTCGGTCATCATCGTCTCGCCAGCGGCCTGACCGTAGATCGCCCAGGACGGGCCATGGTCATGCGGCTTGCTGTTCTTCGCCCCGACATAGGCATGGGCGAGGATGGTGAAGCCCAGCTCGGGATCCTCGTACAGCACCTTCCGCTCGGGTGTGCCTTCGGGAATGTATCTGGCCACGAATTCGCGATCCTGCAGCACATCCTTCACCAGGCCGCAGACAGCCTTGCGTCCGTCCGTCCCCGGCTGACTCTTCAGCGCGTCCTTGCACTTCGCGGCGAACTGCTCGAGCGTGTAGCCCATCGGGTTTACCTCCTGAGTTGGGTTCACTCCCGCCGGTACGGGTAGCAATGCGACCGGTCGAGCGCGAGGTCGAAATGATCGGCAAGCGCCTCGATCGCCTCGGCGTGCTGCTTGTAGGGATCGCTGTTGCCGGGCCCTACGATGATGCAGCCGAAGGAGCGGTCGCGGCGTCCGCCGGGCGGCAGCATCGCCGTCACCAGCGGGGTGCCTTCGTCGTTCCGCAGCGTCAGGAACAGCGGCATCTCGCGCCGAATGTGTGATGACTTGCCGATGTCCTGTTCAATGTAGACCGAGGTCAGTGGCTTGTAGCTCTCCACCGCCTTGTCCCACTCGCGACGAAAGTACTTCTCAACGGCGTGCCGCATCAGTTCGGACTCCATGGCGGCCTCGCCCTCGCTGATCAACCGGAACCAGGTTCGGTTACCCGGAGCGTCGCATACATACTCCATGTGTTCCCTCCCGTCCGGCTTGGATTGGCATCCGACGCCAGCTTAGGATGGAGCGAGGCAACAAATCAAACGGTGAGGGGAAACGGATGGCGAACGGTGATGCGTTCGACTACGTCATTGTCGGCAGCGGCGCGGCCGGATCAGTCTTGGCTCACCGGCTGACCGAGACGCCGGGCGCGACGGTCTGCGTGCTGGAAGCAGGGCCGCCGGACCGCCACCCCTACATTCACGTGCCGGCCGGGTTCATCAAGATGTTGTTCAACCCGGACTTCACCTGGCAGTTCAAAACCGAACCGTCCGAGGGCAGCGGCGGGCGAGCGATCCCCACCACCCAGGGGCGCACCCTCGGCGGGTCCAGCTCGATCAACGGCATGATCTACAACCGCGGCCAACGAGCTGATCTGGACAGTTGGGCGCAGCGCGGCAATCGCGGCTGGGGCTATGTCGACATGCTGCCCTATTACAAACGCACCGAGCGGCGTATCGGCGTCTGCGACGAGCGCATCCACGGCCGGGAGGGCAATCTGCCCGTCACCGACATCGACTGGATACACCCGATCTGCGAGGCATTCATCGCCGGTGCCGTCGGCACGGGGATGCCGCGCTGTGTCGATTACAACAGTGGCGATCGGCAGGCCGGCGTGGGCTATTTCCAGCGTGCGATCCATCGCGGCTGGCGGCATTCCGCCGCGCGCGTGTTCCTGCATCCGGCGAAGGCAACCGGGCGCCTGGAAATACGCACCGATGCGCGCGCGGCCGCTGTGCTGTTCGACGGCAAACGCGCCACGGGCGTGCGTTACATCAACGAGCGCGACCGGACCCAGCGACACGAGGTGCAGGCCCGGCGCGAGGTTATCCTGTGCTGCGGCACGGCCAACACCGCGAAGCTGCTGCAGATTTCTGGCGTCGGTTCGGCAGCGCTGTTGAACTCCATAGGTGTGCCGGTCGTCCACGACCTGCCAGGCGTCGGTGAGAACTTCCGTGACCACTACTCGGCGCGTCTGGTCGCACGCGTGCGGAACAGCACCACGATCAACGAGATGGCGCGCGGCATTGGCCTGGCGGGGCAGATCGTGCGTTGGGCGATGGGCAAGCCGTCGATCCTGGCGCTCAGTCCATCGTTGGTGCACTGGTTCTGGAAGTCAGACGACAGCATGGACCAGCCGGACCTCCAGGGTGTGTTCAGTCCGGCGAGCTACAAGCAAGGGTTTGTCGGATTGCTGGACGATTATCCAGGCATGACCTGCGGCGTCTGGCAGCACCGGCCGGAGAGCATCGGTTATGTCCGCGCGCGTTCGGCAGACCCGTTCGAAGATCCGATCATCCAGCCGAATTATCTCTCGGATCCGATGGATCGGCGCGTGCTGATCGCGGGCATGAAGCTGGCCCGGCGCCTGCTGCACACGCCGGAGTTGTCGCACTACTTCGACGGCGACGTACTGCCCGGACCGGATGTGCATACGGACGATGAGTTCCTGGACTACGCTCGGCAGTATGGCTCTACGTCGTATCACCTCATCGGCACCGCCCGCATGGGGCCGGCGACGGACCCGACTGCGGTGGTGGACGACCAGTTGCGCCTGCATGGAATGCAGGGACTGCGCGTGGCGGACGCGTCGATCATGCCCACCATGCCTTCGGCCAACACCTACGCGACGACGATGATGATCGCGGAGAAGGCCGCGGACATGATACGCGGGCGCCCGCCTTTGGCACCGGTGGAGGGAATTGCCGCCTGACATTCGCCAACGTTTCGTCAACGCGCTAAACAACTGGGTGGGCGCAGGCCCACACAAGGAAAGACAAAGGGAGACGAAACGTGGTGCGAAACTATCTCGCCGCCGGTGCACTGGCATTGGGCCTCATCGCACAACCGGCGGTGGCGCAGATTTCCGATGATGTGGTCAAGATCGGCGTGCTGACCGACATGTCCAGCCTATACGCCGACATCAATGGTCCAGGCGCTGTCTGGGCCACGCAAATGGCGATCGACGATGCGGGTGGGACGGTACTCGGCAAGAAGATCGAACTGATCCAGGCCGACGTGCAGAACAAGCCTGATGTCGCCACGTCCATTGCGTCACGTTGGTACGACGTGGAACATGTCGATGTGATCCTGGGTGCGTCGGCTTCCTCATCATCGTTGGCGACCGCCGCTGTGGCGGGGGACAAGAAGAAGATCTACCTGGCGACCGATCCCGCGACCTCCGATCTGACCGGGAAGGCGTGTAACGCCTACACGATCCATTGGGTGTATGACACGGTGGCCCTGGCCAATGGTACCGGTTCGGCGGTGGTGAAGTCTGGCGGCAAATCCTGGTACTTCCTGACCGCCGACTACGCCTTTGGTCATGCGCTTGAACGCGATGTCACAGCAGTTGTCCAGCAGAATGGCGGAACGGTGCTTGGCCATTCGCTTCACCCGCTGAATTCGTCGGATTTTTCCGCGTTTCTGGTGCAGGCGCGGGCGTCCAAGGCGCAAGTCGTCGGACTGGCGAATGCGGGTGGCGATACCATCAACTCAATCAAGCAGGCGGCCGAGTTCGGTATCGTCAAAGGCGGGCAGAAGCTCGCGGGTCTGCTCGTGTTCATCTCCGACGTGAACAGCATAGGTCTGCCGCTGGCCCAGGGACTGCAACTGACGGAAGCATTCTACTGGGATCTGAACGATGGCACGCGCGCGTTCTCGAAGCGCTTCGCAGCGAAGATGAATGGCCGAATGCCGACCATGATCCAGGCCGGGTACTATTCGGCGACCAAGCACTACCTGGAGGCGATCAAGGCCGCCGGAACAGATCAGGCCGACAAGGTCATGGCGCAGATGAAGGCAACGCCGACAGACGATCCGCTGTTCGGCAAAGGCTATATCCGGGCCGATGGCCGGAAGATCCACACCATGTATCTGTTCGAGGTGAAGTCTCCGGCCGAATCGAAGGGGCCGTACGACTACTACAAGCTGATCCGCAGCATTCCGGGCGAGGAGGCGTTTCGCCCGATGGAGAAGGGCGACTGCCCGCTGGTGAAGAAGGGCTGAGCGCCGTCCGGCGGGGCGCTTGCAGCCCCGCCGGGTTCGCCCGACACTCGGCGACCGCATGACGCAGAAGGAGCCGATGGTGAGCGCGTCTTTCAAGAGTACCGAACGATATATCGCATCGCGTGATTTGGAAGTGGCGGTGAACGCCGCCGTGACATTGCAGCGTCCGTTGCTGGTGAAGGGAGAGCCTGGCACCGGCAAGACCGTCCTGGCGCACGAAGTCGCGCAGGCACTCGGCCTGGAGCTGATCGAGTGGCACATCAAGTCCACCACCAAGGCCCAGCAGGGCCTCTACGAATACGATGCAGTGTCGCGCCTGCGCGATGGCCAGCTCGGCGATCCACGGGTGCACGACATCGCCAACTACATCGTGCGAGGCAAGCTGTGGGACGCGTTCGAGTCTGACCAACCGGTCGTGGTGCTGATCGACGAAGTGGACAAGGCAGACATCGAGTTTCCCAACGACCTGCTGTTGGAACTGGATCGGATGCGATTCTTCGTCTACGAAACGCGCCAGACAGTGATTGCCAAGCACCGTCCCATCGTCATCATCACATCCAACAACGAGAAGGAGCTGCCGGACGCCTTCCTGCGCCGCTGCTTCTTCCACTACATCCGCTTTCCCGATCGCGAAACCATGGAGCAGATCGTTCAGGCGCATTATCCGGATCTGCGTCGCGATCTGGCACGTGAGGCGCTGAATGTGTTCTTCCAGATCCGCGAAGTTCCGGGCCTGAAGAAGAAGCCCAGCACGGCTGAGCTGCTGGATTGGCTCAAGTTGCTGATGGTGGAGGATTTGCCAACTGAGGCGCTCCGCACGAATGAGAAGCACCTGGTGATCCCGCCGCTCTACGGCGCGCTGCTGAAGAACGAGCAGGACGTGCATCTGTTCGAGCGCCTGGCGTTCCTGGCGCGGCGCGGGGCCTGATGTTCGCGCATCTGATCGAGGGGCTGCGGCAGGCGGGCCTGCCGACATCGATCACCGAATACCTCACGCTGCTTGGGGCGATGAAGGCAGGCGTCGCGCAATGGAACGTGGACGATTTCTACTATCTGAGTCGCGCGACACTGGTGAAGGACGAACGCCATCTCGACCGTTTCGACCGGGTGTTCGCGCAGTGCTTCAAGGGGCTGGAAGCGCCGGAAGGGGTTTTGCCGCGCGAGCTGCCCGAGGAGTGGCTGCGCAAGCTGGCGGAAAAGCTGCTGTCGCCGGAGGAGATGGCGAAGATTCAGTCACTCGGGGGATTCGAAGCACTGATGCAGCGCCTTGCCGAGTTGCTGGCAGAGCAGAAGGGCCGTCACCAGGGTGGCTCCAAGTGGATCGGCACTGCCGGCACATCGCCATTCGGTGCGTTCGGCTACAACCCTGAAGGTGTGCGCATCGGCCAGCACGAATCGCGCCATCGCCGCGCGGTGAAGGTGTGGGAGAAGCGCGAGTTCCGCGATCTCGACGACACGGTTGAGCAGGGAACACGCAACCTGAAGCTCGCCTTGCGCCGGCTGCGGCGTTTCGCTCGGCAAGGCGCGGCGACTGAACTTGATCTCCCCGACACGATCCGCTCAACCGCGAAGAACGCAGGCTCGCTCGACCTGAAGCTGGTTCCCGAGCGGCACAACGCAGTGAAGGTGCTGCTGTTCCTCGATGTGGGCGGGTCGATGGATGACTTCGTGAAGCTGTCGGAAGAGCTGTTCTCCGCGGCGCGCTCGGAGTTCAAGCATCTGGAATATTTCTACTTCCACAATTTCCCGTATGAACGGGTGTGGCGGAACAACCGCCGCCGCCATGATGAGCGGATCTCCACCTTCGAGGTGATGCGCACCTACGGACCGGACTACAAGCTGATCTTTGTCGGCGACGCGGCGATGAGCCCGTATGAGATCACCATGCCCGGCGGCAGCGTCGAGCACATGAACGACGAGCCCGGAAAGGTGTGGCTGGAGCGGCTCACGTCGCATTACCGCAACGCGGCCTGGCTCAATCCGACGCCGCGCAACACCTGGCAGCACGTGCGTTCGATCGGCATGACCAGTGAGCTGATGGAAGGCCGGATGTACCCGCTGACGGTGAACGGCATAGACGAGATGGCGCGGGAGTTAAGCCACTGAAAGTACTGTCATTGCGAGGAGCGGAGCGACGAA
>CAYRTL010000112.1:0-16786 GCA_964427005.1 uncultured Acetobacteraceae bacterium
GCCCAGGGAGCTATCACGCTTTGCCGGCTTGTTCGGCCTGCATTTACGGACTGTAAGAAGACCCAGGCCTCTCGGCCTGGGTTCCTCTCAGTGCGTCACCGAGTGCGCCAGCAGCGTGTTCAGCGACATCACGCCGGAACTCTCCAGCTTGGCCACCTGGTAAGTCAGCCCGCCGGCAGCACCGGAAGGATCGACACTGATCACCGCGCTCGATCCGGACATGCCGACCTTGATGAAGTTGCCGAGGGTGGACGCGTTGCCGTTCCAGCTTGTCCCTGCCAGCATCGGCCGCAGGTCGAAGTTGTCGCCGTTTATCATCACGTGGCCGTAGATGTCGTCGAAGCCCTGATTCGCCCCAGGCAGGACGATGGTGTTGTTGCTGCCGCTGTCTCGCAGCACGTTATTGCCGGCACCCGCATCGATGACGTTCTTCGCGCCACCGAAGCGTATCGTGTCATTGCCTGCGCCGGTCGTGATGGTGTTGCCGCCCTGGTAGGCCTGGATCGTCTCATTGCCTCCCGTAGCGGTCACCACATCTCCGGTGCCGCCGATGAAGATCATGTGGTCGCCGGCTGTTGCGTTGATGTGCGTGTTGCTGACGTTCTCCGTCACGCTGCTTGCGCTGGGCGCGATGGTGATCGTCGGCGTTGAAGCTGGCGGTGGCGCGGTGACGGTCACGCCGATGGATTTGGTCGCCTCTACACCGGCCTGGTCCCAGATATCGACCGTGACCGAGCCATTGGCGGTTCCCGCCGTGTAGCTCAGCGTCGCCAGGTCGGCGTTGATCTGGCTCAGCGTGCCGAGAACCTGGATCGCGCCGGTGCCGGATCCGGCGACCGGGTTGCCGCTGGCGTCCTTCATCGAGACGGAGCCAGTCGTCGCGGTCACGTTGAGTGCCAATGTGCCCGAATTGCCAGCCGCCCAAGGGTCGGAGATGGACGCTCCGCCAATCGCAGTGGTTGATCCGGCCACCACGCTCTGCGCGCTGGGCACGGTCACGACCGGATTCGGTGTGGTCGCCGGCGTCGGAGCTGGGGTCGGGGTTGGAGTGGGTGTTGGCGCGGTTCCGCCGGCAACAGTGAAGGTTTGCGGGCCAGACGAGAGAAGCGTCGCCGATTGGTTGGTGTTGTTGCCTTTGTAGGTGACGCTGTCGACGTACAGGTTGCGGTCGGTCGTCGCCGTTCCTCCCCACGCATCGTTCAGGAACGTCACCGTGACCGTGTGATTGCCGGTGCCGAAGGTGCCATTGAAGGTGAAGGTCTGGTCAGCGCCGGCGCTGTGCGATGCTCCCGCCGTGAATGTGCCACCCTGCTGCTTGCCATCGATGGCGACGGTGAACGTCGCGTCGCCGGCCGCGTCGCTGGTGCCATCCTTATTGGCGTAGGCGTCCTCACTGATCTGCAGCACCAGCGTGTCCGGACCGGTGCCAGTGGTGACGGGCGCAGGGGCCGGAGTGGGAGTGGGCGTCGGGGTTGGCGTTGGCGTCGGAGAAGTTCCGCCTGAGATGGTGAAGCTCTGGCCGCCAGCCGACATAAGCGCGGCAGACTGCTTGGTGTTGGTCCCTTTGTAGGTGACGCTATCGACGTACAGATTTCGATCGGTTGTCGCCGTTCCTCCCCACGCATCGTTCAGGAACGTCACCGTGACTGTGTGATTGCCGGCGCCGAAGTAACCGTTGAACTGGAAGGCCTGGTCAGCGCCGGCGCTATGTGGGGCGGCGGCAGTGAATGTTCCGCCTTGCTGCTTGCCGTCGATCGCAACGGTGAACTTGGCATCGCCCGCCGCGTCACTGGTGCCGTCGTTGTTGGCGTAGGCGTCCTCGCTGATCTGCAGCACCAGCGTGTCAGGACCTGTGCCGGTCACCGGGTCGGGGATCGTCGGCGAAGGCGTTGGAGTCGGTGTAGGCGTTGGAGTTGGAGTTGGTGTCGGGGTGGGCGTCGGCGTTGGCGTAGGGGTTGGAGTGGTGCCGCCAGCGCCGACGATTTCCAGGATTACGGGGTGGTCGGGCACGGTGAAGGTGAACGTGCCGGTATTGCTTACCGTCTGTACCGCCGTGGTGCCGGCAATCGGGTCGAACAGCATGATCTGCGACGCGGCGGAACCCAGCGTCAGGGTGTCGGTATGCGAGCCGGTATTCTCGTTCCACACGGAAAGCCAGAAGCTGCCGTCGGACTTCTGCATCAGCACCGTGTCGTCGTTGGTCGAGAGGCTGTAATTCAGCGCGCCCGGCGTGAACGAGGCAGCGGTTCCGCCACTGTCGTGCAGGATGGTGGTGAGGTTATGCAGCGCCTGGCCGGCCGGCTTCGCCGAACCGTCGGTGTTCATCAGCCCGAAATTGCCGGAGCCGTCGTTGAACAGCGCGTAGAAGTACGTCTTGACGTCGCCGTACTTGATGCCATCGAAAGTGGCATCGAGCACATAGTTCGCCACCTGCGCCTGAGTGAAGCCCAGGTTCTCGTCCCAGCCGATCTCGGTGGTGATGATCGGTCTGCTGGCGGCGGCGAGATGCGCCAGCCCGTTCACATAATTGGTGCCGAAGGCGGGCGTCTGGCCCGGGTTCGGATAGGTGTGGGCGTTGGCATAATCGGTGATGGAGGACAGGTCGCCGACTTTGTCGTAGTCGCCCTGCCAGTTGTTCGCCGCGGTCCAGCCGGAGCCGAACGACATGTTGATGACCGGCAGGCCCAATGAATGTCCGGTCGCATAGACCTGCTGCTGGAACTGCGCCGTGATTGCCAGCGTGTTGCCCAGGTTGGCCGCGTAGGGATCGTCTTCCTCGTTGCCGCCTTCCAGGTAGTTGAGAAGGCCGAGGTTGGCGAGCTGGGCGACGTTGCCCAACTGGCTCTGCATGTCGGCCGGCGATGTCTCGCCGATGAAGTCGTCGAACTTCACGCCAGTGGCCTGCGCGACCTGCTGCCAGAGCGTCGCGTCGTACGGCGAGGCGGCGCTGTCGCGAAGATTGACCAGACCGAGATAGCGGATCGCATTCTCGGCCATCGGGACGTTCTGATAGCCGTAGGTGTTGAAATCGAAATGCGTATTGACGCCGAGGGTTCCAATGAAGGTTGTCGTGCTGATGGCTGTCGTCATTAGGAAAATTTCCCTATCAAGCGGGCGAGCCACTCCGTTCGCGGCCCGCACCGGTTTGTTCTGATTCGGAAGAGGTTTAATGAAGCCTATTGGCGCGAGGATCAGGCCTTAGCCATTTCGGCAGTCACCTCCATTGCTGCGGGCTCTTCCCAAAGAACCCGTCATTGAGTCCGATATCATTGCTCAGGTGTCGGAATGCATTCCGATATCACCGGCATGCAGAATGTTGCCGAATCGCCGCACGAAAACAACAACTCGTGAGGACGAGGGGGGCCGTGATCAAAAATCGTTTATACCGGTTAGCCAACGGCCGCTGTAATAGGCGCGAATTCCCAAACAAACGAAAAACGAAACGATAAACTATTTTGTAACCAGAAGCAGATACGCAGTATTCATCTTCTTGCTCATCCAAAACGACATAGACGGAGACGAAACATTTAGTCCCAGAACTCGTTTATGTTTCGTGATAGCTGCCGATATGGAAATGATTTCGCAACAAAGTGTTTGAGCGTTCCGTTGTGTGAGGGCCCCGGGGACCAGGAAGATTACTACTCGCAGCGGATCGTTATCGTACTAAAACCCATCTACGTTGCCGGGGCCATGAACTGTCCGAACCGACTCGCTCGCTCAGGGCCGCAAAGGACTACGTCGGAATCCTCACAGGCAGCGCAGAGATGCCATGGATGAAGTTGGAGTAGATCCGCTGCGGCTCCTCCATCATCTCCACCACCATGCCCCGCTTCAGGATTTCCTCCCACAGGATCTGAAGCTGCAGTTCAGCCAGCCGATTGCCGACGCAGCGGTGAATGCCGAACCCGAAGGACAGGTGCTGCCGGGCCCGAGCGCGATCCACCAGGAATTCATTCGGCCGTTCGATCGCGTCTTCGTCGCGATTGCCCGAGATGTACCACATGCAGACCTTGTCGCCCGCGCGGATCTGCTTGCCGCCGATCTCCGCATCAGCCGTCGCCGTGCGACGCATGTGCACGATCGGCGATTGCCAGCGGATGATCTCGGACACGGCACTCGGGATCAGCGCCGGATTCTCGCGCAGCTTTCGGTACTCATCGGGGTGCCGGTTCAGCGCCCACACGCCGCCGGACATGGAATTCCGCGTCGTATCGTTGCCGCCGACGATGAGCAGCACAAGGTTTCCGAGAAAATCGCTCGGTGTTTCCGGCAGGTTCCGTGTCGCCTCGCCGTGCGCGAGCATCGACAGCAGATCAGGTCGCGGCTCGAGCCTCTGCCGCTCGTAGAACAGCTTCGTCATGACTTCGAGGCATTCGGTCAGCAGCTCGAGCCGCTTCTCCTCGGAATCCACGATGCCGCCAGCGTTCACGTCCATGGTGGACACGTCGGACCAGAAGGTCAGCTTGCGCCGCTCCTCGAACGGGAAGTCGAACAGCGTCGCCAGCATCATGGTGGTCAGCTCGACGGACACGTTTTGCACCCAGTCGAACGTCTCGTTACGCGGCAACTCGTCCAGTACGCGCTCCGTCCGTTCGCGGATCTGCGCGGTCATGCGCTGCAGGTTCATTGGCGCGACCACAGGCGAGACCACCTTGCGCTGTTCGTCGTGATACGGCGGATCTGAGGAGATAAAGCTGCGGCGCCGGAATTCCGCGGGACGATCGGTAATGGTGATGCCGCCGAGACGCGCCTCAGATGAGTAGATCTGATGATGCGTCTCGACATGCATGATGTCCTTGTACTTGGTCACCGACCAGTACGAGCCGTACATGCCGTCCTGGCACCAGTGCACTGGATCGTCACGGCGCAGGCGCTCGAAGTATGGATACCAGATGTCATCCTGGTACAGCTTCGGGTTGCTGACATCGATGCGGTCGAGTGGCAATGAATACGCATCCTGCGTCGGATCGAAATGCACGGGGGCGTTCATGAACGAAACTCCTGCAATGACGCGTGTGGACGAGGACATCACATCACAACCGGTCGCCGTCCGGCGGTACCGGCACGTCGAATGCGTTCACCACGCCGCACAGTGCGACGTAGAAATTGGCGACCGCGGTCAGCTCGACCAGCCATTGCACGCCATGCCGATCCTTCAGCGCGTCGAACACCGCCTGATCGACGCGATTGGTCCGCATGAGCTGGCGCATATACATGACGATATCGCGTTCATCCGCCGGCAGTCCCGACGGATCGCCTTTGCTCCGCAGCAGATCGATCACCTGCTCGCGCAGGCCGGCGCGACGCGCGACATCGACCTGCGCGGCCCAGACATAGTTCGCATCGCGCTCGCGTACCGCCGCGAGGATCGCGATCTGCCGCAGTTGCGGCTCGACGATGAGGCCCTCGCGGGCGAGCGGCACCATCGGCAGCAGACGTTCGGCGAGTTTCGGACTGTGCAGCAGCACGCTGAACGGACCGCGCACGCGACCGAACACTTGCATGACCTGATCGAACACATGCTGGTTCTCGGGCGCCATGTCCGATTTGGTGGCAACCGGGGTGATGCGCGGCATCCTCGCCTCCCTCAGTTCAATGCTGCGTAGGGCTGGCCCCATTTGTCCTGATACACCATCTCCGCAAGGTTGCCGCGCCCGACCGGGCCAAAGCGTCCCATCGGATAGCCGATGGGCAGGATGGCATAGGAGTGCACGCCCTGCGGCAGACCCAGCGCCGCCTCCGATTCCTTTTCGTACAACAGGTGCCGTGTCGTCAGGGTGCAGCCGAGACCGAGGGCGCGCGCGGCCAGCAGCATGTTCTGCACCGCCGGGTAGATCGACGCACCCGACCACCGCGTCGGTGTTGCCTTGCCCTCATCGATACAGGCGACAATCCACACGGGCGCCTCATGGAAGTGGTCGGTGAGATACGACACCGCCGAATGCTGCCGCGCGAACCGATCCGGTGACACGCCGGGCGGCGGAGCACTTGTCGCATAACGGGGCCCCACAACTTCATCGAAGGCGCGCTTGTACCAGACCTGAACCGCCTGCTTGACCTTGGGGTCCTTCACCACAAGGAACCGCCAGCGTTGCGCGTTGCCGCCGTTCGCCGCGCAGGCACCCGCTTCGAGTATCTTGCGGATCAACTCGTCCGGCACGGGGTCGGGCTTCAGCCGGCGCATCGAGCGCGTCGTCTGCATGATCTCGAACACGTCATCCATCGCCGTTTCCTCGTTCCGCTTGGCGCCAGCATACCCGACCGCGCCATGGTCAGCCATCGGTGAACAGCCGGCGCGAGAGGTACCTGTTTGTTGACCGCGACGCCGGCTTCGGCGTGTGCGTTCCAGGCGCCATGAGCAATCGGAATTCTTCACTCAAGATCAGTCAACTGCGCTGGGAGTTGGAGTCGCTCGATGCCGCACTGCCCCGTTCCGGGGCTGGCGGCGGCGGGTTGGTGCGGATCGCGAATGAACTGGTCGAGCGCCTTCCTGCGCTCCCGCCGCACCGGCGTCAGGCCGTCATGGCCTTGGCAGGCCTGGCGCTGCCATCCCTGGCGGGAGCCGTGAAATTGATACGCCGCCGATCAGGCAAGCGCGCCGCGCCAACGGTGAAGCCGCAGCAGGTCACGCCATCGCCGGGCAGCACGCAGACGCCGGCGCACCAGCTTACCGGTATCACGCGCAACTTCCTCCTCGGCTTCATCCTGCCACTATGGCTGGTCGCAGGTTTGTCGGACTGGCTCTGCCATCGGCGCGTAAGGATCGAACGCAACGCGGGCAGCGCCGAGTCCGCGATGCACCTTCTGATGTTGGGTGAGGCGGCGTTGCCGATGCTCGCCGGGCTGTTCCTGGAGATCACCAGCCCGGTGCTGTTGTTGATGTTCGGCGCGGTGCTCGCGCATGGCGCGACCGCATTGTGGGATGTGAGCTACGCCGTGAAGCGACGGCCGGTGCCGCCGATTGAGCAGCACGTGCACAGCTATCTGGAAATGGTGCCGGTGATGGCGGCGTCGTTCGTCGCTGTCTTGCACTGGCCGGAGGTCCGAGCCCTGTTCGGATTCGGCCGTCGCGCGCCCGACTGGAGCGTGCGCTGGAAGCGGAGCCCTCTGCCTGTCGGCATGGTCGCACCGTTATTGGCTGGCACCCTGGCACTGGGGCTCGCGCCCTACATCGAGGAATTTCTGCGCACGCTCAGGCCGCGGCGCTGAATGCCGTTCCGCGCCCTCATCCTTGGCGGCGGCAATGCTCTCGGCGGCTATCTGGCCGGCGCCTACGAGGCATTGCATGAAGCCGGCGAGGAGCCCGAGTGGATCGCCGGCAGTTCAGTTGGCGCCATCACTGCCGCTTTGATCGCCGGCAATCCGCCCACCCGACGCGTGGACCGGCTGCGCGCATTCTGGCGCCAGGCCACCTCACCGGACTGGCTGCCGTGGACGGGCGGCATGCGATGGGTAAACCCTCTCCGCACCCGGCTACTGGGCCGGCCGGAGTTGTTCCATCCTCGGCTGCCACTGCCAGGTAGCCCCGACCGCGCGGGCATTTACGACGTGACCCCGATGCGGCGGTGTCTGGAGGAGTTGATCGACTTCGAGCAATTGAATGCGGGCAGCATCAGGCTCTCGGCGCTTGCGGTCGATCTGCAGACCGGCGACGAGGTCGTGTTCGACACCGGCAGCGAACGCCTGACGGTCGATCATCTGCTGGCAAGCGCGGCCTTAATCCCGGACTTTGCGCCGGTTCGTATCGGCGAGCTCTGGCTGGTGGACGGCGGGCTTGCCGCCAACACGCCGGCCGATGTGGTACTTGGCGGCGGCCTCAGCCAGGACACCGTGTGCTATCTGGTTGATCCGTTCCCACGTGATGCGCCTGTGCCAGAGGACGTCGCCGGAATGTCCATGCGCCAGAGCGACCTTACCTTCGCATGCCAGACCGAGCGCACCCTTCGCGCGCTGGCCTCTCTCGACCGGCTCGGACCGCCTAACCGGCCGCGTGTCGATGTGGTGCGAACGTCGTATGCGGCATACGCGGACGAGACGGCCATGAAGGCCTGGGATTATTCCGAAACTGCCATCCAGCGTCGCTGGAAGGCGGGTCGTGCCGACATGGCTGCCGCGCTACGTCGGTTTCAATCCTTGCCGCCTGGAAGCCCCGGGCTGTGCATTCATCCCATCGTCCGGGCGTAGCGTCTTTCAGGCCTCATACCCGTTCGTTATGGCCGGCCATCAGTAGCGGCATCGTGCCGCAACCGATGGCCGGGACCGATCCCCAGGACAAGCCCGGGGACTTCGGCCCGGCCATGACGAACGGACGCCCATGGGTCGCAATCAGCGAAAGTCGGTATTGCGGGCTGCATCCAATAGCACCACGCGCTTCGGCCCCAGCAGTTCGGCGAACTCCCTATCGAGCGTGACAATGTGCCGGCACCTCGCACGGTCGGCATCCGTCTCGACAATGCCGTCAGCAAAGTCCCCACCATGCTGGAGCATCCGAAGCCCCGCCTCTGCCGATGGCCGATCCACATGCACGTTGTGGCTGGTCACGATGCGATGGAGTGCTTCGGCAATTTCATCGGTCCGATAGCGGTAGGCGCGCTTCAGCACCCACGCGAGCTCGCAAAGAACAATAGTGGAGATTGCGATGATCTCGCCGCTTTCGATGACGGCGGCGGCCGCCTCAGCCTGGGCTTCATCATCCCAGGTGAGATAACGGACGAGTACATCGGTATCGACAGCGATGCTCAACGCCGGCCGGCTTCGATCGCGTCCTGCATTTCCTTCAGTGACACCGGACGCTCACGTGGTCGTCGCAGCAGCGCGCGGACATCCCGTAGGTCTCGTCCTGCCGAAGCCGAGGTGAGTTCGACGCGTCCATCGGGCAACAATGACACGCCGACCTTGCCTCCCGGCTTCACCCCCAGATGGTCGAGCACGGCTTGCCGCAACGTCACCTGCCCCTTTGCGGTTACCGTCAATTCGATTGTCACGCTCACCTGCCAGTAAGGCTGTTGGTGCCTTACATTGGTGCGACCACCGGGCAGCGTCAACGCACGCACCTGCCTTGTTCCCACCCCCCATAAACATGATATGCAGCGGTGGGAGGTCGGCGGCGGACGGGCGCCTCGCCAACCCGGTCAGGTCCGGAAGGAAGCAGCCGCAGCGAGTTTCCGCTCGGGTCGTTCGTTCGGCCTCCCACCGTATGTCCGCCACACTCCCAGGGGGCCGCCGCGGCGGCTACACTCGCCCCGCATGTCCGGCCTGTTCCAGGAGGAAAGCCAGCTCGAGGCACCGCCGCCGCCGGAAGGCCCCGGCCTGTTCGGCGATGAGCCGGTCCATGCCGCCCCCTACCGGGTGCTCGCGCGCAAATACCGGCCGACCAGCTTCAACGACCTGATCGGCCAGGACGCGATGGTTCGCATCCTGCGCAACGCCTTTGCCACCGGCCGGGTCGCGCACGCCTTCATGCTTACCGGCGTCCGTGGCGTCGGGAAAACCACCACCGCGCGCATCATCGCCCGCGCACTGAACTGCACCGGACCGGACGGCACCGGCGGTCCGACCGCGGATCCGTGCGGCGTGTGCCCCAACTGCGTCGCCATCCTCGCGGACCGCCACCCTGACGTGCTCGAAATGGACGCCGCCAGCCGCACCGGCGTGGACGACGTGCGCGAGATCATCGAGGCGACGCGGTACCGCCCGATCCAGGCACGCACGAAGGTCTTCGTCATTGACGAAGTCCACATGCTGACGCGCAACGCGTTCAACGCGCTGCTGAAGACGCTGGAGGAGCCGCCGCCGCACGTGAAATTCGTGTTTGCGACCACCGAGCTGCGCAAGGTGCCGGTCACCGTGCTGTCGCGCTGCCAGCGCTTCGACCTGCGGCGGGTGCGCATCGCGGAGTTGTCGGCGCATTTCGCCCGCATCGCGCAGCAGGAATCGGTGGTGATCGAGCCGGCGGCGCTCGACCAGATCGCACGCGCGGCCGACGGCTCGGTACGCGACGGGCTGTCGATGCTCGATCAGGCGATCGCCCAGGCGGATGGCGTGATCACCGAGGCGGCGGTCATCAACATGCTGGGCCTCGCCGACAGAGGCCTGGTGTTCGACCTGATGGATGCCGTGATGTCCGGCCAGCCGCACCAGGCGCTGCAGATCACCGATCGCGCGCACGAGCGCGGTGCGGACCTGGGCATGATGCTGCAGGACCTGCTGGAACTGACCTACACGCTCACCCGTCTGAAGGCCGTGCCATCGCTGCGTGACAGCCAGGAGCTCCCGGAGGCGGAGCGGACGCGAGGCGCCGCACTGGCGGATAGGCTATCGGTCCCGGTGCTGGCGAGGGCCTGGCAGATGCTGCTGAAGGGTGTCGGCGAGGTGGAGATGGCGCCCGACCGGCGCGCCGCGGCCGAGATGGTGCTGATCCGGCTGTGCCATGTGTCCGACCTGCCGCCGCCCGGCGAACTCGTCCGGCGGCTGGGCAATGCGAATACGCAGGCAGCGGGCACACCGGCACCGCCGCCGTCGGGTGGCGGCGCTCGTGCGGTCGCGGGCGGCGCGCCCCTAGCGGTGGCCGATACCGCGCCACGGCTCGCCAGCTTCCGCGACGTGACCGCGCTGGTGGCGGAGCGGCGCGAAGCGATGCTCCATGCCCACCTGATCCATTCGGTGCATCTGGTTCGGTTCGCGCCGCCGGTGATCGAGCTGCGGCCGCAGGCGGATGCGCCTAAGGACCTCGCTGCCCGTCTCGGCGCCCTGCTGACCGAGGCAACCGGCACCCGCTGGACGATTGCGCTTTCCACCGCGGAAGGTGAACCCACGGTAGCGGACCAGGGAAGTGCCGCCGATGCCGCCCGCCGCATGGCCGCCGCCGATCATCCGTTGGTGCGCGCGATTATGGATGCATTTCCGGGCGCGCGGATCGACACGGTGCATGATACGGCCGCCGACGTTTATGGCCTACCGGTCACCGAGGTGCCGGAGACGGAAGAACCCTCCGAAGAGATGGAGTTTGACGAATGAAGAACCTCTCCGGGCTGATGAAGCAGGCCCAGCAGATGCAGGCCAAGATGCAGGAGATGCAGTCGAAGCTGGAGGCCATGGAGATCGAGGGCGAGGCAGGTGCCGGCCTCGTCAAGATCACGCTGAATGGCAAAGGCGACCTGCGACGGATCAAGATCGACCCCAAGGTCATCGATCCGGCCGATGCCGAGATGATGGAAGACCTCATCGTCGCCGCCCACGCCAACGCCAAGCAGAAGCTGGAAGCCGCCGCTGCCGAAGAGATGCAGAAGGTCACCGGCGGCCTGCAACTGCCGCCAGGAATGAAGCTGCCTTTCTAGCTGGCAATCGGCCAGGGATCAGTGGTCAGTCGGCCGCCGGAGTTGACTTCTGACCACTGACCACTGACCACTGACCACTGATGGGTGGGCCTGAAATCGATAGGCTGATCGGCCTGCTGGCCAAGCTGCCTGGCATGGGCCCGCGGAGTGCCCGACGTGCGGCGTTGCGCATGCTGCAGCAACCGGAGGCACGCATGCTGCCGCTCGCGGCGGCCCTGGCCGAGGCGGCGCGCACGGTGAAGTCATGCAGTCTGTGCGGCAATCTCGATAGCCGCGATCCCTGTTCGATCTGCACCGACCCGCAGCGCGATGGCTCGGTGATCTGCGTGGTGGAAGGCGTGGGCGATCTGTGGGCACTGGAACGCGCCTCAGTGCATCGCGGTCTGTACCACGTGCTGGGTGGCACGCTGTCGGCTTTGTCCGGCGTCGGGCCGGAGGATCTGAACGTCGCAGCGCTGCTTGCGCGCATAGCGGAGGGCGGCGTGACAGAAGTGATCCTCGCCCTTGGCGCCACCGTGGACGGCGCCACGACGGCGCATTGGTTGACCGATCGGCTGCGGCCTCTGGGCATCACAGTGACACGGGTTGCCCAAGGCGTGCCCATTGGCGGCGCGCTCGACGTGCTGGACGACGGCACGCTGGCTGCCGCCTTGCGCGCGCGCCGCCCCTCCTGATGGTATCGCGCCGCAGGTTGATCCATCTCGTCGGCAAGGCGGGCGGCGTCGCCGCCGCGTATCGCACCATGGCGGCGATGGGGCTGCTGGCGGTTCCCGACGCCTATGCCGGCCCACCTGCGCTGCCGCCCGGTCGGCGACGATGCATCGTCATCATCGGCGCCGGCATTGCCGGCATGGTGCTGGCCTGGGAACTGCGCAAGGCGGGCTACGCGCCGCTCCTCCTCGAAGCGCGGCGGCGCGCCGGCGGACGCAATTGGTCGCTCCGCGGCGGTGACGAAGTGCTCGAGACCGGTGGCGTGCAGCACGTCGCGTGGGATGCCGGTCCGCATATGTATTTCAATCCAGGGCCGGCGCGGCTGCCCTACCATCACGAGGGCATCCTCTCGTACTGCCGCGAGTTGAACGTGCCGCTCGAAGTGATGAGCAACGACAATCGCGGCGCGCTGCTGCAAAGCGACTCGGCTTTCGATGGCAAGCCGCAGCGCAACCGGCGGGTGGTCAACGACATCCGCGGCTATGTCGCGGAACTGGCGGCGAAGGCGATCGATCAGGACGCGCCCGCCCAGCCGGTCAGCACCGACGACAAGGAAAGTATTCGCGCCTTGCT
This sequence comes from uncultured Acetobacteraceae bacterium, assembly GCA_964427005.1. Classification (GTDB taxonomy): domain Bacteria; phylum Pseudomonadota; class Alphaproteobacteria; order Acetobacterales; family Acetobacteraceae; genus JAMXLO01. The sequence goes on from CAYRTL010000112.1 coordinate 12,621, forward strand.
GCGCAGCTTCGGCGCGCTCGACAAGGACATGGTCTACCAGGGCTCCGGCCGCGCCGGTTACCAGGAGCCGCCGGGTGGCGGTACGCAAGCCGGTACGCGCAGCCGGCCGCTCGATCTGCGCGCGATTCTCGCCGCCGGGTTCTGGCAGTTCGAGACGAATTTCGGCGAAACCTGGCACCAGGCGGCGACGATGATGCAGCCAGCCGGTGGCATGGGTCGCATCGGCCAGGCGTTCGGGCGCAAACTCAGCAGCTCCATCATTTATGGCGCGGAAGTGCGCGAGCTTCGGCGCGATGGCGACAGCGCGCGCGTCGTCTGGCGCGACGGGAGGAGCGGACGAGAGCGCTCTCTCTTAGCGCCGCTTGTGGTCATCACTGTGCCTCTGCCGGTGCTGCGCACCATTCCAGCCGACTTCGCGCCGGAGATCCGCGCGGCGATCGAGGCGGTGGAATATGTGCCGGCAGTGAAGATCGCGTTTCAGGCCGAACGCCGGTTCTGGGAGCTGGACGATGCAATATACGGCGGTATCTCCTGGACCAGTCGCGACATCACGCAGGTCTGGTATCCAGGCGCCGGCATCCAGCGTCGGAAAGGCATTCTTGTCGGCGCATACATCTGGTCCAACGACATCGGTGACAAGTTCGCAGCCATGCCGCCAGCCGAACGCCTGGAAGCGGCACTCGTTGATGGCGAGCGGCTGCATCCGAATTACCGCCGCTATCTGACGAAGGGCGTGTCCGTCGCGTGGAAGAACGTCCCATTCAGTGGCGGCGCGTGGGCAGAGTGGAGTCGCGAAGCGAGGGCTGCCCATTACAGCGCGCTACTGAAGGGCGATGGTCCGTTCCTCTTTGCCGGCGAACACATGTCCTACATCAATGGATGGCAGGAAGGAGCAGTCCGGTCTGCACATGTTGCACTGATGGATATCGCCGCACGGATGCGTCTCACGACATCAAGTGATTCTTGACACGCGGCATCGTTCAGCGATGGGTGACGGCGGCTGGTGCGCCGCCGACGCGAACGATCCCAACTACTTCTATGGCGAATACGTCTTCCTCAACATCTGCCGCAGCACCGATGGCGGCAAGACGGCCGACTACATCAGCGGCCAGGTCTGGAACGGCCACGCGTGGACCTGGCGTGCGCCGCCTATCTCATTCCGGATGCAACCACACAGAAGCCGCTGTTCATCTCACCCTTCGTGCTGGATCCGAACAACAGTAACCGGATCCTCGCGGGCGGCGCGTCCCTCTCGCGAACCGACGATTGCAAGACGCCGAACGATGATCACGCGTACCGGGCCGAAATGGGCATCGATCAAGGATCCCATCGGCGAGCCGAGTGCATTGGCGACAGCACCGGGTGATTCCGACACAGTCTGGGTCGGCTATACCAACGGCGCCGTTTTCATGACGCCGTTCTTGTCTGCACCACGCACGGGCGGGGGATGTTCAAGATATCGCTCTGACCTCGGTTCGCAGCTCCGGCCGCCGTGCACGCGTGCCGGCGGCCTGCTCGAAATGGTGACCGACGCGCAGCACAGTGGCGTCGGCCCAGGGTGGCCCCATGATCTCCAGGCCAAGCGGCAACCCGGCCGCGGTGAAGCCGCCGCACACCACCATCGAAGGCACGGCGGCGACGTTGGCGACCGTGGTCAGCAGCGCGCGCGAGAACCCGTCGTCCGGCCGCTGCTCGGTCAGCAACGGGGCCGTTCCGGCTGTCGGGGCGGTGATCAGCACGTCGAACTTGTCGAACGCTTTGGCGGTCTCGGCGATCAGGTCGGTTCGGCGGCGCTGCGCCGCAATGTAGTCTGCCGCCCTGATCAGCGCACCCGCCAGCACCCGCACACGGAACACCCGCGAGTAATCCGCCAGGCGGGTCTTCAACGTTGCCTCGTGCAGCGCATACGCCTCCGATGAGATGATCACCCGCCCGACGGCGTTGTACTCCTGGACCGGAGGCAGCGTGGCCTCCTCGACCCGGCAGCCGAGGCTGCGCAGCGTGGCTGCCGCCCGCGTGATCATCAGCAGCATCTCGGGCGAGGCCGGTACGTCGTGCTCGTAGAAGCGGCGCAGGAGCCCCACCCGCAGGCCGCGCAGCGGGGCGGTGATCGCCTGGGCATAGGAAATTCTGGGCCTCGGCACCGATGCTGGATCTTCGGCATCGTGGCCGGCCAGCGCATCGAGCAGGATCGCGCAGTCTTCCGCCGTCCACGCCATTGGCCCAACCGTGTCCAGGCTGGGCGCCAGCGGGATCACGCCGCGGCGCGACACCAGCCCCGGCGTAGGCTTGAGGCCGGCGATGCCGCAGTAAGCGGCAGGCAGGCGGATGGAGCCTCCGGTATCCGAACCCAGCGCCCCCAATGCCAGTCCGGCGGCAACGGCAGCGCCGGACCCAGAGCTGGAGCCTCCCGTGAAGCGCCTCGTATCCCACGGGTTGCGCGCGGGCGGCCAGGGGAGGTCGAATGCCGGCCCGCCAATAGCGAATTCATGCGTCGCCAGCTTGCCGAGCATGATTGCGCCCTCGGCGTGCAGCCGGCGTATCGTCTCGGCGTCCTGCTTCGGCACGTTGTCAGCCAGGATGCGGGAGTGCGCCGTGGTCCGCACGCCGGCGGTCTCGTAGATGTCCTTGTAGGCCAGCGGGATGCCGAGAAGCGGCGTCCGCCGCCCGGCCATGACGGCCCGTTCGGCGGCCCGCGCTGCCGCGAGGGCCTGGCGTTCGGTCACCAGTAGGAAGGCGCTGAGCTGTGGGTCGGTGGCGGCGATGCGGGCCAGGAGGTCCTTCACCAGTTCGACGGCCGAAAGGCGCTTCGCGGCGATCAGCCGGCCTGCTTCCGCAATGGTGAGGAACGGCTGAGTGGGACCCTTCATCGCTTGCGCTTGCGGGAGGGCGGACGCGCCGCGCGTCGTTTGGGCGGCGCTTTAGCCTTCGCCTTGGCTTTCGCCTTCACCGCCGGTCGGGAACGAGGGGCGGCAGGCGCGGTCTTCTTCGGCGGAGCTACGGCGGCGGGCCGTTGCGCCTCGGCGGGAGGCGGCAGGCGAAATACCAGCGCCATGTCATCGACCAGCGGCCGATCGTGTGGAATCGACGCAATGAGGCCGGCCACTTGGCGCCAAGCCAGAACCAGATCCGCAACCTGGCCGGGATTCAGCACCAACCCGGCGCGCGAGAGCAGAAGCTGCATCTCCCCGGGACTTATCGCCTGGACTGACATGGCGGGAGGCGCAGCCATCCGAATCTCGGCGTCCTGTTGAAACGATACGGAAACCCTAGTCAGAGGTCTCCGCAGCGGCAAGTCGCACTGCCGGGATTTCTTCGCAAATCGGATCAATTCGGCGGCCGGAGGCCTGATCAAAGAGGTGGATGTGTTCGATCTGCGGCGCGACGGACAGGCGGTCGCCGGACGGGGGCTGGCCCGCCAGCTTGACCACGAGCGATTGCTGCTCACCACTGGTGAGGTGGCCGTGCACCAGGGTTTCCGAGCCGAGTGGTTCAATAAGGTCGACCAGCAGGTCAAGCCCCGGTCCAGGCGTCAGGTGTTCCGGCCTGATGCCGATGACCAGCTTGCGTCCGTCAGGCCCGTCTCGGCGCCCGTCCGCCAGGGGCAGCAGCGGTCCCGCCGCGAGTTGCGCCGCAGTGCCGCCGCGGGCCAACTCGGCACTGAGGAAATTCATCGTTGGCGCGCCGATGAAGCCGGCGACGTAGGTGTCGGCTGGCTGGGCGAACACCTCCATCGGAGTGGCGAGCTGGGCTGGACGCCCCTGATGGAGGACCAGCAGGCGGTCGCCGAGAGTCATTGCCTCCACCTGGTCGTGGGTTACGTAGAGGCTGGTGACCCCCAGCCGGCGCTGCAGCCGGCGGATTTCGGCGCGCATCGCCAGACGCAGCTTCGCGTCGAGGTTGGAGAGGGGTTCGTCGAACAGGAACAGCTTCGGGTGGCGGACGATGGCGCGCCCCATGGCGACCCGCTGCCGCTGGCCGCCGGAGAGCTGGCGGGGCTTCCGGGCGAGTAGTTCTCCCAGGCCGAGCAGGCCGGCCGCTTCGTCCACCCGCTGCCGGACCTCATGGCGCGACAGACCGCGGATGCGCAGCCCGTAGGCCATGTTGTCGAACACGCTCATGTGCGGATAGAGCGCGTAGTTCTGGAACACCATGGCGATGTCGCG
>CAYRTL010000113.1:0-15567 GCA_964427005.1 uncultured Acetobacteraceae bacterium
GCAGCAACCAGTGTATCGCCGGCACCCGAAACATCGGCGACCTCACGCGCCCGGGTCGGGAGATGCAACGCTGGCGTGTCGCGCAGCACCAGGGTGAGGCCCTTCGCCGAGCGAGTGACCAGCACCGCCTCGCAACCGGTGTCATCAAGCGCGCGACGGCCTGCCCGATCAGCTTCCAGGTCCTCTGCGGCATCGATGCGCGTCGCCTCGCGCACCTCATGCTCATTTGGCGTCAGCACGGTGGCACCGCGGTACGCGGCGAAATCGGGTCGCTTCGGGTCAGCGATTACCAGGCACCCTGCTGCCTGGGCCTGTGTAATGGCGCCTCGCAATACGTCATCGCTCAGTACACCTTTCGCATAGTCTGACAGCACGACGATGTCTGTCGCGCTGACTGTCTCGGCGATGCGCTGAAGCACGAATGCTGCTGTCGGCGCGTCTATCGGCGCCGTCGTCTCGTCATCCAGCCGCAGCAGTTGGTGCGCACCGACAATGAATCGCGTCTTTGCTGTGGTTTGCCGGCCTTGGGCAACCACCACTTGCGGTATCACGCGTTTGGACGCCGCCAACAGGCGCAGTAATTCGGCACCTTCAGGATCATCGCCGATCACCCCGACCAGGGTGACGTGCCCGCCGAGTGTAGCGATGTTCAGCGCGACGTTGGCGGCGCCGCCGGGCGTTGTGCGCCTGGACTCGGGTCGCAACACAGGGATGGGTGCTTCCGGAGAAAGCCGGCTGGCCGCGCCGCTGACATAGCGGTCCAGCATGACGTCGCCGACAACCAGCACGCGCGCATCGGGGAAGCGGCGCACCAACTGTACCAGTTCGGAATCGCCAGTGCGCGGAGCTGCGGAATCCATCACGATGTCCCACTTCCGGCCTGGAATTACGTTGGGCCCTGGCCGGATCGCTGGGTTGTATCCCATGCAACACGGATCCGCCACAATGGCGGGGACTTATTTGCCAGATCGCACATTCTACGGTTCCATTCCGATCCGGAGCCGAGTATTTTCCGGGACTGCCATCTTCCTTCGGCAGAACGACTGCCGCCGTGCTTCGCCGTGCTTCCAGGAGGCCCCGTGAGATACCTTCCGCCGTTTGATCTCATCCGGCGCTCCGTAGAAATTTCGACCGTGAGGGGAGAGCTGCGGGTCAGCCTCTCCTACGATGATTTCATCAAGATCCTGCGGATGATGCTGCTAGGCGCCGAGGTGGACGAGTCTTGGTACCTCGAGCAGCATCCGGACATCGCCGAGGCGATCCGCGCAGGCAGCGTCGCGTCGGCCAAGCAGCATTTCCTGGATGACGGCTATTTCGAAGGGCGGCTGCCCTTTCCAATGCCGGTGGATGAGCGCTGGTACCTTGAGCAGTACCCGGATGTAGCGGAAAGCGTCCGCAAAGGTGTCATTTCTTCCGGGGAGCAGCACTTCAGTGAGGACGGCTACCGCGAGGGGCGCTTGCCCTACGCAGTGTAGGCACATGAGCCGGCAACGTCGAGTGCGAGCGGATGTCCGTGCTCCAGCCGCGCGCGCGAACGCCTCGGATACCGCGAGCGCGCCGATCCGTATCGATATAGATCCGATAATTCCAGCCGGATTCATGCATGATCGATATGACCTGGCGGTGCGCGGCTGTGCGGAGAGCGACGTTCCGATCGAAGAAATCGTCCTGATGCTGGATGGCGCTGTCATTGGTCGGGTGAACTACGGCAATCTGAACGATTCAGCGCAGCGCGCGTTCCACCTGAGTGTGCCGTTGCCCCGCGATCAGGCGCAGCGCGCGTGCACTCTCACCATGACAGCCACTGCGCGTAGCGGTAACGCGCATCAGGAGAGCTTCAATCTCTCGGTCAATCCCGCCAAAGCCGTTGCTCTGATCTCCGGCCCGACACGCCCTTCGGAAGAGTACGCGCGTTCTCATCCACCGGTCCTGCTGTATGTAGAACGGGCAGCATTGGATGACGGCGGTCAATTGCTGGTGCATGGTTGGGCAGTGTCGCTCACATCCGTGGTGACGGTGCAGGTCTTCCTGGACGAGGACCGCGTCGGTGCTGCCCTGATCGGCGGTCAGCGGGACGATGTCGGCACTGCCTTTCCAGTATATGCGAACGCATCTACGTCCGGTTTCACGCTATCGAAGCGTGCTCATGTACTGCCGGAGAGCACGTCGCTGGTTCGCGTGCAGGCCATCAGTCTGGATGGCTGCCTGCATGAGATTGTGCTGCCGTTGGAGCGTACTCGCGCGCTGCCCGAACAGCCTGCAACCGACTCTCCAGCGTCCTTGGCTTCACCGGCATCATCACAGTTGTCGGAGCCGCCCGTACCAGAAGTCACGCGCCCGGAGCCAGCGCACGATCCACGTCGCGAAATTCGATTCTTTTGCGATGAGGTTGATCTGGACGCGAGTGGCGATCTGCGCGTCGCAGGCTGGGCAGTGTGCGGGATTGGCGTCGCGTCGATCACTCTGGATCTCGATGGTCAGGAGGCGGGGCAAGCAGATCTCGGTCTGCTACGCACCGACGTCGGGGAAGAGTATCGAGACATTCCAATGGCGCGGTACTCGGGTTTTCGCTTTGCCAGGCGGCTGGGCGAGTTGCCCCTGGGCGAACATACGCTTCGCATCGTACTGCGCAACGGGCTGGGCGACGAGGAGACAGAGACCCGCACCATCGTCATTGAAGCAGCAGCGCCGTCGCAGGCTGCTGCAGCGCCTGCGCGATTCCGGCTGGAAATTGACACACCGGCCGTTACCGCCGGCGCTGCTGTCGAGCCGGTCACCAGCAGGCTGACCATCCAGGGTTGGGCTCTGGCGCGGTCTGGCATTTCCAATATCGAGGTCATGATTGATGACCAGCCGATTGGCGAGGCGCATTACGGCCTGGCACGGCAAGATGTCAGTGCAGCATTTCCCGATTGGGAAGATTCGCTACGCAGCGGCTTTGCGTTCCACTGTCCCCCGCGGAGCCTGCCGAATGGCGATCATGTCGTTCAGCTCAACGTGTGCGCGAAGAATGGCGAGGTGCTGAAGCACCGATTCGACATTCAGGTCAGAAAGCCGGAGGAACTCAACGACGGCGTTGGCATCCGCCGGCGTATCACTCAGGTCGAGGCAGACGTTTCGCACGATGTGCTTGAGACCTTGGGCCACCGGCCGGGTTTCCGCCTGGTGCTGCATCAGAGAGGCCCATTGCATGCGGAGCACCTGCTAACCACGCTGAGTTCGCTGCGAATGCAGGTCTATCGTGACTGGCGTCTGGACATACTAAGCTCCGACGCCGACACCGCCCGTGAAATTCGTGCGCTGATCTCGGAATCCGCGGACGATATTCTCGAGCGGATCGATGTCATCGACCCGTCGGGGGACCTGCCGTTCAACAATCGCGATCAGACAACGCTGGTCGGTTTCCTGTCACCGGGGGACGAACTCGGCTGCGATGCGCTGATGCAAATTGCCCTGGCGAGCGGCCTGCATCGGGATGCGGATCTGTTGTATGCCGATGAGCTGCGGATCAGCCCGGCAAGCCGGGTGCGCGAGCCCTTCTTCAAGCCGGATTTCTCACCGGATCTGCTGCTATCCACCAACTATATCGCCCGCCCCTGGTTCGCTTCAACGACCCTGCTCCGCCGATGCGGCCTGACGCCGAGTGGCTTTCTCGCGAATGGCGAATATGATGCGATATTGCGTTGCACTGAGCGCGCCGTTCGCATCCATCATGTGCCCAGGCTGCTGTGCGCACGCGGCGCTCAGCAGATCGACGATGCAGATACTGAAGCGGCGGCGCTGATGAGTGCCGCAGCGCGACGCGGGATCGATGCGGAGGTGGAGCCAGGCGCGATCGGAGGGACCTGGCGATTCCGGCGTACACAAAAGCCCACGGGATTGGTATCGGTCATTATACCGACCTGCGCCGCGCGGCGTATCGTTGAGACTTGCATCCGGACTTTGCGTCAGCGCACGGCGTATCGCCATTTCGAAATCATCTGTGTGGAGAACATCCCTGAGAAGCAGCGTGCCCGTAAGCAGTGGGTGCAGCGAAACGCGGACAAGGTCCTGACGATGCAGGATCAGTTCAACTGGTCCTACTTCAATAATCGTGGGGCGGAAATCGCATCGGGCGAGTATCTCTTGTTTCTCAACGACGACATCGAGGTCATCCAGCCCGACTGGCTGGATGCTATGCTTGAGCACATGCAGCGGCCGGAAGTTGCCGTCGTGGGACCGCAACTTCTGTTTCCCGGCAATAAGGTGCAGCACGCTGGCATGTTCCTGGGCACGCAAGGCATTGCCCGCCATGCTTTCCGATTTGCCGCTGCGGATGAACCCGGCTACTTCGGACTGGCGCTGACGCAGCGCAATGTTATCGCGGTGACCGGTGCCTGTATGCTGATGCGACGAAGCACCTATCAGGCTCTCGGCGGATTTGAGGAGGCGCACCAGATCATCAACAACGATCTGGACTTCTGCCTTCGTGCGCACCAGGCGGGGAAGCTCGTAGTCTACACGCCGCACGCGACGCTCGTGCATCACGAAGCAGCCAGCCGCGATCACCTGGCGGACGTATTTGATTTTGCCCAATTCGAGGAGCGTTGGGGTACGCTCTTTGCTGCCGGTGACCCTTATTTCAATCCGAACCTCTCACGGCATTCGGATGACTATCGGCCAGACGACGAACCGGTCGAGACGGTATTTGCGGCTCATCCGTTGTTCCGTCGCGCGGACGTCAAACGGATCCTGGTTGTGAAGATCGATCACATCGGCGACTTCGTAACCGCAATACCGGCAATCCGTCGGCTGAAGCAAATTTTCCCGGCGGCCTCGATCCATTTGCTGACCACAAGCGCCGCACGTTCATTGGCATGGCTGGAGGACTGTATCGACGAGTTCATCGAGTTCGAGTTCTTCCACGCCGTTTCCAGCCTTGGGCAGAAGCAGATCAGTCGCGACGAATACCAGGCGCTGCGGGATCGCCTAGCCCCATACCGCTTCGATATCGCTGTCGATCTGCGCAAGCACCTCGATACGCGCGAAGTGCTGCGGTACACGGGAGCGCGCATCCTGGCGGGCTATGATCACATGGGACAGTTCCCCTTCCTCGATATTGCCTTGGAATGGGAAGGCGACCGTAATCTTCAGCGCAAGCGAAGCCATGTCACAGACGACTTGCTCAACCTCGTCGAGGCGATCGGCACGGCCGGTATGGCGGAGCGCACCAAAGTCGAGCTGCTTAAACCAGAGGTGGGTCCGCCTGATTTCCTCTCCCACCGCGCGCGTGCTCTGTTCGACAAACCTGTTGTTGCTGTGCATCCGGGCGTCGGCAATCCGATGCGTCAATGGCCGGTCTCCCACTTTGCTTCGCTGATCGATCTTCTGGTCGAGAAGAACGGGGTGAATGTACTACTGATTGGCGGTCCGGAAGAGGCGGAGCTTGCCCAGGAGATACTCGGCGCGATTGCCAACCGCCATGCGGTCGTTTCGCTTGTCGGCCGAACGCCATTGCGGCAGTTGCTGGACGTGCTGCGAGCCTGCTCGCTTTATGTGGGCAACAACTCCGGCCCCAAGCACATCGCTGCAACACTCGGCGTCCCCACCATCGGCATCCATTCTGGCGTTGTCGATGCAATTGAATGGGGACCTGTCGGCGGGCGGGCTGTTGCCGTGCGGCGCAACATGGCGTGCAGCCCTTGTTATCTCGCACGCCAGGAGGATTGCACGCGCAACTTTGCCTGCATGCGAGGTCTGGAGCCGGGGATCGTACATGCGGCATCGGAATTCTTCCTGGCGCGCCCTGTCGAACAGCGTGCCCGTGAGCCGCTTGCTGAGCCCGAAGCGCTGATCATTTTTCCGGACGCATCGAAGGTCCAGACAGACCCCAAGTCATCGACACCGAAGCGCCGTCGGAACGGGCAGCACATCGCATCCGTATCAGCCGCGCGACTGTTCCCTGCCAAACGAGGTGGGCCCCGCGTTGCCAGAGCCGAGTGCGGCCGGTATGACCGGTGAATGGATGATGATGCACTGATATCCCTCGCTGCCGCGCTGGCTTTGGACGCGGGTGCCGCGATTCTGGCCGTGCGTGAACGCGGGTTCGATGTGCAGCGCAAGGAGGATCGCTCGCCGGTGACCGAGGCCGATCACGCCGCCGAGGCGATCATCGTGGCGGGACTGCGCAAGGCGACACCAGATATTCCCGTGATTGCCGAAGAGGAGGTGGCTGGCGGCCGCCACACGGCGGCAACTGCCGAATACTGGCTGGTGGATCCGCTGGATGGCACGCGTGAATTCACTGCAGGCAATAACGAATTTGCCGTGAATATCGGCTTGGTGAGGGATGGCAGACCCGCCCTCGGCGTGGTCGGAATCCCTGCGATGGGAGAGCTGTTCGGAGGCATCGTCGGCCACGGGGCCTGGAAACGGGTCGGTTCTGAGCAGAAGCAGATCAGCGCGCGATTACCGCCAAAGGAAGGATTGACAGTTCTCGCCAGCCGCTATCACGGCAGCAGCGCGCGGCTGGATGAATTCCTGAAGGACAAACCCGTAGCGAAGCTGATCAATTTTGGATCGAGCGTGAAGTTTTGCCGGCTCGCTGAAGGCGTCGCCGATCTCTATCCGCGCTTTGGCCGCACAATGGAATGGGACACCTGCGCACCGCAGGCTGTACTGGAGGCGGCGGGCGGTACGGTCCGGACGCTGGACGGCGAAGAGTTGCGATACGGCAAGCCGAACTGGGAGAACCCGCATTTCGTCTGCACAGGACGGCTGCCTTAGTCTTAGCTGACTGAGACCGTCGCCTGTGGCGGGAAGACCAGCAGCACCTCTCCGCCAGTGGGTATTGTGTCCTCGGCAGCACTGACGGCGCGCAGCGTACGCTCGCCGACGCGCACATCGTAGCGCACGCTCGCCCCAAGGAAGCTTGTGGCGCTCACTTTGCCGCGTATCACATTCGCGCTGTCCGGAGCTGTTGCGCCCGCGCGAGCGATGGCGATGCTTTCAGGCCGCAACGATGCGGTGGCGGCCTGGCCCGCTGCACTGCCTCGCGGGAACGTGCAATTTATGACGCAGCCATCATCCAGGCGCAACGCACCGACACCACCCTCTGGCACGTCTGCGACGCTCATGCCGCTCAGCAAATTGGCAGCGCCAATGAAACTGGCCACGAATTCGCTTTCCGGGTGGAAATAGATCGAGCGTGGTTCGCCGAACTGCACGATGCGGCCGTGATCCATTACGGCAATCACATCCGACATTGCCAGCGCCTCGGCCTGATCATGCGTGACGTAGATGGCGGTAATCCCGATCTGCCGCTGCAGCCGACGCAATTCAGCGCGCATCTCTTCGCGGAGCGACGCGTCGAGATTCGAAAGCGGTTCGTCCAGCAGCAATAACTGTGGGTGATGGACTATCGCGCGCGCGAGCGCCACCCTCTGCTGCTGTCCGCCTGAAAGTCTCGTCGCCGGACGATCACCGTAGCCGGCGAGGCCGACTGTTGCGAGAGCCTGGTCCACCAGCTTGCGAATCTCTTCGCGCTTGTAGCGTCGTTCCTTCGACACGCGAAGTGGAAAGGCGATGTTCTCGAACACCGTCATGTGCGGCCAGATCGCGTAGGACTGGAATACCATGCCGATGCCGCGTTGGTTCATCGGCACGGCGATGCCACGCCCGCCATCAAACAGCGTGCGCTCGCCGAGTGCGATGATACCCTTATCAGGGCGTTCGAGCCCCGCGATACAGCGCAAGCTAGTCGTCTTGCCGCAGCCTGACGGCCCCAACAGGGTGAAGAACGTGCCGGGGGGCAGCGTGAAGCTGATGTCCCGCACGCCACCGGCATGCCGGTCGAACTGGTTGACATAGATCTTGGTAAGGTTGCTGACCTTCAACATGGCTTCAGTTGCCGAACACGTCAGTGCCACCGCGGCGCATCTGCGCGAAGAACAGGCAGGCGATAACCGTCATGAGCACAGTCCATATCAGGCCAAAGGCTGCCAGCTCACCGCCCTGGCCATTGACCCACTGATCGAAGATCGACACCGCGATGACCTGCGAGCCCGGGCTGGCCAGCAGCACCGCGATCGACAGCTCCTTATTGGCGATCAGGAAAATGAACAGCCAGCCGGCGACCAGGGCGGGCGTCAGCAACGGCGCAACAATGCGACGTAGCGTGGTGAGTGAAGAGGCGCCTGCCACGCCAGCGGCTTCCTCGAGTTCACGATGGAGCTGCAGTACGCCTGCGTAAACGTAGCGCATGCCGTACGGCATGTACCGGATTACATAGGCGATCGCTATGATCCATAGTGAGCCATAAATCGGCAGCGGGACGCGTAGGTAAACCTCCATCACCGCGACGCCGAGACAGATGCCCGGGAATACCAAGGACAGCGTCGCGAGCTGATCGAGCCATCGCCCGCCGGGACCGTTCCGTGCAGCAATCCAGCCGGCCAGCGCGGTGATGAGCATGATGCCCGTTGCCGCACCCGCCGCGACGGTCAGGCTGTTCATGGCGAGATCGACGTAACCAGGAGCGGATAGCACTGTGCGGTAGTTCTTCAGCGTCAGGGCGGCAAGCCCGGCCATGCTGAACCCACGCAGGAACGGCAGCAGCGACATCCATAACAGGGTGAGGAGCGGCAGCACCAGCACTATGACGAAATTGCCGATGATAATCGCTCCGGCAATCCATCGCCCGCGTCCAAGGTCGAACGGTCGCGGCCGATAGCCCTTGCCGGTGACACTATGGAACCTCTCGGCGTGCTTCGAAAGCCGGCCATAGAAGTAGAGAAGCACCGCCACGATGATAACCATGACCACGGAGAATGCCGCGGCGTAACCGAGATCGGGGGGCACAACAATGGTGGCTTCATACACATCCGTGGTGAGAACGAAGATGCGCCCGGGCATGCCGACCAGCGCCGGTACTTCAAAGCCGCCGATGGCGCGAATGAATACGAACAGTGCGAGCGCCAGGATCGCTGGCATCGCAAGTCGCAGCGAAATGCGCCAAAGCGTGTCCAGCACCGAGGCTCCGCTCATGCGCGCTGCTTCCTCCATGTCGGCGTTGGCGGCGCGGAACGTCGCACCCAGCAGCAGGAAGACCAGGGGCGACCAGAGAAAGCCCTCGATCAGGATCATCCCCGCCATCGAGTTCACGTTGAACAGGTTGTCTGATGTCCCGGTGACCGCCCGGTAAAGGTCGTTGAGCGGCCCTACCTTGCCCAGCAGGAACAGCCACGCGATCACGTGCAGAATGTAAGGCGTGCCCATCGAAATGATCGTGGCAAGATAGGCGAGGATCTTAAGCGGCGCATTGGTGCGTTCGACAAGCCAAGCCAGAACTCCGCCCGAAATCAACGATAACACCGTGCTGCCTGTGGCAAACACCAGCGTGTTCCACACGCTGCGCAGCGCGTCGCGGTCGGTGACCAGCTTGCGGAAGTGCTCGAACGTCCAGCCAGTGATATCGCCAGCCGCATCGGTCGTCGTGAGGCTGTCCTGCACCAGGATCCACAACGGGGGCAGCATCAGCACTGCCAGAATGATTCCCACGATCGCGGCGATCAGCCGCCGCGAGTCCTGCCGCAGAAAGTCAAACCAGCCTGGACGCGCGATGAGGCTCGACGCACTCAACGGAATATGTCCTTGTAGATTGCGGTCCACTTGGGCGTGTCATCGCGAGCCATCTCGGGCGTGACCACATTCACCTTGAACTTGCCGGCCTCTGGTTTGTTTTCCGGCACTTTCGCGGACACTGTCGGGCTCGCAGGCAGATAGTCGTTGTCAGCCAGCACCCTCTGACCTTCGTCTGACAGCATGAACTCGACGAGCAGCCGCGCGGCGTTGGGGTGTGGCGCGTCCTTCACGATGCTTACCAGGCTCATGGATTCCAGCAGCGGCTCCATCTTGATCCATTTTACCGGCGCTCCCTGCGCCGCACTGATTGTGGCGTGGTAGTTCAGGATCATGACTGCGAGCGGGTATTCGCCGGAGATCACCTTGTCCAGGACCACACGCTGCGCGGCAGGTATGGTTACCGGTTCCTGTGCGGCGAATTTCTTCAGGTATTCCAAGCCTTTTTCGTCACCGAACGTCGCCAGGATGTTGTGCACAAAGCCGGGGGGACCGCCGGGCGTGAGATCGTAGGTCCAGGCGATCTTGCCCTTCCACTTGGGGTCCAGCAGGTCCTGGTAGGTTTTCGGCGCGTCTTCCGCCTTCACCTGGTTCGTGTTGTAGGCTGATGTCCAATAGAAGAGATTGAGGGCGGTCCAATGGCCTTTCGGATCGCGAAGCTGCGCCGGCCAGGACGCGGCAGCCTTGGGCTGATATTCGGCGACCAGGTTAGCGTCCTCCAGCAGGAACACGGTATTCGAGCCGTCGAACAAGTCGGCCTGTACGCGCCGGGCGCGTGCTTCATTGCGAATCTTCAGGGCAGTGTCAGATGAGGTGGCGCGCGAGTACTGCACCTTGACGCCGGGATATTTCTGCTCGAATGCCTCGACCATTGGGCGCACAATCTGGTTGACGATGAGGGTCGAATACCAGGTGACCTGCCCTTCCTTCTGTGCCGCGGCCACCAGCGTGGGGTCGGCATCTGCTGCACACGCCGTGCGGGCCAGCAGCAGTGCCAGGCCAAGAAGCAGAACTCTCATCGGAACACCTCGTGAAAAATCGTCCGCCATTGCGGCAAGTCATCGTGTACCATCTGCGGCGGGATCAGGTTCACCTTGAAATGCCCGGCTTCCGGCTTCAGTTCAGCAATTCGCGCCGGCACATCCGGATCGGCCGGCAGGTAGTCGTTGTCGGCCATCACTCTCTGGCCGTCCGCCGAAAGGATGAACTCCTCCAGGACACGTGCGGCGCTGGGATGAGGGGCGTCCTTTAGGATACCGATCATGCTTTGCAGACCGACCAGTGGTTCGATCTTCAGCCATTGAACCGGAGCACCTTTGCCGGCGCTGATCGCGGCGTGGTGGTTGTACATCATCACGCCCATCTTGTATTCGCCAGCAATCACCTGATCGAGCACAGCGCGTGGCGATGCGGCAACGAAGACCGGCTCCTGGGCAGCAAATCTGCGCAGGTAGTCCATCCCGCTCTGTTCGCCCATGACAGTCAGGACGTTGTGGATGAAGCCAGGTGGACCTTGTGGTGCAAGCTCGCTCGTCCACGCCATCTGGCCCTTCCATCTCGGATCCAGCAGGTCCGCGAAAGCGCGTGGCATTTCATCCGGCTTCACCAGGTTCGTGTTCGCGGCAACGGTGAGGAAGTACAGGTTGGTCGCCGTCCAATAGCCGTTCGGATCCTTCAATTCGGCCGGATAGTGAGCCGCGGCCTTTGGCGGATAGGCAGCGACCAGCTTCGCATCCAGCAACGGAAAAATAGCGTTGGTCGCATCAAACACATCCGCCTGGATGCGATGCGCACGGCCCTCGTTCAGGATCTTCACTGCGGTCTCGGTGTCGCTCGCACGCGAATACCGCACCTCTATCCCCGGATACTTCTTCTGGAAAGCCTGGGCCATCGGCCGAACGATCTGGTTGACTATGAGACCAGTGTACCAGACCACCTGGCCTTCCTGACGCGCCGCATCCAGCAGCGCGGGATCGATTTCGGCAGCGTGCGCCGTCACCGCCGCCAGCCATAGCGCGGCAATCAATATCGGCCGCATCTGTTTCCCCCCAAGCGAAAGGCTCACTGCCCGCGTGCGAGCCTTCGCTCCATACTACGGCCGTAAGCCGACATCGCATAGCAGCAGACGAAGAATACCAATGCGGAGAACGCGTAGCCCTCCTTGGCAAAGCCGAGCCATGCTGGGTCTTTCAGAGCCTGTTCCACCGCACCGAGCAGATCGAACAGCCCGATGATTGTCACCAGCGTAGTGTCCTTGAACAGGTCGACTACAGTGTTGATGATGCCAGGCACCACGATACGCAGCGCCTGCGGCAGCACGATAAAGGCCTGCGTCTGCCACCATTGCAGGCCGAGCGTATGGGCTGCTTCCTCCTGGCCTGCATCAACACCCTGCAGTCCTCCGCGCACGACCTCCGCCATGTATGCGGCATTGAACAGCACGAGAGCAGCCATCGCGCGCAGCAGCCGATCGATTGACGCACCCGCCGGCAGGAACAGCGGTACAAGCACGGCCGACATGAACAGCACAGTCAGCAGCGGCACCCCGCGCCACAATTCGATGTAGCCGATGGAAAGGGTGCGGACCACCGGCAATTGAGACCGCCGCCCAAGCGCGAGCAGGATGCCGAGTGGCAGCGAACCGGCCACAGTGACGAAGGCGATGATGACATCGAGCATCAGCCCGCCCCATAGCGTGGTATCGACGTAATCGAGGCCGAGTACGCCACCCCACAAAAGCGCAGCAGCCAAGGCGGGGAACACTGTGAGTAACAGCAGGACCCACACCCAGCGGTGGCGCACCCCGTCGCGCAACACCGGGATGCTGAACGCAACCAGCAGCACGCCGGCGAGATCGACGCGCCAGTACTCGTTACTGGGGTAGCGTCCATAGAAGAACAGCGGCAGACGCATGCGAATGAACGTCCAGCACGCGCCGTCGCCGGTGCAGTCGGCGCGGCTCATGCCATGTATCGTGGCTTGCGTGATTCCCCAGCGGAACAGCGGCGGCAGGGTCAGCGCGGCAAGACCCAGCACGATGATGGTCAGCAGCGTGTTGAACACGGAGCCAAAAAGGTTTCGACGCAGCCACTCGATCGCCCTGGACCCTGGTGTGCCAGGGGCGAAGTTGCGCCGGAACGCAACGCCCTGTTCTGTGGTGGCGCTCATCGCGTCACCAGGGCAACCCGGCGGTTGTACCAGTTCATCAATGCCGACGCGGCCAGGTTGATCGACAGGAAGATGGCCATCAGCAGGAACATGGTCTCGATCTCGCGCGCTGTCTGCTGCAGCACCGTCCCCGCGAAGATTTGGAACAGCTCAGGATAGGCCACAGCCGCACCAAGCGAGCTCGACTTGATGATGTTGAGATATTGGCTGGTCATCGGCGGGATCATCACGCGCAACGCCTGCGGCAAGATGATCTTCGACAGCACCTGACGTGGCTTGAGTCCCAGGCTGAGCGCCGCCTCGCGCTGCCCTTTGTGCACTGAGAGGATGGCCGCGCGCACGATCTCAGCGATGAACGCCGCGGCGTAGATGCTCAGACCGGCCCACAACGCGACCAGTTCCGGTACCACCTGGATGCCACCGGCGATGTTGAAGCCGCGCAATTCAGGGTAGTCGATGTGGTCGCTGCCCGCGGCGTACAGGCCAAGCGCCACGATCGGCAGCAGCAGTGACTTCGCACCTAACGGCAATCCGCGCCAACGCAATCGCCAGACAAACGGTGTTGCCAGCAGAATGGCGAGTGCCAGCGGCCACAGTATGGCGGCTGTCGTTCCAGGCTCAAAACTCGGCACATAGATGCCGCGAATGTTCAGCAGGGCACCGCCCGATAACGGAATGCTCTGCCGCGGTCCCGGCAACGTCTGCAGCACCGCCACGTACCAGAAGATGATCTGAACGAGCTGCGGCGTATTGCGCACCAGTTCTATGAAGCCCAGTGCGATGTTGCGTACCAGCCAGTTCGCCGATAGCCGCATGATGCCGACGAGCAGACCAAGCAACGTGGCTGCGACGATGCTCAGCGCGGAAACCAGCAGCGTGTTGAGCACGCATACCAACAGTGCGCGCGCGTAGGTGTCGCCAACGGCCCAGGGAATTAACCGGAACGGAATGTCGAAGTTGGTGTTCTCGCCGAGGAAACCGAACCCGAACGTCGCGTGACGCCGCCCCAGGTTCGCGGAAACCTGCGATCCGAGATACCAGGCGACCGCCACCACAATGGCAAGCAGTAGCCATTGCGCTCTTCGCGCGCGCGGTGACGGTCGCCGGACCACGTCAGTGCCAGGTGGGCGTCAGCATCAATCCGCCATGCGAATACAGGTTGTTCATCCCGCGCGGCAACCCCAGGCCGCCCTTGTCACCAAACGTCGCATCATAGACTTCGCCATAATTGCCGACGTCCTTGATGATGCGATACGCCCATTCATTATCAACGCCGAGTAGCTTACCGAAATCGCCTTCCAGGCCCAGGAAACGCCGCGTTTCCGGATCCTTGGTCGATGACTTCATCTGATCGACGTTGGCTTTGCTGACGCCCAGGACCTCACCCCCGATCATCGCGTAGTGCACCCACTTCACCAGCCGCGTCCAGCCTTCGTCACCCTGACGAGTGAACGAACCGAGCGGCTGCAGACCACCAATGGTTTCCGGTAGGAAGATCCAGTCGTTCGGCTGCTTCATCGTGGAACGCGCGGCGGCAACCGAGCCGCCATCGTCGGTGTAGCCGTCGCAACGGCCGGCATCAGCGGCCGCAAACGCTTCCTCGGGCTTGTCGAACAGCAGCGTGTTGATCTTGATGTTGTTGGCGCGGTTATAGTCCGCGATGTTCGTCTCCAGCGTCGTGCCGGTCAGCAGACAAATCGTCGCGCCGTTCAGATCCTTTGTATGCGCGACCCCAAGGCTCTTGCGCACCATGAAGGTCTGCGCCGTGTAGAAGTTGTCGCCAGGTTCATCCAGGCCCAGCTGCGTGTTGCGAATGAACGTGTGTTCCGAATCGCGGATCAGCACATCGATCTCACCGGACTGAAGTACCGAGAAGCGCACCTTGGAGGTCGTGCCGATGAACTTCACCTTGGTGGGCGATCCAAGCACGGCATCGGCGATGGCTCGGCAATAGGCTACGTCAAGGCCCTGCCACTCTCCTTTGGAATCCTGGAACGCATATCCAGGAATCCCGGTGTCGATCCCACAGATGAGCTGCCCGCGCTTCTTCACTGCGTCCAGTGTGGCACTCTTCACCTCGCTCTGTGCGCCGGCCTGTCCGGCAACGAACAGCAGGACAGCCAGCCCAACCCAGCCCGCGACGGTTCTGAGACGGATCCGCAACATAGCCCCCTCCTTGTCTTGATTACACGCGCCGGGAACTTAGCGGAGTGATACAGCCTCGTCACCGGAGGATTGCTCGCTATACTCGCCGTGGTCCACGAAGGTGTCCGCCATGACGATCGAATTCATCGGCATGATCCATCACCGCCATGCCTCGGAAATCCATCCACCGGGGCCGCAGGTGTTCGACCGCGGCTACGTCCGCGATTTCGCCCAGGCGGCGGAAGCCGGCGGCTTCGACCGCGTGCTGGTCGGGTATTTCTCCGATGGTCCCGATGGCTTCCTGCTTGCCGCAGCCGCGGCCGCCCATACCGAGCTGCTGGGGTTCCTGCTGGCCCATCGTCCGGGCTTCGTCGCACCGACGCTGGCAGCGCGCAAGTTCGCCACCCTGGACCAGGTGACCGGAGGGCGCGCCGCGATCCATGTGATCTCGGGGGGCGATGATGTGGACCAGTTGCGCGATGGCGACACGCTGCCGAAGGACGAACGTTACGCGCGCACGGATGAATATGTTCAGATCCTGAAGCGGATCTGGACCGAGACCGGACCGATCGACCACGACGGCAAGTACTATCGCTTCGTTGGCGCGTCCACCGCGATGCGCTGCGTGCAGCAGCC
>CAYRTL010000114.1:0-15536 GCA_964427005.1 uncultured Acetobacteraceae bacterium
CACGTCTTTGTCTCATGTCCCAAAGGCAGACGTGGATGGCCGGCCTGCGCCGGCCATGACGATGAAGGCGGCGCATCGGTCATTGTCAACGAGATTGGGTATAAGGTTATTGCAGGTGGAAAGCCGCGATGGCTCCCAGCCAAGCCGTCGCGGTCCATAGCGTAAGGAGCATGCCGTAGGCCCGCGGAGTAAGCGCCGGCACGGGCGCATCCTCGGGCAGTGCGCCACCACGATTGAGGGCAAGTGCCGTTAGCGGAACATAGACAAGAAAGCTCGCAAGGGTCGCGATCATCAACGAGGCGACGGATGCCTGCCAGCCAAAGATGAAACCTGGCGCACAGCCCACCAGAACGAATGGCAGGCCAAGAAGCCGCCCCTGCGTATCATGCAAAGAGGGCCAGGAAAGATCGGACGTCGCTTGTCGCAGAGGGCGCATCGTCAGCTCCGCAGTTCGAGGGCGAGATCGTCGTGGAAGGTGTTGCCGGCTGTCGTGGGCCGGATATGGCCGGCGCGAATGACGTAGTCACTGAACCGTTCGCCGAAGGTCCTTTGTTCGGCATATTCGCGGAACAGCGGTGCCAGCGATGCCACAATGGCGTCGCCGTCCACGTCTTTGCGATACAGCTTGTTCAGGCGTCTCCCATCGAAGGCGCCGCCGAGATACAGATTGTATATACCTGGGCTGCGGCCAACCAGACCGATCTCGGCGAGGTAGGGGCGGGCACAGCCATTAGGGCAGCCGGTCATGCGGATGGTGATGTCATCCTGCGCTAAGCCTGCCCGCTCCAGTTCGTCCTCCAGCAGCGTGATCAGGTCCGGCAGGTAGCGTTCGCTTTCCGCCAGCGCGAGCCCGCATGTCGGCAGCGCGACGCAGGCCAGCGCGTTGCGGCGCAGCCCGCTCACTGGCGCATCCAGTCCGTGCGATTGCAACAGAGCGGCCACCTCGTTCTTGCGATCTGCCGGAATGTCGGCGAGAACAAGGTTCTGATTCGGCGTGATGATGAAGCGGCCGATGCCGAGTTCGGCGATCGCATGCAGGCCGGCGAGATCGCGGACTCGGCCGTTCTCCACGAACAGCGTGTAATGCCATGATCCGTCATCGCCCTCGGCCCAGCCGAGCCGATCGCCATTGTCATCAAACGCAAAATCGCGCACTGGCGCCAACGTGTAGCCCAGCCGTTGCTTCAACTCGGCGGAGAAAGCCGTCACGCCCATACGCTCGATCGTGTATTTGAGCCGCGCGTGCTTGCGGTCGGAACGGTCGCCAAAATCGCGCTGCACGGTCACAACCTTCTCGGCGACATCGACAGCTTGATCCGGTGTGCAGCAGCCGATGAGATCGCCGGTGCGCGGGAAGGTGTCCGGCTCACCATGCGTCATGCCCATACCGCCGCCAACCACGACATTGTAGCCGACGATGCGACCGGCTTCCTCGATCGCGATGAAGCCCAGATCATGCGCGAACACATCAACATCGTTGTGCGGCGGCAGTGCGATGGCGATCTTGAATTTTCTCGGCATGTAGGTGCGGCCGTAGATCGGTTCGTCCTCTTCCTCGCCGCCGGTTATCTTCTCGCCGTCGATCCAGATCTCGTGCCATGCACGGCTGCGTGGCAGCAGATGAGTGCCGATCGCCCGTGCCAGTCCTGCCACTTCGGCGTGCGAGCGGCTTTGCCACGGATTGACGCGCGCGATGACGTTACGGTTCACGTCGCCACAGGCCGCGATCGTATCAAGCATCGCATCTCCGATGCCACGGATCGCGACACGCAGATTGCTCTTGATGATGCCGTGGAACTGGATGGTCTGGCGCGTTGTGAGCCGCAGTGTGCCGTTGCCGCGTTCGCGCGCGATCTTCTCGGCGGCAAGCCACTGTTGCGGCGTCAACACGCCACCCGGCACGCGTAGCCGGGCCATGAAGATGAAGGCCTTCTCCATCTTCTTGCGCCCGCGTTCGGCGCGCAGGTCCCTGTCGTCCTGCAGATAAATGCCATGGAACTTCGTAAGCTGCTGGTCATCGTCCGCCAGCGCGCCGGTTTCAACCCGCGTCAGCCCGTCGGCTATCGTCCCGCGCAGGAAACGGCTGTTGGCCTTGATCGCTTCGTTCGCGGAGGGAGGACGAACGTCAGTAGACATCGCGCAGATACCTTCCCTCGCGGCGCATCGCATCCAGCGGGGCTTCACCCAGAATGCGTTGCAGCGTCGCATGCACGTCCTTCGCCATTGCGTTCGCGTCGCCGCACACGTAAATCGCCGCGCCTTCGTGCACCCATGCGGCCAGCTCCCGCCGAGAGTCCCAAAGCGCGTGCTGCACGTAGCGTTTCTCCGGCTGATCGCGTGAGAAGGCGACATCCAGCCGCGTCAGCACGCCGCGCTTCAGCAGGTCCTGCCATTCGAGCTGATACAGGAAGTCGTGCGTGTAGTTGCGATGGCCGAACACCAGCCAGTTCCGCCCGCGCGCGCCAATCGCGTCGCGCTCCTGCATGAAGGCGCGGAATGGTGCGACGCCGGTGCCCGGACCGATCATGATGATCGGCCGATCAGGGTCAGAGGGCAGGCGAAAATGCTGGTTCGGCTTCAGGAACACGCGCATGCGATGGCCGGTCTTACGCCGCTCCGCCACATCGATTGACGCAACGCCGTTCCGCGCGCGTCCATGCGCTTGGTAACGCACCGCCGCGATCAGCAGATGCGCTTCGTCCTGCACAGCCTTGCGGCTTGACGCGATCGAGTAGTAGCGCGGCGCCAGAGGACGCAGCAGCGACAGAAATTCTTCCTCTGTCCATTGCCGCTTCTCAGCCTCCAGCATGTCGATGACGTGCCAGCCTTCCTGGCGCGGCGATTTCGTCAGAGTCGTGATGTCGTAATGATCCAGCAGCTTCGTGCGAAGTTGCGCGTTGCCGGACAGACCGGAGGCCGCCAGCAGTTCATCCACCAGCGCGAGATCATTGACCGGCACAAAGCCGAGTGAGTCGCCAGGCTCGTAATCGATCCCCGCGCCTTCCAGCGACAGCTCGACATGCCACGTATCAGACGAGGAGCGGCTGCCGCTGAGCCGGATGCGTTCGGTGATCTCTGCCTCGAACGGCCGCGTGCGGCTCCATGTCGACGCGCCGGCGGGCGCGCGAGCGAAGTCCACATGGATGACGGCACCAGCCTCGGGTTCGCCGAGTTCCGCTTTCAGTGTGTTCAGCGTGCCATCGATCCAAACATTCGCCGGGGCTTCGTAATCGAGATCGCATTCGATCCTGTCGACGATTCGCGTGGCACCGAGCGCGGCGAAGCGTTCATCGAACAACCGCCCCGTCTCGCAGAATTTGGCATAGGCGCGATCGCCCAACGCGAGCACGGCATAACGCACGCCCTTAAATCGCGGTGCATCGTCAGCCATCAGCGCCGAATGGAAATCGATCGCGCGTTGTGGTGGATCGCCCTCGCCCCAGGTGCTGGCGATCACCAACAGGTTCTGTACGCTCGCAATCTGCGCCGGCGTGGTTTCGGCCATATCGAGCACCCGCGCGGCAAACCCAAGCTTGCTCGCCGCCTTGCGCGCCACATCGGCGAGTGCTTCGGCGTTGCCTGATTCAGTGGCGAACATGATGGTGAGCGGAGCGCGCCGAGCGGGCGGCGGAACAGCTGCCGGCTGTGGCGTCGTGGCGGCCTGATATCCGGCCAGGAAGCCGCTCAGCCAGGTGCGCTGCTCGGCGTTGGTGGCCGCCATGATGCGATTCAGCGCCACGATCTGGTCCGCCGGGAATGGCGCGGTTTCAGGCAGCATGGCGTTCTCCTTCGACGCCCGACGCTCCGTCGAGCCAGGGCGCGAGCAGCGGCCGCAGGGCGACCACCGGACCAATGACGATGAGCGTTGCCGCGTGTTTGGGGATGGCGGCAGCCGTGCGTTCCGCCTCCGTCAGCGTGGTGACGGCGACACGCTGGCGCGGTGTGGTCGCGTCGCTAATGAAGGCGACAGGTTCATCGGCGCTTCGTCCGGCAGCCAGCAGGTGCGCCGCAATCGCACTGATGTGGCGCAGGGCCATATAAAGGACCAGCACATCGGCGCTGCGCGCCAGCGAGGGCCAGTCCAACCTGGGCAGTTCGCCTGTGCTGTCGTGGCCGGTGACGAAGGCGACGCTTTGCGCGAGTCCCCGATGGGTCACCGGGATGCCGGCCGCCGCAGTGCCGCCGATGCCGGCGCTGACGCCAGGTATGATGCGGAACGGGATACCGGCCGCGGCCAGCGCCAGCGCCTCCTCGCCACCGCGGCCGAACACCAGCGGATCGCCGGCTTTGAGGCGCACGACGCGATGACCTTCCCGCGCGAGGCGGATCAGGCGCTCGTTAATGCGAAGCTGCGGGGTGCGCCGACCGCCGGCACGCTTGCCCACGGATTCCAGGCGCGCCTGGGTGGCCAATGCGAGGATCTCCGGTGACACCAGCGCGTCGTGCAACACCACATCGGCTGCCGTGAGCGCGCGCGCCGCATGCAACGTCAGCAGCCCCGGATCGCCGGGACCAGCGCCCACCAGCCAGATCGTGCCCGGCTCGAGCCTCATGCGAGCCAGCCGTTGGCCTGCAGCAGCGCGTCCGTCCGCGCGGCCAGATCGCCTCCGTTGCGTCGCCATTCAGTCCGGTGGCGGCGCAGCAACGCCAGCCGTTCGGCCCACTCCGGGCCGTAGTCTGCGGCAAGCCGGGCGCGGATGCGGGCGGCGAGGCCGGGGCTGGCGCCGCCGGTCGAGACGGTCAGCAGCAGGTCGCCCCGCCGGACCTCGGCCACACAGTGGAAGTCACACAGGGCGGGCCGGTCTTCGACGTTGACCAACACGCGCGCCGCGCGCGCCCGGGCGGCCAGTTCGCCCGCAATGTCGTCCGGCAGGCCGACAATCCAGAGGGCGCGCAGGCGGGCCAAATCGGCATCTTGTGGCAGGCCATACCGGATGATGGCTGCGTCCAGGCCTTCCAGTTCGTGTGGGCGGTCGGAAAACAGCAAAACGCCGGCTGCGCCCGCAGCCTGCAAGGCTCGGATGCGCCGCAGCGCCGCCGGGCCTCGGCCAGTGACGGCGGCCGGCACCGAGGCGGGGTCGAGAGCGATCGCGATCATTGCCGCACCCGCCCCGGGAAAAAGCTCTCTCTTTCGGTCATCGCCTGCGCTCCGATCCCGATACCGCTGCAATAGCAGGTGGGAATTAGGCAATATCAGAGAAGGATATTTCTTCAATCCGCAAGGCGGCGGGCAAAATAATAAAAATCTTCCCCCGGACGGCGGGCGGGCGACAGCGCTTCGCGGCTACGCCGCAATGGCGAGGCGGACCTGCTCAGACCGGGGCGATCAGCCGGACCCGCCGAGGCTGCCGCACGTGCATACTCCGAGTGGTTGGACAGCCGGCCATGGTGACCGCGGCTACTTCGCGAGCTCAGGCTGCCGCCTCAGACTCTCGATCAGGGCCATCGCTGCCGCCGGCGCCTTCGGTTTGAATCCGTTGATCATGTAGATGAACACATCGCGTGATCGCGGCGGCTTGGGCTCTGGTCCGGCGATCAGCGGCAGACCACTCGGCGGCTTCCCGGCCGCCCACGCGCGCGCCCGTTCGACCCATTGCGCCAGCGCCGCCGAGGAATATCCCGTCTCCTCCTGCTCCGATGCGCCTTGCAGCCGCGCATACACGAAAGGGGCGGTGGGATCCGGTATGCGCGGGTAAGTCGCATGATCGGCCATGACAACGCCGATGCCAT
Organism: uncultured Acetobacteraceae bacterium; assembly: GCA_964427005.1. Taxonomy (GTDB): domain Bacteria; phylum Pseudomonadota; class Alphaproteobacteria; order Acetobacterales; family Acetobacteraceae; genus JAMXLO01. Next base: position 5,731 of record CAYRTL010000114.1, read on the forward strand.
AGGTCCGCAGCAACGCTATGAACTCCGGACGCGCAAAACTGGCGTGCCGCACCTCTACCACATGCCGCAACGCCCGCCCCTCCATCTGAGCCGGCAGCAGTTTCAGGAAAGCCTCGAAATCCTCCGGATCGAACTGCTTTGTCGGCTGCATCTGCCAATTGATCGGCCCGAGCTTTTCCCCAAGTTCCAGCACGCCGCTGGTGAGAAAGCGCTCGATCGACGAACCCGCCTCCGCCAGCACGCGGCGGTTGGTAGTGAAGCGCGGCCCCTTCAGCGAGAACACGAAGTCTTCCGGCGTTTCGTCACGCCAGCGGATGAAGCTGTCCCGCTTCTGCGTGCCATAGTACGTGCCGTTGATTTCGATCGACGTCAGGCGACGGCTGGCATATTCCAGCTCGCGCTTTTGCGGCAGGCTGGGCGGATAGAATGTTCCGCGCCAGGGCTCGAAGGTCCAGCCGCCAATGCCGACGCGAATGCTGGAGAGCTGGCGGGCCAACGGAAGCTCCTTTGAGTAGGAAGGAATTGTGAGGGACCGAATTCAACGACTTCTGCGGCATGTCGCCAAGGCGATTCTGATCACAATCGCCGTTCTGTATTTCCTGATCGACCTGCTCTTCCTGTCCATCGTTCGTCCTCTGCGGCGGCGCTTGATGGAGCTGCGCATCATGCGCGGGCTGCGCGCATGGGTCGACACATTGAACCGCTACGCCGCACTCATGCTGCTGATCGTGCCATGGCTCATCCTCGAGCCGATCAAGCCGATCGCGTTATTGCTGTTCGCACACAAGCACCACACCGCTGCCGCCCTGCTGATGATTGGCGGCGAGATCGTGAAGCTGACGCTGTTCGAGCAGCTTTTCGACATGACCAAGCCAAAGCTGATGACCTTTCCCTGGTTTGCCTGGGCGTACGGTCATTGGCGAGCGGCCGTAGACTACCTGCGCTCGCGACCGATATCGCGCAGGATCCGCTACCGGTATCTCGGCGCGCGGAACTGGGTGAGGCGGCGGCTCCGGACGGTTGCCGATGCCGCCAATGCGAAGGAACCGCGGTAGAGTCACTCCAGCATCGGCAGACTTGGGGGCGAGATCTGCTCGGCTGTGCGGCCAGCCCAATCGCGCGACGGTGCATCCCGCAGCATCCGCTGCTGACCTTCAGTCACCGCGGCCAACGCTGCGTCATGGTCCATCGTCAGGACCCGCCCATGCTCCATCACCCTGGTTCCATGCACGAACACTGTGCGCACGGCGCGATCCGCGGCGGTGAACACAAACGAGCGCAACGGATCGCGCGCAGGCCGCATCCAGGGATTGGCGAGGTCCACCAGCACGATGTCCGCTTTCGCACCAGGTGCAAGCCGTCCCAGGTCCGGGCGCCCGAGTGCATCGGCGCCGCCCACCGTCGCCGCATGGAACAGCGCGCCGACACTCGTCGTGGTGATGTCGCGCGCTGCCACGCGCGCGAGGACCGCCGCCAGCCGCATCTCCTCGATGACGTTGTGCGGGGCAACGTCCGTGCCGATGCCGAGGTTCACGCCGGCGCGGTGATAGCGCCCGAAGTCTTCCAGCGTGTGCCCATAGCGCGCGAACGGCGACGGACAATGCGCGACGTGTGTTCCGGTGCTGACCAGGATTCCCAAGTCGGCATGCGTATGCCAGCGCACCCAGGAATGCTCGTCGATGAACATGGCATGCCCGAGCACGGTCCGCGGTGACAGGATGCCGAGATCATGCGCGAACTGCACGGGCGATTTGCCGTGACGATCCACCATGACGAGGAACTCATTGACGCTCTGGGCACAATGCACGGTCAGCGGCACATGGTGCGCTTCCGCCGCCGCGAAGCTGTCGCGCAGCAGATCGATCGTGCAGGTGTCGATCTGCGCAGGCGAGACGACGCCAGAGAGCCGACCGGATGAGTGCGCGGCCGCCTGGTCGATCAGCGCGAGCGCTGCATCAAGGCCACGCCGGCCGGCAGTTTCGTCCCAGCGGTACTTGAGCGCCCAGCCATTCTCCAGATGCCAGCGCGCGGAGGCGTAGCTTGGCGCGAGGAAGACGCGGAGCCCACTCTGTGCCGCGACATCGATCCAGCCTTCATCGATGCTGGAAATGTCCATGACGCTGGTGATGCCGGAGAGCAGCATCTCACAGAATGCCACCTGCTTGCCGGCTTTACGCGCGGCCGGATCCGGCTGCAAGGCGACGGAGCGCTCGTAAAGGCCGCTCATATACATGGCGGGCACGCCGTGTTCCTCGCGCACGCCGCGGTAGAACGGTTCGGTGCTCGGGTGCGAATGCAGGTCAATCAGCCCCGGCATGACCATCAGGTCGGTGCCGTCGATCGTGGTGTCCACCGGGCCATCGTAGTGCTTCCCGACGTAGGTCAGAGTATCCCCGATGAAGGCGACGTCGCCGCCGAGCAGGTACGCGTGCTGCCGGCTCGTCGCATCCCAGGCGATGATGCAGCCGGCGTTGCGGATGCAGGTCGTGGTCATGGCGGTCTCCATCAGCACCTAACGGGCCTGTTCCGTTCGTCGAGCCTGCTCCACGATCCGCTGCAATGTGCTCAAGGCCTGCAGGCGCACGAGCGGCGTCTGCGTTATCGATTTGTGCGGATAAATCAACTCGATGGCAAAGACAAAGTCCGCATTGCGGGCGGCGTTGTGGCAGGTCATGCACGTGGGCTGAGTAGCGTTGTGGCATTGCGTGGGTCCCTGAAAGAAGGTCTCCATGGTGACATTCGCCGTCGCGGTGTTCGCAGGCCCAATGACACATGGCGGTGTAGGCGTAGCATGGTCTGCGTCGAGGCTGGGACTGCTGGCAGTGGCGGGCCATTGCGTCATGACGAGCTGATAATATTGCCACACACTGCCCACTTTGCGGAGTTCCTTCTGCCAGGCTGCATTTGTCTTGCATGTGCTCGCGTTGATGATCTGCTTCCTTTCTACGTTGAGAGGCGTCGGTGTCGGGTTGGGAAACTGCCATTCCGTTGGCGGCGTATTTCCGACGCCAACCGTCAGCCCGCCAGGATGGAACGTGTATGAGCCATTGGCCGGTGTGCCGCAGTCGCCGGGCACATTATCGACGTGTTCAAAAGTAGCCCACACCCATTGCGGACGTGACGAAGTCTTGTGAACGAAATGCAGCCCGACCAGAGCCACCTTGGCGAGGTGGCATTCTGGGAGGGCGTAATCGCTATTGGAGACATTCGGCCGGCTCTGCACCCATGCCCATCGCCAGAAGAAGCGAGAAAGATCGATCTGCTGTTGAGTATTATCCTGCGGTATTTCAACCCAGGCTGACTTGATGGTCATGGCTCCATAAGGGGCTAATGCCGGGCTATTAGGGTCGAGTTTCGCCGGGAGCGTTGCCACGACTTTCGGATCGTAAAGACCATGGTCGCGGATCACCTCGAACTCGGCCTTGTTCATGCCGGCCAGGTACCGCACGAAGGTGCTGTTGCGAGCTACCAGAACATTAGCCACACCTTGGAACGATGGCTCCTGAATCACGCCGAACTCGTTGAATGAACCGAGCACGATGACGTTATGATCGATCGTCGGCTGGCCGGCGCAAGGTGTAGCTGTCGCCGGATAGGTGTTCCATTCATCCGGCTTGACGATCTTGTCTTGAAAAACCTCCCAATTCGCTTTGAAGGTCTCAAACGTTCGCAAACCGTTCATGTCCGTGATACTGGCTCCGGTATCCGGCTCGCCGCGCATTGTTTGCGAGGCCGGCCATACCAGCAGCTTGAATGTCTGCCATGCCAGTGCATTGAAGTAGTCCAGTGGTGGTGGTGGAACTGATGGACCGTTGCAAACGTCAGCGGGCGGCTGCGGTGATGGCGGCGACACCATGTCGGCTTTCAGCGAGCACTCCGGCGGGCCAGGTGCCGCGTATGACTGCGTCATGAGCGCGCACCAGACGGCGATCGCAGCGATGCTGCGCCAGAACACGCGTAGGACCATCAGCATTCTCCTAGATTGCCAGGGAAAGCACGTGGGGTAGCCAAGAGCGCGACCGCGCATTAGCCTAACCGGCACGGACCGGCTGTGGCACACTGGCCGTGGCAGCGTCATCCGGGGGTGAATCGTGACACGCCGCCTCGCCGCAATTCTGGCCGCGGATCTCGCTGGTTATTCGCGGCTGATGCACGAGAACGAGGAGGCCACGCATGCGCGTTTGAGCGCGGCCATGCATTCTATCGTCGCGCCGGCAGTCGCGCGTCATGGTGGCCGGATCGTTAAGAGCACGGGTGATGGCTTTCTCGCCGAGTTCGTCAGCGCTGTGGCGGCGGTCCGCTGCGGCCTCGAATTCCAACGTGCGATGGCCGATGAGGCAACGATACAACCACCAGAGCAGCGGCTTCTCTTTCGTGTCGGCATTGATGTGGGCGACGTGATCGCCGAGGAGAACGACATCTACGGCGACCACGTGAACCTCGCCAGCAGGCTGGAGCAGTTGGCGGAACCGGGTGGCATCTCCATTTCGAGCTTTGTGCATGAATATGTGCGCGGTCGGGTGACGTGCCGGTTTGAGGACATAGGCGAGCAACATCTGAAGAATATCGCTCGCCCCGTACGGACATATCGGGTACTGACCGAGACGGCCCCAGCTCCATCCACCAGTCCGCCGACTGAACCAGAGCGGCAGATCCTGCGCCTCAGACTGCTCGGCCAGGTCTCGGTCTGGGTAGGTGAACAGCAGGTCCAGATCAGGAGCCGCAAGCTGCGAGCACTGCTCGGATACCTCGCGCTGAGCGAGTCGTCCTACGAATCGCGCGAGCGATTGGTTGGCGTGCTCTGGAGCGAGTCGAGTGAAGACCAGGCGCGCGCGGTACTGCGCCAGGTTGTCCGCGAGTTGCGTACTCTGTTCGGCGAGGTTCCCAACCCTGCCCTCCGAATCAGCGCGCGCGAGATCGCTCTCGATCGGAGCGCGGTCGAGGTGGACATTTGGGCCGTTATCGAAGCGGCCGAGGCCGGAGAAGCACATCCGCTCCTGCTGCAGCATCCACATCTCACGGAAGAACTTCTGGCGGGCCTTGAGGATGTCGATCCCGCGTTCCGTGGCTGGCTGCTCGCGAAGCGGCATACGTTGCGTGACAGGCTGCTGCGCAGTCTGGAAGCCGCTGCGGCCGGCGCGAATGGACGCGATCAAGCGCGCCTGGCAGAGGCAATCCTCAATCTTGACCCCACCCATGAGGATGCGTGCAGACAACTGATGCGGGCGCGCGCCATTGCAGGAGACACTGCCGGTGCACTGCGAGCCTACAAGGCGCTGTGGGATCTGCTCGATGAAGACTTCGGAATGGAGCCGGCAGCGGCGACTCAAGAACTGGTCGCGCAGATCAAGTTGGGCTCCCTTGAACCTATAGCTGCGCCGCGCGGCGGCACCGAGCGGCGCCCTACCGCGGAGACATCGGCTTCGCCGGGAAGAGGCGGAAACGAACCGACAGTGGGAACGTTTCCCGAGACACGCCTGATGCTGTCGGTCCAACCTTCCGTCGTACATGGTGTCGAACCTGACAAGGCGCATCTGGTGCTGGGCTTCCGTCAGCTCCTGATTGCATCGCTGGTCCGCTTCCGCGAGCTGCTTGTCACCGACGCTCCGTCGTCCAGTTCGGCTGAGCCAATCAATGCAACCGGTCGGTACGATCTTCAGCTCGTCGCTCAACAGTCCCGTGAATCGATTCACCTGACCATCATGCTGAAGGAGCTGGCAACAGGGTTTTACATCTGGAGCGATGGCTTCGAACTGAAGCTGGAGAACTGGTTCGAGTCCCAGCGCCGCGTTGTTCAGCGGATCGCCATGGCGCTGAACGTGTACCTCTCGACGGATCGTCTCCAACGCTTCTCGGAGCGTCCAGACATTGGCTTGGGAATTTATGACCGCTGGCTGCGCTGCCAGACTCTGGTACGCACCTTCGATCCGCGCCAATGGGGGCGACTGACCCAGCAGTTCACGGAGATTGTCGCCAACGCGCCAGCCTTCGTTCCGGCCTACTGCGGTCTGGCCGACATGCACAGCATCGAGCATATCGCTCACCCAGGCGTCTTCCGCACGCGAGAGCGAGAACAGAAGGCGCTGGAATTGGCGCGGAAGGCTGTGCAACTCGATCCCTCTGACATGCGGGCACATCGCTCTCTTGCGTGGGCCCATGCCATGGCCGGCCAATACGGATCGGCCGAGATGCATATCGGTGTCGCTGGCGAACTGAATCCGAACGACTCGTGGACAGCGATTTCTGGCGCGCTGCTGCTTGCATTCTGCGGCCACAGCAGTCGTGCCCACGAACTCGCGAAAGTGGCGCTCGACCTGACGCTTTCGCCAACGCGCACTCATTGGGCTTACCAGGCAGACATTGAGTTTCTGGCCGGCAATTACGCTGCGGCGGTCGAAGCGGCCGATCGTGCACAGGATGTGCTGTGGGGCGTTGCTGCGTGGCGAGCATCGGCTTTGTCGCAGCTTGGGAGGCACGCGGAAGCTGCGGCCGAAGGACAAAGGTTCCTCGCACGTATACGGACAAACTGGTTCGGCGAAGCAGAGCCAACAGACGAGATGATCGTGCGTTGGCTGCTGCACCTTTATCCTATCGCCCGCCCGACTGACTGGGCGCGGCTGCGTGACGGCCTCCGCGACGCGAGCCTGCCAGTCGGCCAGATGGAGCATGGCGAATGGTGAACGGCTGCCACCGGACTCCGTCAGCAGCACTCGTTGATCGTGTATTCGCCGACCCGTCGTATGGCAAAATCGGTGGCCTCGGGCTGGGACAAAGGAACGCGAGGTGCTGCTCCGTAGGCGATGTCCATGAAGGACGGCATGATCTCCCGCGGATACGGCCCTGCAGTGACCTTGCCCATCCGCGCTTGGAGCATGTCTGCCGTCGGCAGGACGAGCATCAGGGCGTCCTGGGGGTTGTCCGGGTACTGCTGGATGGTGACGGGGCGAGAATCTGGTCCCTGAACCGTGCCGTCGACTTTGGCACCGGCCATCTGCTTCCTCAGGTCTCCGACATTCTGTGGCCACTTAGAGGAGTCGTTGATCCAACTGACGACGAGCTGCCCCCAACGGAGATAGTTGCCGTTGTCGTCGGTGATCTCGATCCGCATGCTTCTGTTCCTCCTTGGCGTTAGGTGACGGAATGGGAGGGTGCACAATGAGCGTGAGTCGAACGTGAACGGGAAAACCGAACAAGACCGTGAATCCTCCTTGAATGAGCGCCTGCTCGCCGCAGCGGACGCCCTGGAGGCCGGCACCCGCCGCCCCGACGTTGATGGTCTGCTGCGCTATCTTGGGTACGGCGACGGCCCAGGAGAGCCCACTGCCCGCGCGCGGATGCTGCGGGCCGCCGCGAAGTTTCGCCGGATTTTCCAAATCCCGGTGCCGGACGCACCGGGGCTCATCTTCTTCGGGGGCGAGGCCGATCCGGGTGTACTGGACGGTCTGGCCCCGGGTCTGCCCGTTGGCAGCCTTGCCGGCTCTGGGCTCTCTCCCGAGCGTGCCTTCGAGTCCTGCGTCGGCGAAGGCGTGGAGTATCTCAGCCAGTTCCTCCGATCGTCAGATCGGGTAGAACTGGATACTCGCCGGCGTTCGCAGGACGAGCAGGTCGATGTCTTCATCAGGGCCTTGCTCGCGGCTTGTCAGGTTCCCGCGACACAGCGCATCGCCTGGGTGGCCGCGCATCGACTGACCGACAACCGGCAGGAATGGTTCCCGGCCGATCTGTGTTACCGGCGAGCGGCGGCACAGCAGGATTTCGCTCCGCCACTCAAACTCAGTACCGGCTGTGCCGCAGGCGCGTCGTTCGATGCGGCGGCACAGAGAGCCATACTGGAACTGGTTGAGCGCGACGCCGTGGCGCTCTGGTGGCGGGGCGGACGCCGCGGCAGGCCCATTGCCCGGGAAGGCCTCGCGGGTGCCGCAGCCGCTGAGTTGTGGGGTCAACTCAGGGGTGGCAATGACCAGCGTCGCAGCTGGCTTCTGGAGATCACAACCGATCTGGGCATCCCCGCCGTGGCCGCGCTTTCGGCGAACCATGATGGCTATGGCTTCGCCTTCGGGTTCGGGGCACGGATGACACTTGCTGACGCCGCACGTGCCGCCATTTTCGAGTTGTCCCAGGTTGAGCTGGGCCAACATGTGATCGCCGCGAAACGGCGGGAGTCGGGCGATGCTGCACTGAACGACAGCGATCGTCGGCAGCTCCGGCGCGGGACCTTGTTCGATACGAAGAGCTGTCCACTCCTGCATCCGGAGGGTGAGCCTTCGGCGGAGGAGCCCTACGCATCGAGCGAGCCCGCGGACGCTCTGCGTTTCCTCATGGACCGCCTCGCGGCGTCTGGCATTTCCGCCTACTTGCTCGACCTCACGCGCTCCGACTTCGACATCCCAGTCGTCCGCGTGCTTGCCCCGGGTTTGCAGTTGGAGCCCTGCCAGATCATCGGCGACCGCCTTGCTCTGGCGATCGCCGAGACCGGGGGCGGGGCTGTGCACACTGGCGGCCTGCCGCTCCTCTGATCAGCCAGCCGCCTTCAGGACGACAAATCCGCATTCAACTCAACCACGTCCGTGAGTCGGTCGTTCGCTTTCCGGCCTGCTTCGCTCGGGCTGAGCAGTGCACAGCCGAGAATGGCGACGATCAAGGCTCCTGCCGATACCAGAAATGTCCAGATCATTGCCGCCTCCTTTTCCTGGCCAGCCGCATACCACCTGCGACCGGCGCGCCATGTCGTCTTCAGTTGCCGAGACCCTCGTTCTCTTTGGGCTGGTGCAGAAACTTCGTCGGTTGCCTTACATGCTCCGCCATGGCGGAGACTGTTCCAGGAACTGATTTCTTCCCGGGTGGCCTCTGCCCGCACATCAACCGATCTGATGCCACGTAGATTGGCGCCATGCGGCCGCGCCCGCAGTGAACGGGTTCACTGCGGCGGTGACGATTTTTGGAGAAAGCTAACGCTGATCTGGAAAGAGGCGACCTCTCCCACGCAGTGGGCGAGGTGTACACAGTGCGGCGCGACTGCCGATTTCGGTCTCGGTTAGATTCCCTCGCTCACTGTGCGGTCCAGCCGCCGTCGATCGGCAGCGCAGCTCCCGTTATGGTCGAGGCGTTGTCGCTGCACAGGTAGACCGCGAGTGCGCCGATCTTCTCCGGCGTGGTGAATTGCAGCATCGGCTGCTTCTCGCGCAGCAGCGCTTCCTTCGCGGCTTCGACGGAGATGTTCGCGGCCTTTGCCCGCGCCTCGACCTGCTGCTGGACCAGCGGCGTCAGCACCCAGCCGGGGCAGATGGCATTGCAGGTGATGCCGTCATTGGCCGTTTCGATCGCGATCACCTTGGTGAGGCCGACGATCCCATGCTTCGCGGAGACATAGGCGGCCTTCTCGCCGCTCGCCACCAGGCCATGCGCCGAGGCTATGTTGATAATGCGGCCCCATTTGCGCTGTTTCATGCCCGGCAGCGCGGCCTTCGCGATATGAAACGCCGCGGACAGGTTGATCGCGATGATTGCATCCCACCTTTCGTCCGGGAAGTCCTCGACCTTGGCGACGTGCTGAATACCGGCGTTGTTCACGACGATATCGACCGAACCGAATGCGGCCTGGGTCTGCGCGACCATTTGGCGAATCTCGGCTGGCTTCGACATGTCGGCTGGCGAGTAGGCCGTCCCGACTCCGTGCCGTTCCGCCAACGCCTTCGCAATTCGGTCAATCGCCGCGCGCTCGCCGAAGCCGTTGAGCATGATGTTGGCACCCTGCTCGGCCAGTGCGCTTGCGATGCCAGCCCCGATGCCGCTGGTGGAACCAGTGA
>CAYRTL010000115.1:0-14938 GCA_964427005.1 uncultured Acetobacteraceae bacterium
GGGCTTGGCCCCGGCATCCACGTCTTCGATGAAATGAAGAAAGACGTGGATGGTGGGCCTTCGCCCGCCATGACATGAAAACGGATCAGCCGAACAGACCATGCAAATACCAGCGCGGCATCCGATCCGGGGCATGCAGTCCGGCGCGGAAGATCCAAAACCGGGCGCCATCAGAATCCTCGACCCGATAGTAGTCACGGATCAGATCGATTTCCGGGCGCTCAACGGATGACTTGCCACGCCACCACTCGGCGGCGATCCGCTCAGGGCCCGCGGCAGCACGCACGCGATGCGCTACGCCGCGCCAGCTAAACCGGATTGGCGGATCATCAGGCACTGGCGCAATCACTTCGATCTCTTCCGGTCGGCGCAACAGGCGAATGGGGCGCGGCACGGCAGGATCATTCATCCAGGACGGTTGCTTCACCGGCAACGGTGGCACACGTCGCACCGCTCGCTCAGGCACATGGCTCGCATATGGCTCGACACGTGACACGCAATGCGAGCCAAGACGATTGGTCAGTGTATCGATCACGCCAGCCATACGATTGCCGACATCCTGTGCCGCGCCGTCAGTAAGCCGTGTCTGCGACGCTGCTTGCGACGCGACGATTTCGGCTTCCAGCACAACAACCTCGATGCCGAAGCCCGGATCGACGCTATCCAGCTTTTCACCAAGCAGCCTGGTCACATAAGCAGCGTCGCGCACCGGCAATGCGGTTGTCGCAGTAATCCGCGGCACGGCGTCATCAACGCGGAAGAACCGCGCGACGAAGCGCTGGCTACCCTTGTCCTGCTCCGCCAGGCGCCGGCACAAACGTTCCGCAAGCCGCGTCAGAGCACGTGACAGATCTTCCGGTGTGCCGATCGGTTCGGCAAAGGCCAGGCGCTCCTGCCATTCAGTCGGCTGGCGCGGCCAATCGATGGCTTCCTCTATCCCGCCCAAAGCCTGGTCCAGGCGCAACACCGGCAAGGCACCGAAACGGGCAGTGATCTGCGCCCGCGGAATGCGCAGCAGGTCTCGCACCGTGCGCAGTCCAAGCCGGCGCAGCCCGGTCACGGTGCCACCCTCGAGCCGCAGACTGGTGAGAGGCAGTTCGGCGAGCGCCGTCTTTTCCTGCCCTGACGGCAGAATGGTCCGGTTCGTCCCCGCATGAGCCAGGGCCCAGGCAGCGCCGGTGGCGCCTGCAACCGCAAGTCGACAAGGAACTGCATTCCGCTCCAGGCGGACAGCCAGGTCATCCAGCAATTCGGCCTCCGTGGCGAAAACCGCTGTGCAGCCGGTGATGTCCAGCCATAGTCCCTCCGGCGGATCGGGCGCCGCCATCGGCGTATAGCGCTCACACCAGGCCGCCAGCCTGCCCAGTGCAGCCTCGTCAGCTACCGGGTCGGCTTCGACAGGCACCAGCCCGGGACAGACCGCACGAGCCGAGGTCAGGGTCTGGCCAGGTGACAATCCCTGGGCTTCGCCATGCACGCCGACTGCGGCCAGATGCCGCACGCCGCGGATGGCCTCGATCGTGACCAGCGGCCTATCCGGCGAGACGGAGGCGTTGCGGCTCAGGCGCGTGATCGGCCAGTGCGGCAACCACACGGAGAGGATGCGTCGCGTCATCCGAAGCCTCCATGATCCATTCCCCAGGCCGTCCGCCGCGGGCATGCGTCAACGCCACGTGCCAGCGCGGCCGGCCAGGTTCCTTGCCCTCCTTCGCACTCGGCATTGGGGTCAGATGCCAGCGGGTGACGGCGACACTGGCCTCGCGATCCGCAGTCTTGTGGCCGTGCGGCCAACGGCGCAGCACGAAGCCCGTGGAGCCGTGGCGCAGGCACGCAAGCTGCAGCCGGCGCGAGGCGGTTCGGTCGAACTGTCCCACCTCCCCCACCACGGCGGCAGCAACACCCTCGCGCAGTGCCAACTCCATGGCGGCAAGCGTCTCGACATCCTTGGCAGGCTGCACCAGCACCAGCCGATTGGGATCGAGCCCGTAGGGCAGCAGCCCCGGCGGATGCAGGTCGCTTGCCGTGGCGATCCAGAACACCGGCCTCTTCGGCGTAATGCGCGCCAAAAGAGCAGCGACAAAACCGGTGGGTAGCGCAGCCGTCTCCGTATCCAGCCCTGCCGAACCGATCTCGTGCAACTGGCCCAGCGGCAGGCCACCGCCCAGGCAGTCATCCACCCGGACATCATTGAACGGCAGGAGAGAGCCGGGCGGCTTGGTGCCCCCACGCAACAGCGCGGCCAGATGTGCCGGCAGGTTTTTCGGCCGGCTGAGCCGGCGCGGACGCAGAAATTCCTTGTCTTCCCGAGAAGCCGCGGATTCGACAGCAGGGCGCTCGGTAATGCAGATTGTCGGACGCGGAACCATGTTTCCTATTTGTTCTTAGCCAGCTCCGAGAGTCAACGACTCGATTCGCGACTCCGATTCGTCAGCCCTGCACGAATCAAGAACTCCCTGGCGGAAGGCACTGATCCGCCCTCCCCCGTTTCGGCCAGGAACGCCGCCACTCCGGCCTCTGGCACCACCCGCACCTGCTCGTACTCGGCGTTCCCCCTGGTCTGATGCGCCGCCAGCACCGCTTCGCCGCTCAGCTTTGTGACCAGCACGAAGCCGAAATCCAGCACATGGCTGCCCGAATGCTCCACGATGCAGATCGGGCGCGGCTCATCCACTGCATCGGACGGGAGCCCCAGCTCCTCCTGCAGTTCGCTCAGCAACTGCCGCCGCAGATCGACTGTGCCATCCTCGGCCACGGCACTCGCATCGACACTGCCAGCCGGCGGCAGTTGCCACATCCCCGCCTCGTACACCGCCCCGCGATGCCGCTGCCCCACCGCAACACCGTCCCTGCAGCGCAGCACCCCGCACACTGCCAATGATCGCACGCCTAACTCGGCAAACAGCTCGGGCCGCTCGATCTGCGCCACCGCCCGGCGATACTCGGTCAGGTGGCCGATAACCAGGCGCGGCGTAATGCCATCGGCACTGAACACACGGCCATTGAACATCCGCCCGCCTCCGTCGGTGGCCACGCGGTGGCAAGCTGCCTGCCACAGGCGTTCCACCTCGCGGTCCACAGCCGGCGACAGTTCGGGCATATCGCGTGCCACACGCACGACCACATCCGGCGTCACCTCATGCACGGCAAATCCGCCCACCGCCTTCACTTCCTCCGTGGGGAACCCGATAGTAGGACCTGATCACCGAAGGAAGCAGTGCGATGAGTCACGACCATCACCACGAGGCACCGGCCCCCGGCACAGTCGATTGGCGGCACAACGGCGTTCGGGTGATCAAGGGCAACCAACTCGACCCCAACACCGCCCAGACGCCGGGCATGAACCGCGCCGCAGCCATCAACGCCGCCCGCGTGGGTGCCCAAAAGATCTGGGCCGGCACGGTCAGCATCTATCCCAATGCCAAGACCGGCGCGCATCACCACGGCGCCCTGGAAAGCGTGATCTACGTCGTACGCGGCAAGGCCCGCATGCGATGGGGCGAACACCTGGAGTTTGTCGCGGAAGCGGAAGCGGGCGACTTCATTTTCGTCCCGCCGTATGTCCCCCACCAGGAGATCAACGCCAGCTCAGACGAGACGCTGGAATGCGTGCTGGTGCGCAGCGACAATGAGGCGGTTGTGGTCAATCTCGACATCGAGCCAGTGGAGAAGCCGGAGGCGGTGTATTGGGTGGATCCGATCCACAAGCACCCGTAGCAACCCGGCAGCTCCTCGTCACTTCGTTCCTGAAAGCTTGGCGAGCGCGGCCAGGCGGTGACCGTAGGTGTGCTCCGCTAGGACGCGTCGTCTACCCGCTTCGCCAATGGCTGATGCCTTTTCGGGATGGCGCTGCAATCGAGCGTAAATATCGTTCAGCTCATCCGCGTCACGGTAGACCAGCATCTCGAGGCCCGGCTCGAAGCAGAGCGACAGATCACCTGGGTCATCCGAGACAACTGCGGTGCCTAGCAGGTATGGGTCGAAGTGCCGCTGGTTCAGCCCGGTAAGCACATTGCCTTCGTTGCGGACGTTCAGCACGGCGAGATGCGCGCCATAGATCGCGGCAAGTTCGTCCAGGCCGACACGGCCCGGATGGATCTGGTGACGGGTCTGCCCTAGCTGGTGCCACCCTGGACCGTAGAGCTGCATGGGCGTGCGCACCTGTCCGACGAGGGCCAGCCGATGCGGGGTGGGGTTGGCAACAAACACCATGTCGGTTCGGCGATCTCTTGCCTCCTGTCGAATGGGTCGCAGGCGTGGGCTCGCTGCGTGCGGCAAGAAGACCGCTCGGGACGGGAAGCCCAGCTCGTTGTGCAATCCCAGCAGCCCGGTGTCAGTGTAGGCCACTGCATCGAACAACCCGGCCAGGCACCGGCTCTCGTCCGAAAAAAGGTCGCCGACCCACCCGACCATGGGCGGACGGTTCGGCAGCGTCGCGAGATGCTCCACGATCGCCACCGGTGTGTGGTAGGCAGTGATCGCCAGGATGAGGTCCGGGGAAAACCGGGTGACCGCGCGTCGGATGTGTGCCGCAAGAGGTGCGCCCGTCCAGCGAGCCAGCAGAATCTGTTCGATCGATCGGTGCACGATGGGATTGCGCGTGGACCCAAGGCACACGTCATGCCCTGCTGCGCGGAAGCCGGCCACCGCATCCTCGGTCCAGTGAGTGACGCTGCCGCGCTTGCCGAGAACGAACAGTCTCATCTCGGCATGTCTGACCGAAACCGACCGTGAGTGCTACCGCTCGTTCAGCCCTGCGACGATCAAGTCGATCCCTTGCGCGTGCCACCGCTGCACCGCCTTGTGATCCGCGCCGATTGCCGCGGCGAGCCGGCGCCAGGGAAACAGGTACCGCTCGGTGATCGGGTGCACGAGACTGCGTGCGCCGACAATGCGCCGTAGTACATAACGGTCGATCGGGATCAGCGAGATCCACCCCATCGCCTCGTCCATCCTGGAGATCCGTGCGGCCGATGGGATGGCAGGACGGATGCGGTTAGCTGTCCAGCCATAGCTCTCAATCGCGGTCCGCACGATGTCGAGCGACGAACTGCGCAGCCGGGTAGACCAGCCCGATCCTGGCAGGGCCAGCAATGTGGCACCGGCCTCCTCCAGCCGGTAGGTCACCAGCTCAGTATCGAACGGCCGCACATCCGCGGCGGGAGCCTGGCTCATGGCGGGATCTCCTTGTGCGGTCAACGGGGGAAGACCGGCAGTGGGTAGAGCGTGTTCTCCAGCACGGTGCCCGTCGTGATCGCCCCCCAGCTTCGCGGATGCCCGGCGGGCAGAGGATCGCGGCGTGGGTCCTCGGGCGGGGGGATGAACTCCCGCGGCGGTGGGCGGGCGCCAATGCGTCGGCCGCGCTCGATGATCGACCAACGGGTGAGACCGAGAATCGCTGCTACCGTGTCCCAGGAGGCGCCCTCGGCCCGAAGCCGCCTGATCTGGGCATCCTGCGCAGCGGTCCAGGTAAGCTTCTTGGGCATATCACCTCTTGAACAAAACAAGAACATGCACGTTAGTAACTCAGACCGTGTATGTCAATATACATGACTAATAATTCTCTGGCACCGTTAGGGATTCTGACGTAGGATGCAGCAATGACCACTCCACGAGACATCGGTGCGCGCATCCGCGCCGCGCGCGAGGACCAGGGCTGGACTCAGGACCAATTGGCAGCGGCGGTTGGTGTCTCCCGCAGTGCGGTGGCCCAGTGGGAAACCGGTCGCGCCGGCCAGGTGACGGCCAACCTGACGCGTGTCGCCGCCGCGCTCGACATCGGGGTCGAGCAGTTGATGTACGGCCGGGAAAGAGCCGGTCCCGGCCAGCCCTACAGCGGTGACGAACTCGCCATGCTGCGCCTCTATCGCGAATGTTCCGGTGAGGATCGGCAGCTTCTACTGCGGACTGCCAGACGGCTGGCGAAGAACTCGACTAAGGCTTGATCGCCGTCATTTCCGCCTGGCTGCCGCGACCATCGACGCTATCGCGCACGATGCCAGTCGCGCCATCAGCGTATCGGCGCGGCTGGTCAGGATGATCGGCACCCGCGCACCCAGCACAATGCCAGCCGAGTCAGCGCTCGCCAGGAACGACAGGCTCTTGGCGAGCATATTGCCCGCCTCGAGGTCGGGGACCACCAGCAGGTTGGCTCGCCCGGCAACCGGCGAAATGATGTGCTTGATCGCCGCCGCCTCGGGACAGATCGCATTGTCCAGCGCCAGTGGGCCATCCAACAGTGCCCCGGTTATCTGGCCGCGGTCAGCCATCTTGCACAGCGCCGCTGCTTCGATGGTTGACTGAACCTTCGGGTTCACCGTCTCCATTGCCGACAGGATTGCAACACGAATTTCTGGAAAGCCGACCGCGTGCGCCAGATCGATGGCGTTTTGCACGATATCGACCTTCTCTTCCAACGTCGGGGCGATATTGACGGCAGCATCGGTGATGATCAGCGGATCGAGATGACGTGGTACGTCCATCACGAAGCAATGGCTGATGCGCCGCTCGGTCCGAATGCCGGTATCCCGTGCAACCACAGCGCCCATCAGTTCGTCGGTGTGCAGGCTGCCCTTCATCAAGGCCTCGGCCTTGAGTTCTCGCACCAGGGCTACGGCCTTCGCAGCAGAATCATGGCTGTGAGCTGAATCGACAATCGGCAGCGCCGCGATATTGATATGGTGCTCGGCCGCCACACCGCGAATGCGCGCCGATGGGCCGACCAAGATCGGGTCGATCAGATGAAGCTTGCGCGCCTCGACAGCGCCGCCTAGCGACACCTCGTCGCAGGGGTGCACAACGGCCGTCGTCACCGGTGGCAGCTTCTGCGCCGCATCGATCAGGCGCAGGTACTTGTCGTGCGCCCTGGGACGCACGTGAGGAAGCTGGCTTGCCTGGTTGTCCATGCCAACGAACGCTGTCATAGGGCGGCCGCCAACGCATTGACGTGGATCAATCGCTATGGGTGTTAAGCTGGAATGGCTGAGGCCGCGGTAGAAGCCACGCGCTCTCGCAGCCCGAACCAAAGCAGCACGGCAGCCGCGGTGCCGACTATCCCGCAGCCAACAAACGCCGCCGTATAGCCCATCGATTCGACCAGCAACTCGCTGAACAATCCGCTGGTCGTGGCACCCAGGGACCGCATCGCACCCATGACCCCTTGAGAGAGGTTATAGCGTCCGCTGCCGCGCGTTGCGTCAACCAGCCAGATAGGAGTGAGGGCAGCAAATAGCCCCGTGCCAAAACCACCGAATACCTGCACAGCCAGTAACCATGTCGGGGAATCCGAAACGATGGTCAGGCCTGCCTGCACTGGGACAATGGCAAATCCGACTGCAAGCAACAGCCGGTGGCCCAGTGCATCGCCGCGCTTGCCAACAAGAATGGAGCCGATCAGCATACCGAACTGAGCCGCGATGATCAGAGCGGACGTCATCACGAGCCCCGTGCCCGGCGCCTCTGATCCAAGCTTCTGCCCGACAAGTGTGAGAAGCGGCGCATCGGCCAGCTCGTAAAGAAAGCTGCAAACGGCAAACACCAGCAACGGACGGCTCCGCAGCAGCTTGATCCAGGATCCCGGTCCCTCCGTATGGCCCTCGCCGGTTTCCAGGCCGCGTGCTCGCCGGAGATCGACCTTTGGGTAAGGAAGGGTCATCGCCGCGATGGCTGCGAGTACGGCGATGACCGGTACTTCCAGGAACACCGCGCGCGCGGAAAACATCCATGCGACCAATCCGGACACCGCGGCCGCTGCGATGTTCCCCGCACGGGACCAGGCCGCGTTGCGTCCCATTCGGGCCGTCAGTGCTTGCCGCATGCAAAGACCGACAGTGAGCGCCGCCACAGCGGGCTCGAACACTCCACTGACCACTTGCATGACGCTGTTGGCCAGGAGCACGGGCCAAAAGCTCGGTGCAACGGCAAGCACCACCGCGCCGATTGACAGGCCAAGCAAGCCCCACAGCATGGCGGCACGCTTGTGCGTGGTGCGATCCAGCCACGCCCCGATGGGCGCCTGCGCCAGGAGTCCGAGCCAACCGCCAACCGCGCTCACCAAGCCGGCCTGCGTCGGGGACCAGCCCTGTTCTGCAACCAAAAAGACCACCACGTAGGGGCCCAGGCCGCCCCGGACATCGGCAATCAGAAAATTCAGCCAATCGAGCGACGGAGCGTGCAGGTTTTGCGGTGTAAGCCGCTGGCGCAACCGCACACCTCGGTCGTGCACAGCCTGGAAGCCGCGATGAAGTCGCGTTACGCCGGGATGCGCCGGCCGATCGATACCTGACATCAAGGTCAGTTTTGGTTCCGCATTGGCTTCGGCAACATACGATCAGCGAAACTTGAGGCAAGATCAGTTTATTGATCACTACCTCGCAGCGGAAACTATCCGATGGCGGAATATGCAAATGGCGAAATAGGTCACACGGGGTGAATGCTTGAACAACGCGCATTGAATTCGATGTAGGATGGCGATTGCCGCCATGACGCCACCGAGGAACTGCCGATGCACCGCGTTGCCATTTTGCTGATCCCGACCCTCGGTGTGGCACTCAACGCATGTGCGACACCG
This sequence comes from uncultured Acetobacteraceae bacterium, assembly GCA_964427005.1. GTDB lineage: Bacteria > Pseudomonadota > Alphaproteobacteria > Acetobacterales > Acetobacteraceae > JAMXLO01. The sequence continues at coordinate 8,567 of CAYRTL010000115.1, forward strand.
CCCCCATCGGGACCCTCGGTCATGGCGCTTCCCGGTCAGGGAAAGAGTTTTGAGGCTTTCCAGCAGGACGACATCGCGTGCCGGCAATATGCGTGGCAGCAAATCGGCGGCACAGCGCCAAGCGCGGCGGCATCCCAAAGCGCAGTCGGCAGCGCCGTCGCCGGCGCGGCGCTTGGCGCGGCCGCCGGTGCTGCGATTGGTGCGGCAGGCGGCGCTGCCGGCACTGGTGCGGCCGTCGGTGCCGGAGCTGGCCTGCTGGCAGGTAGCGCCATCGGCGCCAACAATGCCGCCGCTGCGTACGGCAGCGTCCAACAATATTACGATGTCAGCTACACCCAGTGCATGGTCGCTCACGGTGACATCGTCCAGCCGCCACCCGGCAGCTATGCCTACCCATACCCGTATGCGGCCTATCCGTACGGTCCTGCCTACTATGGAGGCTTTTATCCCTCAGTCGTGTTCGGGTTCGGCGGAGGATGGGGCTGGGGCGGCGGTGGGCGGGGTCATTGGCATCACTGGCGCTGACCGTGCGCTGGCATGCCAGGCATGGTCATGCCGCCCATCGCATCATGATTCATCGGCATGCCGGCACCGGCCTGTTGCACCGTAACGGTCGCCGTCACCTGACCCGCCTTGTCGAAGCTCAGCGTGATTGGAAATGTGTCTCCGGGCTTCAGCGACTGCTTTAGTCCCATCAGCATGATATGATACCCGTTGGGCGCGAGGGTAACCGGCTTGCCTGACTCTACCGGTAGCGCCGGAACCTCCCTCATTTTCGCCACGCCATTTTCAGTGAATGACTCGTGCAACTGCGCGCTTGATGCCACTGGTGAAGTCGCCGCTGTTAAACGGTCAGGCGCGCCGGTGTCGGTGATTGCCAGGTAAACCACCCCGGTGCGTCCCTGCATGGCGGCACGCGACCACGCATTGTCAACATGAATGGCATTCTGCTGGGCCATCGCGAGTGCCGGCATTGCGAATAGCAGGCCTCTGATCAAACGAAGATGCATAAGCCTCATCCTTCTCCAGACCCGTTCAGGACATCAGACGAGACAGCTCCGTCGCCATCTCCGCACCCGTGCCATCAGCACGGATTGGTGCGATGAAGCGTCCGTCCGGTCCCATGAGGTACAGCACCGAGCTGTGGTCCATCGTGTAGTCGTTTGGCCCGGGCCCTGTGCGATGCTCGGCATAATAGACTCGATACTCCTGCGCCACCTTGGCGATCTCTTCCGGTGTGCCGGTCAAGCCGATAAGGCGAGGAGTGAACGCAGCCGCGTACTGCTTCACCACGGCAGGCGTGTCGCGACGTGGATCGACTGTAATGAATATCGGCTGCAGGTCCGCCGCCTTGCCCCCAAGCCGATCGAGCGCGTTCGCCACTTCGTTCAGGGTAGTCGGACACACATCCGGACAGAACGTGTAGCCGAAATAGATCAGCATGTATTTGCCGCGGAAGTCACGATCCGTGACCTGCTTGCCATTGCCATCTTGCAGCGCGAATGGCCCGCCGATGAGCGATGCAGTGCCACCTTGGCTCAGCCAAAGGAACGCACCGGTGCCGAAAATCAGCACCACGAACACCAGTCCAATGATTACATAAATTACAGGTGAAGGTCGCGCGCCGCCGGGCGGGGCAGCAGTGGGATCGGGTGACGCATTCATGGCGGCGGACCCTAGACCAGTCCTCTTGGGTCAGGTAGCCCTGCGGTCAGGCAAGCCGCGAATGTCAAATATGCAGGGAGAGTTTCAATGCGACGCAGGGACCTGATGAAGGGCGCCGCCGCGCTTGCGGCTCTGTCCCGTCCGGCCATTGCGCAGGGCACAGCGAAGACGCTGCGTTTCGTGCCCCAGGCAAATCTGGCCAATCCGGATCCGATCTGGACTACCGCCACTGTGGCAATAAATCACGGCTACATGGTCTTCGACACGCTCTACGGCATCGACGATGCGGTCGAATCACAGCCGCAGATGTGCGCGGGGCATGAAGTCTCTTCCGACGAACTCACCTGGACGTTCGCGCTGCGCGACGGCTTGTTGTTTCACGACAATGAGAAGGTGCGCGCAGTAGATTGCACCACCTCGCTTACCCGCTGGGCAGCGAAGGATCCGTTCGGCCAGCAGCTCATATCACTGACAGACGAAATGAAGCCGTTGGATGACAAGCGGTTCCAGATCAGGCTGAAGAAGCCATTTCGTCAGATGCTGTACGCCCTCGGGGCGCGCAACTGCTTCATGATGCCCGAGCGCATGGCGAAGACGCCACCGTCCGAGCAGATCAAGGAGTACATCGGCTCCGGGCCTTACCGTTTCCTCGTCGGCGAATGGGTCTCCGGCGCGCGGGCCGCCTGGCAAAAATTCGACAAATACGTGCCGCGGCAGGAGAAGCCGTCATACTTCGCGGGCGGCAAAGCGGTCCATGTGGATCGCGTCGAATGGATCGTGCAGCCCGATCCGGCCACATCGGCCGCTGCGCTGCAGACAGGTGAGGTCGATTGGGTGGAACTGCCACTGATCGATCTCGTGCCGATGCTGAAGATGGCCGATGGTGTGCAGGTCAAGGTATTCGATCCGTTCGGCTGGCTTGGTGTGCTCGCCTTCAACCATTTGTATCCGCCGTTCGACAATCCCAAGCTGCTGCGTGCGATCCTGCCCGCGGTGGATCAGCGCGCCTATGTGCAGGCCATCGTCGGCGAGCAGACCGACCTCGGGCGTTTCCCGGTGGGCTTCTTCACTGATGGATCGCCAATGGCGAACAAGGCAGGACTCGAAGCGCTGTCGGGGCCGCGAGATGTTGCGTTGGCAAAGAAGCTTGTCGCTGACTCCGGTTACAAGGGCGAGAAGATCCTGCTGATGTCGCCAACCGATCAGCCGGCGCTGGCGCAGATCACGCAGGTGGCACGCAGCCTGTTCCAGGAACTCAGATTGAATGTCGAGTTCATGGCTATGGATTGGGGTTCGCTCGTGTCGCGGCGAGCGAATTCATCGCCACCTGACAAAGGCGGATGGAACAGCTTCTGCACGCTATGGGGCGGGCTGACTGTGTCCAATCCCGGCAGTTCCTATCCGCTGCGTGGCAACGGCAAAGGCGGCTGGTTCGGCTGGCCAACTGATCCCGAAATGGAGGCGATGCGCCAGCAATGGTTCGATGCGCCCGACCTGAAGGCGCAGCAGGCGATTTGCGGACAGATTCAGCGCCGAGCCTTCGAAACCGTGCCATTCGTGCCACTGGGCCAGGTGTTCCAGCCAACAGCGTTCCGCAAGAACATCAGCGGCATCGTCAAGTGCGCCATCCCGCTGTTCTGGGGTGTGCAGAAGACGTAGGCGGGCGCACTACTTTGCGTTCTCGTAGTCCGGCAGCAGCCACTCCGCCGGCTCCGCGGCCGCGGCATCGTACCAGGCTTCGACCAGCGGGTGAGCACGAACCGCGTCGCAATACGCGCGTGTCGCCGGACCAATCTCCGGCTTCCAGGTCAGAAACCGCGTCACCACCGGCGCGTACATCACATCAGCCGCGGTGAATGTGCTGCCAAACAGGAACGGCCCGCCGTCGCCGAACCGCGCCCGCGTGTCGGCCCACATCGCTTCGATGCGCGCAATGTCGGCCAGCGCCTCTGACGTGCGGCCAAGCCCGGAAAAATCGCGGCCGAGATTCATCCACATCGCGCTGCGCAAGCCCGTGAAACCGGCGTGCATTTCCGCGCTGATCGCCCGTGCATGCGCGCGCGCAATCCTGTCCTCCGGCCACAGCGACGGTGCGATTTCGGCGCAGTACTCGCACACCGCTAGCGACTCCCAAACGCGTGCGCCGCGGTGCTCCAGGTAAGGCACGAGCCCGTTGGGAGACAGCTTGCTGATCGCATCCGTAGGGCCGGGACGGACGAAGTGAATCAGCACTTCCTCCACGTCCAATCGTGCAAGCCTCACCGCCAACCAACCCCGCATCGACCAGGATGAATAGCGCCGATTACCGATATACAGCCGTCCTTCAGGCATTCCCTCCTCCTATTCGAACAGCTTCTGCGGTGCCGGTGTCTCGCGCGAATAACCGATGGAGCAGAACGAGCCGCCCATGTAGCGCTCCTGGACCGGATCGCCGCTCACCTTCCCCGCAAGCTGGCCGGCAAACGAATCGGCGCTATCGCTTGGCTGCCAACCGATCTTATCGCGAGCATCATCCTTCCACCATGTCATGCGCTGATTGTTGGACGCTCCCCAGACCACGCAGCATCCGACTCGCTCGGTCAATACGCAGCGCACCACCAGCCGGGACAGATCTGGATAGGAAAGCCAGGTAGCCAACGCTCTCGCGTCCATCGGTTCGGGAAAGCAAGAGCCAATGCGTAGGAATACGCTCTCCACGCCGTGCTTGTACCAGTAAAGCCGACCCATCAGTTCGCCATACGCCTTCGACAAGCCATAGAATCCGTCGGGCAGGAACTGAGTGTCCGCGCCTATAGTCTCCACCCGTTCATGGAAACCGATGGAATGATTGGAGGAGGCGAAGACCACACGCGCGCGCTCGCGACGGGCCGCCTCATAGATGTGATAGAGCCCGCGGATATTCGGCCCTAGCACCTCCTCGAACGGGCGTTCCACCGACACTCCGCCCAGATGCACGATCGCGCCGCATCCTTCCGCCAGGCGCAACATCATCACGCCATCGTTCAGATCGGCCCGCGTGAACTCCGCACCTGACGGCACGAGATCAGGGAATGGCACGATATCGGTCAGCCGCAGCGTCCATCCCTCGGCTGACAGCGATTTCGTCAGCATACGGCCGAGGGCGCCTGATGCGCCGGTCAGCAACACGGGCTTTGCGGGCTTGTCGCTCATTATGCATCCTTCCAACGGAACGGAGAGGCCGCATCATGCGCACGATCGAACAGCACGCCCAAGCCCTCGCCAATGGCGCCACCACAAGTCGCGCTCTCGTGGAACAATGCCTCGACCGGATCCTCGATCCCGACGGCGAAGGCGCGCGAGCCTTCATCAAGGTGTATGCGGAACAGGCGCGTGCGATGGCGGACGCCATGGATACCTTGCGCCGCGCCGGGCGCGAACCAGGTCGCTATTCGGGTATACCGGTCAGCCTCAAGGACCTGTTCGATATCGCAGGCGAACCGACACCGGCCGGTTCTCGTCTGCTGGCGGATGCACCCCCTGCCGCCGTACACGCACCAGTGGTACAGCGCATGCTGGCTGTCGGTTTCGTACCGATGGGGCGTACCAACATGACTGAATTCGCCTTTTCGGGGCTTGGGATCAACCCACACTACGGCACACCGTGTTCGCCCTGGGATCGAGTGGCGGGGCGTATTCCCGGCGGCAGTTCATCCGGCACCGCGGTGTCCGTGTCGGACGGTATGGCGGTGGCCGGCCTCGGCACGGATACCGGGGGCTCCTGCCGTATCCCCGCCACCTTCTGCGGCATCGTCGGTTACAAGCCGACTGCGCGACGCGTGCCGATCAGCGGCGTGCTGCCATTGGCGCCCAGCCTGGATTCGGTTGGCCCCCTTGCGCCCAGCGTGGCGTGTTGCGCGGTTATCGATGCAATACTGGCAGGCGAGACGCCCGCGCTGCTGGTGCCAGCAACATTAAACGGATTGCGCCTGGCGCTTCCGACCAACATGGTGCTCGACGGCATGGACGCGACGGTCAGCAACGCGTTCGACCGTGCGCTTGCTTCATTGTCGCAAGCCGGTGCGCGCATCACGCGCATCCAGGTTCCCGAGTTCGATGAAGTGCCTGCCGTGAATGCCAAGGGAGGCTTCGCCGCGTCGGAAGCGTATGCCTGGCATCGCAAACTGCTGGCCGAAAATGGCGGCGGCTACGATCCCCGTATCCGCATGCGCATTGAACGCGGTGAGAGGATGACGGCGGCGGATTATCTCGAACTGACCGAGGCGCGGACGCGACTGATCGCGAGCCTCGATGCACGCACGAGGGAATTCGATGCGCTGATCATGCCCACTGTGCCCATCGTCCCGCCGCGCATCGCCGAACTGGACGACGAGCGGGAGTACAACCGGATCGATCTGCATATCCTGCGCAACACCGCACTCGGCAACTTCTTTGACCGCTGCTCGATCAGCCTGCCGTGCCACAAGCAAGGCGAACCTCCCGTCGGGCTGATGTTGGTTGGTGAGACGCTCGGCGATGCCAGGCTGTTCGCGATTGCGGCTGCGATCGAGGCGGCGCTTTAGATCGTGTACAGGCTAACTCGTTGTGACCGCCTACCGTGCACCTCGCCCACGAAGTGGGAGAGGTGTACGCTGTTTGGCGGCAGCGCTGATTCGCGTCAGCCTCGAGCTGCTCTAAGCTAAAGCCAGCAGCAGCATCTGCCTGGTCAGCTCCCCGTCCGCGTCGCGC
>CAYRTL010000116.1:0-14932 GCA_964427005.1 uncultured Acetobacteraceae bacterium
AAGCAATCCCCCGCGTGATGGGGATTGCTTCGTCGCTTCGCTCCTCGCAATGACAAGAATCAAGTCAGACCCGCCGCTACCAACGCCACCTTACGTGGTTCCGGCGGGCGGAAGGTGAACGCAATCGCCACTGCACCGAGCCCGATGCCGAATGAGCCGATATACAGCCAGAAATAGCTGCCGAAGTGATCGAACAGCCAGCCGCCGGCCCAAGGCCCAATCGCCATGCCAAGTGTGGAGACCATCGCAACGGCACCGAATGCGGTTCCCATGATCCGCGCGCCAAAATATTCACGCACAAGGATCGCGTAGAGCGGCATCACGCCGCCATAGGACAGACCAAACAGCGCCGCCAGCGCGTAGAAGCCGACGGTCCCATGCGTGACTACATAAAGACTGACCGCGAGTGCCTGCACCGTGAGGCCAGCAACGAGCGTGCGCTTGGCGCCCACGCGATCCGCAACCAGCCCGCACACGATGCGGCCACTCAGTGATGCGAGGCCGGCGACGCCGAACACGGTAGCTGCCGTCATCGATGGTACGCCGCAATCGATCGCATAGCTGACCATGTGGAAGATCGGGCCGGAATGTGCCGCGCAGCAAGCAAAGTGCGTCAAGGCGATCGCGGCGAACTGCGGGGTCTGCAACACGCGGAGGATGGTGAAGTCGTGGGTACCGACGTCATGGCTGCCGGTGTTGAGCGCCGTAGCGCGTGGCCGTCGCACCAATAGAGACGCCGGGATGATCACCAGCCACGCAAGACTGCCGATAACCAGCATCGCCGTGCGCCAGTCGTAATTGCTGATCATCCATCGCGACAACGGCGCGATCAGCAGCGAGCCGAGGCCCATGCCCGCGGAGACCAGAGCGACGGCCAAACTGCGATTGGCGGTGAACCAGCGCGTGACGTTCGCTGTCAGTGGCGCATAGAAGCTGCCGGCCGCCAAGCCGACAGTGATGCCGAACAGGAGCTGGAACTGCCACAGCGTCGCCGCCTGGCTTCCGGCGATGAGGCCGATCCCAAGCAGGATGCCACCTGCCATGACGACTGCGCGCGTACCGAACCGATCCGAGAGTGATCCCCAGAAAAATGATCCGAAACCCATCGCGAGGAAATTGAGCACGGCAGCGAATGAGATGCCGGCGCGCGACCATCCCATTTCCTGCGACATCGGCTGAAGAAAGACGCCGAGTGACATCATCGTACCCATACCGATGCACGTCACCACTATGCCGACGCCGACAATCACCCAACCGTAGAAGAGTTTCATGCGGCGTGCCGATCGTGATGGATCATGGCTGTTGTCATCCTTGCGTGGTGGTCACCAGATACTCGGCGAAGCGTTGCATCGTGCTGGTCCAGCCCTGGACATGATCGTCCCGGCGCTGAATTGATTCAAACCCTATCTGGCGTAGTGTCAGCTTCGTCCTGCCGTCCTGTTCGTCGAACGTCACCGTCGTCAGCAGCTCATGCTGTAATGCCCCGTCGGGATTTTCCCAGGCGAAGGTGAAGACGATGCGTTCCGGGTCCTGGATTTCGTGGAAGACTCCGCGCTTCCAGTATTCGGTGCCTTGCGGCGAGCGCATGCCAAACCGGTAGTTTCCGCCGACCCGGATATCCATCTCGCAGTGAGTCGTGGTGAAGCCCTGAGGCCCCCACCAACGCGCGACATGCTCCGGCTGGGTCCACGCCTTGAATACCAGACGACGCGGCGCATCGATGATGCGGGTGATCAGGAGTTCGCAGCTACTGTTTGCGGCCACGTCGCTTCTCCTGGCCTTGCAGTTCCTTCAGATAGCCTTCCAGGCGATCGAGGCTTTCCTCCCAGAAGATGCGATAATGCTCGAGCCAATCGGCAGCATCTTTGAGCGGATGTGCGTCCAGCCGGCACGGCCGCCATTGTGCTTCGCGGCCACGCTTGATCAGCCCGACCTGCTCAAGCACTTTGAGGTGCTTCGAAATCGCCGGAAGGCTCATCTCGAACGGTTCAGCCAGTTCGGTGACCGAGGCTTCTCCCGACGAGAGCCGAGTGAGGATCGCGCGCCGTGTCGGATCGGCGAGAGCGGCGAAGGTGCGGCTGAGGTGGTCGGTAGACATATTTAACTAGTAGGTTAAATGTCACCGCGTGTCAACCACGAAGGCACCGAGCGTCAGGGGGCTTTCGTGCCTCTGTGTCTTTGTGGTGAACCTACTCCAATGACACATCGTGCCGTGGCCGCCCCCAGCCCGCTGCGGCTTCCGCACATCGCGCCACGTCTTCCTCGAGCATCAGGCCTTGCGCCACAAGTTCACGCGCAGCGGCGGTAATGGCTGCAACGTAGGCGGCCTTGTCCGGATAGCGTTCCAGGATGGATTGCCGCGGATCCCCGGTGATCTGCCGTTCCTGCGGTGACTCGGGGAACGGAATGTAGCTTCCCTCAAACCGCAGTTGCGCGCCGTGTCCATGACCTCGCGCGCGAAGGTTCCAGCCGGTGTAGGTACCGAGTGGGGCTACCACCATGGGCACGCGCACGCCCGGCACATCGTTGCCGTCGCGGTCCACCGACGGCACGAGAACGGAGTATTGCTTAATTGGCGCATCCGGTGCGTTCCCGGTCGGCACGGTCCGCGGTGGCTCGCGCAGGATGCCGCGTTCCACATCTGGCCCGAAGTCGAGCAGCGGCAGGATGTTGGGCGACGCCGGCGTGGCAACGCCAGGAATGGCAGGAAACTGCCGGCGCCATTCCTCGACGCTGATCAGCGTGCCATCGGCGCGTGTCGGGATGCGGCTTGGCGGCGGCAACGTGCCGTCAGTCGCCCAGCGATCCATCGCGTCGAGGCAGGCTCGGAACAGCATTGAGGTGGACACGACATTGGAGAAATTCTGGCCGTGCCCGCGCGATGGGGGCTTGGGCTGCGGATCGGCAAAATGCTGCGAGCTGGCCCAGCAATAGACACGGACCGTGTCCGGTTGCTTCAGGTCATTGCCTTGCGTGTCGGTATGCACCAGTGAACCGCGCCGTACCCAGTATTCCGTCGCAGTCTGCGTGTGCATGACCAGCGGATCGGTTTTGGGCCGCTTCAGTATCGCGTCCTGTTTGCCGGTAAGATGATCAGTGGACCACGCGTAAGAGAACGGGAAGCTGTCAGCGATGTTGAAGTGGTCCTCGTATTGCTGACCACCGGAGACGATCGGGCTGGCGAAGCGATGGTTCAGCCATTTGCGCCCTGCGCCGGCGACATGCGGCAACACGCCATCAAATACCCGCCGCCCCTGCGCATCGGCGTTGAAACCGCGATACACGAAATCGCGCAGGCACCGGCCGGTCTGCGAGCGGCCCCAGGCATAGGCTTTCTCGACCCCGCGCAGTGGATTGGCGGCCGAGTTGTCGTATTTCAGGAAGCTGATGAAGTCGCGCACCGCGACATGGCCAAGCCCGTGCACCAGAGGATCCTTCGCTGTATAGACCAGCTCATAGATCCAGCCGGGCTGGAATCCCGCCGGCAGATAGATGTGCCGGTCCGATGGCACAACGGCGTGCTCCAGCGACTGGGTCTCCCCGCCGCTGCCGGTCTGCAGCAATGCGAAGCGCCACTGATCGCCTGGGATCACCTCTGGCGTGTCGTACGGGTAGCGCCGTCGCGTCAGCACCGCGTCGCTCGTGTCGAGCGAAACCGTGGCATAGGAATGCGCGGCGATCCTGCCGCTGAGCGGCAGGCAGGTGGTGCCTGGGACCTCGGCGATGTACTCGACCCGGATGCGACCGGTAATCGGCTTCCCATGGTCCGTGGCGACCGGCACATCCAGCACCATGCGGCCGTCGCCAGGCAGCATGTCGCCCTCCCAGGCGAGCCAGGCCACCGCATAGCCGCGGCGCATGAAGAAGCCGTTGCCGGCATGCGCGAGTGTGATCGGGGCGTTGCTGTGCGGCGCGTCATTGAAGAACTGCAGCGCACGCTTATGGCCGCGGTTGCCGTAGTCATAGAACACGCGCCGGTTGCCACGCTCCATCTCGCGCGGCTTGAGAATCATGAAGTCGGCGGCGAAGCGAACCAGGCCCTCTCCGTCCACCGGCGCCTTGTCCAGATCGACCACCCCCTGCTGCGCCGCAGCGTGTGGATCGACTGCGAAATGCGCGCGACCCGACAGACGCTCGTAGGCGCCCACGTCGCCGAAGCCGTGGTTGTCCGCAAACGCGATGCGCTCATCGATCTTCAGCTCGACCCGGTTGGTCATGTCCGCCCCCCTTGTGACGCCGCCTTCACTGTGGAATGCGTCACGGAGGCGTATCAAGACCGCCCGGATCAGCGGTTGGCCTCGATCCAGGCCCAGGCACGCACCGCTTCCGGCACGCGGGCGATCGCCCCCTCCGGCAACTCCGGCTCCGGTGCTCCGGACAGGCGCAGCGTGAACACGATGACCACATGATCGCGTTCGACCCGAACGCCCTTCTCGGCCGAGCGCGGCATCGGCATGCCTGCCCGATTGCAGTACGAGATCAGGATGGCAGCCAAGGCCTCGGCACGCAGCATGAAGACGCGCGTGGACGTGAGTTCCCCGTAGGTAACTTCCACCCCACCCTCGGCCGGTTTGCAGCGCACGCCAGTCGGTGTCAGCGGTGGCAGGCCGAATGCCTGGGCCGCACGGGGCGACCATTCGAGCACCAGCCTCACAGCCTGCGTGTCGAACTCGATCTCGCGTCGATCGTAGATTGCCACAGCGAGCCCCTCGTCTCGCCAGTGATCATCGCATGCGAGAATGAAGCGTCGGTAAAGCGCCCAGCAATCAGCCCGAACCGGCGACGTAGGCTTTGAGGCTGTCTACCTCGTCCTCTTGCTCCATGATGCGCGCCTTCACGACGTCGCCGATGCTGATCAGTCCGACAAGAACGTCGTGCTCCATCACGGGCATGTGACGGAAGCGACCAACCGTCATCATCGCCATGGCTGAAGCCACCGTGGTGTCGGGATGGGCGACCTTCAGCGCGCGGGTCATCAATTGTCCTGCCGTCATCTCCAGTGTCCGCGCGCCATTCGCTGCCAGGCACCGGACGATGTCCCGTTCGCTCACAATGCCGAGTAGTTGATCGGCGCGGTCCATCACCAGCGCGGCGCCGATACGGTGCTCCGCCAATGTGTCGACCACGCTCGCAATCGTCGCGGTCGGCTCAACCGTGGTGACCCGATAGCCCTTGTGCTTGAGGATTGCGGCAACCGTCGTCATGGCCTCGCTCCCTTGCTGCCGCCGAGCGGACCACGGTCCGGGGAGTCAAGTCGCTTGGCTCGCCCGGATCGACAGTCCGCGCGACATTTCCGTGGGAGGGATCATGCGCCGCACCCCAACCGCGATGCAAACTGTTGGTGTGCGGCGCACAAACGCGGGCCCGGGAGGCCCGCTAGAATAAGGTACTCCCTGCCATCAGGCCGGCGACCAGAAGTACTAGGAAGATGACGATAGCAATGAAGAACAGGATGCGAGCGATATCCGCGCTCGCGGCCGAGATGCCGGTGAAACCGAACAAGGCCGCAATGAGCGAGACCACCAAGAAGAAAAGCGCCAGTCGCAGCATGTAGTTCTACCCCCTGTGCCTAATTATGCGCTCGCCGGAAGGTAAGGGCTCCGTCCGCCACCCCTTCATCACAGGGGCTTGAATCGCCAAAGCCTGATGAGCGTCCGCGTGCCCCTCACTTCGCGCGACGTTCGGCAAGGGTTCATTAATCGCCAGCCCTTAGGGTGCCGCCGCGGAGCGCCGGTGCACGAAAGGGGTTGGGGGTGACGACAGTTCGCAGCGCCGCAGTACTGGATGCCTGCGAGCGCGCCAAAGCTGCGATCCAGCGAGGCGACGCGGCGGCGGCCCTGCGGTATTATGAGTATGCCCTCCGTCACGCCCCGGACGATTCCGAAATCATGCTGGCGATCGCCGCAGCCCGTCTCATGGAACGCGACCCTCGCGCCATCCAGGCCTTCGCGTTGATCGCCAAGAAGGACGACGTGCAGGAGGCTTGGCTCGGGCTTGCCGCGGCACACCAGCGGTTCGGCGAGTATGATCTTGCCGGCGAGAGTCTGCGCGAGCTGCTGTCCAGGCACGGCCACGTCCGGGGTTCAGCGAATGTCCGCATGCAAGATACGATCGTGCAGACGCATGGCGAGGCTGGCTGGTGCGCGCTGTCAGCCGACGGAAAACTGCGCGTCACGCTGCTTGACCTCGCTGCCGATGTGAACCGCGTCGTCATACTGTTCGACGGATCGCCGATGGGGGTGCGGGCTCGCCGAGTCAGCCGTGAGGGAGAGTGCCAGCGGGCTGTCTATCTGCTGCCCAACGATTGGCGGAATGCCGGTCAGATCGGTGTATGCGTCAAAGGGCAGCATCTGTTCGGCAGCCCGCTCAACGCTGCTCTTATCGGCCAGGTGGAGGGCTACGTCAGCGCCTGCGATGGCGGTCTCAACGGCTGGGTCTGGTTCCCTCATGATCCCGATTGCGCTCCCGAACTCAGCGTCGAGGATGCAAACGGCACGAGGCTGCGCCTCGTCGCGAGCGATCCGGCGCCGCACATACAGCACGCACGCCCGCTCGCCAGGCCTCGCCTGTTTGACGTTCCTGCCACCGATCTGCGGGCGCTGACACCGCCGGTAGCGGTACGCGATGCCGCCGGCCGGAATCTCTACGGCAGCCCGCTGGATCCGTTGGCCGATGAGCGAAGCGCGGCGGGTGCTGCGGAACTGGCGCGGCGACTGTTTCCTTCATCGAGGTCCGTGGCCCTCGGTTCAGTCGATCTGCGGCTGGCAGCGGTGCCGGCGCACATTACTGGCGTCCGCGATGGAAATAAGCGCGTCGTGCGGAGACCAGGCGTGGATGTGGTGATCCCGGTCTATCGGGGCTGCGAGCAGACACTCGCCTGCATTGACAGCGTCCTGGCATCGTTGCCGACAGGTGTGCGCTGCATAGTGGTGGACGATGCTTCGCCCGAGGCAAAGCTGGTGGCAGCGCTGCAGGGCCTCGCCGAAGCCGGCCGCATCGTTTTGCACAGGCAGCAGAAGAACTGCGGTTTCCCTGCCACTGCCAATGCCGGGATCCGTGCGGCTGCTGACCGCGACGTGATCTTGCTGAACAGCGATACGCTGACACCCCCTGGATGGATCGAGCGATTAGCCGCCGCAGCCTACAGCGCGCCTGATATCGGCACCGCCACGCCGTTCTCTAACGACGCAACCATTTTCAGCTATCCGTTCGAGGGCGAAGCCAATCCGGTCCCTGACCAAGCGGCGACCTTGTGCCTTGACCGCCTGGCCCGCCGAGCGAATGGAGCCAAGGTCACGGACGTGCCGACGGCGCATGGCTTCTGCGTCTATGTGAGGCGCGACTGCATCGCCTCGGTCGGGCTGTTCCGAGAAGACCTGTTCGCCCAGGGGTATGGCGAGGAGAACGACTTTTGCATTCGTGCCCGTCATCTCGGCTGGCGACATGTCGCTGTGCCCGGCGTGTTCGTTGCGCATGCCGGTGCCGGCTCGTTCGGTGGCGCGAAGGCGGAGTTGATGGAACGCAATCGTGCCATCCTTAACCGATTGCACCCTGGCTACGACGAGTTGATCGCGAATTTCCGCCACGCCGACTGTCTCGCCGGAGCGCGGTTCCGCATGGATGCGCTGCGCTGGCGGAATCAGCGGTCGCGCAAGGGTGCCGTCATCCTGATCACTCATGCCCGCGATGGCGGCATGAAGCGGTACGTCGCAGAACGATGGCGCGCCATCGCTGCCTCGGGCCAGCGGCCAATCATCGTCACGCCTGCAAGCAGTGTGCAGGGCCGAGTATGCTGCCGGCTGTCGGATGGATCAGGCGAGGCTTTTCCTAATCTGCGCTTCGATATCGCGAACGGTCTGTCGGAGCTGACCACGTTCCTCCGTGCGGATAAACCTGTGCGGGCGGAATTGCACCATTTCATCGGCCACGATCCCGCGATACTCGGCCTGCCCCATGCGCTGGATGTTCCCTACGACGTGGTGGTGCATGACTACGGGTGGGTCTGCCCGCGGATCACGCTGATCGGACCAGAGAAGCGCTATTGTGGTGAACCTGGCGGCGACGCTTGTGAAGACTGCTACTCAGACGTGGGAAGCAAGATCGACGAAGACATCACCCCGTCACGGCTCCGGCTGCGATCGCAGAACATTCTGGCCGGTGCGCGCCGTGTGGTGGCGCCAAGCCGAGACGTCGTCAATCGGTTGCATCGCTATTTCCCCCGCGTGGCCTGCGTCGTGACGCCGTGGGAGAGCAACATAGTCCAGCCGCGCCGCTCGGATCGCCGGGTCAGTCGTTTGCGGCGGCGTGTCCTGATTGCCGGTGCCGTCGGGATCGACAAGGGTTACGAGTACCTGCTGGCCTGCGCACGCCATGTCGCTGCCCAGCGCCTTGCGCTGGAGTTCGTGGTCGTAGGCTACACCTGCGACGATAGGCGGCTGCTGGACACCGGCGCGGTCCACATCACCGGGAAATATGAAGAGGCGGAGGCCATCGAGCTGATCCGGGCGCAAGAGGCCGAGCTGGGCTTCCTGCCTGCGCTCTGGCCGGAGACCTGGAGCTATACGCTGTCACAGATGTGGCAAGCGGGGCTCGATGTCGTGGCCTTCGATCTCGGCGCTCCGGCGGAACGTATCCGCGCCAGCGAACGCGGCAGCCTGCTGCCACTTGGCCTCTCACCCGCCGCCGCTTGCCAGGCCCTGCTGGCATACCGCACTCGTGGCGAGGTGACTTCGCCACGGACGGTCGAACGTCCGGTGGCCGCCTGACTTACTGGGACGAACCGTGACTGCGCTGCCGCCATGCACCATATTGTGTACATGGCACACGCAGGCTCCAGCCAGATGGGCGCTCCACCGGAATTTCGTTCCATCTACCGGCACGGCTTTGCCCGCGTCGCCGCCTGCACGGCCCGCTGCACGTTGGCGGACCCGAGAGCGAACGTTGCGGAGATCCTCGATGTCGCACGGCAATGCCATGATCGCGGCGTGGCAGTCGCCGTGTTTCCGGAACTCGGAATTTCCGGCTACGCGATCAGCGACCTGCTGCACCAGTCCACGGTGCTGGACGCGGTAGAGGCTGCCATCGCAGAACTGGTCAACGCCTCGGCCACCCTGCTGCCGTTGCTGCTTGTCGGCGCGCCGCTGCGCCACAACGGCGCGCTGTATAACTGTGCGCTCGCTATTCATCGCGGGCGGCTGCTCGGCGTGGTGCCGAAGGTGCATCTGCCTAACTACCGCGAGTTCTACGAGCCGCGTCACTTCGTTGTCGGCGACCAGATAACAGGAGCGGAGATCGCCATCGGCGCATCAACCGCGCCATTCGGCACCGATCTGCTGTTCGTCGCCGAAGATGTGCCCAATCTTGTGGTCCATGCGGAGATCTGCGAGGACATCTGGATTCCCGTGCCGCCCAGTTCACTGGCGGCGCTGGCCGGCGCAACCCTCCTGGCCAATCTCTCGGCCAGCAACATCACCATAGGCAAGGCTGAAACGCGACGCCTGCTGTGCGCGTCGCAATCCGCCCGCTGCGTGGCGGCTTATCTCTATGCTGCGGCCGGGCCTGGCGAGTCGACGACTGATCTCGCCTGGGACGGCCAGGCCTCGATCTTCGAGAATGGCGCGACGCTGGCGGAGACCGAACGCTTTCCATCCACCAGTCAGTTCACCGTCGCCGATATCGATCTCGGCCTGCTGGTGCATGAGCGTATGCAGATGGGCAGCTTCGACACCAACCGGCGTCGTCACGCAACCACGTTCCGGCGCATCGGTTTCCGGCTCGATCCGCCGAATGGTGACATCGGCTTTGAACGGAACATTGAGCGATATCCGTTTGTCCCGGCAGATCCCGCGCGCCTCGAACAGGATTGCTATGAGGCTTACAACATCCAGGTGTCGGGACTGGTGCAAAGGCTCCGTGCCATCGGCACCAAGCACGTCGTCATTGGTGTCTCAGGCGGCCTGGATTCAACGCATGCGCTGATCGTCTGCGGCCGCACATTCGATCTGCTTGGACTGCCGCGCGCCAACATCCTCGCCTACACGATGCCGGGCTTCGCGACGTCGGCGCATACGAAAACCAACGCAATCCGTCTGATGGAGGCACTGGGGGTCACCTGGCAGGAGCTGGACATTCGCCCTGCCGCGCAGCGCATGCTGAGCGATATCGGTCACCCGTTCGCCAAGGGCGAGCCAGTCTATGACCTGACATTCGAGAATGTGCAGGCCGGCCTGCGCACCGACTATCTCTTCCGCCTCGCCAACCACCACCACGGCATTGTCATCGGCACCGGCGACCTGTCGGAGCTGGCGCTGGGTTGGTGCACCTACGGTGTCGGCGATCAGATGGCGCACTACAACGTCAATGCAGGCGTGCCGAAGACGCTGATCCAGCATCTGATCCGTTGGGTGATCAGCTCGAACCAGTTCGAGCCGGATGTGTCGGCGACACTGGATGCCATTCTGGCAACTGAGATCACGCCGGAACTGGTGCCGACGAAGGAAGGCGAGACGCCGCAGAGCACCGAGGCTTTCATCGGCCCTTATGCGCTGCAGGATTTCAATCTCTACTACACGCTGCGTCACGGTTTCCCACCTTCGAAGATCGCCTTCCTTGCGCTGCAGGCGTGGAGCGACGCGTCGAAAGGCGACTGGCCGCCAGGTTTTCCGCCGGAACGGCGTGGCGCCTACGATCTTCCGACGATACGCAAGTGGCTGGAGGTATTCCTGCGCCGCTTCTTCGCGTTCAGTCAGTTCAAGCGATCAGCCATGCCGAACGGGCCGAAGGTAAGTGCTGGCGGCTCCTTGTCTCCGCGTGGCGACTGGCGAGCGCCATCCGACGGCAATGCCAATGCCTGGCTGGCGGAGTTGCAGCGCAACGTGCCCAAGGGCTGACGTCACATTCGCAGCCAGCCACGAGGCTGGCATTAACCGGCCATTCATCTTTCTCCCGCCACACCATCCCACTGATCCGTCCAGCGGTTGATCTGAATCAATGCGGTGGTGTGTTCCGCCTGCGAAGCCGCAGCCAGGAGGTAAGACATGAGCGACATCATCCTTTTCGCCCACCCGACCTTCGGCGTCCTTGGAATCATGGCCGCTGTCTGGACCGTGGTGGAAGCACTGAATGCGAGTGAGGCCAATCAGCACCGCATACGGCTCGCGGCTGGCGCCGTCACCGTCTGCATAGTGTGCGCCTGGCTGCTCGGCGGCTTCTGGTACGTGAACTACTACTACGCCGACAAGGCGGTGATCCTGAAAGGACCATGGCCTTGGGCGCATAACTTCTTCATGGAGACCAAGGAGCACCTGTTCTTCATTCCGCTGGTCCTGGCTCTGTACCTGCCGATCGTGGCCGCCAAAAGACTGGCCTCGAACACTGCGGCGCGCACCATGGTCATG
The DNA here is from genome assembly GCA_964427005.1 of uncultured Acetobacteraceae bacterium. Lineage (GTDB taxonomy): Bacteria > Pseudomonadota > Alphaproteobacteria > Acetobacterales > Acetobacteraceae > JAMXLO01. Next base: position 11,397 of record CAYRTL010000116.1, read on the forward strand.
GTCGTCGCGACGTTCATCATCCTGAACGGCCTGGCGATCGAAGGCGCCGGGGCGATCATCAACTATGGCGTGAAGGTCGCCTTCGTCCACACCGGTGTGAAGGGAGCCGAGTGATGTCCACCACTATGCATGAGACTCGCGCGGCCGGGCGGTTCACTGTGCGGACCGGCGCGATCGATGGCGCGGCCGCCGCATTTGGACTCTCCGCTGCAATCACCATCGTGTTCAACACCGTGCTCGCCTGGATCAAGGACGCGTATGATCCGCTGAACACCTTCATGGCATCGCTGACCGGCCATCACTGGACCACGCACGGTCTTGTCGACATTGCGGTCTTCGTAATACTCGGCATGATTTTCATGAAGCGCGGTCTGACGATAGACGGCACGAAGCTCGCCGTGCTTCTGGGCGGCGCCGTCATCATCGGCGGCGGCGGCCTGGCTCTCTGGTTCGTGCTGGTCTGACCGCGAAGGAAAATGCGGGCGGAGCGGGTTGCACCGTTCCGCCCGCGCGACGTGCCGTTGCTGAATTACAAATTGCCCAGGATCGACTCGGCCTTGCTCACCTCAAACCCGCCGGGCGCCTCGACCGCGAGATGCGTCACTTTGCCGTTGTCGGCGACCAGAGCGTAGCGCTGGCTGCGCGTGCCCATGCCGCGCGCCATCAGGTCCAGCTCCAGCCCAAGCGCCTTGGTAAATGCAGCGGACCCGTCCGCCAGCATCACCACCTTGCCATCGCAGCTCTGATCCTTCCCCCAGGCGCCCATCACGAATGCGTCGTTCACCGCGATGCACGCGATCGTGTCAACGCCCTTCGCCCGGATGGCATCCGCATTCTGCACGAAGCCCGGCAGGTGCTTTGCACTGCATGTGGGAGTGAATGCCCCCGGCACTGCGAACAGCACCACCTTCTTGCCCTTGAAGATTTCGTCGCTCGTGGTCTCCTTCGGCCCCTCGGGCGTGGCCATCATCAACTTCATGGACGGAATCTGATCACCGACCTTGATCGTCATTGGTTGCTCGCTCCCCTCTGGCTTGCCAGCCCGCGACTCCTAGCCTCCCGCGCGGCAGGAGTCACGCCGCCCCAGTTACCCGCTTGCGCAGGCGCGCTGGGAGGACCAGATTCGTCGCCATGGACCAGACGCCTAAGCTACCGGAGAAGCAGGAGGACGGCTTCCTCACCGGGCATCTGCTGATCGCCATGCCCGCGATGGAGGATCCTCGGTTCGCCCAGAGCGTCGTTTACGTCTGTGCGCATACGCCGGAAGGAGCGATGGGCCTCGTGCTCAATCGGCCGCTGCAGCGCCCCAAGTTTGATGATTTGCTGCGCCAGCTTGAGGTGGCACCGGTGCCGCCGGCGCGGCGCATCTCTTTGTGTGCGGGTGGACCAATGGACAATGCGCGCGGCTTTGTCCTTCACACGACCGACTGGACAGGCGAGGGTAGCCTGCGCGTCAACGACTCCGTTGCGCTGACCGCCAGCCTCGATGTGCTGAAGGCGATTGCAGAGGGACATGGTCCGCGCGAGGGTTTGCTGGCACTCGGCTACGCTGGCTGGGGGCCGGGGCAGCTCGATGCCGAGATCCACCAGAATTCATGGCTGTCAGTGCCGGCTGATGAGACCATCGTTTTCGACGGCGACCACGATACCAAGTGGCGCCGCGCGCTGGCGAAGCTGCACATCGACCCTCTACTTCTGTCAGGCGCCGCCGGTCACGCGTAGTTAGTACACCTCGCCCGCGAAGCGGGAGAGGTATTACTACACGGCCTACCGGCTGCATGCGCCGCCGCCGAGTACGCAGAACGACGCGCAATACGGATGATTCAGCAATACCGGCCTTGCCGCTTCGGCCAACGTACGCCCTACCTCGAATTGCGGGTCATATGCCAGAAGGGTACACGCCAGCACCGTCGGTGCCGTCGCATCCCGCCGCTTCACCACCATACGCGCCGAAGCGCACATCACCTCGTCTGGTGACTTGCGCAGAATCCCCCAGCAAGCCGTGGTTATCTCCGGCACGTCGCGCTGTGCATCCATCTCCGGGAACAGCATGAGGCGCACTGGATCGGCGGCGTCGATGGGCACGTCCAGTTCAGCAAACAACCGGGCGAAGCTGGCACGCAGTTGCGCCTCTGGTTCACCGGAGAAGCGGCGGCCTGCGACATCCACGGCGAAACCGTTACGCGCCAGCCATAAAAGCCCGTCAATCGTCGGAGCCCAGCTTCCAGGCCCGCGCTCCGCCTCATGCACCTCGCGCGTGGAGTGATCCAGCGACACCCGTATCCGCAGCCTGTCGCCATAACCGCTCCGCAAAGCCAGCAGTTGCGGCCGCAGCCTATGCATCGGCTTCATCGCATTCGTCAGCACCAGAGCTTCGAATCCACGCGAAAGCACCTCCTCCAGCATGGAGATGATCTCGCGGTTCATGAACGGCTCGCCGCCGGTGAAGCCGATCAGGCGCGTTGGCAGTTCATCGCGTGCGATCTCGTCAAGATATTCGCGAACTTCGTCGCATGTCAGATACGCGAGCCGGTCGTTGAGTGGCGATGATTCGATATAACAGTTGCGGCAGGTCAGGTTGCATAGCGAACCGGTGTTGAACCACAGCGTCTCCAGCGAGCGCAGCGCCACCTGCGCGCGGGCCTCGCCCTTCGCGGTAATGAATGGATCGCGAAATTTCGCGGTGTCGAGCGGCGCGAATTGTGCATCCACGATTATCGCCCCGTGAACACCGGCGTGCGCTTTTCCATGAAGGCCTTGCGTGCTTCGCGGTAGTCTTCGCTGTTGACGGCCGCCTCCTGGACCGCCGCGATCTCTGCCGCGCGCTCGTCCACCTCGCCCCGATCGAGTGCTTCCAGCACCAGTTTTGCGCCGCGCTGTGACAGCGGCGCGCGCGTGCACAGCTCTTGTGCCAGCGCGTGTGCGCCCGCAACTGCACTCTGTTCGGCGACAATGTCGATCAGGCCCATGGCGCGGCAATCGTGCAATGGGAAGTAGCGGCCCGAGTAAAGGACGAGCTTGGCGTTCGCCAGGCCGACAGCGCGGAGCAGCAGCCCACTATCCAGCGTACCGTACACAATCGACAGCCGAGCGGCGGGAATGCCCATTTGCGTGCTTGGATCGCCCACTCGCAGATCGCATGCCAACGCCAGCCCGCATCCGCCGCCCACGCCATAGCCATGCACCGCCGCAATCGTCGGTTGCGGCAGATCGATGATGGCCTGCGTCGCCGCACGGCCCGCCTCGCCATAGTTGCGCGCATCCTCGACCGTGTTTCGCACCTTGGAGAATTCAGAAATATCGGCACCTCCGCAGAAGTGGCCACCCGCGCCGGTCAGGATCACAACGCGTACATCGCTTCGCCGCGCAAACCCAGTGTAGATCTCGGCGAGACCGCGCCACATCGCCAGCGACACCACGTTGCGCTTCTCCGGCCGGTTCAACGTCACGACGGCGATTCCCGCCGGGTCAACCTGCACCAGGATGTCATCCGCCATGGCGGCCCTCCGTTCTACTGAGGGCCACCATGCCATCAG
>CAYRTL010000117.1:0-14814 GCA_964427005.1 uncultured Acetobacteraceae bacterium
GGCATCTTCGCCAACAGCGGCTCAGTTTCGGTGAGCGGCGGTTCGACGCTGCAGATCCTGAGTTCCGCGCCGGTAACACCTCCTATCAGTAACTCCGGCAGCATCAGCCTGGCGGCCGGTACCACGCTCGATCTCGGCGGCTACTATACAGAGGCTTCACTCGGCAACCTGGACAACAAGGGTACCACCAGGATCGAGGGCACGTTCGACGCGCTCAATGGCACGCTCTCCCTCGGTGCCGGGACCACTCTTAACCAGGTGCAGCTTGCCGGTAACATTCGTCATGGCACCATTATACCGAACAGTGCCCTGACCGTGGTGCCAGGCAGTGCATCGCTGCTGGATGCGACCTACGAGGGCCAGCTCGATGTGACCACCGATTTCGCCAGCATGACCTTCTATGAGGGCGTCACCGTCACCGATGCCACCGGAGCCCAGCCAGGAACGATCAACGTAACTGGCCAGAGCGACTCACTGTTCCTCCAGAACCTTCTGGTGTCTGGTACCGCCGGTCAGACTCTCGACAACGTCACTATCAACATCGGCAACGCGACCGCCACGGACAACCTTCAGGCCGCCTTCTTCGACGGCACGCTTCATGTCGGCAATGGAGCGACTATTGTCAGTGCCACAGCGGGTGCCAAGGCAAATATCACGGTTGGCACGAACACTACGGTTGACTTCGGCGGTACAGTCGCAGCGACTGCCGAGAATGGCGCATTCGGCCTTGGAGGTGGAGGAAACTCTGTCTTCAACAACAACGGGATGATCTTTGCCAGCAATGATGACTCGCTCTTCTTCAGCAAAGCAATTGCCGGCGGGACGGGCACGATTGCCCTCGCAACTGGCGCTGTGGCCGACTTCGCCGCTGCGGTGTCATCCGGCCAGACGTTCAGCTTTGGCGACAAGACGGGCACGCTGCGGCTTCAGCAGCCTGGGAGCTTCGCCGCCACGATCATGGGATTCAGTCAGGGCAACACCATCGATCTAAAGGACATCGCCGCCGACACGGCGACCTGGTCGGCTGGAGAGCTCACCATCAGCAATGTCGGCACCACGCTGGCTACGCTGTTGATGCCAGAGGATCATTCGGCAGACGTTTTTTCGGTGATGAGTGACGGCACAGGCGGATCAACCGTCACGATCACCGCGACCTGTTATGCTGCCGGCACTCGCATCCTGACGCCGCTTGGCGAGGTGGCTATCGAGCGTCTGAGCGAGGGTGATCTGGTGATGACGGTGTCCGGCCGTACACAGCCGATACGCTGGATGGGTCACCGCCGTGTTGACTTCCGTCATCATCCGAACCGCCGGCGGATTCTGCCCGTAAGAATCGCCGCCCATGCGTTCGGTACAGGTCGACCCAAACGTGATCTGCTTCTCTCGCCCGACCACGCGGTGTTCGTGGAAGACATGCTGATTCCCGTCCGGCACCTGATCAATGGAACTACGGTGACGCAGATTGAGCGCCAGGCGATCACCTATTACCACATCGAGCTGCCGCAGCACGATGTGGTGCTCGCCGAAGGCATGCCGGCCGAAAGCTATCTCGAAGCCGGCGCTCGCGACGCGTTCTCGAATGAGTGCGGCGCAATCCAGCTACATCCCGATTTCACGCCGCCGAATGACCATTATGCGATGCTATGGGAGCTCCATGGTTACGCGCCGCTGGTGGTTGCCGGAGAGGGACTCGAGCGTGCGCGTCGTGTGCTGGCGCTTCAAGCGCGGCGCGCTGCCTGATTGGCGCTTCCGTATCGGGACAGTTAGCGCTAAATGGCGCGATGCAAAGACGCGCCATACTGGCATTGCCGCTGCTGGCTGCTCAGGTTCGGTCCGTTGCTGCGCAAGGGTATCCCGAGATCAATTCCGCCCTTGCGCGGTTCACGGCACTCGCCGACCGCACGAGCTATGTCATAGACGTGGGTTCGCGCTGGCGGTTCGATCACCGGCCGGACGAACCGATGTTCGTCGGCAGCGCGATCAAGACCTTTATCCTGGCTACCTATCTACGCGAGGTGGAGGCAGGCCGGCTATCAGAAGACGAGCAGTTGACGATCGATGACGGGATTCGCTCGGGCAGCAGTCCCGTGTTCCTGCATCTATCCGGCACCGCATCGGCGCGTGTGGTACTGGAAGCGATGATTGCCCACAGCGACAACACCGCAACCGACGTGGCTCTGGCGCGCGTTGGTGTCGAACGCGTGCGGCGCTTTATCGTTGATAGCGGTCTGAGCGGCGTGCTGATTCCCGATTCGACGCGCCGGCTGTTTTCCTGGTTGGCCGGCGCACCGCCCGGTGTGGATATCGGCTGGGCGGGGATATTGCGGGTCATGGACGACAAGTTGCCGGGCACGCCTCGGTCGCCGATAAACGACCAGCAGTCGATGATTGCCAGCGCGGCAACGTTTGTGTCGTATTACCAGCAGGTGCTTTCGGGGAAGTTCTTCAGCAAGCCGGAGACATTAATTGAGTTCAAACGCATCCAGGCAATGGCCGATGCCATTGCGATGGTAGTTCCACCCGATACGCCGGCCTATGCGAAAGGTGGAAGTATCGACTGGGGGGATTTTCACGCGCTTTGCTTGCCAGGCCAGATGCTATTGGGAGATCGGCCGGTGACGTTCTGCTTCACGCTGAATTGGGAGGGGCCGGAGAGCGGCGTGCCAAGCATGACGCAGGGATGCAAGGAAGCAGTCGCCAACATTCTGGCGACAGTGGCAAAAGCATTCGCTTAAACAGTCAGTAGCTCTTCGGGGCGTTCGACCAGAGCGTCTGCGCCGGCCGTAAGGAGTTCGTCGCGGGTGCCATAACCCCAAAGCACCCCGATGCCTCGTAACATGTTGGCACGCGCACCGATCATGTCGTGAGACCGGTCGCCGACCATGATCGTGTAACTCGGCTCAAGTCCTTCTCGACGCAGCACGGCCTCGATGAGCAACGCCTTGTCGTCCAGGCTGCCGTCGAGTTCCGTGCCGTGCACGCCGGAGATCGCATCGGCAAAGTCCAACGATGCGACGATACGTGAAGCGAAGTCCTTTCGTTTGGACGTGACGACGAAACATTGGCGGTTCTGCGCCAACAGCCCGACCGCTTGCGCGACGCCCGGATAGACCGTTGCCATACGCAAGCCTGTCTCGCCGTAATGCGTCCGATATGCCGCGATGCCAGCCTCGACGCGATCGTCGCCGAAGCCGCGCAGCAGACGAGCGATTACCTGGGGCATCGGTGGACCGATTAACGGCGTTACGTCGAAGGAGGGCTCCGGCGTGTGGCCGAGTGCACGCAGGGCTGCCTCGCAGCTCGCCGCAATACCTGGGCGCGAGTCGATCAGCGTTCCATCGAGATCCAGCAGGACGGCACGTCTCAGCGTCATAGTGTCGCGTAGCGCTCAATGGTCTCCCGCCAGCCGGTCAGGTCTTCGGGTCCAGCAACCCGTCGTGCCAGCCCGGCGACGCCGGTGACAGGCAGCAACACACGGGAGACACCTGCTGCAGCATAATCGGCAAGCTGCGCCAGATCGTCTGGCATGCCGACAGTGATCTCCACCGCGGCAGGGTCGCGGCCGGCTTCGCGTGCCGTACGGCGCACAAGCTCGATCAGTTCGGTCGGCAGGCCTCGACCGGGAAAGAAACCGTCCGCCAGGCGACCGGCTCGGCGAGCGGCAGCTTCCGTGTGCCCCCCGATGATGATCGGCACCGTGCGGTTCACCGGTTTGGGCCGCATGAATGCATCCTTGAAGCTTACAAAACGGCCGGAGAAGTTCGGCACATCCGCCGACCACAATTCCCGCATCGCGGCGATATATTCATCGGTTCGGCGGCCGCGATTCTCGAATGCGGCGCCGATGGCGTCGAACTCCTCCTTGAGCCAACCAACGCCGATGCCCAGCAGGATGCGGCCGTTCGACATGTGATCCAGCGTGGCGACCTGCTTGGCCACGATAACCGGATTATGCTGCGGCAGGATCAGGATACCGGTGGCGAGCTTGATACGTGATGTCGCCGCGGCCACGTACGCCATCCAGATCAGAGGATCGGGCAACAAGAAGTCCCCTTCCCCACCTGGCAAGCGTCCATCCGATGTGTAGGGATACGCCGACTGATAGCCGCGCGGTATCACGGTGTGTTCTACCGTCCATGCGGATTCGAACCCCGCCGCCTCGGCCGCCTGCATCAGTTCAACGGCGTTCGCCGGTTCGGCATAGCGTCCGGTATTGCAGTAGCGCAGACCAAATTTCATGACTTCGTATCTCTTCGGAAACGCGGCAGGTCAAGCAGCAGCACGGAATGGTCGGACAAACCGGCAAGCAGCTGCACGCAGCGTCAGTCGGTGACGTACTCGCAGCGGAACCCCTCGCCCCAGCGCTTCACGTAGCCCCGCGACGGCGACGGGAAGTGAGCGAAACAGCACAACGTACTCGTGTCGCAATATGTCTCAAGGAACTTGCGACGCGTGTCCGCACCTTGCTTCGGGTCGTAGTCCACACGCATCGCCAGCTCCGGATACTTCGCCTGCAACGGCGAGTGGATCAGGTCGCCAGTGATGACCGCGTCTTTGCCGCCCCGGCCAAGTGCTACCGCATAGTGGTCAATCGTGTGGCCTGGCGTCGGGAGCAGCGCCACGCTGTCGTCCAACGCATGATCGCTGGTGATCAGGTCGCAGCGCTTCGCCTCGACGATCGGAATGACGCTGTCCACAATCGGCGGCAGAGTGGTCTTGTCATTCTCAGCCAGCCAGTAGTCCAGCTCCTTCTTGGAGAACAGATATCGCGCCTTCGGGAATGTCGGCACCCAGCGGCCGTTCTCCAGCCTGGTGTTCCACCCGACATGATCGACGTGAAGATGCGTGCACATCACGAAGTCTATGTCGTTTACCGTCAGCCCCAGCGCCGCCAGCCCCTTCATCCATACATCGTCTTTCTTCATGTGCCACAGCGGCCGTGCCGCGCGGTCCTTGTCATTGCCAATGCAGCTATCGACCAGGATTGTGTGACGCCCCGTCCGCACGATGTAAGATTGGAAACACAGGACCAGATTGTCCTGCGCGTCCAGCGCAGTGGGGGCGAGCCAGGAGCGGTTCTCCGCCAGGACCTCGGGCTTCAGACCAGGCAGGAATTCAAGCGCCGGCGTGAAGCCGCATTCCATCTCGACGATGCGGTGGATCGTCATGCTGCCGACGCGGAATGTGTTGGCCATGGGCTCGCTCCCTTGGATGGTTTGTCAGGATGATGTTAGCTACCCGCCCCGCCCGCGACAAATCCGCCCCGGAGGCCCGATGACCGACGCAACGACCGCGGCACTGAGCCCGGAAACCGTGCTGCAGCACATGAAGCAGAACGGTGTCACTGACGTGGTGTGGCTGCCGGACAGCGAAACCAATTGGCTTTACATGCTGATGAAAGCCGAACCATCGCTGCGGCTTATCGGCGTGACGCGGGAAGGCCACGCGTGTTCCATCGCTGCCGGACTGCATGCGGGCGGGCACAAGCCGCTGATCCTGATTCAGAATACCGGGATGATGGAATCAGGCGACTCGATCCGTGGCTGGTTGTTGGGGATGAACGTGCCGGTCGTGCTGATGGTCGGTTACCGCGGCTGGACGCGGCACGGCGTCAACACCGATACCGCCGCAACCTATACTGAGCGGTTCCTGATGGCATTCGGCATCAACTATTATCTCGTGGAGAGCGATGCCGACGCAGGGCGCATCTCGATCGCCTTTGAGGAGGCGGAGCGCACGCAGCGGCCGGTGGTCGTTCTCGTAGGCGATGAGTACCACGGGTTCAACCGGTGAGCGCCCTCGTGTCATTGCGAGCGAAGCGAAGCAATGACAGCGGGGCCTGGAGACGCAAGTCATGATGCACACAGCCGAGTTGCTGAAGCTATTCGCCGAATATCGTGGCGACGCTATTGTGGTGCCGGGTCGGGGCGGACGGCACTGGGTGAAGCTGTCCACCCGCGAAACGCTGGACGTGCCACTAGGCGATCCAGCCATGGGCGGTCATGCCGGTTTCGCACTCGGCCTCGCGCTCGCGCAGCCAAATCGGCGCGTGGTGCTATTCGACTCGGAAGGCGACATCCTGATGAGCCTCGGCATGCTGACCACGATCGCCGAGCAGGCGCCACCGAACTTCTATCATTTTCTGCTCGACAACGAGTGCTACGCGACGACAGGCGGTCAGCCGGTGCCCAATGCCAAGGCTGTGGCCTACGACGTGTTGGCGCGCGGTTCCGGGTACCCTCGCGCCTTCGCGTTCAGCGAGCTGCCGGAGTTCAGTCGGAACCTGCCTGATATCCTGGCGCAGCCGGGACCGGTATTCGTGGCGCTCAAGGTTTTGCCGGAAGTGGAGAACACACCGATTGGCCGGCGCACCCGCTGGCAGACGAGGACGCGCGACAAGGTCATACAAGACCTGCGCGTTGAACTGGGGCTTGGGAGAGCATCATGACACACATCAGTCGCCGGGGCGTCCTGGCACTCGGAGGCGCGGCCGTCTTCGCACGTGGCGCTTATGCTGAAGCAGGCAAACGCTTCGTCACTGCGAATAATAGTCCCTATGACACGCTCGATCCACATACGGTGTTCGACATTGGCCGCATCGGTGCCCGGCTGAACCTGTATGACTGCCTGGTGCGCTGGGTCGGCAACCCGCCTGAACTCGCCATGTGGCTAGCCGAGAAGATCGATATCGCACCGGATGCCGTGACCTACACCGTGTCGATCAAGCCCAATGCGAAATTCCATGATGGGAGTCCGATCACGGCGGACGATGTCGTGTTCTCGATGGAACGCATTCTGGCCATGAAGCAGGGAGCGTATGGCCTATTCAAAGGCGTGATCGATCCGGGCAGGACAAAGGCGATCGACTCCCACACCGTGCAGTTCACACTGAACAAGCCCTATGCTGTCTTCAATTCCACGCTGTCAGAGCTATGGATCGTCAACAGCAAGCTGCTCCGCCAGAACGATAAGTCAGGCGACATGGGAGCAGCCTGGCTGACGCGGAATGAAGCAGGCTCCGGCGGATTCAGGCTGCGTCGCTACGATCCGGCTGTCGGCTTCCAGGCAGAACGGTTCGAGGAGCATTTCGCCGGCTTTGGCAAGTCCAACATCAGCCAGATGGAATTCCGCGTCGTGCTGGAGACGGCCAGCCGCGCACTTGGATTGCAGAAAGGGGAGTTCAACACCACCGACGGCTACCTGCCGCAGGATCAGATCAAGCGGTTGCGCCAGGTGGATAGCGTGCAGATCCTTGAAGCTGAGTCGCTGCGGACGATGTATTTCATCATCCATAACTCGCGGCCGCCGCTCACTGACGTGAATCTCCGCAAGGCGCTTTGCTACGCGTTCGACTACGACGGATTCATCAACAACATTCTGAGCGGCTCCGTCACGCGCAATGCCGGCATCATTCCAAACAACATGTGGGGAGCGCCACCGGACCTGAAGGGCTACACGTTCGATCTCGCCAAGGCCAAGGAACACCTGGCGATGGTGAAGGCGCCGATGCGTCCATTGGAGATCGGCGTGCTCGCCGGATTCGATCAGAGCGAGGCGGCCGCGCAGCTCCTGCAGGCGGGTGCGGCGAAAATTGGCATCGACATCAAGCTGAACACCGAGCCCTGGCCAGTGATCTCCGGCAAGTTCGGCGACCCGGACAAGACACATGACCTCGTACCGCTATGGCGCAGCGCCTACTTCGCCGATCCCCACAACTGGAGCGGCTATATGTACAACAGCCGCAATATCGGCGCCGGCAATGCCAGCTTCTACAAGAACGCGAAGTTCGACGAACTGACCGACAAGGCGCTGGTGCTGACGAAGCGCGAGGAACGGCAGCCGCTGTATGAGGAAGCCTCACGCATCCTCGTCGAAGATGCAGCCGGGCTGTTCATCTACAATACCAAGTGGTTCGGGCCTTTCACTAAGAATGTGCACGACGTGCGTTTCTGTCCAATTGGGGACGCCCAGGACATCCGGTGGATGAGTATGACCTAGGAGGCACAACCATGGCCGAGAAGCCTGCCATCGCCTACGAGGTTCTCGCATTGCGCTACGGCATCTTTGATGGGCGCATGCAGTTCCAGAACTACATCATCCCGGATGATCATGCGGCTCCCGATCCGCTCGACTTCTATGTCTTCGCGATCCGCGGCAACGGACGCACCATCGTGATGGACACCGGCTTCAATCCTGTTTCGGCAAAGCGCCGCGGCCGTGAACTGTTGCGCCGCCCAGCCGAGGCGCTGCTTCAGGCCGGAGTCGATCCGGCGGAAGTGCCGGATGTCGTGCTGACGCACATGCACTGGGATCACGCCGGCGGCATGGAGTACTTCCCGAAGGCGACATTCCATTTACAGGCGGCGGAGATGGCCTACTGCACCGGCCCGTGCATGTGCCAGCCCTTCCTGCGCCGCCCCTTCGATGTGGATGATGTGCAGAGTGCTATCCGTGCCCTGTACGCTGATCGGCTGCGGTTCCATGAAGGCACGGCGGAGATCGCCCCGGGCGTGACGCTTCACCTTATCGGCGGCCATTCCGGGGGAATACAGTCCATCCGCGTGCCCACTGAGCGCGGCTGGATCGTCCTCGCGGGTGACGCAACGCATCTGTGGGGCAACATCCGCAAGCGCATGCCATTCCCGGTGGTGGTCGATGTGGCGCGCATGCTGAAGGGGTTCGAGATCCTGGAGAGCCTTGCCGACGGCCCAGACCACATCATTCCCGGCCACGACCCGCTGATTCTCAAGCGCTTCCCGCCGCTAGCCGGCTATCCCGATACCGTACGGCTCGATCTGCCGCCAATCGCCTAGCATTCACTTTCCTTTCGAGCCCCGCACGGCCAAGTTGGGGCAATGCGTGCATTTATTCGGGTCCTCCGGCGCATGTCGGTCGGGGTGGGGTTTGTCGTGCTGCTCGTGGCGGCCGTCGTCACTGGCTTGCTTTGGCTGACGCTACCGCCGCGGTCGCAGCAGGCGCGCATCCCCGGGCTGACCGGGCCGGTCGATATCGGCTTCGATACCGATGGGATTCCCCGCATCCGCGCGGCCAATGCGACCGATGCCGCCGCAGCTCTCGGCTTCGTTCATGCGCGCGACCGGCTGTTCCAGATGGACATGATGCGGCGCGCCGCTTCCGGCCGTCTGTCGGAAATCGCCGGCCCGACCACGCTGGGTTACGACCGGACGATGCGCACACTTGGCTTGCGCCGGCAGGCCGTAGCGACCTTCCCGACGCTGCCGCCAGAGACGCGCGCGATGCTGGAGGCTTACGCGCGTGGGGTGAACGCGTGGATCGGGGAACGCGGGCGGTTCAGCGCCGCCGAATTCCTGTTCCTCGGCACGCCGGAGCCGTGGGAGCCGGTGGACAGCCTGCTATGGGGCGAGACCATGGCGCTGTGGCTGTCGTTCAACTGGCGCACCGAACTGTCACGCCTCTCGCTTTCCGGCCGCGTGCCACAGAAGACAATCGATGAGCTCTGGCCGCCGGTGCCGGGTGGTGGAAAGCCTCAGGCTGGCCTGCCGCCGACGAGCCAGCACGCTGACGCGGCACAGGAACTGATGAATGTGCTGCCGCGGTTTCCGGAACCCCATACTCTTCCGAACTCAGCGTCCAACGAGTGGGCTGTGGATGGCCGCCATACGGCGACAGGGGCGCCGCTACTTGCGGGAGATCCGCACCTCTCGTTCGGCTTTCCCGGCATCTGGTATCTGGCGAGGATCGAAACCCGGGAGGGCGTGCTTGTGGGGGCGACAGCCCCGGGCGTGCCGTTCCTGGTGCTCGGTCACAACGGCCACATTGCCTGGACCTTCACCACCACTGGCGCCGATGTGCAGGACATCTTCATCGAAACTCCAGCCGGCGGCGGTGAGTATCAGACGCCCGACGGTCCGCGCCCCTTTGTCGTGCACGAGGAGCGGATCAAGGTGCGAGGCGAGCCCGACCAGGTTCTGACAGTGCGGGAGACACGCCATGGTCCGGTCATCAGCGACCTGACGGGTGCCAGCCAGATACTGGCGGTCTCCATGTCCAATCTGGCTCCCGGCAACGGCACCGCCGCCGCCGGGCTGCACGCACTGAACGAAGCACAGGATCTGGAGACGGCCGGCAAGGCAGCCACCCTGATCAGTGCCCCAGTGCAGAACTTGCTTGTAGCTGATCGGGAGCGCATCGCGCTTTATGTCACTGGTCGGGTGCCCGTCCGTCGCGCTGGCGATGGCTCCGCTCCTGTCCCGGGCGATGGCTCACACGATTGGACCGGATGGGCGTCGGGCGATCAGTTGCCGCATTTCGTCGCACCCGCGAGCGGTCGGCTGGTTAATGCCAACGATCGCATCGCCCCACCGGATTTCCCGGTCTTTTTGGGGCGCGACTGGTTCGGCGACTGGCGCTCCGCCCGCATCCGGGAACTCCTCGACAGCTCGGATCGCCATACCGCTGCCGATTTCGCTCGCATGCAAGTCGATGTGCACTCGCATTTCGCGCGCCAGGTGTTGCCAGCGATGCTGGCCGTCCCTGCCGCAGAGGATATTGACCGGCGTGCTCAGGCCTTGCTTCGAGACTGGGACGGCAGCATGACGAGCGAGGCGCCACAGCCGCTGATCTTCAATGCCTGGGTTCAGTATTTCTACGGCCACATTCTTGAGGAGCACGGCATTCCTCGGGGCGAGGGCGGCCCGCTCGCGGAGTTTGTCGCCTATGTGCTTTCACCGGCTGGCGCGCACTGGTGCCGTGGCGACTGCACCGCGGCACTACACGCATCGCTGACTGATGCCATGAAGGATCTCGTCGGCCGTTTCGGCAATGACCCGGCGCGCTGGCGCTGGGGCGATGCCCATCCAACCGTCTTCGCCCATCCGATGCTGCGCACGCTGCCCATCCTCGGCGCTCTCGGCACGCTCAAAATCCCCAGTCCCGGCGACGACACAACGATTGATCGCGGCGGTCCCGCGTACAAACAGTTCCAATCGGTGCACGGAGCGGAGTATCGAGGCGTCTATGACCTCGCTGATCTCGACCGCTCGCTTTTCATGATCGCGCCCGGCCAGTCCGGAAATCTGCTTAGCCGCCACGCGCGCGACTTCCTCACGCGCTGGCGGGACGGCGCGACGATCACACTCGGCCCAACGCCAGACACTGTCACGGCGACCATCCGTTTGACGCCATGATCTACCGAGCCCCTCAAATGGACGATGACTGGCTTACTGAAGGTGTGCTGAGCCGCCGTGTGTTCGCCTGGCTGATCGACGTGCTTCTCGTCGGGTTGACCCTGGTGGCGCTATGGTTTGTGTTGCTGCTGTTCGGCCTGCTGACGCTTGGTCTTGGCCTGCCGCTTCTCGGGGTCCTGCCGTTCGTGCCGTTCTGCTACCATTTTTTCTTGGTTGCCGGCTCGGCTTCGGCCACGCCAGGCCAGCAGGCGCTCGGACTTGTCGTCCGGCGCAACGACGATTTGGGGCGCCCGACGACGATGCAGGTTCTCGTCTTCACCCTGGTGTTCTTTCTCACTCTGGCGACTACAGGCTTGTTGCTGCTGATCGCGTTGTTCACCGAACGCAAACGGACCCTGCATGATCTGGCGAGCGGCCTTGTCGTAGTGCGCGCGCGGGCGTTGACCCGCGGCTTCGGGTCTTGGAACATGCAGGGCGGATCGCCTTACGCATGACCTACAAGCCACCGCGCCGGCCGCAGTTCTTTTACACGACGGCCCCCCTGCCCTGCCCCTATCTGGCGGGACGGACCGAGCGCAAAGTCGTCACCGAGATCACCGGCCCTGATGCCGATGCGCTGCATGATCGGTTATCGCGCGCCGGCTTCCGGCGCAGCCACAACATCGCGTACGCCCCGGTATGCCCGTCCTGCCAGGCCTGCATCCCGATCCGCATTCCCGTTGCGACATTCCAGCCCGACCGCACCCTGCGGAAGATCTGGCGGGCGAACGCGCTGCTGGAGGGGTTTGAGGTCCCCGCGCGTGCCACGGCCGAACAGTTCCAGTTGTTCCAGCGCTATCAGCAGGCACGGCACGGCGAGGGCGACATGGCGACGATGAGCTTCTACGACTACCGCGCCATGGTGGAGGACACGCCGATCGAGACCTTCATCGTGGAGTTCCGCGATCCGGATGATCGGATGGTCGGTGCGTGCCTGGCGGACAAGTTGGGGGATGGGCTGTCGGCCGTCTATTCGTTTTTCACCCCTGCACTGGAGCGGCGGTCGCTGGGGACGCATGCAATCCTGTGGCTGATCGAGCGCGCGCGGTCGCTGGGGCTGCCGTATGTGTATCTCGGCTATTGGGTGCCGGAGAGCCGTAAGATGGCGTACAAGTCACGGTTCCGGCCGGCGGAGGTACTGGCCGGCGGAGCGTGGCGGGTGTTGACGGACGCCGATATGGGCGACGGAATTGGAGCGGCGCAGACAGCACTGATGCCCGAGTCGGCGGATTAGACTCAGAGTAGCTGCCGCCGCTCAGCGCAGATCGAGTTCCCAGTCCTCGCCGATCATCGGTGGGCCAAAGTCCTGGTGCGGCGCGCTTGCCACAAGGCGAAAGCCGGTCTGCTGATAGATGGACCGTGCGGCGGTCAGCACTTCGTTGGTCCACAACGTAATCCGCCGATAACCCGCGGCGCGCGCGAAGGCGACACACTCGGCGACGAGACGGCGGCCAATGCCAAGGCCGCGGGCGGCGGGTTCGATCAGCAGCAGGCGCAGCCGCGCCAATTCATCCGATTCGCGGACCAGAAAGACCGACCCGACATTCACGCCGTTATACTCGGCGATCCAGCAACGCTCCCGAGCAGGATCATGGGCGACGAGAAAGGCGCCCGCGACCTTGGCGACCAGGGCCTCGAAGCGAGCGTCGAAGCCGTATTCCTGGGCATAGAGCAATCCGTGACGCGATATAACCCAGCCGATATCGCCTGGACGATGCTGACGGAGCAGCCACGGGGCGGTGCGCGGCTCGCCGAGAAGCGCCTCGATCTTGCTCATCGCCGCCACCAGGGCCGCCTGTGCCGGTTCGGAGAGCTTGGTCAGGAGGTGCCCGACCTGTTCGCATGAAGCCTGGTCGAGCGGCGCGAAACTTTCGCGCCCGGACGGCGTGAGCGACACGAGACTCAGCCGCCTGTCGGCCGATGATGGCGTGCGGCAAACCAACCCGTCGCGCTCGAAGCGCTGCAGGATCCGGCTCAGATAGCCGGGATCAAGGTCGAGTTCCCGGCTGAGCTCCGTCCCCGATATCTCCGTGCGTTGCGCGAGTTCATAGAGCACCCGGGCCTCCGCCAGCGAGAATCGGCTGGCGAGCAGGCCTTCTTGCAGAGCGCCTATGACGCGCGTGTAGAACCGGCTGAAGCGGCGGACGGCGGCTATGCGCTGCTGTAGCGATGCATCCACCATGCCCGGTATCGTCAACTATTTGAATGACTACGTCAACTAAATGTGCCGCAGCCTGGTGATCCAAGGATAAATTGCTCGTCGTCAATGTGATGTGATGGCGGGGGCACCTGCTCCGCCCAACTCGGGCCTCACTTTCAGCAGACCCTTTGATCAGTCGAAATCTTGATTGGCGCGCTCCGTAACGAGTTCCAACTCTCTGCTTGTTTGAAGGAGGATCTTCGATGTCGGACAATCGAGTTTACTTGGGAATTGCCGCATCTATTGTGATGGTAACCGCCGCCGGTCTGACGCCAGCGAAGGCGCAGTCGGTGCAGGTCATTACCCCGGCCCCGGTGCAAACCCAGCCGCAAGTGATTATCGCTCCGAACGCACCGCCGCCGCCCCGCGCCGAAACCGTTCCGCCGCCCCCTTCCGAGGAGGCACGCGTCATGTACTGGCGCCCCGGCCATTGGATGTGGGACGGCGCGAACTGGGTCTGGGCCCCCGGTCAATATGTGGAGCGCCCTTCCGCTCAGGCGGTGTGGCAGCCGGGTCATTGGATGCAGGAGCCGGGCGGTGGATACGTCTGGATAGACGGCCACTGGCAGGGCTGATGGCCGATAAAGCCTGAACCGAGTCACTGTGATGGAGGTCGCAATGCCTCGTTTGCCGCTAACTTCGCTTCTTGTTCCCTCGCTCTTTGTTCTGACCGCATGTGTGCGGACGGAGCCGGCAAGAGAGACCAGAGTGATCATTCAACAGCCAGCTCAGGCGTCCACTGTCGCGCTGGCGCCGAACCCGCCGCCACCGCCGCATTCAGAGCTGGTCCCGCCCCCACCCCAAGGCATGGGACCGGTCGTGTGGCAGCCGGGCCACTGGATGTACACGGGATCGCCGGGTAATCCCTGGGCGTGGCAGCCCGGCCAATACGTATCGACCCCAAGTGGCATGACTACCTGGGTGCCGGGCCATTGGACGCAGCAGCCAAACGGCGGCTGGTTTTGGATGGAGGGACACTGGGCCTGATCGGGAACGCCGCCGTGGGTTGACGAACCGAACGGTTCAGCCACCATACTCGCCAGTATCGCGCGCCGTGCGTTGCTAGCGAGGACATAGCCATGAAACTGCTCTGGTTCCATTTGATGCCATACACCGAGCTGCCGGAGGACTTCCGGCAGAAGCATCCTTCGGTGTGGGTGGACATCCACTCGTCGCTGTTCGACCCGAAGCGCGCGCATCTGATGTACAACGACTTCATGGACGAGATGGAGTTCGCGGCGGATTGCGGCTTCGATGCCGTGTGCTGCAACGAACACCACTCGAACGGCTACGGGTTGATGCCGTCGCCGAATCTGATCGCTTCCGCGCTTTCGCGGCGCACGCGTGATACAGCGATCTGCGTCATGGGCAATTCGCTGGCGCTCTACAATCCGCCGACACGCGTCG
>CAYRTL010000118.1:0-4563 GCA_964427005.1 uncultured Acetobacteraceae bacterium
GTGTTGCGCTCGATGAGCGGCGTCATCACGCCGCCCAGCGTCTCGATGCCGAGCGACAGCGGGGTCACGTCGAGCAGCAGCACGTCCTTCACGTCGCCGGACAGCACCGCGCCCTGCACCGCCGCACCGATCGCGACGACTTCGTCCGGGTTCACGTTGCGGGCCGGATCCTTGCCGAAGAAGTTCTTCACCGTGTCGATGACCTTCGGCATGCGGGTCATGCCGCCGACCAGGATCACTTCAGAGATCTCACCCGCTGTCACGCCGGCGTCCTTCAGCGCTGCCCGGCACGGCTCCAGCGTCTTGCTGATCAGGTCATCGACCAGGCTTTCCAATTTCGCCCGCGTCAGTTTCATCACCAGGTGCTTCGGGCCGGACTGGTCAGCCGTGATGAACGGCAGGTTGATCTCGGTCTCCTTGGAGGACGACAGCTCGATCTTCGCCTTCTCGGCGGCTTCCTTCAGCCGCTGCAGCGCGAGCTTGTCCTTGCGCAGGTCGATGCCCTGCTCCTTGCGGAACTCCTCGGCCAGATAGTCGATCACGCGGGCATCGAAGTCCTCACCGCCCAGGAAGGTGTCGCCGTTGGTGGACTTCACCTCGAATACACCGTCCCCGATCTCCAGGATGGAGATGTCGAACGTGCCGCCGCCGAGGTCGTAGACCGCGATCGTGCCGCTGGTCTTCTTGTCCATGCCATAGGCGAGCGCCGCCGCTGTCGGCTCATTGATGATGCGCAGCACATCGAGGCCGGCGATGCGGCCGGCGTCCTTGGTCGCCTGGCGCTGGCTGTCATTGAAGTAGGCCGGAACGGTGATCACCGCCTGCTGGACGGGTTCGCCGAGATAGGCTTCGGCCGTCTCCTTCATCTTGCCCAGGATGAAGGCGCTGATCTGGCTGGGAGAGTATTTCTCGCCCTTCACCTCGACCCATGCGTCGCCGTTGTCGCCGCGAACGATGGCATACGGCACCAGGCCCTTGTCCTTCGCGACCATCGGGTCATCGTAGCGCCGGCCAATCAGGCGCTTGATGGCATAGAGCGTGTTGGATGGGTTGGTGACGGCCTGCCGCTTCGCGGCTTGGCCGACAAGGCGCTCACCACTGTCGGTAAAGGCGACCATGCTGGGCGTCGTCCGCGCGCCCTCGCTGTTCTCGATCACCCGAACGTCCTTGCCCTCCATGATGGCGACGCAGGAGTTCGTGGTCCCAAGATCGATGCCGATGACTTTACTCATGATTCGCTCCTTTCAGCGGATGCCGGCGGCCCGAAGCACCGCGGGCGTCCCTACGGGGACGTATGACAGGGATGTATGGGGGTGATGCCGGCCGGGCAAGAGGAGAATAGCGGGATTCTCGTGCGCAGCCGACACGATTGCATCAGGCGGTCGTATCCAACCTGTCCGCCGCCGTGATCTCCCCAGGCGGCGCTTTGGCGACCACAACCATCGCCGGGCGGAGCAGCCGGCCATTCAGCGTCCAGGCCGGCGTCCAGGCGTGCATGACGCTGCCCGGTACGTGCGCGGCGCTCTCCTGTTCGGCCATGGCCTGATGCAGGTTCGGATCGAACGGCGCGCCTGTCGGGTCCTCACGCTTGATGCCATTGCGTTCCAAAACCGCAAGGAAGTTACGTTCGATGCCCTCCAGGCCCTCGCGTAACCGGCTGACGATTTCCGGCTCGCCCTGGCTTGCTGCCGGCAGGCTCTCCAGACCACGACGCAGGTTCTCGGCTGCCTCCACAACGTCCTGGGCGAACTTCTGTATCGCGTATTGCCGGGTCTCGTTCACCTCGCGGTGCGAGCGGGCACGCACGTTGGCGGTTTCGGCCTCGGCGCGCATCCAGCGGTCCCTCATCTCCGCCAGCTCTGACTCCAACTCGGAAATCCGAGTGGTGGCAGCCTCCATCACCTGCTCCGGCGTCTGGGGCGGCGAGTCCGAGGGCCCGTTGTTGTTGGCCGCGGGATCGGACGTGGTGGGCTTGGTTTCGTTGCTCATGGCGCGATCAGTTAGGGTGGTTATGACCGGTGGACAAGCGGTGACCAGGCAGAGCGGACCGCACTTAGTGGACAAAGGTGAATGTTTGGTTGGGCAGCGCCGCTGAAGCAGCTCATCCCAGCAGCCGAGCGATCACCCGTGCCGTGTAGTCCACCACCGGGATGATCCGGCCGTAGTTGATCCGGGTCGGGCCGATCACTCCGATGGCGCCTACGATGCGGCCGCCGTCATTCCGAGCAGGAGCAACAATCATCGACACGCCGGATGTGCCGAAAAGGCCGCTTTCGGCGCCGATGAAAATGCGCACACCTTCCGACTGCTCGGCTAGTTCCAGCAGCCGCAGCATCGTCTCCTGCGCTTCCAGCCGCTCGAACAGCGCCTGGATAGCGGCAAGCCGTTCGATCTGGGTGACGTCCGACAGCAGCCGCGCCTGGCCGCGGACGATCAGGCTGCCCGGTCGGCCATCGTCGGTCCAGGTTGCCAGACCCGCCTCCACCACCTGGGCCGATAGCGCATCGAGTTCCGTCCGATTGGCCGCCATCTCGTCAGCCACGATGCGCCGCAAGTCAGCAAGCGATCGCCCCGAGAGGCGCGCGTTCAGATAGTTGGCCGCCTGCTGCAATGCCGAGGGTGGCACGCCTGCAGGGATCTCGAGCACCCGGTTCTCAACGTGACCGTCCGCGTTGACCAGAACAACGAGAGCGCGCCCAGAGCCAAGGGGCACGAACTCGATGTGCCTGATGGCGCCCTCGGATTTCGGCGCCAGCACCAGACCGGCGGCCTGGGACAGGCCGGACAGCATCGAGCTTGCCTCCGCCAGCGTGTCCTCGAGACTGCGTCCGGAGGCGCCGAGAGCGGCGGCAATCGTATCCCGCTCTTCTTCACTCAGTTCGCCAAAATGAAGAAGGCCATCCACGAACAGGCGCAATCCCTGGTCAGTCGGCAGTCGGCCGGCCGATGTGTGAGGTGCGAACAGCAGACCCGCATCAGTCAGGTCCGCCATCACGTTGCGGATAGTGGCCGGCGACAGGTTCATCGGCAGGCGGCGTGAGAGCGTGCGGCTGCCGACGGGTTCGCCGGTCTCCACATACTGTTCGACGATTTCACGCAGTACCGCGGCGGAGCGAATGTCGAGGCCGGGCGGTAACATTCCCCCAAGCCCCGAAGAACGCGCGACCCCCGGGTTTATTGGTTTGTTCATGGGCTGAAGCTCCGCCCCCAAGGTAGGTACGGGGCCAGAGCCGGTCAATTATGCTGGACTATGCCGCCGGCGCTGTCTGCCGCGGATGGTGGGGCGCCGCGTCCGAAGATGACTCTGCACCGCGCTTACTTCCGGTCCGCTCACCACCAGTGGCGCGCAGCCTGCGGCCTCCCACGACCGGCTGACGAAGTCGGGGTATGCCCGGACAACGCTGCCACCGTTGACGAAATTGGCTCGATCCCCGGTGTCCAGGTAGCTCTCGGCCGG
The DNA here is from genome assembly GCA_964427005.1 of uncultured Acetobacteraceae bacterium. Classification (GTDB taxonomy): domain Bacteria; phylum Pseudomonadota; class Alphaproteobacteria; order Acetobacterales; family Acetobacteraceae; genus JAMXLO01. Next base: position 3,458 of record CAYRTL010000118.1, read on the forward strand.
CAGCCCTTCGGCAAGCACCACGTCATGACGCGGCAGCTCCAGGTGATAGTAGGTGACCTCGTCCACTTCGACCTGCGCGATTGTCGTGCCGTTGATCAGGTACTTTACCGGTATGAGCACCCCCTCGGCGAACACGGCGTGATCAGGTGACAGCAGGAGGTCGCGGGACGGCAGCCCGTCGTCGAAGCATCCCGCCCGCACGCGAACTGGCCAGACCTGACGCGGCGCGGGATGACGCCGGCAATCGATGCGACGATGCCCGATCCAGATGATTGGTTGCGCCCGGGGGGAGAAGCGGGTGCAGACGAGATCGCCGATACGAAGCTCCTCGACGGCCGCCTCACCCTGCGGGATTGCAATCCGGGTGCCTGCGGCGAAACACGCTATGGTGACGGCGGCGATTCCAGGTGAGCCGCCCGCGCCGAGTACGAATTGCGCGCCGGTGTAATCGCCGGACAACGTCAGCGTAACGTTCGTGCCAAATTGATTCGTGAGGCTGAGAGTCCCGACGTTCACTCCGGTCGGGGTATACGCAACGTTGGTCGGTAGGCTCTGTGGCAGCGTCGACACGGCGATGGTCTCGCCTGGCGCGAACCCCGTCACCTGCCCGAATTTGGCGCTCGTGGCTCTCAGCAGCAGAGTGGCGTTGGCGCCGGCGAAGTTGATCGGATTGTTCTCAGAAGCGGCAAGGGATAGTGTTGAGCCGCCTGAAATGCTGAGCGCGCCAGCGCCTTTAACGGTTCCCAGCGCGAGAGTACCATTGCTGGCGGTGACCAATCCGTTGTTGGTCACGTCGAGGCGCGACAGGTCGCCGCTGCCCGAAACGATCCTTCCCGCATCTACGGTGAGATCGCCTGCATCCGCTCCTCCGGTGGTGCCAACCTCCAGTTTCGACTCGCTGTCCAACGCGATGGGCTCGAGGGAGCCACTCAGGATGAGCGAGCCGACCTGGGCGCTGCCGCCGCCATAGAGTTGCAGCGGTGCGATGCTCTGTGACGGGTCGCTGGCGATGGTGAGCGCGTTCGTCACCGTGAGGCTGGTGCCACTCGCGACATCCAGCATGCCGCCATTGCCGCCAAAGACAGCGGCGCTGCCAGCGGTGATCG
>CAYRTL010000118.1:4663-14813 GCA_964427005.1 uncultured Acetobacteraceae bacterium
TTCTCGGATAATGCGGTGATCGAAATCACGTGCGCGCTATCGAAGTTCGTGATTTTACCGAGCGTCTGCTTATTGTCGAAGCTTGGCGACACGCAGAGCGTACCCGTCGCACCGCTGAAGGTGATGGGAACGGTGGTATTATTGGCGCCCAGGTTCAGTATGCCATCGGCGGCGATATTGGCCGCGCCGGCGCCGCTCAGGCCGCCAATTGTCAGTGTGCCGCCGGAGGCGTTGATGGTGCCTTTATCGATCACCGCCGGCAGGACGCCGTTGCCACTCAGCGTTGAGCCGGCGTCGACCGTGAGCGAACCCAGTGCGGCGGCGCCGGCGAAGCCAACTTCGACGCTCGATGTCTTGTCGACTCCGACCGTGCCACCATTCAACACCAGTGTTCCGACCTGGACGATGCCGCCTGAGTTCGCCGCGACGCTCGAGACGGAGTTCGCGTCGGCTGGTGCAAGAGTCAGCGTATTCGTCGCCGTCTCTGTGCCGTTGACCAGCAGCGTCCCGTTAGTCACGGCGGCGCTGATGGCGGCGATGGTTCCGCTGGGCGCAATGGTAAGGTTGGCCGGTTGGCTGCCGCCCTGACCCACGGTAAGCAAATCCGGAGCCAGGATGCCGGTTACACCGGACAATCCGGTGAATACCATCTGCGCCGCGGCACCATTGCCGGAGACAACCTGCGGGCCGCCGGTTGTCGGGCCAAGGATCAAAGCGGTGTCGGTGGCGCCCGGCGGAGAGTTGGCGGGTGCCCCTTTCGTCACATCGGTCCAGCTTGCCTTGTCGCTGTACGCGCCACTGCCAAGGTTCCACTCGAATGTGGCACCTGCCGGCAGGCTGGCAATTGCGAGCGACTGATCCGTAAACGTCAGCGTCTGGATGTTCTTGATTGTGTCGGTCGAAGCGCCATTGCTTACGGTGTAACTGCCGCCGCCCAGAGATTTGACGACGTATGCGGCGTAGGCGCCGGGTAGTACGACTGTATTGGCTCCCGCACCACCGTCTATAATGTCGGAATCGGCATTGACCGTGAAGGTGTCGTTGCCGTTGCCGCCGATTACGTGGTCGATTCTGGTGTTGTAGGCAATGCCGATATTGTTGACCATGCCGGCAGCACTGCTGAACGTGCCGGGATTGAGGTTGACAGTCGAGGGCGTGAAGAAACCGGACAAATCGAGCGTATTATTGGTTCCGGAATCCCAGATTGTTACAACCGGAGCGGTATTCTGTGTGAAATCGAAGAATCGGGCCGCGGCGTCGCCGATATTGGCATTAAATCCGAAGACCTGACCGCCGGCAAATGTCTTGCTAGTCGGCAGTCCATAGAGCTGCTGCACGCCAAGGATGTCCAGCGCCTGTGGCGTTACGGATGAGACTTGAGTATTGAAATTGGTGCCTTTGACTGGGTACTGGTCGTAGTATTTCGCATCACTGTCAGCCGGCGGAATGTACGACATGATCGACCAGAGATACGAGTCGGTCGCGTTGTATTGCTGGGTCGATTCGTCCACGTTTCCATTGTACGGGCCAGTATGGTCCAGCCCCATCGCATGGCCCAGTTCGTGCACGATGGTGGAAGGGCCATAGCCGCCAGCGTAGCTGAATGAGTCGAGATGGGCCCAGCTTCCAGTCTGCTCGATCGTTATCAAGACCGCCTGGGTCGCCGGAATGTTCGCATCGCCGGGCTTGCCTGCCTGGTAGACGGCCCTAGCAGTGGCGCCATGGTCGAGTGGTATATTTGGCGTCGCAGTATTGAACAGAAACAGGCTGAGCTGTGCCTGAGCCGGATCTGCAGTTTCAATGAACCTGATGTTTGCTTCGTCCGACCAGAGCGTGAGCGCACTCACGTACATGCTCTTGATACCGGGGGTGAATCCCGAGCCCGGATCAAAGTAGTAATTCACCGTGCCGCCCGATGTGCCGGCCAAGCCGCCGCCCCACTTGTGGGCGGATTCGTCAGTGGTGCCGTAAATTGCGGGCGCGGAACCCGAAGTCCAGGTCCACCCGGTAATGCTGTTCAGCCTTCCACTGGCGCTCAGACCGGTGCTGAAAGCTACCGTACCCCGCTGGTTCGGCTGATCCGACATCGCTCCCCTCCGGCATCTTTTTGCGTCTCTGACGCATTTATCGATGCGCTAGGGTAATCGTACACCATTTGGCTGCCGGAACCGAGGCCAAAGTGATGGGCGGGCGCGTTCGAACGACGCCCCGGTCGTCGAACGATGCTAGCTCCGTGCCTGGATCGGCGCGTCAGGTCTGCCGGTACAGCTTCATCGCGTTGTTGAAGAAGAAGTCGCGCCGCTGCTGCTCGGGCAACGGCATCGGCAGCACCTGCATGGGATCATCATAATCCCAGTGCGGATAGTCGGTGGCAAAGATCAGCTTGTCCCAGCCGATCCAGTCGATGGCATCCAGCACGTGTTCGCGCGGCTGAGGCTCTTCCATCGGCTGCGTGGTCAGCCAGACGCCTTCGCGGATGTATTCTGATGGTGCGCGTTTCAGGTGTGGCGTCTCCTGCTTCAGGCGGTTCCACAGCTTGTCGAGCCGCCATGCCAGCGGCGGCAGCCAGGCGAAGCCTGACTCGATCAGCACCAGCTTGAAGTTGGGAATGCGTTCGAACACGCCCTCGATTACCAGGCTGGTCAGGAACGACTGCGACGACTGCGCATGGCCGACCATGTCCTCGATGTAGAAGGACGGCCAGCCGCTGCCGGTGACGGGGTAGCCGCCAAAGCCGAACGCATGCACGCCGATCGGCAGATTGGCGGCGGCTGCGGCCTCGTAGATCTTCCAGTACTGCTTCTGCCCTGGCGGATTGGCAGTGCGCGTCACCATCAGCACCTGCACGAAACGCGGATCGCCGGCCCAGCGCTCGATCTCTGCCACCGCCGCATCGGCGTCCTCGTAGGGAACGACGATGGAGCCTTTCAGGCGCGGCTCGATCAGCCACTCGGCTTCCACCCAGCGATTCATGGCGCTGGCCACGCCGGCGCCGAATTCGCGGTTCTGGAAGCTGGCGCCGTTGTCCCCGGTGGGGTTCAGGATGCCGAGGGTGATGTTGTTCTCATCCAGGAGCTGCTTCTGCAGGAAGGGCAGGCTGCTGCCTGGGCGGCCTCCCGGAGGCCAGGCGTCACGGCGTGAGGCGTTGGGCTGCCCCTTCGGATACGCCGGTCCTGCCTGGTAGGCCTGGCGCGGGCGAGAGCCGAAGGTCTTCGCCATCTCGATCCAGCGCTGCTCCATGTAGGGGAACAGGTCCTTGTAGGAGTTGCGCTGCGGATGGATGTCGCCGTCCGCGATGGCCAGCTTCGAGCTGGCGGCGGACTGGACTGTCGGGCGTGCTGTGACCTGGACGTTCATTGAACCGTCTCCGTCAGGCGGGAATACGTCTCCCGCGGATTGTCGATCATGATCTTTTGGACGAGGTCGCGTGACAACCCCTCGGGCAGCACTGCCTCGCCGTCGAACTGCCAATGCGGGTAGTCGGTTGAGAACAGCAACATCTTGTCCGAGCCGAAATGCTCCATCAGCTTCTGGAACATCTCCGGTGAGGGCGGGCCATCGCACGGAGTAATCGTCAGCCGCACATGGTCGCGCACGATGTCAGTCGGCGCGCGATCCACCCACGGCACTTCCATGCGCAGGCCACGCCAGAATTTTGTCAGCCGCCAGAGATGCGCCGGCAGCCAGGTGAAGCCGGACTCGAGCAGCACGACCTTCAGATCAGGGAACTTGGTGAACACGCCCTCACATACCAGCGAGGACAGTGCCGCCTGGAAGGCCGCGGCCTGCGCGGCGTAGTCCTCGGTGTAGTAGGTGGGCCAGCCGAGTGGCGTGACAGGATGGCGATAGGCGCTTCCCGCATGGATGCCGACAGGCAGCCCGTGGCGCTCCGCGGCGGCGTAAATCGGCCAGTAGTGGCGTTTGCCCAGCGGATGGTCGTGCATCACCAGCAGCAGGATCTGCACGAATCGACGATCAGGGGCGACGCGGTTGATCTCCTCCACCGCCAGTTCGGCGTTCTGCATCGGCACCACGATGGACGCGCGCAGGCGGGGCTCCTTGTCCAGCCATTCCGCAGCGATCCAGTCATTCACCGCGCGGGCAAAGCCGGCGCCCATGTCCTCGGAGAACAGGAGCTGCACGCCGTAGAGGCAGTTGCATATCGCGATCGACGTGCCGAACGGGGTGAGCGCGTGGGCACGCAGCGCGTCGAGGTCTGAACCCGCCTTGGCATCGGGCAGGCGCCAGTCAGGACGGGACGTCAGCGGCGAGTTGTTCGGATATGTGATTGACTCAAGTTCGTGCACCCCGCGCTGGACGACGATGTCGCGCCAGTGGTCGGACAGGTACGGGTGAAGCGCGCGAATGTTCGGGACGGCGGGATGGATGTCGCAGTCGATGCCGCCGGGTTCGAGGAGGGACATGGTGCGGGGCCAATCTGAGTCTGAAGAGGTCGATGATGGTAATCCCGAAGGTTAGCTAAGCTTGGTCCGGCCAGGAGTCCATATGCGAACCGTCAAACGCATTGGCATCGCCACGGGCAAGGTCGTCGTCCGACGATCCAGACCCGTAATATTAGATGCTCGGCAACTGCGAGCTAACACCCAACTTCGCTGACAATGACCCATGCGCCGCCTTCATCGTCATGGCCGGCGCAGGCCGGCCATCCGCATCTTGCCTTACCACAGTCGCCAAAGACGTGGATGCCGGGCCTTCGCCCGGCATGACGGAATGGGTCGTATCCCTGGGCGAAGGACGTTCAGCGCCATGCCCGAGCAGCCTCCGCCAGCGCCGCGGGCGGCGGTGGTACGCGCTCCGGTTCACGTTGCAGCGCCAAATAGTAGAGGCCGCTGTTGTCGTCCTTGTACCGGATATTGTTGGTCCAATAGTACAGCTTGAATTGAACCACAGCCCGCGAGGGCACAGCAATCGGATCAAGCGCCCACACAGACCACCCATCCGCGCGGCGTTCATCGCTTCGCCTCAGATCATGTTCGGAACTCGGCGATGCAGAGGTGCCCACCACGCGCATGCGCACGAGGACGCGCCGAACCTCGGGGGCTGCCGCGACCTTGACGGTGAACGATGCCGGCCGTCGCGGCGCGCCTTCGGCGACCGTTGCCTCCAGCAAGCCGATCTGCCGGGTGGGAAAACCGAAGTGGAAGTTGCGGCCGAAGTCGCTGTCATAGCTGGTCCCGCCGTACGGGCCCTCATGCGTGAACCACAGGATCATCGCGTTTGCATCTTCGGGGATGCGGACAGTGGCCGCCAGCATGTCGCCCCCGCCGGTGGCGTCGGTGTCAGGTTCAGCGAGAACACCCGAAGGCGAATGCAGCGGAATGGAGACGGCGCCCGCATGCGGCGGAAACGTGACGTGTGCCACGATGTGATGCGCCGGGTCGCCGAATTTATATCCGTTCACCGCGGGCACAATCCGCGCGGGATCGTAGCGCAGCGAAACGCTGCTGCCTGGACGCAGATCACCGCGGACCAGTTCGTGGAAGTCGGAGGTGAAAGTGATTCGCGGCGGCAGACCCGTGAAGTCCCTCTCGATCATCGCAAGTCTCCAGCCATTACTTTAGAGGTCGCTGTCAAGGAAACGCCACCTCAATCATTACGTTGGGGCGATTGTCCAAGACTTTCACCACGACCGCCTGCAGACCGGCATTGAAACAGAACGCGTCGCCTGCCTGCGAGGCGAGGCCCGCTTCCGATCCCGCATCTGGAACGGCAACGCCGCCCAGCAACACGGCGGATGGCGGACCGCAACCGAGCAGCCGCACCAGCAGGTACGGCTCTGGCGGCGTGTAATTGTCCCTCATCCGCTCCAGTGTGACGATGTGGCTTCCTTGTGCCGTCCGGTGGCTGATGCGGGTCGTGCGGAACGTTCCTGCCTTCTCGGCTTGCGTACTGATCCCGTCATCCTGATACATCACATACGTTGCATCGGGACCCGGATAGATTGCGATGTCGAGCGGGTTCTGCGGCAGCTCCCCGACATACTGTTCGACCAGCGAACGCATTGGCAGGATTGCGCCGGCGCGTATGTATATTGGCACCTGATCAAGCCCTGCGTACCAGTTCGGGATCAGCGTGCCACCGGGGACCGAGGTATCCAGCGGTGCAGTGTTGTCCTTGAAGGCATACCAGGAGCTGCCGGCGGGCAAGTAAACACTGCGCGTTGCGACCGGTGGGGACTGCTGTTGCCCCGGAAACAGGATCGGTGCCACAAGAAAATCGCGGCCGATGAAGAACTGATCCGCGAGATGCTGATAAACCTGCGGATCATCAGGATCGTTGAGAAACAATGCGCGCGCCACTGGCATGCCGGTCTGTGTCCAGTCATACAGCGCATCGTAGTAGATCTGCAGCATCCGGTAGCGCAGCTCGACGTATTTGCGGCAATTGGTTGGCACCGGCTCGGCGTAACGGTACGGCTCCTGAAACTCCTTGCGGTAGCCGTTGTAGTGATTGCGGAACCACGGCAGGAACGAGCCCAGGTGCATCCAACGTGTCAGCAACTCGTAATTCGTGATCGCGCCATAGACCTGGCCGTTGTTGAAGAACGGCCCTGGCGTGCTGCCGCTGTCTTCGGCAAATCCGCCAATGTCGCAACCCGATATCGGCACACCGGATAATCCCAGGTTCAGCACTTCAGGCAGGTTGACCGCCAGAAAATCCCAGCTTGAAGCGGAATCGCCCGTCCATAGCGCCGCATATCGCTGGACGCCGGCAAATCCGCCGCGCGCGATGATGAAGTTGCGCGTATCAGGGCGTAACTTTGCCAAACCTTCCCATGTCGCCATCAGCAGGAACAACGCATAGGAGTTGTGGCTGACACCATTCGGCACATAGGTGACCCCGTCATCCACCATCAGTGTCAGAGGGAAAGTACCGTTCTCGAAGATGTTGCCGTCTAGCGCGGGGCACATCATGTCCTGCCAGATCATGTCCAATCCGACTGTCTGGACCAGATGCGCGTACTGCTGTCCCCATACAGCCCGGACATCGCTCCGCCCCAGATCGGGATAGTTTCCCGGAGAGGTCAATGGCGTCATGCCGCTGTCGTTCGGCTTCAGCGGCGGATACGGATAAGGATTGAAGCCGTAGTTCTCTCCATAGTTCACCTGTCCCCGAAACAGGTTGGGCGACGAACCCTGCCCGGCGTAGGTGTTATAGATCAGGCCACCCATCGCGAGGATCGCCTGCCGCTGCGTATAGGTGACGACTTGTGCGTTCTCGTCGAGCACATTGTCGGTCAGGAATGGCGTGATGTTCGTCGAGCATTTGAAGCCCTTCGCATGCAGACCGGCCATCATCGCCGGCGCATTCGGGAACTTCTTTTCGCTGTGTGTGAATGTCCGATAATTGTCCTGGAAGTCCACGTCGATATGCAGTCCATCGCATGGGATGCGCGCCGCGCGGTACGCGTTTGCGGCTGCTTCCAGCCGGGTGCGGTCGAAATACCCGTAGCAACCCTGATGGAAACCCAGCGTGTATTTTGGCGGCATCGGTGCCCGCCCTGTCAGGGTGGTGTACTGCGCCAGCACGTCCGGGGCCCGATCGCCCAGGAAGAAGTAGTAGTCAAGCTCCCCAAACACCGCGCCGAAATAGAACTTGCCGTCCATATCGGAGTAGTCGTTGGAGCCCAGGTTGAAATATGACTGTGAGGTATTGTCGAAGAACAGACCGCATGCGTAAGGCGATCCTACGAAAGCGCCCGCCGGTTGCTGGTTGACCTCCAGCATGAAGGGGATCGACACGTACAGCGCATCGCTGGGATTCAGCGGACCTGGCGTGGTTCCCAGCGGCACCGTCGGCTTGGTGTATTTGTAGTTGTCGTAGTTGAACTGAGTGAGCGTGAACAGGTTCTTGGCGAGCTGTGTTCCGGCCTTCTCGCCGAGGCCAAAATATTGCGCACCTGGCGCGCGCAACTTGAAATTCGCAATGACCGTCTGACCTGGAATGTATACCAGGTTGTAGGCGGGTGTATCCGCCGCGATCAGTTGCCCGCCGCGAAAGACCTGAATGCCATAAGGCTGGCGGTTCACCTGCACGCGCATGGTCCCCGTATCGATGATGAGGCGTGCGGGCGAGTTCTCGGTCACATTCAGGGTGACCGGCCCCAGATTGGGCTCCACCACCGCGGGTGACGCCTGCTGGCCATACACGGCGCCAGGAGCAGGATTGAAACGCACCCGGAAACATCGAGGTGACAGAAACGACAGGCTGATGCTGCGCCCGCCGCCAATCGCCAGGCTGAACATCGCGCCGGCCTGTGTCACCGAATTGACGGGCCCCGCCGGCGTCCAGTCGCCGTGATTGGGCGTGAAGTCCCGCACCGAGGTGTAATTGATGTCCATGCCGGTGCCTATCGGCCCGACTGCGCGTTCAGCCGATGGATATCCAGGAAACCCGCCGGACGCGGCGGCCGTGCAGACCGTGCGGCGCCGGCAACCGGTTCTGCTTGCCCTTCAATCTGCAGCAGCCAGCTGAACGCCGCATTGCCCGTTTTTCCGAAGTGACCATTCTCACCAAAGATGGGTATCTTCCGGCCGCGCTCATCCAGCTTGAACGAACCATCCTCGTTGCGTTTGAAACCGATCGCAGCACCAGCCGAATAGTGGCAGCCGACGCAGCTTTCCGTTCCAACCACTTTCGTAGTGTCGATCGGCGGAGCGTTGCTCGCCAGCCGATCATCCTGTTCCAGCGGTCCCGCAGCCTGCTCCCCTTGCTGGAAATAGGTTTCCATCGTCGTGTTGACCAGGAACACCGGAACCATGTCCCCCGGAGTCTTGTGGGTTATGCTTTCCGGGGCGCTGCCCTCACCTCCTGCAAAAGCCGGCGCATTCGGGTGCACCGGCCACTGCGTTCCGATCAGTTCATAGTAACCGAACACCGAATTGATCTTCCTCAGTGCCTGCTGCACCTGTCTGTTCAGTTCCGCCGTCGATACGCCAAGGGGCGCATCGAATGGGTTGAGGCTGCCTTGCGGCGGCACCACCAGCCGCGTGACCTGCACCGGCTGTGTGGTCAGGCTTTCGATCCACGTCGTCGCCTGCGCAGGATCTGCCTTTTCCGGAGAGCCGGTCTGTGGGTTGATGATCGCATTGGGCGGCGGCAGCACATTCACCGGAACACTGATCTGGGGATTGAAGAAATTCGGATGCGACTGTTTGCCATCCGGCAGCGGATTGGCGCGGACATTGTCAATCTGTTCGAAAGTCGCCCAGATCCATTCCGGCGAGGAGCGTGTCCGCATGGCGATGTGCATGCCCACAAGCCCGGCCTCGATCTCGCGAGTCGGAGGTCCGTCCTGTCCCGGCGTGTACGGTTCGGCCAACGTCACGCGAAGCCGCCGCGTGAAAAAACGGCCGCGGTCATCGTTGGGTCCGAGTTCCTTCCAGGCAAACTTCAGCTCGATCGCACCATGCCGGCCTAGCAACCTATTTTCGACCGGGAATGCGATCTGGTTGTCATCCGGCCTTCGACTGAAGGCGATCTGACCGTCCAGACTGTACAATCGGTTGTGGACGATATAATCGAATTCTTCGCGGTTCACCACGACCTGGTAGCGCACCCATTTGCCGTTCTGATCCACCAGCGGGCCAGAGAACGCCTGGAAGTTCTGGTCGGCGCTGTCCGCGTGTTGCCGCCAAGCCGCCTTGTTGCGGAACAGCGGCGTGCGGTCCGCGGCTGGTTCGCGTTCGGCCCAAGGTTTCGGCGCCGCGCCGTCAGGAAGGAAAATTGTGCTGGCTGGCCGCCAGAAACTCCAAACGCGATCACCGCTTGCGTCGGCTATCGTCTTTGCTCTGGCGGGTCTGCCGCGATCGTCAGCCGGCCAGTTCAACGCAATAAAGACCTGCCAGGCCAGGATATCGAACTCGCGTTGGGCTTCGAGCACCCGACCTTGCTGATCGAGCCGGTGTACGATCCGCGTGTCTACGTCGTATGGTAGATCGGCGGAGAACGGCAGCGGGAACGATCGACCGGGGGCGGATCGTGATGCACTGGGCTGCGCCGATGCATCCAGCACGTCGATGACTGATGTCGCAGCGAGAAGGCAGAGCACTGCGGTGACCGTGCGCATTCATTTTCCCCTCGCTCCGACAGACTGAGTCTCTTGAGCGGAGGGTTAACGTGCGGTTAA
>CAYRTL010000119.1:0-14716 GCA_964427005.1 uncultured Acetobacteraceae bacterium
GCCTGAATTACCAATGGGCGAAGCTGATCGCCGACGGGCTCCCCACTCGCACTTCCTTGCCTGTGCGCGTCAGCATGCCGTTTACCTTGTCAACCGCGAAAACCACTATGTTGTCGCTCTCTTGGTTTGCCGCGTAGAGGAATGCTCCTTCCGGATCGAGCGTAAAGAAGCGTGGGCGCTTGCCACCCGTCGGCTCGCACCCGCGCAGTGTCAGCCGTCCACCGTCATCGACCGCGAACACCGCGATGCTGTCATGGCCGCGGTTGGACACGTAGAGGAACCGCCCGTCGGGCGCGACGCCGATCTCGGCCGTGGTGTTCTTACCGCCCCACCCGTCCGGCAGCGTGCCGACGATTTCGATCCCTTCGATATGCCCATCGTCCCAGCGATACGCGCTGACGGTCGAGTCGAGCTCATTGTTCACGTACAGCACCGGCAACGTCGGATGGAAGATGCAATGCCGCGGTGCGGCTCCGGGGCGGGACGGCATGGCCTGATTCAGGGCTAGCTTGCCGTTTTCGAAACGGAAGATGAAGGTGCAATCGAAGCCCTTGTCTGGCACGATCACAAAGCGATGCGACGGATCGAAGATCACCGCGTGCGGATGCGACGAACTCTGCTGCACGGGATCTGGTCCCGGCGCCCCAGGTAGTTCGAACAACTGTGACACTGGTTGCAGTGCGCCGTCCTCGGCCAGTGGCAGCACGGCGACGCTGCCGCTTGAGTAGTTGGCCACGACCAGAAACTGGCTGGCCGCGTCCAGCGCGGCATCGACGGGGTTGGTGCCGTTGCACGGCTGCCGGTTGAGGAGAAGCAACTTTCCGCTGGCCGGATTGATCGAGAACGCGCTCACGTACTTCAGTGCGCCGTGCACTACATGCAGCACACGCCCGTCGGGCCTCATTGTGAACAGCGATGGGTTCTCCTCACCCACTACGTGCTGCACGTGCGTCCAGGCCGCACCCGCATCCACGCGATACACATGGATGCCGTTGCCACGGCCATCGCGATCCTTCGTCGTGTAGCCACCAACATACGCGTACATCAGTGCCTCGGCACTGGGATGGTCTTCATCCGTTCGATATCCGACCGCGCGCCACGCAGGAGGTACTGCACGTCATTGCCTGCCGTCAGATAACGCGCGCCCAGGCGCACGATCTCGGTCTGCAGCTCATGATCGAACAGGATGCCGCCGATGCCCAGGCATTTGCCATGCGCGCGTGCGGCGCGACCGGCACGCTCCACGGCAGCCAGATAACACGGATCGCGATACTTCCCCGGAATGCCCATCTCGCTGCACAGATCGTTCGAACCGATATGCAGACCGTCGATGCCCTCGACCGCAGCAATGGCTTCCGCCTGCTCGATAGCCTCTGGCGTCTCCAGCATCGCGAGCAGCAGCGTCTCACGGTTCAGGAAATCGCTTACCTCGGCCTGCGGCATAGGCTTGTAGCCGAGAGCGGGACCGGCGCCGCCGACAGATCGATGGCCAATCGGCGGGAAACGGCAGGCGGTCACGATCGCCTGCGCCTCGGCGGCTGAATTGATATGCGGCACCATCAGGCCCTGCGCGCCACCATCGAGAACGCGCGCCGCAAGATGCCCATCTTGCGAGCCGATGCGCACGATCGGCGTCACGCCGGCACAGAGCGCCGCGACGCACAGCATCGAGGCTGTCTCGAGCGAGGTGGGGTTGTGTTCCAGATCGACATAGATCGCGTCGAAGCCCGCGGCTGCGGCGATCATCGCAATATTCGGTGTGCGTGCCTGGTTCACTCCCAGACAGAAGGTCAACTCGTCGTTGGCCAGCTTGCGCTTGAGGCGGTTCTCCATCGGACGCGCTCCCTCTACCGGTAGTTGTCGTGAACGGTGCATGGCGTCCGATCTGATGTCCATAGGCTTCGGGTCGCCTTTCTCCGTGCCTTGCGGACGGTGCCTTAACCCGACATTCTCCGGCCGACGACGGTACGGAGTGGATCATGAAGCGGCGGTCATTCTTGCAAGCTGGGGCGGTTGGTGTTGCGGCGTCGGCGCTGCCGCGCTTTGCGATCGGCCAGCCGGCGAATGCGCGTGTCCTGCGTTTCGTGCCGCAGGCAAACCTGACGATTTTGGATCCGATCATCACCACCGCGGCCGTGACGGCCAACCACGGCTTCATGGTGTGGGATACACTGTTTGGCGTGAATGCCGCGCAGCAGGTGAAGCCGCAGATGGCCGAAGGCTACACCGTCTCGGATGATGGCCGCACGTACCTGATCAAGCTGCGCGACGGCCTGAAATGGCATGATGGCGAGCCTGTGCGCGCGCAGGACTGCGCGGCGAGCCTGGCCCGCTGGGCGGCGCGTGACACGTTTGGGCAGACAGTGCAGAAGGCAGTTGACACCTGGGGATCTGCCGATGACCGCACGATCAAGGTGACGCTTAAGCGCCCGTTCCCACTGCTGCTGGAGGCGATCGCCAAGCCCGATGCGCAGATCGCATTCATGATGCCTGAACGTGTGGCGAAGACGGATCCGTTCAAGGCGATTACCGAAATCGTTGGCTCAGGCCCGTACCGCTTTATGAAGGATGAATTCGTCGCGGGCAGCAGCGCTGCGTGGGAGAAGTTCGACGGATATGTGCCGCGTCAGGAGACGCCGGAGTGGACCAGCGGCGGCAAGATCGCCAACTTCCCACGGATCGAATGGAAGATCATTCCGGATGCCGCGACCGCCTCCGCTGCTTTGCAGAGCGGCGAGGTCGATTGGTACGAACAAGTTCAGGCCGATCTGGTGCCGCTGTTGAAGCGGAACCGCGACATCGCATTCGCGGCATCCAACCCGCAGGGATACGTCGCCGGACTGCGCTTCAATCACCTGAACCCGCCGTTCAATGATGTGCGCATGCGGCGCGCGGTATTAGCCGCGGTGAACCAGGAAGACTACATGGGCGCGATCACCGGCAACGGCGAGATCGAATGGCGCACATGTCATTCGCAATTCCCCTGCGGTACTGCCTACGGTACTGAGGTCACTCTGCCGGTACAGAAGGGCGATCTCGAGGCGGCAAAAAAGCTGATCAAGGAAGCGGGCTACAACGGCCAGAAGGTGGTGATCATCAGTCCGACGGACTTCGCCACGATCGGGCCACTCGGCGATATCACCTACGATATGCTCAAGAAGATTGGCATCAACGCCGAATTGCAGGCGACGGACTGGGGCTCGGTGGTGCAGCGCCGCAACAGCAAGGAGCCTGTAGAAAAGGGTGGTTGGTCGATCTTCCATACCTGGTTCACCGGCGGCTTCATCATCAATCCGGTGGTAACCGCGCCATTCCGTGGCCAGGGCATGGCGGGCTGGTTCGGCTGGTACGACAATCCGAAGGTCGAGCAGTTGACCCAGGAGTGGCTGGACGCAAAGGACGAGGAGGGGCGGAAGAAAATCGCCGCTGCCATCCAAGACGAGAACTACGCCCAGGTCCCGACAGTAACGCTGGGCCAGTTCCAGATTCCGACTGCGTACCGCAAAAGTCTCGCAGGCAGGTTGGAGTGCACCGGACCGCTGTTCTGGAACGTCAAGCGCGCGTGACCGAGCGGCCAAATCCGAACAGGAAGCTCGCCATCGACTTCATGAACGGCGCGATGTCGTCCAGCATGATGTATTCGTTCGGACCGTGTGCGCCGGCACCATGGCCGACGCCGCCGAACGCGTAGGGGATGCCGATCACGTCGGAGAACACGTGCATCGGCGCCGCGCCGGCGTGGATTGGGTAGACCTGCACCGATGATGCGTGCTGCAGGCACGCATCGATCAGCGCTGCCACCACAGGTTCGTCTGGCGAGCATTGCGAGGCGGGATAGGACGAGCGTAGCAGCACTTCGACGTGCTCGAAGCCACGGCGATCGAGATGTGCGCGGAGCAGATGCATCACCCGTTCCGGCGCTACACCCGGCACCACGCGGAGATCGGCGAAGGCTCGAGCGGTGCGGGGAATCAGTGTGGCTGCTTCGTCTCCCGATTCGATCTTGCCGGCGGCAAGCGCGTCGATATTCAGCGTGTTGCTGAACATCAAGTCGGCAACCGTGGCCTGCGGTTTCAGCCGGGCAACCCCGATCTCGCGCGCGTAGGCTTGCAGATCGAGCGGGGGAGCAGCGCCATGCTGCGGGGGCGTAATTTGCTCCAAGCCGTCCAGCAAAAGCCGATCGCTATCGTCTACCAGCGTGGCCAATGCGCGGACGAGATGCCAGCCTGGGCTGTCAACCAGCGCACCGTGCAGCGCATGAATGTCGCCGCGCACCGGGCCGCCCCACTCGCCGCCGGTCACGCGAAACTCCAGCAACATGAGTCCCTTGAATCCGAGCCTGACGATGGTTTCGCCGTGCGCATTCGTGCCGAAATAGGGAATAAAGGCGGCGTTGCAGGCGCTGAGTTCAGCGTGATGCTCGGCGATATAGGCTGGAAGGCTAGGGCTACCGATTTCCTCTTCACCCTCGATCAGGAAGCGGATGTTGCACGGCAGCGCTGCGCCAGCTTCGGCAAAGGCATGCAGCGTGGCGAGAAAGCCAAACAGTGGGCCCTTGGAGTTGAATGCGCCGCGGCCGACAAGTCGGCGACGGCCGTTGGCGTCCGAGACGATGTCCGCCGCAAACGGAGGGACTGTCCAGCCGGGCTGACCCTCTGCTGGTTGAACATCGTATAGGTCATAGAAAAGCAGTGTGGGCAGTGTCGGTGCGATATTCAGCGTCGCTTCGACGATGGACGCATGCTGGCCTGGGACAAGCCGCACCGCCGCTCCGAGGCTGCGCAGCGCCGCAGCGACATGCTCCGCCATGGCGGTCATGCCCTCACCAGTGCGGGAGACACTCGGTTGGCGAATGGCGGCGCGGATTTCCGCGACGGACGTCTGAATGCGCTTGTCGATCTGATCCAGGACGAGGGCTTCGGGCAGCACGGCCGTCAGCGGCGCTGGTTCGCCAGGATCTCGGCTATTCGCGCATTGGTGCCATTGATGTCCGGTAGCTTTTCGCCTTGCGCCACGCGAGCGAGCGACACCTTCTCGGCTTGTTGCATGCCGATGGCGCGTTCGGCGGCTTCCTTGATCTCATGCGGCTTCATGACCAGGACGCCATTCTCGTCCGCCAGCACAGCGTCGCCTGGCTCCACTGTAACGCCTCCACAGGAGACCGGGGTGCCGAATTCGCCGTGCAGGAACAAGCGCTTGCCTGTGACAGTCGAAAGTCCGCGTGCCCACACCGGCAAGCCGTACTCCCGCAATTCGTCAATATCGGTCGCCATCCCGTCGATGATGATGCCGATGCAGCCTGCTGCGCGGGCGGCGAACGCCACGCCGCCGCCACACGCGGCATGCCGAGAATCGCCGGCACGGTCGATGACCAGCACGTCACCCGGGCGCACCTTACCCAGTGCGTAGTGCACGATTGTGGTGTCAGGTCCAAAGCAACGAGCCGTTACCGCTGTGCCTGCGATGCGATGACCGGACAGCAGGGATCGCACACCCGAGTCCATAAATCCGACATGGCGGAAATGCCCGATCGTGGCGGGCTCAGCCTGGCGTAGTAGCGCGACCAGGTCTGGAGCGATCTGCGGTGGCAACTCGTTGACGACGAACATCCGATCTTCCTCTCCTCGGCGAGGAAGCAACGATGGCACCGTCAGCGGGCGAGGTCACCTGCACGCAGTGGCTCCGGTGGTGGATTGATCGGTGGCACCGGTATTGGCGTAGGCGGATCCTGGATCGGGGCTGGCGCGTCTGGGTCCGGCTCGTCCGGTGGCTGGCCGGGGGGCTTCGGAGGATCAGACAAATGCCTCATTCCGCCGGCTCCGTGACAAGAGAGGCGCCGACAGGTGTTCGGGTGACCTGGCGAAGTGCTTCATGAGCGCGCGTCAGGGCCACGGAATGTGCGCTGTCTGGCTCCAACGCGAATAGCAACAGCGAGCGCCCTGTGACTTCGTACTCCTCTCCTGTCTGGAATCTCGGTGGCTGCGTACGGTCGGGCACATTCGTGTCCAGCAAACAGCGCCAGATCGTTCCGCCGACGACTTCGGGCAGCTTGAAGTTGACCACATCATGGTACGCGTTCAGCACGAGGAGAGCCGTCGCATCCATCGAAGGCCGCTTGATGCCGGTTGCCTGGGCGCGCCCATCCATCAGCATGCCGAAGCACCGGGCATTCGGGTCCTGCCATTGCTCTGGCGTCATGTCGATCGCCGCCGGCGTCAGCCAACGCACATCCCGCACATCGAGATCAGGATTGTATTCCCCCGTCAGAAAGCGCGAGCGGCGGAGGATGGGAAACGACTGCCGAACCGCAATCAGGCGGCGCACAAAATCGATGAGTGCAACACCGTCTTCATCGATGTTCCAGTTTACCCAACTGATTTCGTTATCCTGCGCGTAGGCATTGTTGTTGCCCTGCTGCGTGCGGCCGAATTCATCACCGGCCAGCAGCATCGGTGTTCCTTGCGCCAATAGGAGCGTCGCAAGCAGATTGCGCACCTGACGGTTCCTCAGCGCGATAATATCCCGATCGTCGGTGAGTCCTTCGGCGCCGTGGTTCCACGAGAAATTATCCGAGTGGCCGTCCTGGTTGTTCTCGCCATTCGCTTCGTTGTGCTTTTCGTTGTACGAAACCAGGTCGCGTAGCGTGAAGCCGTCATGCGCGGTGACAAAGTTGACGCTGGACCAGGGCTTCCGGCCGCGGCGTGCGAAGGCATCGGCAGAGGCGGCCAACCGGGTCGCCATTTCGGCGATCTTGCCTTCGTCGCCTTTCCAGAAGGCGCGCACGGTGTCTCGGAACTTGTCGTTCCATTCCGCCCAGCCGGGCGGGAAGCCACCAACCTGATAGCCGCCGGGACCGATGTCCCAAGGCTCCGCGATCAACTTCACCGATGACAGGACGGGATCCTGCTGACAGCTTTGCAGGAACCCGTGCATCTCGTCGAAGCCGTGAACTTCCCTGGCCAGGATCGTGCCAAGATCGAAGCGGAAGCCATCCACGTGCATTTCGGTCACCCAATAGCGCAGGGAATCGGTCACCATCTGCAGTACGCTTGGATGGCTGAGGTTCAGCGTATTCCCCGTGCCGGTGTCGTTGATGTAGTAGCGCCGCTCGTCGGGCAGCAGCCGGTAATAGGAAGCGTTGTCGATGCCGCGAAATGACAGAGTGGGCCCGCGCTCGTTGCCTTCCGCGGTATGGTTGTAAACAACATCCAGAATCACTTCGAGGCCGGCATCGTGCAGGCGGGCCACCATCTCCTTGAACTCGGCGAACACGAAAGCGGGGACGGCGGAATAGCGTGGGTCAGGGGCAAAGAAGCCGATACTGTTGTAACCCCAGTAGTTGGTGAGCCCCTTCTCCAGCAGATGTCGATCATTCACGAACGCGTGGATCGGCAGCAGCTCTACCGACGTGACCCCAAGTGAGCGGATGTAGTCTACAACTTCCTTACGACCGAGACCCGAGAACGTGCCGCGAAGTTCCTCCGGCACCGCGGGATGCAGCTTTGTGAAGCCGCGGACGTGCGTTTCGTAAATGATCGTGCGATCCCACGGCACCGCTGGGCGGCGTTCGCGTCCCCATGTGAAGGCGGGATCGATCACCCTGCTTTTCGGCATGAAGCGGGCGCTGTCGCGTCGATCGAAACTGAGATCGCCGTCGCGCGAACCGATCGTGTAGCCGAACAGCGCATTATCCCAGCGCAGGCTGCCGACGAATGCCTTCGCGTAGGGATCCAGCACCAGTTTGTTCGGATTGAAACGGTGGCCGTTGCGAGGGTCGTACGGTCCATGTACCCGATAGCCGTAAATCGTTCCTGGCCTTGCCTCTGGCAAGTAGCCGTGCCAGACCTCATTGGTGTACTCGGGCAGTTCGATCCGCTCGATCTCCGTCCGCCCTGCATCGTCGAACAGGCAGAGCTCGACTTTGGTCGCGTTGGCGGAAAACAGGGAGAAATTGACGCCAAGACCGTCCCATGTCGCGCCGCGGGGATTTGGTGAACCCTCGCTGATCCGCGACTTCCGAATGGCGGCTGGCATAATTCCCCCTTTGCAAGACAGCGGCAAACCCGCCGCACTCACATGCGGCGGGTTTGTCCGTTACTCCAGACAACTCTTGGTCAAGAAGTCAGGCGGCCGATGAGATAGCCAACGCCGAGCGCGACGGCCGCGGCAACTAGGGGCTGTTCCTTGATCGTGTCGCTGAGCCAGGCAGCCTGTTGCTGCGCCTGGCCGGCCGCCTGGTTGTACAGGCCCTCGGCCTGAGTCCGGGCGTCACCAACCATATCGCCCACCTTCTGCTGCATTCGACCGCCTATGTCGCGGACGGTGCCTTGGATCTGGTCGCTCATTGCGGCTCCTCCATGGAAAGCGGAGCCAAAAACGCCCAGTATCCGTGACGGTTCCCCGCTCAGGTGAAGTTCAGCCGCAGTCCAGGTTCCGCCCACGGCAGTGAACCAAGGCGTCCGGTTGCCGATAGCGTTACATAAGCCGTCCGCATGTCCGGCCCACCGAAGCAGATGTTCGTCGGGAACTCATCCGGCACGGTGACCTGCCGCACAACCTTCCCGTCCGGCGCAATGACGGTGATGCAGCCGGCGTGCAGCGTCGCGACCGCGACATTGCCGTTTGCCTCCACGGCCAGGCTGTCGAAACGCTGGAAGCCCCCCAGCCCGGCAATGATCCGTCCGCCATGCGGCGACGGCCATCCATGCTTCTTCACCACACCTGGCGAGACGATGTCGAACGCCCATAACCGCGCAGGCTCGGTATCGGCGACGTACAGAACCTTGCCGTCGGGCGACAGGCCACACCCGTTCGGGCTCAGAATAGGGTAGGCAACCTCTATGATCCGGGATCCATCGGGCAATGCGTAATACAGCCCGCCGTGGTCGCGCGTGCGCGCGTAACGCTTGCCGAGATCGGTAAAATAGAAGCCGCCGTGAGTGTCGAAGACCAGGTCATTGGGCGCCGACAGCTTGTGGCCATTGCAGTGAGTATAGAGTACGCGCGTGTCGCCGGTCTTTGGATCGATGCGCTGGATGCAGCCGCCGTCGTAGTCATCTGCTGGCCCCACCGCCATCCAGTGGCCAGGCGGATACTTCCCGCCGCCGTTGTTGCATAGGTAGAGGGCTCCATCCGGGCCAATCGCAAGCCCGTTCGGTCCACCGCCTGCATTGCCCACGGTGGAACGCGCGCCATCGGGCCCGATTCGCGAGCAGCACCGACCGCGGATTTCCGTCAGAATGATCGCACCGTCGGGCATCACGACCGGGCCTTCGGGAAAGCCCAGGTCGCTCGCGAGAATCGTTACGTCTGCCATGTCCGTTTCCCCTCTTGGAGCAGTACCTGACTCTCGCGCCGGTGGCGCCCACGTCAAGCGTACGAAGACGGGTTCCGTCAGCGCACATCCTCCTCCTACAATGTCACGTCGTCCCGCTGGAGAATGCGCCGCTGTCACAGACCCGGAAGCTGCTTGAGATCCTGGGCCTCAGCGTCGCCTTCGCCACCGACCAAGGGTTGGCGACTGTGGTGCGGAAGCTCGACCTGCGCGTCGCCGAGGGCGAGACTCTGGCGATTGTGGGCGAGTCCGGTTCCGGCAAATCCGTGACAGCGCTTTCGATCACCCGGCTGATCGATCACACGGGCGGGCATATCAGCGCCGGGCGCATCCTGTTCACCGATAGCGCTGGCCGGCAGCGTGACCTCGCCTCGGAGTCCGCCGAGGCCATGCGGAGACTGCGTGGACCTGAGATCGCCATGGTCTTTCAGGAGCCAATGAGCAGCCTCAATCCGGTGTTGCGCATCGGCGATCAGATCGCCGAGGCGGTCATGCTGCATCAGGGGCTTGGCCGTGCGGCTGCTATGGCCGAGGCGCGCCGGCTATTGGACCGCGTTCGCATTCCGGAAGCTGAGAGGCAGTTGCAGCGATATCCGTTCCAACTCTCTGGCGGCATGCGGCAGCGGGTCATGATCGCGATGGCCCTGTCGTGCCGGCCACGCCTGCTGATAGCGGACGAGCCAACGACCGCACTCGATGTCACTGTGCAGGCGCAGGTATTGCGGCTGCTGCGCGCGCTGCAACGCGAATACGGCATGGGGCTGATCTTCATCACGCACGATATGGGCGTCGTCGCAGAAATGGCAGATCGCGTGCTGGTAATGCGTGATGGAGTGATGGTGGAGGAGGGGGATGCGATCCGCGTATTCGACCGGCCGGAGCATCCCTACACACGCACGCTGCTGAACGCGGTGCCGGTATTGGGCAGCCTCGCCGGCCGAACTCTGCCAGAGCCGTTTCCGGAGGAGGGACGTGCGCTCCAGCCGCAGGCGACTGTGCGGCCCGATCTGCCGCCGGTGCTGGAGGTCCGCGGGTTGAGCACGCGGTTCGATGTCCGACGACGTTTCCGCATTGGCGGACGAATCCATGCTGTCGAGCAGGTGAACCTGACGGTGCGGCGAGGCGAGACACTCGCATTGGTGGGCGAATCGGGCTGCGGCAAATCGACTACGGGGCGCAGCATCATTCGATTGGAGCGACCGGAAGATGGCGAGATCCGACTGAACGCCGAAGATGTCACGCGTCTGGACAGGACGCGCGAGGCTCGACTGCGGCGTGGCATTCAGTACGTGTTCCAGGATCCGCTCGCGTCACTCGATCCGCGCCTGACGATTGGGTTCTCAATCGCAGAACCGATTCGCACGCACCGGCTTCTGAGCGGTGCGGCGGTGGAGCAACGCGTGCACGAATTGCTGCGGCTGGTCGGGTTGCTGCCGGAACACGCACGTCGCTATCCGCATGAACTGTCCGGGGGACAGCGCCAGCGTTGCTGCATTGCGCGCGCACTGGCTTCGGAGCCCAGCCTCATCATCGCGGACGAGGCCGTGGCCGCGCTGGATGTGTCGATTCGCGCGCAAGTGGTGAACCTGCTGATGGAGCTACAGGCGCGGCTCGGGCTCGCCTACCTGTTCATTTCGCACGACATGGCGGTGGTGGAGCGGGTCAGCCACCGCGTCGCAGTCATGTATCTCGGACAGATCGTCGAGATCGGGCCTCGGCAGGCGGTGTTTGACGATCCGCAGCATCCGTACACGCGCCGGCTCCTTGCGGCTGTGCCGATTCCCGATCCGCGTCGGCGCGACCACTCAATCGAATTGGATGACAGCGAAGTGCCCAGCCCGTTGCGTCGGCTCGATGATCCGCCCATCGTGGCGCCCCTGGTGCAGGTGGGCGAGGACCATTACGTCGCTCGCCATCGGGTCGGCGGGTTGTACTGATCAGGAGGATGCGTGGTGAAACAGATAATGCTGGCCGCGGCGCTGGCGTTCGGCATGGCCGGCGCGGCGCACGCCGCGAAGGACCTGGTGGTCGGCGTGCCGGACAACCTGACCGGGCTGGATCCCGCCGACTTGAACGACAACCTGTCGCAATCCGCGGTGCGGCTGATGTTCGAGGGTCTCTATATGCTCGACGAACACATGAAGCTGCGGCCGCAACTTGCCGAAAGCTACGAGGCGAGCGAAGACGCCAAGGAATTCACCTTCCATCTGCGCAAAGGCGTTACGTTCCATGACGGCACGCCGTTCAACGCCGCGGCAGTGAAGTTCAGCTTCGACCGGGCCGGCAATCCGGAAAACCATCTGAAGCGGCAGAGCCTGTACGTGATGATCGACCACACCGACGTGGTCGATGATTACACGGTGAGGATGGTGCTGAAGTACCCGTTTGGGGCTTTCGTCAACGACATCGCGCATCCCGGTGCGCTGATTGTCTCGCCGAAGTCGGTGCAGGAGTACGGCAAGGAGGTGACTCGGCATCCCTCGGGCACCGGACCGTACCAGTTTGTGAGCTGGAGCGCCGACACGCTCAAGATGAAGAAGAACGAGCACTACTGGAAGCCGGGCCTGCCGAAGATCGACACGATTACCTATCGTGGCGTGCCGGAGAATGGCGCGCGCATCGCGATGCTTCAGGCGGGCGAGGCGCAGTTCATCTATCCGGTGCCGCCGGAGATGATCAAGGCGGTCCAGAACAGCCCAACCATTACCGTCTTCGACGAACCCTCGATCTTCATTCGTTACGTGGCGCTTAACAACATGCGCAAACCGTTCAACGATCCGCGGGTCAGGCTGGCGCTTAACTATGCAGTGGACAAGCAAGCCTTTGCCAAGGTGGTGTTCAGCGGGTTCTCCGATCCGATGGATTCGCCGCTACCGCCCGGCCTTGGCTTCTATCAGAAGCAGGGGACCTATCCCTACGACCCCGCGAAGGCGAAGGCCCTGCTGGCCGAGGCTGGCTATCCCAATGGCTTCGAGGCCACGCTTACCGGTGGCGCAAATACGCTGGTGCAGCGTGGCATGCAGTTCGTGCAGCAGCAGTTGGCCGCAGTCGGTGTGACGCTCAAGGTGGAGCCGCTCGAGGCCGGCGTGCTGACCGCGAAGGAGTTCAACGTGAAGGGGCCAGAGGACGCGACCATCGTCATGCTGTATGGCGGCTGGTCGTCTTCGACCGGCGATGCCGATTGGGGCATGCGGCCCATGCTCTACACCAAGTCCTTCCCGCCGGTGCTGTCGAACCTGGCCTGGTACAGCAGTCCGGCGACCGATGCGGCGATCGAGGAGGGACTGGCCACGGTTGATCCGACCAAACGCGCCGTGGCATATGCAAAGGCGCAGGCCCAGGTTTGGAAAGACGTGCCTTGGATCTTCCTTGGCGTAGATCACAATCTGGCAGCGTATTCGAAGAAGCTGCACGGCGCCTTCATGCGGCCGGATCAGCAGTTCCACCTGACTGAGGACGCAAGCCTGGATTGATAGGAAGCCGCGAATGAACAGGGATGCACTCGGGTTTTGCCGGCGCCGCATCCCTGTTCATCTGTGCTCACCCGTGGTTCCACTGCTGTCGTGCTGGATTATCTGATCCGCCGCCTGGCCAGCACGATCCCGGTGCTGCTCGCCGTCAGCGCCTTCGTGTTCCTGTTCGTGCATCTGCTGCCAGGCGATCCCGCGCGTCTTGTCGCGGGACCTGACGCAACGCCGCAGGACATTGCTGCGGTACGCGCCGACATGGGCCTGGACCGGCCATTGATCGTGCAGTTCGCCCGCTACCTCGGCGAGACTGTGCAACTGCATCTCGGCCGTTCGATCAAGACTCACCAGACGGTGGCGGAACTCATCGGCGAACGCTTCATGCCGACACTGCTGCTTACGATCTTCGCCATGCTGTGGTCGGTCATTGTCGGCGTCGGCATCGGCGTGTTGTCCGGTGTGAAGCGCGGACGTTGGCAGGACCAAGTGGCGATGGTGCTGGCGATCTCCGGCATCTCATTCCCCGGCTTCTGGCTCGGTCTGTTGCTGATCGATCTGTTCTCAGTGCGGCTCGGCTGGCTCCCGACCGGCGGCTACGGCGGTTGGGAAAGCTTTGTGCTCCCCGCGTTCACGCTGGGTACTGCGGTTGCCGCGGTCATGGCCCGCTTCACGCGTTCGGCCTTCGTGGAAATTACCGCGGAGGATTACGTGCGCACGGCTCGTGCCAAGGGCGTGCCGGAACGCGGCGTAGTCTGGAAGCACACGCTGCGCAACGCGCTAATCCCGGTGATCACGCTCACCGGTCTGCAGTTCGGTTTCCTGCTGGGCGGCGCGATCGTGGTGGAGACCGTGTTCGCCTGGCCGGGTCTCGGGCGGCTGCTGGTCGACAGCGTCGCCTATCGCGATTACCCGGTCATTCAGGCCGAAATCCTGCTGTTTTCCTTCGAGTTCGTTCTGATCAACCTGATCGTCGATCTGCTGTATGCCGTCGTGAATCCAGAAATCCGCCTGCGATGAGCGACGCAGTCATCCCGGCTCCAAGCCTCCGTTCGCCCTCGGCTGAATTCTGGCGTCGGTTCCGTCGCAAGCGCGTCGCCATGGTGTCCGGCGGCGTGATCCTGGTGCTGATCCTGTCCGCGGTCGCTGCGCCCTGGATTGCGCCCTATGGTCCCGCAACTCCAGATTACGACAACGTGCTGGCGGGCCCATCCTGGCAGCATCTCTTCGGCACGGACACGTTCGGCAGGGACATCTTCAGCCGCATCCTATGGGGCGGCCGCATCTCACTGACGGTGGGCTTTGTCTCGGTCGCATTGGGTGGCGTTGTCGGCGTGGCGCTGGGGCTGGTCAGTGGCTTCTTCGGCGGGCTGCTCGATGGCCTTATCATGCGACTGATGGACGTGCTGCTGGCCTTTCCCGGCATACTGCTGGCAATCGGCGTGGTGGCGCTGCTGGGCCCGGGAACGGAGAACGTCATCTATGCCATTGCAGTGTTCAGCGTGCCGGTGTTCGCCCGACTTGTGCGTGGCAGCACGCTGGCATTGCGGCAGACGCTGTATGTACAGGCTGCCCGCAGCATCGGCGTTAGGCCAACAATGCTGATGCTGCGCCATATCCTGCCGGGAACGCTGCCAAGCGTTATCGTGTACTGCTCACTGCGAGTCGGAACATCGATTCTGACAGCGGCAGCGCTGAGCTTCATCGGCTTGGGCACGCCGCCACCCAGCCCGGAATGGGGCGCGATGCTGGCCGAGGGCCGGAGCTATCTCGGCGTTGCCGATCAGATCACGCTGTTTCCAGGCCTGGCTATCTTCGTCACCGTTTTGGCATTCAACCTGCTAGGCGACGGATTACGAGACGCGCTGGATCAGAAGTTGCGGTAAGGAGGCGGCATGACCTGGTCCATCGTCACCCA
>CAYRTL010000120.1:0-14397 GCA_964427005.1 uncultured Acetobacteraceae bacterium
CTAAGCTAAAGCCAGCAGCAGCATCTGCCTGGTCAGCTCCCCGTCCGCGTCGCGCAATTCGTGCACGATCGTGAAGTGATTCGCGCCTGCCACTGGGATAAGCACACCAGGTGCGTGCGCAGCAGCACGCATCGCATGCAGCTCTCGGCTATCGGATACGAGCGGCGGCAGTTCCGCCGTGCCGTATGCAATCGCTAAGGGCTTTTGCACCACCGGCAGACGCAACGGTGACAGCTCGACGATTTCTGCATCGCTCAGACGCAGCTTTTCGTTCAGGTATGTGTCGCGAATCGGACCCATCTCGAAGATGCCGGAAATAGCCAGGCCGGCAACAACACTCGGATGACCGAGACACATCGCGGTCAGATGCCCACCGGCCGACCAACCCGACAGCACAATGGGGCCGGCAATTCCATGCGCAGCGCCATGCTCAGCCAGCCAGTCCAGTGCTGCGCGAATCTCGCCAACAATATCGGTCAGCGACGCATCGGGTGCCAGCGTGTAGCCGGGCAAGGCAGCCGCCCAGCCGTGGGCATGTGGGCCCGCAATCAGATTGGCAAACTGGTCCTTGCTGTTGCGCTGCCAGTAGCCGCCATGAATGAACACCAGACACGGTGCCCTGGGGTCTGCCACAGGATACAGATCCCAAGTGTTTCGCTCGCGTGGCCCATAGCGCAGGTCCAGATGCTCTGGATGCGCCGCACGGAATGCCGCCGAAGCCTTCTCGCGCGCCGCGTTCAGCGCCGCACTGTCCTTCACTGCCTCAGAGTTGTTGTACGCCGCGTCGCGTTCCGCGCGGCTCATCGCACCCCAGTTCATGCCGTCGCCTTCAGGTACCAGTCCATGATCTGCCGACCCTGCCAGAACAGCGTGCCGGGCTTGCTTGCCATATAACTGAGTGCCTGCTCGAACCACCCGATGCGGTGCGGCACACCGCTGATGTACGGATGCACGGCAAGACCCATCATCTTTGCGCCCTGCGTTTCTGCTTCGGCATATAGCCGATCGAACTGCGCCACCGTGCGATCGAACAGTTCGCGTGCAACATGGTGCTGGATCATCATCATCGGAATATCGTTCAGCTCGACGCTGTACGGCATCGTCAGCATCGGTCTGTGCGAGGTGCGGATCGTGCACGGCAGATCATCCACCACCCAGTCGGCGCAGTAGCGGATTCCTGCTTCCGCCAGCAGATCCGGCGTCTCCAGCGTCTCGGTCAGTCCCGGCGCGAGCCAGCCGATGATGTCGTGTCCCGCCGCCTGTCGCAAAGCCGCGATCGCATCGCGGATCATCGCACGCTGGTCTTCCACCAGATGCGTGGCGATCTGCCGGAAGCCGTGTCCCATGAATTCCCAGCCTGCGTGGCGCGCCGCCTGCACGACACGCGGATAGGCTTCTGGAACCGTGCCGTTTATTGTCATCGACGGCGCAATACGGTGAGCGTCAAGCGCCGCTTTCAGCCGCCAAAACCCGACGCGCATGCCGTATTCATGCCAAGCCCAGTTGGGCAGGTCAGGGATCACCGACGCGCCCTGCGGGGCGGTCAGTACCTGGCGCGGCATGGGACGCGAGATGTCCCAGTTCTCCACGTTCACCACGATGAAGACGGCGACGCGCTTGCCGTCCGGCAACGCGAGGCGTGGCCGATCGATGCTGGCCTGGTAGTCCAGCCGAGTAGCTGGGTTGAGCACTTTCTCGGTCATGGCAGGAGCATGATGATGGCGCCGGACAAACGGGGCAAGCCGCGGAGGTTGCGGCTTAACCATGTGGTGACGGTAGTGTTCCTATGGTCGCGGCCGGACGATGGAGGACTCTGGCGATGAGCGGCCCGCCGGCCACTCTGCTGACCGTACTGTTGCTGCACTTTTGCTCGCCCATCGGCATGCTGAACGCGGTTGCGCCACTCGACGGCATCACGGTGGAACAGGGCATAGCCTACGCTGAAGGGCCCCGGCACAAGCTCGACGTTTACGGCCCGACTCATGGCAATGTCGCCGCGCCTGTCATCGTGTTTCTCTACGGTGGCGGCTGGGAGACAGGCGACAGGGCTATGTATCGGTTCCTTGGCGCGGCACTGGCTGCGCACGGCGCGGTGGTCTTCATCCCGGATTATCGCCTGCATCCGGCGGTACAGTTCCCTGCATTCATGGACGATGGGGCTGCTGCCGTTGCCTGGGCACATGCCAATGCCACGCGCTTCGGCGGCGATCCGCATCGGCTGTTCCTGATGGGACACTCGGCTGGGGCGCAGATTGCCGCATTGCTCGCTTTGGATCCTGAATACCTGCAAGCGGTCGGCTTGGTGCCAGAGCGCGATATATGCGGTGTGGTTGGCCTGGCGGGACTTTATGATTTCCTCCCGGCGGCGAGCAGCCAAGTGAAGGCAGTCTTCGGCTCCGAGGTGGCCTGGCCACGTTCTCAACCAATCAACTACGTCACCTCCCGAGCGCCACCGATGCTATTGCTGGCAGGAGCAGCCGATAGGACTGTTGATCCCGACAACACGCTCCGTCTCGGGGCACGCCTACGCGCGGCAGGCGACAGCGTCCAAGCTGAACTGAGTCCCGGCATCAGTCACCGGGCTATCATCGTCGCCTTCGCGGAACCGTTCACATTTCTAGCGCCGGTACGCGAACAGACATTGGATTTCGTGTCTTCATCACGGGCACCCTGTCGCACCAGGGGCTAACGAGGTCCACCACCGTCCTTCGGCAATGCAATGCCCGTCAGAGCCTGCCATACGCGGATCACGAACGCATCGTCCTTGGCGCCTTCACCGTGTGCCGCGGCGGCCAGGAAGAGTTGATGAGCGGCTGACGCCATAGGCAGCGGGAAGGTGAGTGCTCGTGCCTGGTCGAGCACGATGCCAAGATCCTTGACGAAGATGTTCACCGCGGACAGTGGCGTATCCTCTCCCTCCAGGATGTGCGGCACGCGGTTTTGCCACATCCATGAACTACCAGCCGACGAGGAGATGACGTCGAACAGCGTGCGCGGATCGGCGCCGGCACGAATGCCGAGTGCCAATGCTTCAGCCGCGGTGGCGATATGCACGCCTGCGAGCAACTGATTGACCATCTTCACCGTGCTGCCCACCCCGGCGCGGTCGCCCAGCCTCCACACCTTGGTGGATATCGCATCGAGCACCGGCTGTGCCTTGGCGAACGCAGCATCGGAGCCGGACGCCATCACCGTCATCGTGCCCGCATGCGCACCTGCCTTGCCGCCCGATACCGGAGCGTCGAGCATCAGGAAACCGGCTGCGCTGATCTTGGCATCCAGTGCTCTCGCGGCCTCCGGTGCGATCGTAGCGCAGCATAGAATCACGGAGCCCTTTGCGAGCCTGGCCAGGCAGCCCTGCGGCCCGAACAGCACGTCCTCGGTCTGCGTCGCGTTGACCACGAACACCACCACAGCCTCGGTATCGGCTGGCAGCTCAGCGGCGGAAGCCACCGCGTTCGCTCCCGCTGAAGTCAATTCCGCACGCGCGGCTTCGCGAACGTCACAGCCGGTCACCGTGTGGCCTTTGCGGTGCAAATTGAGCGCTGCGCCCATCCCCATAGTACCCAGACCGATGACGCCGACCTTCATGACGAGGCTCCTTGTGATGCCCGCTCAGCCTCCGGCAGCGCCGCGTTCTGTCAAGCGGAGCGGTAAGTCAGGCATCCTCGAAGGAGGCCAGCAGCGGCGTCACGGTCGGGCGGCGCTACCGCCCCTGCCGGAAACGTTCAACCGCGGCGACAAGGGCGCGGCGAATCCCTGGCTCCAACGCCGAATGTCCAGCATCCGGCACGATCGACAGCCGCGCCGAGGGCCATGCCGCTGCCAACTCGAACGCGGTCCGCGGCGGGCAGATCATATCGTAGCGGCCCTGCACGATTTCCGCCGGCAGCCGCGCGAGGTGGTGCATGTTGCCGAGAAGTCCTTCCGGCGGAAGGAACAGGTTGTTGGCGAAGTAGTGCGCCTCGATGCGGGCAAGACCCAACGCGGTGCGGTCCTGGGCGAAGGAGCTGACCGTCTCAGGACTCGGTAACAGCGTACTGCAAGAGCCCTCGTAAATCGACCAGGCGCGCGCCGCCGGCAAATGGACCGACGGATCAGGATCGGCCAGCCGTCGCAGATAACCACCGAGGAGGTCGCGACGCTCCGCTTCCGGCAGGAAGCCTGCGAATGCGGCATGCGCATCGGGGAACACTGCGGCAAGCCCGTGCAGGAACCATTCCACCTCGGGCGGCCGTCCCAGGAACACCCCGCGCAGCACACAGCCGACCACCCGTTCCGGGTATGCCTGGGCGTACGCAAGCGCCAAGGTCGAGCCCCAAGAGCCACCGAAGAGCAGCCAGCGTTCCAGGCCAAGATGCCGCCGCAGGGTCTCGATGTCTGACACCAGGTCCTGGGTTGTGTTGTTCTCCAGGCTGCCCAGCGGGCGCGATCGTCCTGCGCCACGCTGGTCGAAGATCACCACGCGCCAGAACTCGGGATCGAAGAAACGGCGGTGCACGGCACCCGCTCCGGCGCCGGGGCCGCCGTGCAGGAACAGCACCGGCCGGCCCCGCGGATTGCCTACCTGCTCCCAGTACATGACGTGGTTCGCCGAGAGGGGCAGGTAGCCGGTCTCGAACGGGCCGATTTCGGGAAACAGGTCGCCGCGTGGCATGGCAGCGAATGGTATAGGCACGGCGCGCGGGGTGGAACAGGGTCACAGCATGCAAAGAACATGGATCGCACTTGGCTCATTCGGCGGCCTGGTTGCGGTAGCGATGGCGGCCGTTGCCGCGCACGGGCTGGGCGGGCTGGAGCCGGCGGCCCTGTCGGCTGTCCGGAGCGGGATCGAGATGCAGATCTGGCATTCTCTCGTCCTGCTGTTCTGCGGCCTCTGGGCACCCCGAGGCGGCCGGCTCGCGGATCTGGCCGCCGTCGCATTCGCCGCGGGCACCGTGCTGTTCTGCAGTGCTGTCTATGGCTTGGGGTTGTTCGACGTGAGGTTCGGAATGACGGCACCGATAGGCGGGACACTGCTGATGATCGGCTGGTGTCTGCTTGGAATATCGGCGCTTGTAGGGACGCGCAAATAGGGCCGTTGATGTAGCTCAAGGCCCCACGAGTCGCAGCGTATGGTTGTCAGATGGTTCGATCAGTTTTCCTGCTCCCCCTAATCGTATGGTTGACAGCGACCAACACCGGATGGGCTGAACCGCCTGAGTCGATGCTGGACCGCGTCGCCCATACCGGTGTCCTGGTTGCAGGAACCCGCGACGACGCACCGCCATTCGCATTCCGTGATAGCCAGGGACGCCTTGTCGGCTTTTCGGTCGACCTGATCGAAGAGGTCCGAAAGGCGCTGGCACAGAAGATCGGTCGAGACATGCAAACCGACTACGTCATCGTCACGCCAATGACGCGCCTCTCCGCGGTCGCGGACCATAAAGTGGACCTGGCGTGCGAGACGGCAAGCGTGACCTGGCCACGGCAACAGCGTGTGGATTTTACCCTGCCGATCTTCCGCGACGGCACACGCATCCTTGCTTATCGCGACACGGTCAGTCGGGCGCGCGATCTGCACGATCTCCGTATCGGCATTCTCGATGGCTCGGTGACGGGCGAAATCCTGCAGCACAAGCTGCACGACATCGCGTTGACGTCCTATTCGACAATGCCGACAGCGCTCCACGCGCTGGAGACGGGACAGGTAGATGGCATCGCCAATGTTGGTATCGTGCTGCGCGGCATGCTCTCCGAGGCCAGCAAACGGGAAGGTCTCGTCATCGTGCCCCGTGGCGAAGCACTGGGCTATGAGACGATGGCCTGCATGGTACCGCAGAACGACTCCCGCTGGCGGGATTTCGTCAACGGCGTGTTCCGTGAACTGTTCCGCGGGATCGACGAGTACCGCGGGGGCTATGTGTCGATCTACGACCGGTGGTTCGGTCGCGACGCGAATATCACCTATCCATTGGACGAACGCACAGTACAGTTCTTCCTCTCTACCCTTGTCTGGTTGGACTGAGCCGCCATGCAACTGCGCACTCGACTTGTCCTAATGGTCGGCGTCAGTGTCAGCATCGGCATCATTGCCATTGCCACCGTTCTGAGCTGGCTTGCGTGGCGCAGCATTCTTGCACAGGCGGAAACGGAAGGGCTGGTGATCGCACGCCTGCTGGCACAGAGCGCCACAGTGAGTGAACAGGTTGTGGCCGAAGTGGGAGCGCTGCTCGACCGTGAGATGATCGCACATGGTGTGCTGGCGAGTCACCTCGCTGATATGGCGGACAAGGCTGGCCTCGACGACCGCACCTTGAGCCGACGCCTGATGGAGATCACGGCTCGATCAGCTATCGGCGAACTATGGATCTCAGAGGCGAAGGGCAATTTACGCGCCGGATCGATGGACGATGCCGATGAAGGTGAAAGCGTCGCAACAGCGGCGGGGTTGACCGATCCGGCCCTGGCTCGGCTGTTGGCTGGAACCACTTTTTCCGAGACTTTGGGTACTGGCCAGCGATCACTGGGTGGAGCGCCGATGCGCTATGTCGGCGTGCGCGGCATCGACAACCCGCGGGTCGTGCTGGTCGGGCGCGAGCAGTCTTATATTACGCAACTCTACGAGACGCTTGGCGTGCGGCGGCTCCTCGATGCATTCCTGCGCGACGGCCCGGTGGAGGCGCTGTGGGTTTTCTCACCTGATGGCAAGCCGGTGGCCAGCAGCATCGCGCCTCGCCAGCGCGAAGCGAATGTTGCGCTGTCGCCGCGGGAGACCAA
The DNA here is from genome assembly GCA_964427005.1 of uncultured Acetobacteraceae bacterium. Classification (GTDB taxonomy): domain Bacteria; phylum Pseudomonadota; class Alphaproteobacteria; order Acetobacterales; family Acetobacteraceae; genus JAMXLO01. The sequence continues at coordinate 6,760 of CAYRTL010000120.1, forward strand.
CCTGGTGGAGAGCGTTCTGCGCGGTGCGCCGGCGAAGGCGATCCTGTCCGCAGGCTGGATCAGTGTGGCTGCCGCAATGCCGGATGCGTACGGCGTACCTGCTGGTGTTGCCCTTGCGCGCCTTTCCAAGGCACCGCTCGACACGTTGATTGTGGACTACCTGCGCATTGGCGGCGCAATGGCTCTTGCCGCGCTGATGGCGGGCCTTGTCCTGTCGGTGATGACAGGACGACGCATTGCGGCGCCGATGATGAGCATCGCTGGAGCCGCCTCCGCTGTCGACGCGAGAAACTTTGTGCCAGGCTCGCTTAAGCGCGTAGCCGCGCGTCGGGATGAGCTAGGTCACCTTGCGCGCACCTTTGAAGTGATGGCCGAACAGGTCATGGCAAGAGAAGAGGAACTCGAGCGCCAGGTCCGCGAGCGCACGATGGAATTGCAAATCAAGAACGAACAGCTTGACCAGGCAAAGCGCAGACTGGAAGCGGACCTGGAACTGGCGAAGCTGTTGCAATCGACGATCTTGCCACAGGTGTTTCCGGTGGATCGCGGCTGGAGCGGCACGGCGCGCATGATGCCTGCGCTGCAGATGGCGGGTGACTTCTACGACTATTTCCCGTTGGACTCGCATCGCCTTGGCCTGGTCATCGCCGACGTGTCCGGCAAGGGCGTTGCACCGGCCTTCTTCATGGCGGTCTCACGCGGCGCATTGCAAGACGCCGCGCATCATAACGACGAACCAGGTGCCTGCCTCACGGCCGCGAATGATCGGCTGTGCGAGCAGAACCCGTTGGACATGTTCGTCACGGTCTTTTATGCCGTGATCGACGCGCGGAGCGGCACGGTGATGTACGCCAATGGCGGCCACAACCGGCCTTATCTCATCAAGGAGAATGGGGAAACCAGCGTGGTTCCCCTCACGGGCGGGATGATGCTGGGGGTCATGCCGGGCATAGAGTATGCCGGCGCAACCCTGACACTGCAGCCGGGCGAGACCCTGTTCCTCTACACCGACGGCGTCTCCGAGGCCATGAACGAGGCCCACGAGGAGTTCGGGGAGAAGCGCCTGGAAACCGTGCTGGCACGATCCGCGCATTTGTCCGTGGATGAGATGCTGACGGCGGTAACAACAGCCGTGCACAATTTCGTTGGCACGGCGCCGCAGTCCGATGACATCACGTGCCTGGTCGTCCGGTATCTCGGCGGACGGGTGGAATACGCCCCGCAAAAGGAGCGCGAGCTCGCATAATCCTTGACAGGATCACCGGGCGCTGAGCATCTAACCTTCTGGCTGCCGAACGACCCAGGCCCTCGGATGGGCAAGTTAGACACGGGGAAGCAATGGAAATTACCAGCGGGATTGACGGCGATCTGGTCCGCTTTCAGGTCACGGGCAGCATCGACGCCTCGACCAGCCCGAATGTCGAGCAGGCGGTGAACGCAGCGGTTGCCGGAGGTGGTCGGCGCCTGATCTTTGACATGCGCCAAGTGACCTACATTTCTTCGGCCGGACTGCGCGCGATCCTCCTGGCAGCAAAAAAGGCGCAGTCGGCCGGTGGCGGCGCCGCGGTGTTCGGACTGGCGCCCAACGTCGAAGAAGTCTTCACCGTCGCCGGGTTCGGCAGGATTGTGCCGATAGCTACCAGCGACGCGGAAGCGCGCGAAAAGCTCCAGGCACGGTAGGATTGACACCATGATGAATCTGACCCTGGCTGACGAAATCGTCGTGCTGATGCTGGACGACGCGATCGGCGAGATCACGCCGGGCTGCCTGCCGGTGGCCGGTGTGGCGATCGCAGGTGGTCTGCTGATGGAACTCGCGCTGCGCGAGAACATCGACACCGATCTGAAGTCGCTGTTCGTCGTGAACCCCAAGCCGACTGGCGACGAGTTGCTGGATGCGATCCTGGAGGAGATCAAGGCGGAGCCGGAGCAGCATCCCAGTGCCTGGTGGATCGACCAATTGTCCATCCGCCATCCTGACCTGGTCTCGCGCATCCTGGCACGCCTGGTAGCCGCGGGCATACTTCGCGAGGAAGAGCGCCGGTTCCTTTGGGTGTTCTCCCGTCGTGCGTATCCGCAGGTGTCCGGTCGCGAGGAGCGCGAGGCGAAGGCGCGACTGATGTCGGTGCTGTTCAAGGACGAAGTGCCGAACCCGCGCGACACGCTACTGCTGGGCCTGGCAAAATCGACCGACGTTCTGTCGGCTATCCTTACGACAGACGAGTTGGAAAAGGCGGCGGAACGCATCGAGGAAGTTGTGGCGCTGGAGGAGATCGGCCGCTCAGTCGGTCAGGTGGCCACGCAGGTCCGCGATGCCATGACCATGATGCTGGCCACGTATCATTGACCTCAGACGAGGCGCCGCCGCGGCGGCTGCAATTCGAACTGCGTGGCGACATGCATGAGGTCATGCGGCGGGTGCAAAGCGTCCAGACGTTTCTGCTGGATGCGGGGTGCAGCGCCGCCTGCGCGCAACAGATGGCGCTGGTCGCGGAAGAGATCTTCGCCAATATCGTGCAGGATGCCTGGCCGGGGCCGGCGCCCGGGCTGTGCGTGGTGGATGTCGCCGCGGATGTGCGCGACGACGGCGTTCATGTCAGTTTGCGCACCGAGGACGATGGGATTGCGTTCGATCCCACGCAGGCGGAGGCGCCTGACTTGGATGCTTCGCTGGAGGAGCGGCGGATTGGCGGGGTGGGCATCCTGCTGGTCAAGACGATGACCGATGCGCAGAGATATCGGCGGGTGAACGCACGGAACGTCTTCGAGGTGAGGAAACTCTGTCCGCGCTGATAACATAGCCTCCTTCGTCGTGGCCGGTGCAGGCCGGCCATCCACGTCCTGCCTTGCCACAGTCGGCAAAGACGTGGATGGCGGGGCCAAGCCCCGCCATGACGCGAAACAACCGCCATGAGTCATCATCAACAGGGCTTGGTATAAGGTTCGCGACAATCATTTGCAGTTGGACGATTGCGCGCCTGCTCGGCGCATCGTGAAACGACAACGCTGGCGGCGCCAGCAGAATCACCGGCGTGATGCGGAACTTAACATTAATGTATCAAATCATTCATATGCGATCTTCCAACGCCAATCGCTGCAGCAAATAGACACATTTTTCGCGGCCATTTGCGAAACTTTGACACCTCACTTCCGATCAGTGACGCCGTCTCCTGCCACACCTGATCTCGTTCGTTCTGGAAACTCAGAGCAACGACAAAAGGGGGAGCAATGGCAACCGTCACTGTCCTAGGAGCGCACGGCCACCACGAAACGCTTGATTTCGACACGGCAGCCAATGCTCAGCTTGCACTGAAGCTGGCCGCAGCGATTACCGCAGCCGTGGAAGCCCACCAAATCATCCCGGCAACCAGTGCAGATGGACCGCCACCGACAGTGCCATCCGGTGCGACCGGCGAGTTCATACAAGCCGGGAATGGTGTGACGTTCCTGCCACCTGGCTACAAGGCCGTGGTCGATGTCGCGCAGCAAGCGGTGATTTTTGGTTCCGGCGACAACGATGAATCTGTGCTCTCAAGCACCGGCAATCTGACTTTTGTCGCGCCGGGCGGATCCGGCACTGTCGTTTCCGGTGGCGGCAACAATAACGTCATCATCACGCCCACCGTCGCAGGCGCGTGGTCCGTCAACACCGGCAAAGGCGATGACAACATATTTGCCTTTGGCAGCGGCAACGACACGGTCAGTGCCGGCGGCGGGCACAATCACATAGTGCTCGGTAGCGGCAACAACCTGGTTATCTCAACGGGCGATGACGCTGTGTTTGCTGGCAGTGGTCACGAGACAATCACGGCGTCAGACAAAGCCCGCGATGTAGTCTACGGCAACGCCAGTCAGTTGTTCTTCGTCGCGAGCGACGCCTCCGCAACCGTGTTCGGTGGCAGCGGCAGCGACACGTTCTTCGGCGGCACCGGGTCCGACTTGGTGTACGGAGGCTCCGCGGGGAAGAACCTGCTGACCGCCGGCACGGGTGGGGCAACGCTGTTTGGCGGAGGCGACGGCGACACGCTGTTCGGTGGCGGTTCGAAGGCGCAGGTACTGCACGCTGGAGCGGGCAACGAGACACTGATCGGAGGAGCTGGCAACGACACGTTCTATGGCGGGTCTGGCACAACACGCATCATCGGAGGTGCTGGCGACGACACCTTCGTGGGAAGCACCGGCACGGCAAGCATCGACGCGGGCGTTGGCAAGAACCTGTTCCTGTTCGCCAAGGGGCAGGCTGGCGGAAAGGATACAATCACCGGATTTGTCCAGGGCCGCGATCACCTCGATCTGCAGGGTTATGGCAAGAACGCAATCGCCGACGCGCTGAAATCGCAAGTTGTTGCAAACGGGTCGGACACTATCACCTTGTCTGATCACACGACCATCACCTTTGCGAACATCAAAACCCTATCGGCAAGTGACTTCATCACTGGCAACACCAAGCAGCTTGGCAGTGACCGCATAGCGAGCGACAGCGGGCCTCAGGGCCAGGGGAGCTCCAATCGGGCGACCATGGACGAACGCGGTTACTTTGGGCCCATTCGCTTTGATCATACCTGAGGGCAGAGCACCCAATTCTGCGCCGCATTAGTGGCCTAGGTGAGTGTGGATCCTGGATTAGCCGAACCGACCCTACTGATTGGGGATGTTCACGACGCGTTAATCTGATCGTGCGAGCTTACACGCCCGTATGCCCAGCACGTGTGCGGGCGACGCCGACGTTGTCGGTGTCATCCGAATCAGAAAGAGTGTCGCGAAATGCCGCTATTGGCCTGGACGGATAAACTGAGCGTCGGCGTCGGTGTCCTCGATGAGGATCACAAGCGCCTAATCGACCTGGTGAACCAACTCTACGACGCGATGCAGGCTGGCCACGGCAAAGAGCCCCTGAGCCGAATTCTCGACGGTCTGATCCAATATACCAAGATGCACTTCGCTCGCGAGGAGAGCTTCTTCGCGCGAACCGGCTATCCCGAGGCCGCCGCGCACAAGCAGGAGCATGATGCCCTCACTCGTCAGGTAATCGACATCCACCAAAGACACTCCGCCGGAGCGAGCGCGGCATTGACTCTGGAAGTGATGCACTTCCTGAAGAACTGGCTTGTGCAGCACATACAAGGCAGTGACCAGAAATATCGGCCGCACCTGAACGAGAAAGGAATTCGCTGACACAGGGAGTACTCGCGTTGAGCGACTTTGACAGCGAGGTCTCGCCGTTACCGAGAGTTCGTCTCGGCGACCGGATCGGCATGATATCGCGATTGCTCTTCTGTTCTCTGCTGGCGATCGTGTTGGCTGTTGCCTCCGTGCAGGTTCTGACGTTGCGATCAGTCCGAGAGAACGGGCTGCAACAGGCGCAACAGTCGCTGAGTGTGAGCATGGCGGTGCTACGGCACGAACTGGCTCCACTTGGAACCGTATGGAGCGCGACCACAGACGGTGGATTGCTCCTGGGCAGCACCAGGCTCAATGGCCGCAACGATCTGGTCGACGCGATAAAGGCGATTACCGGCGCATCAGCAACCATATTCCTCAATGACACCCGGATAGCCACCAATGTCCAAAACGCTGACGGGTCGCGCGGCATTGGCACCAAGCTTGCGCCCGGTCCAGCCTATGACGCTGTGATTCGGGATGGTCGCAGCTATACCGGCTTCACTACGATCTTGGGTGCGCCATACCTCGCCGAATACGCGCCAATTCTCGACCAGAACTCCCGGAGAGTCGGGATTCTGTTTGTCGGCGTGCCGATATCAGCGGCAGAAGAATTCATGAACCGCGTAATCAGACAGGCGGTCATTGGCGGTCTGATAATCTCGCTGCTCGCAGGCTTTACCTGTCTCTGGGCGCTGGGCTCGACGACGAAACCACTACGTCTGTTGACAGCGGTCATGCACCGCATCGCCGAAGGCGAGCTGGACGCGGAAGTGCCGGCAAGGACCAGGACAGACCAGATCGGCCTCATGGCCCGCGCGCTCATACAGCTTCGGGATGCCGCGGCGCATGCACGTGCACTGGAGGAAGCAGCCACCGCGCGTGCTGCATCGGAGGCTGAGAAGCGATCTGCTCTGGTGAGTATGGTCGATAGCATCGAAGCAGAGACCACCAAGGCGATCAGCACTGTCGGCTCCCGTACCGCTGCGATGACCCAGACGGCAGAGAAGATGGCCGCCTCAGCGGCCCGAACCGGTTTCTCGGCAGCAAGTGCAGCCAGCGCATCAGGCCAGGCATTGGCCACGGCACAGACCGTTGCCAGTGCAGCCGAGCAATTGAGTGCGTCCATCCGCGAAATCGGACTTCAGGTGAACCAGTCGAGCACAATCGTGGAGCGCGCCGTGACGGCAGGTCGCGAGACACGAGGAACCATCGAAGCCCTCAGCGAACAGGTCTCTCGTGTCGGCGCTGTCGCCGACATGATCAATGAGATCGCCGGGAAGACCAATCTGCTCGCTCTGAACGCCACCATCGAGGCAGCGCGAGCAGGTGATGCCGGCAAGGGGTTTGCCGTCGTTGCTTCGGAGGTCAAGGCACTGGCGAACCAGACCGCGCGTGCCACCGACGAGATCGCACAACGTATCGCGGAGATACGCAATGCGACGGGAGTCTCGGTTGCCGCTGTGAGCCGGATTGAACAGACGATTGGTGAAATCAACGCCATAGCAGGTTCCATTGCCGCGGCAGTCGAGGAGCAAGGTTCAGCTACGGCGGAGATCGCCAGGAATGTTGCCGAAACCGCCGCCGCGGCCAATGAAATGACCCGACACGCGAATGAGGTTTCGGTCGAAGCCGAGCAAACAGGCGAACGTGCTGCCGAAGTCTGCAATGACGCGACAGGACTGAATGCCGCAGTAACTGATCTGCAGCATTCTGTGATACGGATCGTCCGTACGTCCGCTACCGATTTGGACCGGCGCCATGAAAGCCGTTACCCGCAGGACCTGACTTGCCGGATCGATCTGGCAGATCGGTCGTTCGAGGGGCATCTCGATGACCTTTCCGAACATGGTGCTTGTGTCCGTGGCCAGGAGACAGTACCGGTCGGGACGCGCGGCACGCTCACATTGCTGAAGCTGAATGTAGCGCTGCCATTCAGCGTGCGTGCCGTGGATGCCGGAATTTTGCACTTGGCGTTCGAGCTCGACTCAGCCACTGCCGCCAAGCTCCGCGCCATCGTAGACAATCTGGCACTGAAGTCCGCTGCGTGATTGTGCCGCGAAGGCAGGGCGCCCCGAGGCGCGAACTTAGGGGATCCTCTCCAGACGCACGAACATCTTCAGATCACGAAAAAGTCTGCTGTCATTGTTCGGCGATCCGGACTCCCTGTGCCGATCAGTCCTTGTTATCGCCCGCGCCACGGCCGTGTTCTTGCATGGTCGGTGCAGAGGAGACAGGTCATGGTCGACATCAGCAAAGCCGGCACGTTCAAGCTCGGCGATCGCACCGTGAAGCGCCTCGGCTACGGCGCCATGCAACTTGCCGGACCGGGCGTGTTCGGGCCGCCGAAGGACCGAGATGGCGCGATCAGGGTGCTGCGCGAGGCGGTGGCGAGCGGCGTCAATCACATCGACACCAGCGACTTCTACGGCCCGCACGTCACCAACCAACTGATCCGCGAGGCGCTGCATCCCTATC
>CAYRTL010000121.1:0-14375 GCA_964427005.1 uncultured Acetobacteraceae bacterium
CCGACGAGGTGCTGACGAACTGGCTGGGACTGAGCGAGGCGGAGGTGAAGTCGCTCCACGGCGAAGACGTGGTCTGAGGTACACCTCGCCCACGAAGTGGGAGAGGTGTACGTTCACGCCGCCGCCTTGGTATTTCCGAACAGACCGCCAAGCTGCGCCAGTGTCTCCAGATGCGAATCCGCGTCGCCAAACAGCTTATCGATCATCGTCATGCGCTTGAAATAGTGGCCGACTTTGTACTCCATGGTCATGCCGATGCCGCCGTGAAGCTGGATTGCTTCCTGGCCGATATGCCGACCTGAACGCCCGATCTGCACTTTTGCCGCGGCGATGGCGCGACGCCTTTCGGTAACGTTCTCCTCACCGGCCATGACGGCGGCGAACATCGCCATGCTCCGCGCCTGCTCCAGCGCGACCAGCATATCGACCGAGCGATGTTGCAGCACCTGGAACTGTCCGATGGGACGACCGAACTGCTGGCGTGTCTTCAGGTACTCCAGTGTCGTTTCGTGCATCTCCTGCATCGTGCCGACAGCTTCAGCACACAGCGCGGCGATCGCCTCATCCACGACGTGCTCGATCAGTGGCAGCGCATTGGCCGATAGCGCGTCATCCTGCGGAACCCGCGCGCCGGACAGCATTATCTCCGCTGCTCGCAGCCCATCCTGGGTTGGATACCCGCGGCGCGAGACGGCCGCTGCCGTTGGATCGACCAGGAACAAGCCAACACCCATGCGGTCGCGCCGATCGCCGGAGACGCGCGCGGTCACCAGCACACGGTCGGCACAATCGCCGTGCAGCACCACGCTTTTCGCCCCGTCCAGCACCCACACCGCGCCATCCTGGCGTGCTGTTGTAGCGACATCGGCGAGATCGTAGCGCGACTGCCGCTCTACATGCGCGAACGCGAGCTTCAGCTTGCCTTGCGCCACCTGCGGCAGCAGCGCCTGCTGCTGTGCCGGCGTGCCCACTCGGCGCAGTAACCCACCTCCGAGAATGACAGTGGCGAAATACGGCTCCAGCACGAGGCCGCGGCCGAAGGTCTCCATCACGATCATCGTCTCGACGGGACCACCGCCGAAACCGCCATGCGCTTCGGCAAATGGCAACCCCAGCAGACCGAGCTCGGCGTATTGCTGCCAGACCGTGCGGCTCCAGCCATCGGGCTCGGCCATGTACTTCTTGCGCTGCTCGAACTGGTACTGATCGGAGATAAGCCGATCGACGCTGTCCTTCAGCAGGCGCTGTTCGTCAGTGAGATCGAAGTCCATGTGTCCCCTCGCCGCTCGCTTCCCCTGTCATTGCGAGCGAAGCGAAGCAATCTCCTTCATCGATGGGGATTGCTTCGGCGCTTCGCTCCTCGCAATGACACGGGGGTCAAAGCCCCAATATCGCCTTCGCGACGATGTTGCGCTGAATCTCATTGGAACCGCCGTAGATCGAGACCTTGCGGTAGTTGAAGTACATGGGCGCTGCCTCGGTGGCGTAGTCAGGGCCGATGACCTCCTCATTGCGTCCGTCGAAGTCGCGTTGATACGGCAGCACATACGGCCCGACCACATCCATCAGCAACTCGGTCAGTTGCTGCTGGATGACCGATCCGTTCAGCTTCAGTATTGACGAAGCGGGGTTCTGCTTGCCCTTCTCCCGCTTGCGCTCATCGGCCACGACGCGCAACTGCGTCATCTCCAGCGCCTTCAGCTCCACCTCGACGGCGGCCAGCTTCTCGCGAAAACGCGGATCCTCGATCAACGGCCGATCGCCGACGCGTTCCATCGATGCGAGTTCCTTGATGCGCGCCACCTTCGCCTTCGACGCACCAACGCGCGCGATGCCGGTGCGCTCATTCCCGAGCAGGAACTTCGCATAGTCCCAGCCCTTGTTTTCCTGGCCCACGAGGTTCTCGGCAGGAACTTCCACATTGTCGAAGAACACCTCGTTCACCTCGCGTCCGCCATCAATGGTGACGATCGGACGCACGGTGATGCCGGGCGTCTTCATGTCAACGAGGATGAATGAAATCCCCTCCTGCTTCTTCGCCGCGGGATCGGTGCGGACCAGGCAGAAGATCCAGTCGGCGTATTGCGCCAAAGTCGTCCAGATCTTCTGACCGTTGATCACATACTTGTCGCCCTTGCGCTCCGCCCGCGTGCGCAGCGAGGCCAAATCCGAACCGGAACCCGGCTCCGAAAAACCCTGGCACCAGAAGATGTCGGCGTTCGCTGTCTTCGGCAGGAAGAACTGCTTCTGCTGCTCATTGCCGAACTGCGCGATTACCGGCCCGACCATTGTCACGTTGAACCCGATCGGCGTCGGTACGTTGGCCTGCTGCATCTCGTCCTGGTACAAGTAGACCTGCACCGGCGACCAATCCTGCCCGCCCCATTGCACCGGCCAGTTCGGCGTCGCCCAGCCTCGCGCGTTGAGGATACGCTGCGAGGTGATCATGTCGTCGCGCGTGAGCCCCTCGCCTTCCGCCACCTTGTCGCGGATCGATTGCGGAACCTCGGTGCGGAAGAACCGGCGTGCCTCCTCGCGGAACGCGAGTTCTTCTGGGGTGAATGCCAGATCCATGGTCCGCTCCTCTTATTCTGCTTATTCTGCCGCCGCGCGTTTCAGCCTATCGGCGAAGGTCTTGCGGAATTTGGCGACCTTCGGCGCGACCACGGCCTGGCAATACCCGGTCCAGGGATTGCGGGCGAAGTAGTCGTGGTGTTCGGGTTCGGCTTCGTAGAACGCCTGCAGTGGCTCGATCTGCGTGACAATCGGGGCGGGCCAGACCTTTGCATCGGCGATCTCCTTGATCACCGCCTGCGCGGTCTGCCGCTGCGCGTCCGAATGCGTCAGGATGATCGAGCGATATTGCGGCCCGATATCATGACCCTGCCGGTCCTTTGTCGTCGGATCATGAATCGTGAAGAACACGCGCAACAGGTCGGCGTACGACACCTCATTCGGGTCGAATTTGATCTGCACCACCTCCGCGTGACCGGTGGTGCCGGTGCAGACGGCCTTGTAGCTTGGATTGGGGACGTCCCCGCCGGCATAGCCGGACATCACGCTGCGCACGCCGCGCAGGTCCTTATAGACGGCCTCCAGGCACCAGAAGCATCCGCCGCCCAGGGTGGCGATCTCTTCGCTCATGTCGTCGCTCCCTCAATCCATCGACAGCATCATAACCCTAAGTAGCGTTCCTGCCACTGTAACGGCGCACCCGCAGGTCCGCTTGTTCCTTATGCGCGGCGAAATTTTCGATCGTGCACAGCCGCGAGCAGTATTCGCCGATCATGGCCGTCGCCTCCGGACTGACCTCCTGATAGGTCACAGTCTTGAGGAACTTGCCGACCCAAAGCCCACCAGTGTAGCGCGCCGCCCGCTTTGTCGGGAGCGTGTGGTTTGTGCCGATGACCTTGTCGCCATATGCGACGTTGGTCTCCTTGCCAAGGAACAGCGAACCGTAGTTCGTCATTCGGTCCAGGAACCAGCGCGGCTCACGCGTCAACACCTGCACATGCTCCGAGGCGATGCGGTCCGCTTCCGTTACCATCTCCTCGTCCGTATCGCACAGGATCACCTGGCCATGGTCGCGCCACGCCACACCGGCAATATCCGCTGTCGGCAAGCGCGCAAGCTGCCGTTCGATCTCCGCCTGAATCTCATTCGCGATCTTCTGCGATGTGGTCAGCAGGATTGCCGGGGACGTCGGGCCGTGCTCCGCCTGGCCGAGCAGATCGGTCGCACACATTTCGGCATCCGCCGAATCGTCTGCAATGATCAGCGTTTCGGTGGGTCCAGCCAGAAGATCGATACCGACGCGGCCGAACAGTTGCCGCTTGGCTTCTGCGACGAACGCGTTGCCCGGACCCACGAGCATATCCACCGGCGCAATGCTCGACGTCCCAAGCGCCATCGCGGCAACGGCCTGAATGCCTCCCAGCACATAGATCTCGTCAGCGCCGCCAAGCGCCATCGCTGCAACAGTGGCTGCGGGCGGCACGCCATTCAGCGGCGGCGTGCAGGCGGCCACGCGCTTCACACCGGCCACTTTCGCGGTCAGCACGCTCATATGCGCAGAAGCCACCATCGGATAACGGCCACCGGGCACGTAACAGCCGACACTCGCAACGGGAATGTTCTTGTGCCCCAGTCGCACGCCCGGCAGAGTCTCCACCTCAACATCGCGCAAAGCGGCGCGCTGCACTTCGGCGAAACGGCGGATCTGCGCCTGGGCAAACTTGATGTCTTCGATCACCTGCGCCGGCAGACTGTCGATCAGCGCCTGAATCTGCGACTGCGACAGCCGGAATTCCTCCGGCTCCCACTTATCGAATTTCGCCGACAACTCGCGCACCGCGGCGTCGCCGCGCTTGATGACATCATCGAGGATCGACTCAACCGTCTGGCGCACCTTGCGGTCCGCCTCGAACTTCTCCTCTTCGCTCGCGCCGCGCTTCAGATAGCGGATCATGTCGTCTCCTATTCCGCGGTCCAGCCGCCATCCACTACAAGCGACGTGCCGGTCACCAGTGCCGCGGCATCAGATGCGAGATAGACCACCGCACCCATCAGATCCTCCACCTTCCCCAGCCTGCCGAGTTTGATTCGGCGTACCACATCGTCGTGGAATGCCTTGTCGTTCCAGAAAGGACGCGTCAGCGGCGTATCGATGAAGGTCGGACCGATCGAATTCACCCTGATGCCGTATTGCGCCAGATCGATTGCCATCGCCTTGGTCAGTCCCTCGATGCCGTGCTTGCTCATGCAGTAGACAGTGCGGCGGGCGCCGCCGACATGACCCATCTGCGATGAGATGTGTATGATCGATCCGCTCTTTCCGGCCTGCACCATGCGCCGCGCCACCGCCTGCGCGACAAAGAACGCGGCGCGCTGGTTGAGGTTGGCGATCGCATCGTAATCCTGCTCCGTCACCTCCAGGAACGGTGCCGGACGATTCGTGCCGGCGTTGTTCACCACTATATCGAACGCAATCTGCGCATCGACGGCCGCCCGCACTGCGGACAGGTCCGTGACGTCCAGCACCAGCGGTTCGGCACTGCCGCCTTCGTTGCGAATCTGTGCCGCTGCCGCCGCAATCTCTGCCTCGGTGCGGGCCGCCAGCACCACATGCGCGCCTGCCTGGGCGAGCGCCGCCGCCGCGGCAAGGCCAATGCCGCGGCCCGCGCCCGTGACGAGAGCACGGCGCCCGTCGAGACGCAGCGATGGCGTGCGGGGCAATATCATTGCAGCCTCAGCTCAGAACAGGCGCGGACTATCGGGCCAATGCCGCCACGCCACAATGCTCCGGTGACCCGGGTTGCACGGCAGTAGGGCCCATCATAGAACCACCCCGATCGCTTAGACCCGGAAGGATTGATGCCAGCACGCGACCGGATCCTGGTCGTCTTCGACGCGCACTACTGCAGCAATGGCAATGTGGTTTACGCCGCCACGCGCGAACTGGTTCGCCAGACCGGCGGCGTGGCGCAATATAGGGTGTTCTGCAAGGGGCGTTATCGCGGCCCCCGCTTCACGTCGCAACTCGGCGATATCCGCCTGATCAGCCGCCGTGTCGTGCAACCGCAGGATGAGCTGGAGCCGGAAAGCTGGCTGGGCAGCCTGCGGGCGTGGCTGCGCAGGCCAGAAGAGCCCAGCCGCTGGCTGACAAATCTCGACCCAGCTGAGCGGCGCCTGTTGCGACTGCTGTTTGAGGCCGAACGAACCCATGCGGTCATCGTGTTCACGGTCGATGCCGATTTCGCGCTACGCATTGCGCGCCTCGTCCATGTCTTTGCTGACAGCACGATTCCCCACATCGTCGTGATCACGCCTGACAGCATGGCAAACCGGGACACGCTGCGCGATCTGCGATGGCTGCGAGCGAAAGTCTTGCAGGACGGGAATGTCGCGCCGGCTGACGAATCGCAGGCCGCCAGAAAGCGGACGCGGCGGCTGACCGGTGCATTCAGGGACGACGTCCCGATCAAATTCGATGAGGGGCAGCCGCTGTCCTTCCTCGATGCAGAATTCTACCCGTACCAGATGGCCGGCGTCGAAACGACGGTGGCGTGGTCCGATTGGATCGGGCCGATCCAGCCGCTACCCGATCGCGTGCGCGATGTCGTTCTCTTCATCCGCCCTGACTGGCTGAACTGCGGCAGCGGCACTCTGTTTGAAAGCCAGGCAAGGTATTTCCGCGAGGGCGACGGACTGCTGATCGATATCGGCATCTGGCCCTATGCCGTGCCGTTCGGCCGCCGCGAGAGAGAGACGAAGATCTCCGAGCAGCAGCGTCACATCCGTTCGGCGCTGTATTTCTCGCTGCGCCGGACAAGGAACGTGTTCTACACGCTGTCGCAGTTGCGCCATCTCTTGCGGTTCTGGCCGCGCACTGTGACCAACCAGATACTGTTGCAGAACGCCATGGCCACGAAGCCACGACTACTCCGCGAGGTAGTCCGTCGCGCTCGGCTCAGTCACATCTATCTCAATCACTATTTCACCTATCTGTTCGCGGAAGACCTGATCGCGGGACGCAAGTTCTTTCTCGACACGCACGACATCCAGGCAATCAATGTCGTGCACAACGATAGCCGCAATCTGTTGAGCAGGCGGACCGACGAATTCCACAGTCTCCTACAGGAAGAAATGCGGATTCTCGCGAAGGCCAACCGCCTGGGGTTTGTCAGCCAGGGCGAGCTGGAGATCGCTTCCCGTTACATTCCGTCCGAGAAGCTCGAATACATTATTCCGCTGCCCGATATCGCGCCTTGCGCGCCCAAGCCGCTTGGCAAGCCACCGCGTCTGCTGATCATCGCTGCTCGCAATCGCGGCAACGAACGGAACCTTGCCTGGTTCCTCGAACAGGTTTGGCCGAAGGTGATTGGCGCCACCGCCGGATCCGGACCCAGCGCCGCCCCGCAGCTTGATATATGCGGTAGTATCAGGACTGCGTTCCTGAACATGAGACCGCCGCGTGTGCGGTTCCATGGGGTGGTGCCAGACCTCAGGCCCTTCTACGAACGTGCCGACATCGTGCTGCTGCCCGTGATTACCGGCGGCGGTGTCGCAATCAAGACGATTGAAGCAGTGCTGCACGAACGTCCGGTTGTGGCTACTCAGCATGCGCTTCGCGGCTTCCCACAGGCGATTGTTGATACGATTGAATATACCAACCAGCCAAAGGAATATGCCGACGCGATCTGTCACGCGCTTGCGTCGCCGCAACTGATGGAGCGGCGGCTTGAACGCTCCAGAAGAGCCGCGCAGTTGCTGCGCGAACAGGATTTCTACGAGCGGCTGGCCGCGGTCATGGACGATGTGCGCGTCTCCGAGCCTGTCAGGCGGGAAAGTGCCGCCCATCCCGCGATCCTGGAACCGCGCTTCCTGGCCGATCCACTGGGTGTCCGATCACGCGGGATCGCGAGAATGCGCGAGCTTACCTGAGCAGCGGCGTCACCGCCCTCGCCAGCGCCGGAGAGCATCGAGCACACCTGTGGCACCGCTTGGTCGCGGCTGCGGAGCGCCGGCCGGAATGCCGGAGAACTTTTCCGCCCATTCATCCGGTGGGACCGGATCGCCGTTCAGCCTGGCGTTAAGCTTGAGCTTGGAGACGCTATCGACCAACGGGCCTTCGGCGAGATGAAACTGCGACTTGGGTGAAATGCGCCGGCGATTGTAGCGCTGCTCCCACCAGCCGTCGCCGAAGGGATCGAACAGCGGCGCGTCTGTGCGCCGGAAGATGGCGGTCACCGACACGAATCCTTCCAGCGACCACATCGCGTCTTCCGCCAGCACGTCCGCCATACGGCCAATCGTCGGTATATGGCAGTCGTCCAGGATCAACAGACCGCCGACAGCGATGTGCGGATAGAAGAAGCAGTACTCTACCTCGGGAAACGGCCAGCCGTGCGGCCCATCGATCAGCACGACATCATACGAATGCGGATGTTCGTAACGCGGAACAGTCCGCTGGGTTGGTCCAAACACCGTGCGCAACCGGTCGGTCTTGGTCAGCGGGCATTCATTGAAGAATCGCACCGACGAGTCCTCGCCGTACTCGCGATCGTCCAGACAGAACACGGTATGGTCGGACGAGATGTTGGACAGCAGGATGGTGCTCTTGCCACAGCCGGTCTCGGCCGATGTCTTCACCGAACTCGGCAGCAGGCGTTCGAGGTCGCGCAGCACCGCGGTGGGAAACGCACCCGCGCGGTGGCTCCGCGCCTGCTGCTCCCACGCCTCATAGGCGTCCATCACGGGAGAACGGCTGCTCTGCTCCATGGTTTTCAACCCTGCGCCGTTTCGCGCTGGACGGATTGCCGCGGTGCGCCGACCAGCAACCCGCTTGCTCGGTATTCTTCCAGCCGCGCTTCGTGCAGATAGAAGCCGCCGACGCGAGTCGAACGTGCATCGGTCAGATACACCGTGCTGCCGTCGAACTCGGCGTAGCGGTAGCCAAGAGCCGTCAGTTGATCAAGCACCGACGCGTACCGATTCGCGCCTTCCACCATCAGCACCGGCCGATGGCGGCGAAGTGTTTCCCTCGCGCCCTCGAGCATTTCCGCCTCCAGCCCTTCGACATCGATCTTGATTGCCAAGATCCGGTTGAGCGGCACGGTGACCTCGGCCGTCGCGAGCACCTCATCCAATGGCGCAACCGGCCATTGTGTCTCGGTGAACTGCAGCTGTGGCGATTCGATCTCCGATGTGTAGGTGTTCATGTAACGGAGCACGTTTTCCGGAATGGCATGGTCGAGCTCTCGCTCGATCGCAGCCGAGCATAGGCCACCGATTCCCTTTCCTTCCACCACCGGAGTCACGAAGCGCATCGTACCGCGGACATTGCTGAGACCGATGCCGAGAAAGTCGTACTGCTGCGGTCTTAGTTCCTTGATTCGCTGCAACGGTGCGCGCTGCCACGGATTCGGCTCGAACGAAAGGATGTGGCCGGGAAATCCGGCGCGCCACATCGAGGCAGCGGAATAGCCGTGATGCGCGCCAACATCGAGAACAGTCGCGTCTGGATCCGTGAAGAATCGAAATGCCGCGAAATCCGGTTCGCTGATCTCCGGACGTTCCAGAACGTAGGGAATCCACTCCGGCGTACTGTCGAGCACCACGTCCTCGAAGGGAATCGAGATATCGGGGGTTCGTTGGTGCATGATGAAGTATCTGGCGATAACCGACCCGATGATCTGCCGCAGACGCGCCTCTCTCACCGCGGGATGCTCGGTTGGGACTTGTTCTGCCGGTTCGGGGATATTGCGCTTAAACAACCATTGCAGCCCAGGCGTCATGACGAATCCAATATGGCGATCAGCGCAGCGATCGAGGCATAACCCGCTGGGGCGGGATGTCACAATACGCGCGGTGGCGTCAAATCCTTAAATGGCAACGGCTCCATCAGGTGTCCCTGATGGAGCCGTTGAAGCCACAAGCACGGATGATCAGGACGAGCTGATATGTCCGAGCAGGTTGGCCGCACTGGACACACCGACGAAGGT
Source organism: uncultured Acetobacteraceae bacterium (assembly GCA_964427005.1). Lineage (GTDB taxonomy): Bacteria > Pseudomonadota > Alphaproteobacteria > Acetobacterales > Acetobacteraceae > JAMXLO01. Next base: position 9,504 of record CAYRTL010000121.1, read on the forward strand.
GATTTTGGTGTTGTCCGACAGCGTGAGTGTCGTGTTGCCACCGCTTGAGCTGGCACTCGCGAGCAACTGCACCGTGCTCTGGTTATAGCCGAACAGAGCAACCGAACCGGTCAGCGTGGAGAAGTCGGTGATGACCGTGGTATTGCCGGCTCCGCCTGTCAGGCTCTGGATGAAGAAGTACTGGTCGTTGCCGCCGCCGCCGGTGATGGTCTCGTTGGCCCTGCCCGCAACCAGCGTGTCATTGCCTTTACCGGAAACGATGAGGTCGTTGCCCTTCGAGTCGGAGCCACCAAACAGGACATTGTTGCTGCTCGAACCACCGGCATTCAGGGTCTCGTTGCCGCCGCCAGCCGCGTAGAACGCGCCGCCGATGGAGCTGTTGTAGGTGATCGAGCCACCCGAGGCGCCGAACAGCGTGGAGCCGCCGCTGCCGCCAGTGACGGTCTCGCTCGCGCCTGCTCCGGCACTGAACACCAGCGCGCCGCTGCCACCCATGACCGAGGCAGCGCCTGTGCCGCCGACGATGGTCGCGGTGCCTGCCCCGCCGAGGAAATTAAGTGAATTGCTTCCGCCGAACACCCACAGCCCGCTGCTGCCGCTGCCGGCCGTGACTGCCGTCGCGGCGTCGCCGGCAGCGACCGTATCGGCGGTCCCCTTGTCCAGGACGGAGAGCGAGCCAGGCGAAGCGCCGCCGAGTTGCGACTTGAAGCCGCCGAACACAATAGCCTTGGAGCCGGCCAAGGTGACGGCCATGTTGCTGGCGCCACCGGAGATCGTCGTTCCAGTGCCGGTATCGACGTCCTGCAGGGTTCCAGCGGTTGAACTGAAGCCGCCGAACACGAGGGCGTTGCTGCCTCCGGTGGTCCCTGACACGGAGCTGTTGCCGGCGCTGATCGTGGCCTTGGAGCCGCCCACAGACATGGTGAGCGAGCTGCTCACGCTGGAGAAGGCGCCAAACGTCAGGCTCGAGTCGCCTGCGGCAGCCACCGTGGACTTGCCTCCAAGGACCGCAACGGTGTCCTGACCCCCAGAGAGAACCAGGGTGTTCGTACTGCCCGTGCTGGTGCCGGCGAACATCAGGTTCTTGCCGCCGCCGCCCCCAATGGTGCCGCCGCCGAGCCCATCGATGGTGTCGTTGCCGTCGCCCGCACCGACCATGCCCTCGCCAAGCATGACGATGGTGTTGTCACCGCCACCTGCTGCGACCGTGCTCTTGCCGGACAGGAAGAACGTGCCGCCAATAGTGCCTGACAGCAGGCTGGTGTTCGAACCGGTAATCGTGGTCGGCGCGCTGGCATTATTGACGACGAAATTGTAGCCGGACGGAACCGTGGTGGACCCGCTGGCGCTGCCAGACAGAAGGAGCTGAGAGGACCCCGTGGTCGGAGGGGGTGGAGGCGTCTGGCCTACCGATGAACCGACGACGGAGAACCCGCCGGACGCGCTGGCGGCAAAGATTGCGTCCGCGATCTGCTTGGCGACGGCCGAACTGACCGAGCTTGTCTGAGTGAGAGAAACCGTAGATCCGCCGGTACCCGGGACTGTCGCCATGTCTTTCTCCGTCTTCGCAAGGCAGCCAGCCCAAAACGTTCGGCCACCGGACCGGCCGGATTATGGTCAGCCGCAGTTTTTTTGCAACCACTTTCTCGCGTATGGATACGCTTGAGATTCACTTCCAACGGCGTGCGCTACGTCCGAGTATGCAAAGCCCACGGAGACCCCCGCCAAAACATTTCGTGACCGAGATATCACGATCTCGAAGTCTCGCGTGCCGCGAATACACTATTGGACCCCAGCAATCCCAATGAAACTCCCCCTGCCCTCGGTTCCCGCGTGACATATTGACAAACGCCAAAGCACAACGGCTGGGCACCACGAAATTAGATCCAAAGTGTTATCGAAAGATAACTGGAAATGGCCAAACCCAGCAAATCACACCCAAGTAATAATCGCCGCGAACATACATTTGTGACCGGCGACTTTCCCCGCATTGTCGGAGCGCCCCGAGTCCTCAAAGATACCCAGGCCCGACGGTCGAAAAATTGACACGACGTTCAAAATACGAGAAAACCCCGGCCAAGCTCCCTCCTCCGAGCCATATACTCTACCATTCTAGGAATGCAATATTAACAGCCCACAAACGCTCGGCTGGCATGGCTGCGGATTCTGCCATCTATCGCTCACCGAGGGGTAATCAAACAGCAGTTAGCTACAAGCAGAGCTGCCCGGCGGAGTGAGTTACCGCCCGCTGAACTCCGGCAGCCGGCGCTCCGCCATGGCCTTCACACCCTCACGGAAATCCTCGGTGTTGCGGAGCCAGTCCTGCTCCTCGTACTCGCGCTCGGTTGCCGCCGCCACCGCGTCGGCCAGTCCCCGCCGCAGCGTCTCACGAGTCGCGACAATTGCCAGCGGCGCCGATTGCGCGATCTCGGTCGCCAGTTCCGTGGCCTTGGCGCGCACCTGATCCGGCGGCACGCAATAGTCCGCCAAGCCAATGGCCAGCGCCTGCTCCCCAGTGATCCGCCTGCCAGTGTACATCAGAAGAGAAGCCTGCTGCTGCCCAATCAGCCGCGGCAACGTTGCGGTCAGGCCGAATCCCGGATGGAAGCCCAGGCGGGTGAAGTTCACCGAGAACCGCGCCTCGGGGCAGGTCACGCGAAAATCGGCCATTACCGCCAATCCCACACCGGCACCCACCGCCGCACCATGAACCGCCGCCACGATCGGCTTCCCGGTCCGCCAGAGCCGCTGCGCCTCTTTATAGAGATGCCGCCCGCGCTTGGTGCCGCGGGCGACCCCATCGGGCCCGCGGCTGCCGAAATCAGCACCGGCGCAGAAATGCTTCCCTTCGGCGCACAGCACAACTGCGCGAACCTCCGATGTGCGGTCCCAGCCCTCAAGCACATCGGCGATCTCCGCCACCATGTCCGTATCGACGAAGTTGTTCGGCCCGCGCCTGATCTCGATCGTGCCGACGATGCCGGACTGCATGACGCCGATATGCTCGTAAGTGGCCATAGGTCCCCTGCCCTCGCTCTTCCGCTCGATTACGCCTCGTGCGACCTTACCCGCCAGTAGGGGCGGAGGAAATGGTCATGGCAAAGCTCGACCGTGACGGCGTGGCGATCCATTACGAGGTCCACGGCCAAGGCCCCTCCATCCTTCTTTCGCACGGCTACAGCGCGACATGCCGCATGTGGGACCGTCAGATTGCCGCTCTGAAGGACCACTACCAGGTCATCGTCTGGGACATGCGCGGGCATGGACAAAGCGACTATCCGGCCGAACCTGCTGCCTATTCCGAAGCCGCCACCGTGGAGGACATGGCCGCCATTCTGCATGCCTGCGGCATTCAGCGCGCCATCATTGGCGGCCTGTCTCTGGGCGGTGTCATGTCGCTGGCCTTCCACCGCGATCATCCGGAGATGACTCGGGCGTTGATGATCTTCGATTCGGGGCCTGGCTTTCGCAACGTAGAGGCGCGGCAGGCTTGGAACCAACGGGCGTTGCAGCGCGCGGACGACTTGGATGCACGTGGCTTGGCGGCTCTGGGCACCAGCGATGAGGTGCGCCTGAGCCAGCATCGCAACGCGACCGGGTTGGCAGGTGCGGCGCGCGGGATGCTCACGCAGCGCGACGACAGCCTGATCCGTTCGCTGGAGACGATTGCGGTGCCGACGCTGGTACTCGTCGGCAGCGAGGACAAGAACTTCCTCGCCGCGACCGACTACATGGCGCGCAAGATTCCCGGCGCGAAGAAGGTGGTGGTCGAAGGCGCGGGCCACGCCGCCAACCTGCACCAGCCGACGGCCTTCAACCGTGCGGTCGAGGAATTCCTGGGAGGGCTGGCCGCATGAACTTCGACTTCCCGGACGAACTGAAGCAGTTGCGCGACGAAGCTCGGCGATTTCTGAGCGAGCGCTGCCCGACGAGTGTGCCTCGCCGCATTCTGGAAGGCCCGGAGCCATACGATCGGGAACTGTGGCTGGCGATGGCGGAAATGGGCTGGGCCGGAGCGGCCATCCCAGAGGAGTTCGGCGGCGCAGGGCTGGGACATCTCGCCGTCTGCGTGCTGGCGGAAGAACTGGGCCATGCGGTGGCACCCGTGCCGTTCTCCTCCTCCGTGTATCTGGCGTCGGAAGCGATCCTGCAGTTTGGCAGCGAGACGCAGAAGCAGGAATGGCTGCCGAGGCTCGCATCGGGTGAGGTCATCGGCACGTTCGCGATGGCGGAAAGACCAGGACCGGCAAATCCTGCGGCGCTGAACACCCGCTATTCGGACGGCAAGGTCAGTGGCACCAAGCTCGCGGTTCCCGATGGCGATGTCGCCGATTTCGCAGTCGTGGCAGTTCGTTCGGATCGAGCACCCAGCCTCGCTATTGTCGACCTGTCTGGTCCGGGTGTCACACGGGAAACCGTGACAACGATCGACCCTACGCGCTCGCACGCGCGAATCGTATTCAGCAACGCACCGGCCGAACCATTGGCGGGGAGTGAAGGGGCTGATGCTGTGCGTCATCTGCTCGACCGCGCCGCTGTGATGCTCGCCTTCGAGCAGGTTGGTTGCGCGCAGGCGGCCCTGGAGATGGCGCGTGACTATGCGCGCGAGCGCTACGCATTCGGACGGCCCATTGGCTCGTTCCAGGCTATCAAGCACAAGCTCGCCGACATCTACATCGCCGTCGAACTCGCGCGATCGAATGCGTATTACGGCGCGTGGGCTCTGCACACCGATGCCGCGGAGCTGCCAATCGCGGCATCAGTTGCGCGCATTTCCTCATGCGATGCCGGCTGGCTGGCATCCAAGGAAAACATCCAGACGCATGGCGGCATGGGGTTCACCTGGCAGATGGACTGCCAGTTCTACTATCG
>CAYRTL010000122.1:0-14259 GCA_964427005.1 uncultured Acetobacteraceae bacterium
CGTTCGCCCGCCGAGTTCGAACCGACGAACCGCCGTTCATGGAGAACGAATGGGCGGGCCGGGTGCTCACCATCGGTGATCAGGTTCAGTTGCGCATCACGATTCCATGCCCCCGCTGCATCAACGTGACGCTGCCTCAGGCAGAGCTGCCGCGCGATCCGGGCATTCTGCGTTTGATTGCGCAGCACAATATGCGGGACCTGGGCGACTTCGGCAGGCTACCATGCGCGGGTGTCTATGCGGATGTCGTGACGCCTGGCGTCATCCGCCGTGGCGATCAGGTGCGGTTCGTGAAGGACGATGCCGGCACATAGTCTGGTGACTTGAGGTCGGCTTTCGGGAATGGAAAGCTGCCGGTCCGGCCAATGTTCGCGTTCCCGTCGCGATGTGAAAGGACCAGCAGATGAGCGATCAGATCGAAGGTGGCTGTTTATGTGGTGCGGTGCGATTCGTGGCCAGAGGTGCACCGATCGACGTGGCATGGTGCCATTGTCTTAGCTGCCGAAAACATAGCGGCGCACCGGTCTCCGTGTTCGTGGCGATCCGGCGTGATGCCTATGAGGTCACCAATGGGGAGATCACAAAGTTCAACTCATCACCGGGCCGGTGGCGTGGCTTCTGCGCCAGGTGCGGATCCACGTTGACATGCGAAGGCGAACCTCAGTCCAGCGAAGTGCACTTTCACATCGGTTCCATCGATCATGCCGAGAAGTTTCAACCGACCAGGCACATATTCCCGGAAGAACGGCTGCCATGGCTGCATTTGCGCGAGCAGTCTGAAAGCCGGGAGCGGCGCTAATCGTCGCGCCTGAGAAGGTGCGGAGCAAATAGAAAGAACTGTTCGTCCTCCTTTACACTTGACACTCTGGCAGTGTAACCGGCCAATATCGCCCGTCACGCTCCGATATGTTACTGGACGCGAAGATAACTCTACCTTTTGTTGTCGCAGCGGCACCGGAAGAACCGCGGGAGCGGCAAATGACATGCCGCCGGGCACTTCGTTCAGGGAGACGCGCGTGGCCCTCGTGCTTCGCTAAGGCGATCTAGCGGAGTTGCGTCCGTCTGGTCCTGGGTTTCGTATTCGTGCTGGGTGGGTCTTGCTGACATTGCGCTTGTCGTTGGTGCGCAACTTAGTAATCGGCGCCGTTTTTTCGCAGCGTATGACGTTCCGTTCTCCCAAATCTCATGGCTTACACATGTACGCTCAATGATAGCAGCGCGCGTGAATATGTGATCGTATAGCTAGAACGGAAGGACTAGCTCAACGATCCGTGCTGTGACTGTAAGGACCGCAGCATGATAGCGAGGTCAAGAAACCAATAAGTTCACCAGCCGGAGTCACGGGCTGCAATGAGTGCCCATTTACAGGCTTCCGACCCTGCCTTGCTGCTGGAGCTGGGCAAGCATCCCAACCCTGGCGGCTTGATAAGCCGGAGCTGGAGGGATCCAATTTCAGAGGCTGAGGCGGCCAGCCTCGTCGCCGATGTAAATCAGTGTGGATATGCTACGCTTGCCGACTACATCTCGGAAGATGAGCTGGAGCCAATCCGTGCACTCGCCGATGCATCGGTATGCGCATCCCTTGGCGGATCTGTCATCTTGGAAGGCTCCCAGCCTTTCACCGGGACGATACTGCACGAACTGCCACGATCAGAGGTGTTCAAGGCACTTTGCCGACGATTGTACGAGCTAGGAACCGGCACCACTGCACCCGAAACCGAGTTCTACCAGGTGTTCCGCTGTCTTCATGGCACTGCAGGTCAGCGTCAGTCGAACCTGTTTCATTATGATGCATATGTTCTGACTGCGCTTCTGCCTATTTCCATTCCCAAGGGACGCCTATCCGGCGACCTCATGATGATCCCGGCAGTGAGGCCTATACGACGTTCATACATTTCCAACGTTGTGGACAATGCGCTCATCCGAAACAGACTCGCACAACGTCTTCTCATGGAGACCGTTCGTCACAAGAGACTTGGTTCCATTGTGATCAAGATGGAGCCAGGACGTGTGTACTTCTTCTGGGGCTACCGCTCCATTCATGCGAACGAACCGAGTGACCCCGACAAGCTTCGCGCGACCGCTCTGTTCCACTACGGCGACCCGCACAGCAACAGCAAGGCCAGGACGCTGGTCAATCAAGTCAAAGGACTCGCGGGATCGGGTCCAGGGGCGCCGACTTCAGAACTCGGCCGCCGATCCTGACCGTCAATCCCGTTGCCGCGTGCTTCTGACTCTGACGCCGGCCTCCTCCGTGCGGTCCGCTACACGTTCGCGGGAAAGTGCGAGAATTCTCCGGCCCGCTTCGCCGGAAGCACGGTCAGCTCTTCCCAGCGTAGCTTTTTGCCATCCCTTCGGCGGGCTCGGCCTGCGGACCGAACGGCATGATAGGATAGCGAAGCCCGGCCTTCGACAGTCCCTGCAAGCCGATGACCGCGCGCTGTAAATCGGCCGGCGGACAGGCCATCAGCATCTCGTCGTCCGCCACAGCCCCATACCGCCGCTCGGCATAGCACGGGATGGACAGCGACACCTCGCGCGTCTTCAGCGCATGGCCCCAACTGTCGGCGCAGGCGCTCTCGCCGGTGATGGAGAAGTCATAGCGCTTGTAGTTCCGCCACTGCAGGCCGTTGATGAACAGGATCATCTGCGCCGGATTGCCGTAGAACAGGCAGATGTCCGGCGGATCGAGCCGAGCAGTGCGCAGCGGCGACACCACCATGCCGTGGTATCGTCCCGGAGGCACCCGCGGCATGCCGGCTTGGTGCGCGGCGGCGGCCTCGCGGTTTTCGAACCACACGCCCTCCATCTTGCGGCCCGAGGTGTAGATCTCGCCTGGCGCGTCCAGGCCGATGACGCTGGAGCACGAGGAGAACGACGGGATGTTCTCCGTGGTGATGCCCAGTGTGAATCCCGCCATGCGCGCTTGCGTCACCAACTGGCAGGTGGAGAAGGTGCGGCCCTTCGGCGGCCGGCGCAGACCAGGCACGTTGGCCATCTCCTCCAGGTCCTCGAACAGTTTCATGCCGATGGGGAAGGTCCTCAGGCGCAGAAGCTGGTTGAGTTGCTCCGCCAGTTCGGCGATAGCCTTGCCGTCGAGCGGCGACGGGTCGGCTAGGGTCGGTGCATCGTTCATGGGCGTCCTCCTGGCGAACGCCCGATGCTAACTCAGGGCGCGCCGCACCGCGAAGCCCGCCACCGTCAGCAGCGTCGCCGCCACGAGCGCCATCGGCCAGGCTTGGCCCAGGACGACGCTGAGCGGCATGTCCTGCAGAAACAGTCCCCGCGCGATCACCATCATGTAACGCACCGGATCGGCGCGGCTGGCGAGTTCGGCGAGATGGGGCATGTTCTCGATCGGAGCGGCGTAGCCGGACAGCACGATCATTGGCGAGGCGAACACGAACACGCCAAGCACCGCCTGCTGCTGCGTCCGCGCGAATGACGACAGCACCAGGCCGATGCCGACACCGCTCATGGTGTACAGCAGCAGCATCGCCTCCAGCAGCGGCAGGTTGCCGCGGAACGGCAGGTGGAACCATAGCAGCGAAGCGGCGATCACGATGTTGGCGTTGATTAACCCCACGATGATGCCGGGAAGCGCCTTGCCGACGAGGATCTCGGCCGGGCGCAGCGGCGTCACCAGCAACTGCTCAAACGTGCCAAGTTCGCGCTCGCGCGCCAGCGACAGCGCGCTGATGAGCAGCGACATGATCAGCGACAGGATGCAGACGAGGCCAGGCAGGATGAACCAGGTGCTTTCCAGCGTCGGGTTGAACCAGTCGCGCGTCAGCAGTACGAGCGGAGCGCTCCGACCTGGATGAAGGTCCTGCGTGTATGTGTTCACGATGGTCGCGGCGTAGCCTTGCGCCAGCAGTGCGGAATTGGAACGCCTGGCATCGAGCAGAAGCTGCACCTGTGCGGTGCGGCCCGCGAGTATGTTGGCGGAGAAGTCCTGCGGCACATGCAGCACCACCACCACTTGCTTCGCGTCGAGAGAAGTGCGGGCCTGCACGGGCGCATCAAACGAGGCGACCACATCGAACGCTGGCGAAACAGCGAAGCGGCGCACCAATTCAGCCGATTGTGCGCCCATGTCATCGTTCCAGATCCCGAGCGCCACGTGCGTGACGTCATAGGTCGCGGCGTACGCGAAGATCGCCACCTGGATCATCGGCGGCACGAGGATGACGAAGCGCGTCTTCGGGTCCTTCCACAACCCGACCAGCTCTTTGAGGATCAGTGCGAGGACGCGGCGCAGCATTCAATCGAGCCTGCGTCTTGTGACCAGCAGCGTCGCCGAGATCGCCACGACGGCGGCCACTCCGAGCCCGAGAAGGTTTGGCAGTATGACTGGCCACACATCGCCGGCGAGGAACAGCGTCTGCAGGATCGCCACCAGGTAGCGTGCTGGCACCGCATAGGTGATGAGCTGCAGCCAGTGTGGCATGGCGGCGATGTCGAATAGCATGCCGGATAGCATCATGGCTGGCATCATCGTGGTGAGGAATGCGAGCTGCGACGCAACGAACTGGTTGCGTGCGAGCGTGGAGATGAACAGCCCCAGCCCGAGAGCAAAGATCAGGAACAGCGCCGCTGCCGCCGTCAAGGGCAACAGGCCGCCGCGGTAAGGCAAACCGAACAGCAGGATCGCCAGAGATACGGCGCCGGTCATGCTCGCCATGCCAAGCGCGAAGTAGCAGCCGAGCTTGGCGGCAATCAGCTCCGTCATGCGTGCAGGCGAGGCGAGCATGCTCTCCATTGTCCCGCGTTCCCACTCGCGCGAGACGATCAGCGCGGTCAGCAGCGTGCCGGTCATTGTCATGACCATCGCGATGATGCCAGGCACGATGAAATCGGCCGATCGCAGTTCGGGATTGAACCAGTCGCGGTATTGCAGATCAACTGCGCCTATGGGTGCGAGGCGCCGTTCGGTTACCTGGCCGGCCAGCCAGGCCTGCAACGCGCCCTGAACATAGCCTTCGAGGATACGCGCCGTATTAGGGTCCGTGGCATTGGCGACAAGTTGCGCCTGCGCCGGCCAGGAACTGGCGCGGTTCGCGTGCTGCGTGAAGTCATCGCGCAGCACGAGCATCCCGCGTACACGGCCTTCGATCATCGCTCTCTCACCGTCATGCACGCTGAGCGCGCGCTGCGCCGACAGATAGGGGGATGCGTCAATTGCCTGCAGGATGCCGCGAACGTTCTCTTCCGGCGCCTGTATCACCACCGCTAGCTTCATTTCGGATGCATCGAGCGAGATGCCGAAGCCGTTCACCACCAGCAGCACCACGGGCATCAGGAATGCGATCAGGATCGCCGAGGGATCACGCAGGATCTGCTTGATCTCCTTGCGCACCAGGCCGCGCAGTCGCAGCAGGGTTGGTGTCATGATGCCTGGACCAGAGCGATAAACGCGTCTTCCAGCGTTGGGTCGGGCAATGCCTGAGTGCGAACACGGGCGCGAAGCGCGGCAGGCGTATCGACCGCTGCGAGCTTGCCCTGGCTCACGATGCCCAGCCGATCGCAGTACTCCGCTTCGTCCATGAAGTGGCTGGTCACCAGGATGGTGACACCGGCATCGGCCAGTTCGCCGATCTGGTTCCAGAACTCGCGGCGAGTGAGTGGATCCACGCCTGATGTGGGTTCGTCGAGGAACAGGATGTCCGGGCTGTGCAACAGCGCAGCCGCGAGAGCGAGCCGCTGCTTCAGGCCAAGTGGCAATTCGCCTGCCACATTCGCGGCCACGTCCGCCAGGTTGAAGCGGGACACTGCGGCGTCGATGGCGTGTGCCTGTGCTGCGCGCGTAAGGCCATAGACGCGTGCGAAGAAGCGCAGGTTCTCCAGCACCGATAATTCCGCATACAGCGAGAAGCGCTGCGCCATATAGCCGATGCGCGCGCGTGCCTCGGCTGGTGCGCGCAGCAGGTCGGCGCCGGCTACGCGTGCCTGTCCGCCGGAAGGACGCAGCAGTCCGCACAGCATGCGGAAGATGGTGGACTTGCCCGCGCCATTTGGGCCGAGCAGGCCGAAGATCTCGCCGCGCTGAACGGAGAAGCTGACGTGGTCCACCGCTGTAAAGGTGCCAAAGCGGCGGACAAGGTCTTGCACAGCGATTGCGTGGCTACCCCCTCCCCAACCCTCGCGCGCTTCGCGGGAGAGGGGGAGTTCTGTTTCCCTCTCCCGCGAAGCGGGGGAGGGTTGGGGAGGGGGTGCAACGGCCGCCAACAGCGCAACGAATGCGTCCTCAAATCGAGGTACCAGAGGAGCAAGTCCTTCCAATGGCTTTTGCCCCTCGCGCAGCACCACGCGCACTGCATCGCCCGCCACGACCGCATCCAGTACTGCTGGATCAGCGGCTGCACGCCGCGCGGCGTCCCGCCGCTCGCCGGGCGGAACGCCGAACCGAAACACCCGCCCCGACAGCGGCACCAGGAACTGCGACGGTGGCCCGTGTGCCAGTAGCCTGCCCTCATGCAGCAGCAGGACTTCGCCACAGCGTGCCGCCTCATCGAGGTACGCGGTGCTCCAGACCACCGCCATGCCGTCCGCTTGTGCTTCTTTCAGCATCGCCGAGACGATGGCCCAAAGCTCGCGGCGCGAGGCGGGGTCCACACCTACCGATGGTTCATCGAGCAGTAGAAGGCGAGGCCGCGATAGAAGTGCACAGGCAAGGCCCAGCTTCTGCTTCATCCCGCCGGAAAGCTGGCCGGCCAGTCGCGCGGTGAACTGGCTCAGACCGGTGAACCGCAGCAGCCGTTCGGTGCGTTCGGCGCGTAGCGCAGGGGGCATCGCATGTAGATCGGCGAACAGGTCGAGGTTTTCTGCGACACTCAGGTCTTCGTACAGTCCGAATCGCTGCGGCATGTAGCCGATGAATGGATGGGCGCCCGGCGCATCCGTTGCCATGTCATGGCCCAGGACGAGGATGCGGCCACTTTCCGGGCGCAGCAGACCAGCGATCAGCCGCAGCAGCGTGGTCTTGCCAGCGCCGTCAGGCCCTACGAGGCCGGTGATCATTCCCTGCTGAACGGCCGCTGAAATCCCGTCCAGTGCAATATGGGGCGGCGCACCGCGTGCGCCTGGGAAGACGTGACGCAGCGTGTCGAAGACGACGACAGGCTGCGTCATCGCTCGACGGGCAATTGGACCGTAACCGGCATGCCCTGGCGTACGCCCTCGTCTGGATTCTGGACGCGAATACGCAGCCGATACACAAGCTGCGTGCGCAGCTCCGGCGTCTCTACGGTCTTGGGCGTGAACTCAGCCGCTGGCGAGACATAGCCGATCCGGCCGCGGTACGACTTGCGGTTGCCGTCCGTGCTCACCACGACCTGCGTGCCGGGTGCGACCCGCGGCAGCAGCGGCTCGGGCGCGAAGCAACGTACCCACACCTCGTCATCGATCGCCATCGAATAGACATTGGCCGCTGGTAGCACGACGGTGCCTGGTTCGATCACCCTGGTCATGATGGTGCCGTTGGCCGGCGCGATCAGCTTGGTATGCGCCAACTGCGTTTTCGCCAATTCGACGGTGGCTTCCGACGCGCGCAACTGGGCACGGGCCGCGGCGATGTCCTCGGCACGCGGACCATTGATCGCCTCGGTCAGCGCCGCGTGGGTCTGACCGACTTTGGCCAGCGCGCCATCCAGCGCCATGCGCGCGTCGTCGAGCTGCTGCTGCGACGACACGTTGCGCGTCGCCAGGTCCTTTTGGCGCGTGAAGGTTGCTTGCGCGTTGGCGAGCGAGGCCTGCGCGGCGGCCAGATTGGCGCGAGCCTGATCGATGTCTTCCTGCCGTGTGCCCGCGAGCAATAGATCAAGCTGTGCCTTGGCCGCGTCACGTCGTGCAGCGGCGAGGTCGAGGGCGCTCTGGTAGGTCGCTGGATCGAGTTCCCCAATTGTCTCGCCCTGGGTCACCCGGTCACCTTCGTGCTTGGTCATGGCAAGCACGATGCCCTCGGCGTTGAACGACAGATCGACCTGGCGGATCTCGACATTGCCATAGAGTGTGCCCGGCGGCGGCTTGGCAGTGAGACGCTGGACGACCAGCCAGCCGATTCCGCCAACGACAGCGATGGCAATGACGGTGAAGACGAGGCGTCTCATGCGACAGTCCCGGTTGGCGAGAGGACCCACTATCGCTGAAGAGTGAGTCGATGGCAGCTCCTCGCCATCACTTCATTCTTCGCAATGACGGTCGGGCGGGTCTAGTTGCTGGTGAATTTCACACCGGATTCCTCCGCGAGGCGCATGATCTGGAGCAGCAGTTCATGACGGGCCGCGCGTTCCTCCGCCGCGGTCGCGGCACGGAAATAGCAGACGAGGTCGAACTCAATGCCGCCATCGGCCAGTTGGCCCAATCCGACCTGCGTCTTCTCTTCGACTGTTGCCTGATGGGAATCGACGAGCTCGCGCAGTTTGCTGGTGAAGGCATCCAGTTGGTCGGGCGTTGCGCCGTAGCTGACACGGAACTTGGTGCGGAACAGGCGATAGCGCCGTGCACCGTAGTTGTTGATCAGCGCGTCCGAGAGTTTGCCATTTGGCAGGATGATGACGGTATCATCCAACGTGCGGATGCGCGTTGAACGGATGCCAACGTGCTCCACGGTGCCCTGCACGTCACCCACTGCAATCGTATCGCCGTTGCGGAAGGGACGATCGGCCAAGAGGATGCCGGCGCCGAACAGGTTTGACAGGGCTTCTTTCGAAGCGAATGCGACGGCCAGCCCGCCAATGCCGAGACCTGCCAGCATGCCGGCCACTGGCAGATCGAAAGCCTGCGCCACGGTGATGGCGACACCGCCGATGAGCAGCAGCTTGAGAAGCCCTGCCGTCAGCGAGACCATGATGTCGTCCATCGTACCCGCGGTCTGACTGGCTCGGCCGTAAAGCCCGTTCGCCAATGCATCCAGCAAGGGGAGGCCAGCCCAGGCCACGCCTGCCGCAGCAAGGACGCCCATGATTGTGTCCAGTAGGGTCACTCCAGGCCCGGCGAGACCAACCCGTCGGCTGAAATCGTACCAGATCAGAGCGATCACAATGAACCGAAGGGGCCATGCCAGCCGACGCATACGATCCGGCTCCAATGGCTGACCCAATAGTCCCAGGAGCTTGCCGACCACCTTGATGAAGAGCGGCACGACAAACACGGTGGCGATTGTCGCGACCGCAAGCATCAGGACGAAGGCGGCAATCTGCCAGTTCTCGAACGCGACAGAGACGCTGCGAGCGAGAAGATACGGTGAAATTCCCGCGAGGCGCTCCCGCATGGCGAAAAGACCACTGGGCGGCACAACGGCCGGCATGCCCCATAGCCGGGGCATGTCCTGGGTAACGACAAACAGCCGAAGCTGTGACTCCACCGTGTCCGCGGTGAAGCGCCATCGCGTCTGATCTCCCTCGCCCTGCGGAGCGATCACGATGCGTCCCGCGGCGTGATCGAAGAACACGTATGGGTCGCGACTATTGGGATCGTCCGGAATTTCCTGCCACTGCCAGGCACCAACCCGGTTGATGACCTGCATCATGTATTGCGCCTGCAGGAGTGCCTGATCGACACGATATCCGGACCCTATCTGCGACAGGTCCATGGTATCGATGACGCGCTGGCTTCCACCGGTGTCCCAGTGCTGCATCGCATCCACGAAGCTGCGCATCGTGTCTCGCGGCGTGCGCAAGGCGTACATCGCGTCCACCGCCGGTGGCCGATTGCCATAGCGTTTCAGCAGATCGCGATAGCTGGCGGCAAGTTCGTCTTCGGGCGGCATTGTGATGCGCCATGTGCCATTCGGCCGGCGCACCAAAGTCAGTTGCAGTCTGACGTCGGTGCCAGCCTGCGGCAACGACCAGGTGATCGACTGCGCATCGGAAGCAGGATCGGAGAGTGACCAGACGCGAAATGTCGTCAGGTTCACTGCATCGAAGAGCGCCTTCGCATGAGCAAGTCTTTGTCGCGCATCGAGTGCGCCTGATCCGAATTCGATCAGGCCCACTGCATCAGCCATGGTATCGGGGTAACCTGCCGCCGCCCAGTTACTGGCAAGAACAAAACTCCGCAGCGCGTCCTTGGCCGATCGGTCGCGGATTTCGGGCAGAATGGCATTGGGATTGGCACGAACACCGGTCCACCATTCGCCTTGATCGAACCGGCCGCTGAAGCCCTGCCGGAACACTCCCATGACGAAGACGAAGCGGCCATGCCGCTCACCTTCGATCCATTCGCCTTCGAGTCTGTCTCCGGTCGCCTTCGCGACGATGCGCCCATCGTACAGCCGGTACGTGCCTTCCACATCCGCGCCGTGCTGGCGCAACTCGATGCGCGCGCTGCCGTCCGGCCACCGCGTGTCCCACGTACCGGTCCACATTGCTTCGTGAGCCAGCGCCGGCCAGATCAGGAGGATCCAAAGCGCAAACAGTGCTGCCAACCGTTGAATCGCCGACTCCTCCCCAGCTCAGGACCTGATCAGGGTACGCGAGACCATCATGGTTGCGGAAGCACGGATCGTTCAGGCCGCTCTGCTGCGCCGCTGATCCAGGCGGAGCCTGAGGTTTTCGAGAATCGGTCCCGTCACCACGAGCGGCAGCGCGCCATGGCCCTCCCAAATCAAGCGTGCGAAGTCAGCGAACAACGTCGTGACGCCGCCGCCGGTGGCAAATTCACGCCGGTTGCCCGTGTCGAGATAGCTCTCGGCAGGCAGTCCATTTGCCAGAATCAGGTCGTGGTTGCCGAGTGGTGAGAAGCTGAACTTTACGGTCCCGTCCGGCGTGACCGACCCAACCATCAGCATGTAGGACCAGCCGAAACCAATGTTGGTAGCGCTGATGCCGGTGATGTAGCCGGCAGAATAGTCCTCGATGTGCCAGACGGTCTGGTCATCGACGGTGACGATACGGGGTGGGCTGGTATTGATGGCGAGGAGGGCCGGAAGATACGCAATGGGAACGTACCCATACATATCATCCAGCCAATCGCCGCCAGTGAATCCTGACATGACGGCAACCCGCCTGTGCTGGTTTCAGCCTTTGACCTGCTGCAGGCACTTTCCCGCCGCAGTGGCGGAGTCGCGGGCACTGCCTCGGCTGATGGTGCCCGCCATCGCGAGGCTCCGCGTGTTGGTCGTCAGCAGGCTGCGCAGATCGGAATTCGACGTGACCTGCGGCAGCGTCTTGTCGAAAATCACCTTTGCGTCGGGCGTCAACTTGGCTGCGCAGGCGGTAGCTGCGCTGGAATCGGCGTGAGCGCCGGTTGCTGACACAGCCAGTGCGAGCATAAGCGGCAGCGCAAACGTTGCGTGGGTCGCGACAGAGCGAATGTTCATGTGTTCTCCTGGACTTCTCGAAGCTTCAGCGCACACCGAGACGGTTCACGGGCCCGCCACGATTGGCAGGTGCCACGCCGACTCCCGGCGCTCCCGCGCCGACACCAGGAGCGCCAACTCCGGGTGCGACGCCGACACCTGGTGCGCCAACGCCCACGCCTGGTGCAACACCGACGCCGGGTGCGCCGGCTCCAACGCCAGCGACGGGCCGGGCGACGCAGCCCACCGGATAGCCAGGACGCGTGCAATAGATGGCGGCGCGTGCGGCTGGGGTAGGTCGCACCACGCAGCCGGCCGGAACTCCCGGTGCGGTGCAGTACACCACCGCTGCGGCTGCCGGCGTGGCTCGAAGCGCTGCCGGGACACTGAGTGTCACCAGCAAAGCTCCAGCCAGCATAGTCCCGCTTCTCATCTTGGACATTAAGGTCTCCTGCAATGTCGACCGCATCGGCCGATGCGGGATTATTTGCAGGTATCAGAACGCTGCGGCAATGTCAGATTTTGATGCGATCCATTGCCGCGCGTCGTCGTCCGAGGGATATTGATAAATGCCGCAAGAAGTTTGGACTGCGGCTGCCAGGCCTTCCGGTGCAGATGGGAATGCGCCAGATCTGACGGAAGAGGCCATAGCCTCGCTGCAAGGTCATCCCGGTTTCGAAGCAGCGATGCTGGCGGCCGCTACTGCCATCATCGATCTGTATCGGGACAACTGGGTACTCAATCGACTGGTCAACGACCGAGGTCGTTTCATTCTCGGTTTAATGATCATCAGCCTGCATTTTGCTGCGGATCACGACGAGGGGTTTACGCCGGCGCAACTCCAGGAAACAGCCGGGGCGGCGGGCGTGTGCAGCCCCGGACGCATCACCGCTTTCCTGGCTTCGCTGCGCCTGCTGGGACTTCTTCGTCCGGTTCCCACCGAAGACCGTCGGCAGCGCCGGCTCGTACCGACGGAGCGCTTTCTCGCCCTCCACCGGGAACGCTGGCGGCGCCTGTTCGAGGCGCTAGCCATGATCCGCCCGGAAGGCGAGACCGCGATTACGGCTCTCAACGATCCGGTCTTCATCGGAGGCTTCGCGCGCGCCCTCGTCGCGGCCCACTGTAGCGGCCTGCGCATGGCACAGTTCGTGCCGGAAGTGCGATCGGCCGTCGAGAGAGATGCGGGCTTTACCGTACTTCTGTCGCTCCTGCTGGCTGAGGTGACGGAACAATCGGCTTCCATCGCGGTGCTCGCGCGCCGCTTCTCGGTATCGCGTGCGCATGTGCTGATGGTGTTACGCGAGGCGGAGCGGTGGGGGCTGGCCGCACCCGTCGGCCCACGCGGCGGTTATCGCGCGGGCCCTGGGCTTGGTGCGGTGATGCGGCGGTTCTTCGCGATCATGTTCCTGATGCACCTGCATGGCATCCACATCGGCAGACGCCGCAATCGCCCAGACGGTTGATCGCTCAGCTGTCATCCCACCCGGTACGCCGCCACCGTCTTCTCGTCGAACTTCAGCCCCAGCCCTGGCTTGGTCGGCAGCACAAGCTGGCCGTTTTCGATCGCCGGCGTCTCCTCATACAGCTTCAGCATCCACGGCATGTATTCCACCGTCAGCCCATTCGGTACCGCGGCGATCAGGTGCAGATGCATCTCCGGCACCACGTGGCTGACCACGGGCAGATTGAACGCCTCCGCCATACCGGCGACCTTCATCCACGGCGTCACGCCGCCGACGCGGCACAGATCGATCATGATGTAATCGACCGAACGTGCCTCGATCATATTGCGGAACGGCACGATGCCCCAGAGATATTCACCGCCGGCAATCGGCGTGGACAGCGCTGCATTGACCCGTGCGATGCCCTCGTAGTCGTCGCAAGTGGTGACATCTTCCAGCCAGAATAAGCCGACATCGGCAACGCGGTGACCGATATCGATCGCCTGCTCGACACGCCAGCGCTGATTTATGTCGCACATCAGCTTGATGTCCGGGCCGATTGCATCGCGCACGACGCGCACGCGCCGTATTTCTTCCGCCGGCGACGGGTTGCCGGGCAATGCCATCTGCGTCTTCATTTCGATGAAGCCCTTGTCCACCAGCCGGCGCGCGGCGGTGGCGGCCTGCTGGTCGGTCAATCCGCGGCGCAGCGAGCCGGACGCATAGGTGTTGACCCGGTCGCGCGCGCCGCCCAGCAGCTTCCAGAGCGGCTGTTCCAGCGCCTTGCCCTTGATGTCCCACAGGGCGACGTCGATCGCCGAGACCGCGAGCGTGTAGATGCCGGAGCCGCATGAATCGCCGGCAGCCGCACCCAACTTGCGAAGGATCGCCTCGATGCGCAGTGGATCTTCGCCGATGATCAGCTCGCAGAGTTCATCGACCGCGGTGCGCAACGCGCCAGTGAGTGCGCCGCCATAGAAGGTGAGGCCGATGCCCTCGAGGCCCGCATCGGTCTGGATGCGAAGGATGACAACGGGGCGCAGCCGGTTGACGTCTTCCGGCATATCCGCGAGCGGATCGTCTTCCGGAATGCGCAGGACGGCGGTCTCGGTCCGGGTGATCTTCATGGCGTCTCCTCCGCTTGATGCGGCGGAGCATAGCTACCACGGCGCGGAGTGATAAGCGCCGCGTTCAGCGGGCGCTGGCGATGGTTCCAATGAGGAGTTGTTCGACATCAGCGGTCCGCGGTAATGCAAAATCACTGGCAGCCATGATCTGAGCATTGGCGGTCGCGATGATCTTCAGGCTGACGTAGACTGTGTTGTTTCCGACTGCATAGGTTCCCGCCACCATTTCGGCGGCGACTGGCGGCGACACCAGTTCCTTGCGGTTCCGGCTTAGCATCAGCTCGCCTTCAGACTGACCCATCCAGACAGTTGATCTCAGACGCAGATCGGTGACGGTGAGCCGGTTCTGGACCAGGCGGCTCCGGACCAGTTCCGCGATCGTATTGCCTAG
>CAYRTL010000123.1:0-13990 GCA_964427005.1 uncultured Acetobacteraceae bacterium
ATTGCAGGATTCGACAAGGACGCTCTCAACAACCGCCCACCGATCCTGCTGTCATTGCGAGCGTAGCGAAGCAATCCCCATCGAGTGCGGGAGATTGCTTCGCTACGCTCGCAATGACGGCCTCTATACGTCCACTACGACGTACTGCTCTTCGACGGTCACCGGTACGGTTTCTGCCACGTACGGACCCTGCACCACGCGCTGTCCTTCAGCCACCTCGACCGGATAGCTCCTCACCTGGATCTTCTCCGGCTCGCAGTAGGATTGGCCGGTTCGCACGTCGAATTCCCAGCCATGCCAGGGACAGCGGATGATCTCGCCCTTGCGCGAATACTTGTAATGTCCAGGCTCATCGGATTCGATCAAACCGGTGAGGATGCCCTCGCACATCGGCCCGCCCTGATGCGGGCAGCGGTTGAACAGGCCGAAGAACTCGCCATCCAAATTGAACACGGCGATCGAACGGCCCCGCACCGTCACCAGCTTCCGCTGGCCGGGCGGTATCTCGGAGACTTTGGCGACAACATGCTTGCTCATGCGGCAAGTCCATACACCGCGCGTGCATTGTCGCGGAAGACCATGCGGCGCCGCTCCTCGGTCAGCGGCGCCTTGAACGCCGTCTCTGGGTCATCGAAGTCCCAGTGCGGGTAGTCGGTCGCGAACAGGATGCGGTCCCATCCGATCCATTCCAGGATGTTGAGCAGGTCCTCCGGCCGTTCGGGTTCATCCATCGGCTGCGTCGTGAACCAGACCTGCTGGCGGACATACTCCGAAGGCGGCCGTTTCAGGTGTGGCACCTCGTCTCGCATACGCGCCCACTGCCGATCGAGCCGCCAGCACAGCGAAGGCACCCAGGCGAGCCCCGCCTCAACGATCACAACCTTCAGCTCAGGATACCGTTCAACCACACCCTCGCAGACCAGGCTGGTGACCAGCGCCTGCTGCGACATGGACACCTCGTGATGCTCCTCGGCGTAAAACGATGACCAGCCTGTCGGCGTCACTGCATGCCCGTTGTTGCCGGAACTGTGCAGGCCGATCGGCAACCCGAGCGCGACCGCTGCCTCGTAGATCGGCCAATAACGCCGCCGCCCCAGCGGCTCGATGGTGTGTGTGACCAGCGAGACCTGGCAGAAGTCGCGATTGCCAGCCCAATGTTCGATCTCGGCGATCGCCGCCGGCGGATCCTCGCCTGGGACAACGATCGCCGCCTTCAGACGCTGATCCTTTTGCGTCCACTCATGAAATTGCCATTCATTGATCGCGCGGCACAGCGCCGGTGCGAAATCCTGGTTGCGCTGATCCATGCCCGTGATCGACAGCAGATGCAGCATGCCCGCCTCGATGTTGTAGCGGTCGAGTAATTGCTCCTGCAGGAACTTCAGGTCTGATCCCGGGGAACCACCGTTCGGCGGCCATGTGTCCTTGCGGGAAAGCGCGGGAGCGGACTTGAAATAGGGCGACTGCGCCGTGAACGGCACGGGCCGCCGTGAGCCGTAGGTTGCGAGATGCTCGCGCCACTTCGCGGAGAGATACGGATACAGGTCTTTGGGCGAACGCAGCGCGTGATGCACATCGCAGTCGACCAGAGCCAATTTCGTCTGTTGCGTCGAAGCGCGTTCCAGCAATGCGGAACTCATTGCAGGGTCTCCTTCAGCCTTGGATATGTCTCAAGCGGATTGTCCACCAGCATTCGCTGCACGAGCGGCGCCGGCAATCCTTCGGGCAGTGCTGCGTCGCCATCGAAATGCCAGTGCGGATAGTCGGTGGAGAACAGCAGGAACCGATCGCTGCCGATCTGCTCAATAGTCTGCTCCATCTGATACGGGTCGGGCGGCGCATCGGATGGCTGCAATGTGAAGCGCACGTGGTCACGGATGATCTCGGCCGGCGCGCGGTCCACCCATGGCACTTCCGCGCGCATCGCGCGCCATGTCTTCACCGCGCGCCACATGAATTGCGGCAGCCAGGTGAAGCCGGCCTCCGCCAGCACAACAGTCAGGTTGGGAAACTTGGTCAGCACGCCTTCGTAGACCAGGCTTAGCAATTGCGCCTGGAACGCGTGCGTAGCGACGACATAGTCTTCCAGATAGTATGACGGCCAGCCATTCGCGGTCGTTGCATGGCGAAACGTCGTGCCAGCGTGGATGCACACCGGCAGCCTGTGCTTCTCGGCCGCGGCATAGATCGGCCAGTGCTGCCGCTTGCCCAGCGGCGAGTCACCCGCGGCGGGCAACAGGACCTGCACGAAGCGCTTGTCTGGAGACTTCCGCTCAATCTCTGCCGCCGCCAGTTCGGCGTCCTGCACCGGCACCACGATGGACGCTCGCAGCCGCGGTTCCTTGTCGAGCCACTCGGCCGCGAGCCAGTCGTTGATGGCACGCGACAAAGCGGCGGCGAAATCGACGTTGTGCACGCCCGCTGCCCCGTAGAGGCAGTTCAGGATTGCGCAGCGCAGATTGAATGGCGCCAGAACGTGATCACGCATGGCCGCGAGCGTGCCGCCCGGCTTGCCAGACGCGAGCCGCCAGTCGGGCCGCCCGTTGGCGGGAATATTCGGGGGGAAGAAATTGGCATCGAGCCCATCGATGCCGCGCACCATCACCTGCTCGCGCCAATGCTCGTCCAGATACGGCATCAGTGAGTGCATGCCAGGCACCGCCGGATGCACGTCACAGTCGATTGCGCCGGGGTCGATCGAGCTCAATTCTTCCGTCTCCTTGGCCGGCAAAAAAGCTAGCTGCGAGCGGTGCTTGGTGCAACCAGCGGCAACTTGACAGTGCGATTCGTGCCGCCTGAGATAAGGTGGCATCTGGCTGGGGGGCAATTCGATGAAAACGCGGCTATTGGCGGCGATTGCCGCGTTCGGCCTGGTTGCAGCGCCGGGAGCGGCCGAGGCTCAGATCAAGATCGGCGCTATCCTGTCAATAAGCGGGCCAGCAGCCTCTATGGGCGTCGGCTACAAGGGCGCGTTCGATCTGTTCCCGAGTGAAATCGCGGGACAGAAGGTGGAGTATGTCATCCGCGATGATGCGACGGACGCCAGTACCGCGTTTACCGTCGCGCAGAAGATGATCGCGGAAGACCGCGTCGACGCGATCATTGGCCCGTCGCTTACCGCTTCGGACGCCGCGGTTGCACCGCTCGCCAACCAGGCGAAGGTGCCGATGATCGCCATGGCGCCGTACGAATACGATCCTCAGAAGCAGCCCTACACCTTTAATGATGCGCAGCCACTGTCGCTGATGGTCGCGGCGGTCTTCAAGTATATGCAGCAGCACGGGGTGAAGAGCATCGGCTATATCGGCTTCTCTGACGGCTGGGGCGATCAGGTCCTCGCGGCAACGAAGCAAGCGGCCGGCAGTGAAGGAATCAGCATCCTGTCCGACGAGCGGTATGCGCGTACCGATACAACGTGTGAGGCGCAGGCGCTGAAGCTCATCAGTACGCATCCGCAGGCGGTGATGATGGGAAATTCGGCCACGCCTGCCACGCTGCCCGTGGTCGCGTTGCGACATCGCGGCTATAAGGGTGGCATCTACGGCAACCACGGCATTGTATCGCCGGCATTCATCAAAGTTGGTGGTGCGGCTGTTGAGGGCGTGATCGCCGTCACTTCACCTGTCGTGGTGACCGAGCAACTGCCGGACAGCAATCCGCTCAAGCCTGTGGCTGCGGCATTTGTCAAAGACTACGCGGCCAAGTTCGGCGCCCAGGGTGTCAGTCCGTTCGCGGGCTACAGCTATGACGCGATGCTGCTGTTGAAGGCTGCGATCCCGGAGGCACTGAAGGCGGGCAAGCCAGGCACGGAGCAATTCCGCGTGGCGCTGCGGGATGCGCTGGAGAACACGCACGAGCTCATCGGGGTCAGCGGCGTCTATAACATGTCGCCGACCAACCATAACGGCCAGGACGCGCGGGCTGCGGTGCTGGTCGAGGTGAAGGATGGCGCTTGGAGGGCCATTCAGTAGCCTCCGCTTACGGCGCATGGACTCCTTCATTTTTCTGGCATTGTTGCAGGACGGCATCACCACGGGTGCGATCTATCTGCTGCTTGCCATTGGCCTGCTGATCGTGTTCTCCGTGACGCGCGTCATCTTCGTGCCGCAGGGTGACCTGCTTGCCTTTGGCACGCTCACTGCCGCCGAGTTGCAGTCTGGTCATGTGCCCGGCACGGTGTGGTTGCTCGATGGCGTGTCGCTTCTTGCCTTGCTGTTATCCGTCAGACGCCTCACGCCGCGTGTGCTCCTAGGCTGGGGTGTATATCCACTAGTCCTGACGGCCGCCACACTGCTGCTTGCGCCATTCCGACAGCCGGTCATCTCCATTCTGTTGGCCCTGGCGGTCGTGACGCCGATGGGGCCGCTCATCTGGCGTTTCGCGTTTCGCCCCGTGGCCGATGCATCCGTTCTCGCGCTGCTGATCATCGCCATGGCGCTGCACTTCGTTCTGATCGGGTTCGGCCTGGTGTTCTTCGGACCGGAGGAAGCCAGCGTTCCTGCGCTGACGGATGCCAGCTTCGAGCTCGGTGAGCTGAACGTCTCTGGCCAGTCGCTCTGCGTGCTCGCGAGCTGCGCGATTCTCGTCGCCGGATTGCGCTGGTTCTTCGGCGCCACGATCCATGGCAAGGCGCTGCGTGCCGCCGCATCGGATCGGCTGGGAGCGCGGCTTGTCGGCATCGATGCCGGTGCCACCGGCGCGCTCGCCTTCGGACTTGCCGCATTTATCGCTGCACTCGCTGGCATCCTGATCGGCGCGACAACGCCGCTGTCATACGACGCAGGTTTCGATATCGGGTTGAAGGGCTTCGTCGCCGCGATCATGGGCGGGCTCGCCTCGTTTCCGCTCGCCGCCGGTGGAGCGTTGCTCGTCGGCGTGCTGGAGTCACTCGGCAGCTTCTGGGCGAGCGCGTATCGCGAGGTCATCGTTTTCACCTTGCTGATCCCGGTGTTGGTCTGGCTATCGCTGCGCGCCGGTTCGGACGAGGAGCGGGCGTGACGCAAGCCGCCGGATGCGGTTCCTGAAAACGGCGTCATCTCTGCTGATCGCCGCGCTGGTCATCGTGCTGGCGCCGATATTGCTGCCGACGTTCTATGTCACGCTGGCTGGGTATATCGGCCTCGCCACACTGGTCGCTCTAGGCCTCGTGCTGCTGACAGGCATCAGCGGCCAGACATCGTTTGGCCAGGCGAGCTTTGTCGGCCTTGCCGCCTATGCCACGACCCTGCTTACGAAGCTTGCTGATATGCCGCCGGTGCTTGGCCTGATTGCCGGTTTGGTTCTCACAGGCCTCGTCGCCTGGCTGCTTGGCCTGATAACCGCGCGGCTGTCCGGTCATTTCCTGGCACTCGTTTCTGTGGCGTGGGGGATATCGTTCTTCTCGCTGTTCGGGACGCTGCCTCTGCTGCACGGCTTCAATGGTATCGGCGATATTCCACCGCTGATCTTTGGTCCGATGTCGGCGGCGAGCCAGCGCATCAATCTCGGCGTCATTCTGGTCGTAGTGGCAATCATCATGACGATCTCGGCCAACCTGCTCGACAGCCGGATGGGCCGCGCCATACGAACGCTGAACGGCTCGAGGCTGATGGGCGAAAGCGTGGGAATCGGTACCGTGCGACTGAGCCGCCAGGTGTTTGTTGTTGCAGCGCTGTATGCCGGCCTTGCCGGGTTCCTGTTCGCGCATTTTCAGCGGTTCGTCAGTCCTACGCCTTTCAGCCTGGGCGCCAGCATTGACTACCTGTTCATGGTTATCATTGGCGGTGCGGAATCGCTATGGGGTGCGCCGGTCGGTGCGGCCATCGTGGTGGTGCTCCGCGACCAGTTCAATGACTGGATACCGCGACTCACCGGACGGGCGGGTGATTTCGAGGCGCTGGTGTTCAGTCTGGTTGTCATCGTGCTGCTGCAACGTGCGCCAGAGGGTCTGTTGCCATGGCTGGTTCGCTTCAAGCCGAAGGCGCGATTTAGGACCGAGGTGCTGCCGGACCACGCGATAGATGAGTTGCCGAGAGCCGCGCCGAACGCTGATGTCGAATTGCTGGCACTCGAATCGGTCTCGCGGAATTTCGGTGGTCTTGCCGCGGTGCGTGACGTGTCGTTTTCGGTTCGCGGCAGGGAAATCGTCGCGTTGATTGGCCCGAACGGCGCCGGCAAAACAACACTGTTCAATGTCATCACTGGCGTGTTGAATCCCACTGCGGGGTCCGTCCGCCTGTTCGGTGAACCGATTGGCCATCAGCGACCGCACCGGATTGCAGCATTGGCTGTGGCGCGGACGTTTCAGCATGTGCGACTGCTCGCGCGCCGCACTGTCCTGGAAAACATCGCTCTGGGCGCGCATCTGTCCGGACGTGCCGGATTGCTCCGAGCGATGCTGCGGCTGGATCGAGCCGAGGAGAAGGTGCTTTTGGCCCAGGCGCGGGTCCAGGCGATGCGACTGGGTTTGAACGCGCTGCTGCATCAGCGTGCGGGCGATCTGCCGTTGGGTCAGCAGCGCATGGTGGAAGTCGCGCGCGCCTTATGCCAACGGCCACGACTGCTGTTGCTGGATGAACCAGCGGCGGGATTGCGGCTCGCTGAGAAGCAACGGCTCGCCGCGGTACTGCGGACGTTGCGAGCAGATGGGATGGGCGTGTTGCTTGTCGAGCACGACATGGATTTCGTCATGGGGCTGGCGGACCGCGTCGTCGTGATGGATTTCGGCCAAAAGATCGCCGAAGGCCCACCGGAACGTGTGCAGTCCGATCCCGTCGTGGTGGAAGCCTACCTCGGCGCGGTCGCATGACGCTGCTGCTGCAGATCGAAGGTCTGCATGCTGGATACGGCAAGGTGGAAGTGCTGCATGGCGTCAGCCTCGTGGTACCGCAGGGTCGCATGGTCGCCATCGTGGGTCCCAACGGCGCAGGAAAGACGACGTTGATGAGCGCGGTGATGGGTCTGCTGCCGCGTACCGCTGGCAGTGTGCATTACCTTGGCCGTGGCGCCGGATCGACCGAGACGCTGGTTGCCGCGGGCGCCGTGCTGGTGCCCGAACGTCGCGCGCTGTTCGCCGATATGAGCGTCGAGGACAACCTGCAGCTTGGCTTCTACGTGCGATATCGCGCCGGCGAGCGGGATGTGCACCAGGCAATGCAGGACGTGTTCACCATCTTTCCTCGGCTGCTGGAGCGGCGGCGGCAGTTGGCCGGTACGTTGTCTGGGGGCGAGCGGCAGATGCTTGCGCTCGGCCGAGCTCTGATGGCCCGTCCCCGTCTATTGCTGCTGGATGAGCCTAGCCTAGGTTTGGCCCCGATCATCGTGCGCGAGATATTCCGCGTGCTGACAGATTTGCGCGCGCGGGGAATGTCGATTCTGCTGGTGGAGCAAAACGTCCGTGCCGCGTTGCAGGTCTCGGATTACGGCTATGTGCTTGAGATGGGCGAGGTGGCCGCAGAGGGCGTAAGCGCCGAGTTGGCAACTGATGCCCGCATCGTTCAGACGTATTTGGGGCAGAAGCGATGAAGGATCATCTGTCGTCGATCGGCGGGTTCGCCACCACGGACGGTCGCGCATCGAAGGCTGCATGCCATTTCGCAAGTCGTGGATGACCATCACGCCACTGCAGATCGCCGAAACGGAAATCCAGATATGATAGCGCGATGCCGATGGCGATGTGACCGATGGCGAAGCGGCTCTGCGTCAGCGCGTCCGCTTCCGGTTCCAGTGCATCGACGCATGAGCGGATCTTGCCTTCCCACAGCGCCATATGGGGCTGGCTCTGCTTCTCTGCCGGCCGAAACCGTTCGCCGAGCCAGGCGAGCGCGATGTCCAGCATGCCGTCCCCGAGGGCCAGGCGGCGTAGCGCGGTCAGGCGTTCCGGCCATTCGGGAAACAATTTTCGCCCGCTATGCAAGGTGTCGAGATACTCGCAAATTACCGGCGAATCGTAGATGATCGTGCCGTCCTCCAGCACCAGCGTCGGTATCTTCCCCAGCGGATTCTCGCGCATCAGTTCCAGATGCGGCGTCGTGCCGCCCACCACCGTGCGTACGGTTTCCAGCCGATCCGCCAATCCCAATTCGTGCGCAACGACCATGACCTTGCGCACGTAGGGTGAACGCGGTGACCAGTGCAGCTTCATCATGGCATGTCCTCCGTCGCGCCACTGTGGCATCCTTGGCGGGACATCGGCCAGAGGAGGAAGCGCAATGAACTGGATCGAGGTGAATGGCACCAGCCTACGCTATGAGCTCTCCGGCAGCGGCAAGACCACACTCGTTCTGGTGCACGAGATGGGTGGGACGCTGGACAGTTGGGATCAGGTGCTGCCGGCGCTCAACAACACTCGCCAGGTGCTGCGCTACGACACGCGCGGCGCGGGCTTGTCGGAGAAGATCCAGGGCAAGGTCACATTTGACGACATGGCTGATGATCTTGCGGCGTTGCTCGATGCACTCGGCATCCAGGGCAAGGTCGCGCTGGCGGGCACTGCTGTCGGCGGCGCGATCGCAATCCACTTCGCGGTGCGCCACCCGGCGCGCGCGGGCGCGCTGGTGGTGACCAGTCCGGCCACGGGTGTCACAGCCGAGAGGCGGCAGGCCACGCTCGATCGTGCCGCTGCGGCCGAGGCGCAGGGCATGCGCGGGCTGGTGGATGCGAGCGTTGCCAACTCCTATCCGCCGGAAGTGCGGCACAACGCCGAGGAGTTCCGGAAATTCCGCGCGCGTTGGCTGGCGAATGATCCGCAAAGCTTTGCGGCGATCAACCGCATGCTGGCGGATTCGACGGTGACCGAGGAACTGCCACGCATCGCCTGTCCTACGCTGGTGATCGGCTGCACGCATGACAAGCTGCGCCCACCATCCGCGGTCGAACCGATGGCGAAGCAGATTCCGGGCGCCGAGTACCTGGAGATCAACTCCGGCCACTTCGCGGGCATCCAGACGCCGGGACTGGTATCGCAGGCGTTTCACGGTTTTCTGTTCGATCTAGGGTACTGACGCCTGGGCGCGCACTTCGATCCAGGGCTGTTCAAGCCAGCCCTGATCATCCTGTCGGCTGCCGCCATCGTGATCCCGCTGTTCCATCGGATGCGGGTCAGTCCGGTGCTGGGCTTCATGCTTGTCGGTGTGGCAGTGGGCCCATTCGGTCTCGGCGCACTTGCCGAACGCTTTCCGTTTCTTGCCAGCATCACGCTGAATGAGCCCGAGAGGATCGCGCCGATCGCCGAGTTGGGCATCACAATGATGATGTTCATGATCGGCCTGGAGATGTCGCTGGAGCGGCTGCGCGTCATGCGCCGGCTGGTACTCGGCCTGGGTTTGCTGCAGTTCGTGTTGTGTTCGGTCGCAATCGCAGCAATCGCATGGCTGATTGGTGGGTCACCCGTGTTCGCCGCCATCGTCGGGCCCGCACTGGCAATGTCATCCACCGCGGTTGTCGTGCAGGTGCTGTCGCACGAGAGGCGAATGCGTTCGCCGGTCGGCCGTGTTTCGCTTGGCGTGCTGCTGTTCCAGGACATCGCGGCGGTGCCTGTGTTGTTCCTGATCAGCGTATTCGGTGCCAGTGGTGGCTCGCTCACCTGGGCGATGGCAGAGGCGGTGCTGATCGTATTGGCGCTCATCGTGGCCGGCCGCGTTGTGCTGCGTCCGCTGTTCCGCAGCGTAGCGCGCACCCATAGTCCGGAGCTGTTCGTTGCGGCGTGCCTGCTGGTGGTGCTCGCGACCGGTCTCGCCACGGCGGAAGTCGGTCTGCCGATGGAACTGGGATCGCTGATCGCCGGCCTGCTGCTGGCGGAAACGGAGTTCCGCCGGCAGATCGAAGTGACCATTGAGCCCTTCAAGGGCCTGCTTCTCGGTGTCTTCCTGATCTCAGTAGGCACAAGTCTCGATCTGCGTGACCTGACAGCAGACGCGGTGACTGTCGTGCTCGACGGGGTTCTGCTGGTCGCGGTGAAGCTCGCCATCATTGCATTTCTTGCCCGTGCGTTTGCGCTGAACTGGCCCACCAGCCTGCAGTCAGGGCTGCTGCTGGGTCCCGGCGGCGAGTTCGGCTTTGTGATCGTCGGCCTCGCGCGCGCTGAAGGTTTGATCAGCGGAGACAGCGCGCGTCTGCTGCTTGTACTGATTGCCGCAACGATGGCGTGCATTCCGATGCTTTCGGCGCTGGGATGGCGTCTATCCCGTCGCGTATCTGCTGCGCCGCAGGTCGATCCGGCGCTTCTGGTCCCCGTCGCGGACGACGCGACCCCGCGCGTTATTGTCGCCGGGTTTGGACGCGTGGGACAGACGGTCGCCTCGATGCTGGAGAAGCACCGCGTCCCCTATGTCGCAGTCGATCGCGACGCCGATAACGCCGCGGCACAACGCAAGCTGCGGCGGCCGGTGTATTGGGGCGACGTCACTCAGCCAGAGCTGCTGCACCGGCTGCATATCGAGACTGCACGCGCGCTCGTGGTCACGATGAGCGATCATGCCGCAAGCGATCGTCTGGTTGTCGCGGCCCGGAACGTGCGCTCCGATCTGCTGATCATCGCGCGCGCACGGGACGCACGACACGCGGCGCATCTTTATGCGATAGGCGCCACCGACGCGGTGCCTGAGACGATTGAGGCGAGCCTGCAATTGTCCGAAGCTGTGCTGGTCGATCTCGGCATCCCGATGGGTCCTGTGATCGCCACGATCCATGAGCGACGCGCGGAGCTGCAGGCGGAGATCAAACTAATGGCGCCGGAGGCCGAGATCCGTCCACTGGGCCGGCGCCGGTTGCGGGACATGCTCACTGGGTAGCTCGCGCACCGCATCACTGTCATTGCGAGCGAAGCGAAGCAATCCCCATCGTGCAGGGGATAGCTTCGCGACGCTCGCACTGAGAGGTGGTCAACCAACCACTCTCATCGTCGGCAGGTTCTCGGGTACCGCCAGCTTGCACCCGACCGTCGCATGCACTTCATCCAGCGTGATGCCCGGCGCGATCTCGCGAATGCGGAAGCCATCGCCCGCGGGTTCGAACAGGCCGTAATTCGTCGCCACCAGCTTCACAACGCCACGCGCGGTCACCGGTAGCGCGCATTGAGCCACCAGCCGCGGTGCACCGTTGCGCGTTGTCTGCTCCATGATGATGAACACGCGCTTGGCGCACGCGGCGAGGTCCATCGCTCCGCCGATACCGCCGCCCTTCTGGCCGGCGATCTTCCAGTTGGCGAAGTCTCCATTGCATGCGACCTCGTAGGCGCCCATCACGGTCACGTCGATCCGCCCGCCGCGAATGATCGCGAAAGAGTCGGCGTGATGCACCACCGCGGCACCCGGCCTCAGCGTCACGTTCTGTCCACCGGCGTTGACCAGGTTCAGGTCTTCCTCGCCCGCCGGGGCAATCGGGCCATAGCCGATGACGCCGTTCTCCGAATGATAGGTGATGTCGCGATCGCCGATATCGGTGTTAGAGCACATCGTTGGAATGCCGACGCCGAGATTGACAATCCAGCCGTCCTGAAACTCGAACGCGATGCGATCGGCCATCTGCTGGCGCGTGAGACCTTTCTGAGTTCCGCTCATCGACGGCGCTCCTGACGGCGAGTTGGCCACAGTCCTTCGGGCGGCGGCGGTACCTTCACCAGCCGATGCACGAAGATACCTGGTGTGTGGACCTGATCCGGGTCGATGGAACCCGCCGGCAATATGTCTTCATCTACTTCGACAATAGTGACGCGTGCCGCAGTCGCCATGACCGGACAGAAATTGCGCTGCGATCGGTGGAACTGCAGGTTGCCGAACGTGTCGGCCCGCGTGGCGCGGATGAAGGCGTAGTCGAGCGGCAGGGCGTATTCCAGCAGGTATTCGCGGCCGTTGATGGCACGCGTCTCGCGGCCTTGCGCGAGTTCGGTGCCGACGGCGGTGGGTGTGTAGAACGCAGGGATGCCTGCACCGGCGGCGCGCAGGCGTTCGGCGAGTGTGCCTTGCGGCACCAATTCCGCATCCACTTCGCCTGACTCGTAGTATTTGGTGAAGGGCAGCACGTCGGTGGGGCGGGTGCTCGCGGTGAAGGCGCAGATCACCTTCTTCACCTGACCGTTCTCCACCAGCATTCCCATGTCGGGCATGCGGGGTTGCTGCGCCCCTCCAGTGGTGTTCCCAACAAGGGTGAGCTGTTTGGCGCCGTGTTCGAGCAGGGCCTTGATCAGATTGAACGGCACGCCCGGCATGGCGAAGCCGCCGAAAGCGATGGTAGCGCCGTCGGGAATGTCCGCCACAGCTTCGCGGAAGCTGCCGACCTGCTTGGATTTTTGCGTCATTTCCCCCCGCATCCTGGCCGTTCAGGATGGAGGGGCATGACGAATGGGGAGTCAAGGAGGGCGAGTGTTCAGCCTCGCCCTCCTTCCTTGAACTAAGCAGCTTCCGCCAGCTGTCCGTTGATCGTCAGACCCTGCGGGCCGGCGGACACGAACACCGTCTCGCCATCCTTCACCACACCCTCGAGGATCAGCATGGCCAGTGGGTTCTGCAGGTTCCGCTGGATCACGCGCTTCAACGGCCGAGCGCCGTAGGTGCTGTCGTAGCCCTCGTTCGCCAGCCACTCCAATGCACTGCGGTCGAGCTCGATGTTGATCTTCCGCTCCGATAACAGCTTGCGCAGGTGGTCGAGCTGGATCTGCACGATTGAAGCCATGTCGCTGCGCTGCAGGCGGCGGAACAGGATGATCTCATCCAGCCGGTTGAGGAACTCTGGCCGGAAGTGCCGCCGCACCACCGCCATGACCTGGCCTTGCACCATCGCCGTCGGCTCGCCGTCGGGCTGCGCCGCCAGGATGTCGGACCCCAGGTTGGAGGTCAGCACGATGATGGTGTTCTTGAAGTCGACCGTGCGGCCTTGGCCATCAGTCAGACGGCCGTCATCCAGCACCTGCAGGAGCACGTTGAATACGTCCTCATGCGCCTTCTCGACTTCGTCGAACAGGATCACTTGATACGGCCGCCGACGCACCGCTTCCGTCAGCACACCGCCTTCATCATAGCCGACATAACCCGGAGGCGCGCCGATCAGGCGTGCCACGGCGTGGCGCTCCATGAACTCGCTCATGTCGATGCGAACCATGGCGCGTTCGTCATCGAACAGGAATTCGGCCAGCGCCTTGCAGGTCTCGGTCTTGCCAACGCCGGTTGGCCCAAGGAACAGGAACGAGCCGATGGGCCGGTTCGGGTCCTGCAGGCCGGCGCGTGCGCGGCGCACCGCGTTGGCAACGGCCTTCAGTGCCTCTTCCTGACCGACGACGCGCTTGCGCAACTCGTCTTCCATGCGCAGCAGCTTGTCGCGCTCGCCTTCCATCATCTTGTCGACCGGGATGCCAGTCCAGCGCGAGACCACCGCGGCAACTTGTTCCTCGGTGACGGCCTCGTTGACCAACCTGCCGTCGGATGCTTCGGCCAGCTTCTTCTCGATGTCCGGAATGACACCGTAGAGCAGCTCAGATGCGCGAGCGAGATCACCCCTGCGCTGCGCGATCTCCACTTCACTGCGCGCCTGGTCCAGGCGTTCCTTCAGCTTCTGGGTCTCCTGGACCTTCTCCTTCTCCGCGAGCCACCTGGCGGTCAGCGCGTTCGACTCTTCCTCGAGCCCGGCGAGTTCCTGTTCCAGCTTGGACAGGCGTTCGCGCGAGGCGGCGTCGTTCTCCTTGCGCAGCGCCTCCCGCTCGATCTTGAGCTGGATGATGCGCCGATCGAGTTCATCCAGTTCCTCGGGCTTCGAATCCACCTGCATGCGCAAGCGGCTTGCCGCCTCGTCGATCAGGTCGATCGCCTTGTCGGGCAGGAAGCGGTCGGTGATGTAGCGGTTGGACAGCGTCGCCGCGGCAACCAGCGCGCTGTCGGTGATGCGCACGCCGTGGTGCAGCTCGTATTTCTCCTTGATGCCGCGCAGGATCGAGATGGTGTCCTCAACCGACGGCTCGCCGACGAAGACTGGCTGGAAACGCCGCGCCAGCGCCGCGTCCTTCTCGATGTGCTTGCGGTAC
>CAYRTL010000124.1:0-13692 GCA_964427005.1 uncultured Acetobacteraceae bacterium
TACGCCCTAGTTGTAAAGAAATGGTTCGCGGCCGGCTTGCTGTGCAACGCGCAGCGCTTGCTGCACTCTGGCGCCGGACCATCTGAACGTCTGGTGTCCCAGGAGGCATGCGCGTGGCCGCGCCCAAACTGAACTTCTCCTCCTCGATCTGGCTCCTTGTCGCTGGCCTGCTGGTGATCGCCGCGCTTGGTCTGTTTGGAGGTGGGGGAGGCGGTGGAAGCGACCTCATCCCCTACAGCCAATTCCAGCAGTATTTGGAATCGAACAAAGTCAAACAGGTAACGGTGTCAGGCAATGTCATTCGCGGCACCCTGACTGAGCCTATGCCCGATGGCAGGACGAATTTCACGACCGTCCAGGTGCCGCCTGACCTGGCTGGTCAGCTTGCCAAGCACAACGTGGAGTTCACGGGCAGCGCCACCGACGGAGGTGCCTTGGGTACGCTGCTCTCCTGGATTCTGCCACCGCTCCTGTTCGTCGGCATCTGGATGTTTGCGTCGCGCGCGATGATGGGCGGGCGGGGCGGTTTCGGTGGTGGGCTGCTATCGGTGGGGCGATCGCGCGCCAAGCTGGTGGCAGAGACGGATGTGAAGACGACCTTCGCCGATGTGGCTGGCGTGGACGAGGCGAAGGAGGAACTGCACGAGATCATCGATTTCCTGAAGCGCCCGGAGGAGTTCACCCGACTCGGCGCACACATTCCGCGGGGCATACTGCTGGTCGGCCCGCCCGGGACCGGCAAAACCTTGCTCGCGCGAGCGGTCGCGGGAGAGGCGGGGGTACCCTTTTACTCGACCAATGGTGCCGAGTTCGTGGAGATGTTCGTCGGAGTTGGCGCGGCCAGGGTCCGTGATCTCTTCGAGCAGGCTCGAGCTTCGGCGCCATGCATCATCTTCATTGATGAGCTGGATGCGCTAGGGCGCGCGCGCGGCGTCAATCCCATCGCGGGACAGGACGAAAAAGAGCAAACGCTCAATCAGTTATTGGCGGAAATGGATGGGTTCGACCGGTCTGTGGCGATCGTGATACTGGCGGCGACGAACCGGCCCGAGATCCTCGATCCGGCTCTGTTGCGGGCCGGGCGGTTCGATCGGCAGGTCCTGGTGGACCGGCCGGACAAGAAGGGGCGGGTGGACATTCTCCGCATCCATCTGGCGCGCCTGAAGCTGGCGCCGAACGTCCGGCTGGAAGACATCGCCGCGCTGACACCGGGGTTCACCGGCGCGGATCTGGCCAATCTGGCGAATGAGGCGGCTGTGATGGCGACGCGGCGCGGGGGCGATTCCATTGGCATGGATGACTTTACCCGCGCGGTGGAGCGGATCATCGCTGGCCTGGAAAAGAAGTCGCGCATCCTGATCCCGCGGGAACGGCGGATTGTGGCATACCATGAGATGGGTCACGCACTGGTGGCGCTGGCAATCCCGGGGTCGGATCCGGTGCAGAAGGTGTCCATCATCCCTAGAGGGATTGGGGCGCTGGGCTATACGC
The DNA here is from genome assembly GCA_964427005.1 of uncultured Acetobacteraceae bacterium. Lineage (GTDB taxonomy): Bacteria > Pseudomonadota > Alphaproteobacteria > Acetobacterales > Acetobacteraceae > JAMXLO01. The sequence goes on from CAYRTL010000124.1 coordinate 1,492, forward strand.
TGCAGCACCCCACGGAGGACCGCTTCCTGATGGGGCGGCAAGAGCTGGAGAACAAAATGGCGGTGCTGCTCGGAGGGAGGGCAGCCGAGATCCTGCTGGGTGAGGATGTCTCCACCGGTGCCGCCGATGATCTTGCCAAAGCGACGGACATCGCTCGCGGGATGGTTCTCCGTTTCGGCATGGACGACCGGCTGGGGCCGGTGGCGTGGGATACCGAACAGGGCCAGTTCCTGCAGCAACCTGGCGTGTTTTGGCAGCCGCGGCGTTTCTCGGACGAGACGGCACACGAGATCGACGTGGCGGTCCGATCGCATCTCGAGGGAGCGCTGGCCCGCGCGGTTGGAATCCTGAAGACAAACCGCACTGCCCTGGATGAGGGTGCAACCGCGCTGCTCGCGCATGAGACACTCAGTGCGGAGGAGTTGCCGAAGGTGCGGCAGGAGAGCGTGGCGGCAGCTATTAACGCCGCCGAGGCACAGCGAAACGGCGAGCCTAATCCATCCTAAAAATCGTTAACGATGTGGTCAAATTTGCGTGCGTGAAGCATTGCCGGACAGGTGCTTGGCTCGCTAAGTTGCGAGCTGCCGTCAAAGTGAGACAATTGTAACCTCCCTGACGCGGCCTTGATCTACCCGGCCTTGCGCGGCCCCGCCCTTCCTTCATAGGGAGAGAATACGACAAAGGGGGCGCGGTATGCAGGCGCACACGATGTGGCGACCGTAACAGGCGCCTCGACCGCCTCCAGCCGTAAGCTGGAAGGCATCCAGCTCTTGCGCGCTATTGCGGCGTGCGGGGTGGTGACATGTCATCTGTCCGGATACGAAACGAAATATGTTGCCGGCCCTGCCGTATCATCGGACGCATGGCTCTATGGCATGTCCGGTGTCGACCTCTACTTCGTCATCAGTGGCTTCATCATAACCACTATGTGCGCCGGCCGATTTGGCCTTCCTGGCGAGGCAAGCCGATTCCTGTTGCAACGCGCCACCCGTATCTATCCAGCCTACTGGGTCTGGTCGCTTGCGGTGCTGGCGGTGTTCCTGGTGCGACCAGGCATGGTGAACAGCAGCCACGGCGAACCCGACGTGCTGCGATCATTTCTGTTGCTGCCGCAGGAGAATTTGCCACTGCTTCTGGTGGCCTGGACGTTGGTGTACGAGATGTTCTTCTACCTGCTGTTCTCCTGCGCGCTACGCTGGATGCGGGAGGCCAACCTGTCGCGCATCCTGGCTGTGTGGGGAGTGGTCGTGGTGGCCGGCAACCTGCTGTTGCAGCCGAGCCAGGAGCAGCCGGTGCTGAGCCTGGTCTTCTCGCCGCTGCTGTTGGAGTTCATGCTGGGTTGCTGTGTTGCGCTGCATGTTGGCAGGCTCGGACGACGGGTATCCATCGCGACCTTGGTCGTCGGCATGCTCGGATTCGGCGCAGGCTTGGGGGCGCTGATCACGACGGAACAAGAGTTCCCACTGGGATGGGGGCGCGTGCTCGTGTTTGGCACAGCATCGGCTTTGATAGTGGCCGGTCTTGTCGGCATGGAGCTCAACGGTCACCGTCGTGTTCCTCGGCCGCTGGTCGCGCTAGGCGACGCCTCCTACTCACTATATCTGTGCCATGTCCCCGTCATCGCGGTGGCGGGCCTCGCCTGGCAGACGCTGATCGCGGCCTCCGCCCCCGAGGCGCATGCCGCTGCGCTGCTATGGGGCTTCGCCGCAGCGCTGGCCGCTGGCATCCTCAGCTATCACCTGATCGAAGTGCCATTGCTCCGGGTGTCCCGGCGGCTCACCCGTGTCGCCATCCGTCCTCCGATCCGCTACGGTAGGGCTAGCAGATCGGGAGACCCCGCATGAGCGAAGCCTGCATCATCGGTTGGGCACATTCGCCGTTTGGCAAGCTGGAAGATCCCGACATCGAGGCGCTGATCGGCCGGGTAGCCGGGCAGGCGATCGAGGACGCTGGCATCGCGCCGGTGGACGTCGAGGCGACGTTTGTGAGTCTCTTCAATAACGGGTTCTCGAAGCAGGATTTTCCGGCATCCCTGGTGCTCCAGCATGTGCCGGAGCTGCGGTTCCGGCCGATCACGCGGTATGAGAACGCTTGCGCGTCGGGTTCGGCAGCGGTGCACGGCGCTCGTGATTTCCTTGCTGCCGGACGGGGTCGATTTGCGCTGGTGATCGGCGTCGAGAAAATGACCGCGACGCCAGGTGCCGAGGTCGGCGACATCCTGCTGAAAGCGAGCTACCAGAAGGAGGAGGCGGACATTCCGGCCGGTTTCGCCGGAGTATTCGGCCGCATCGCTGAACGCTATTTCCAACGCTATGGCGATCAATCCGATGCTCTGGCAGCGATCGCCGCGAAGAACCACCGGAATGGCGTGGACAATCCGTACGCGCAGATGCGGCGGGACCTCGGCTTCGAGTTCTGCCGACATGTAAGCGAGAAGAACCCGTATGTAGCGCCGCCGCTGAAGCGGACGGATTGCTCGCTGGTATCGGACGGGGCGGCGGCGCTGGTGATGACCGATGAGGAGACAGCGCGCACAATGGGCAAGGCGGTGCGGTTCCGTGCCGCGGTTCAGGTGAACGATTTCCTGCCGATCAGCAAGCGCGACATCACGCGATTCGAAGGCGCTGCGGAGGCTTGGGGGCGCGCATTGCAGGCAGCGGATCTGAAGCTGGAGGAGCTGTCGTTCGTGGAATCGCACGACTGCTTCACGATCGCCGAATTGCTCGAATACGAGGCGATGGGGTTGACCGCGCCGGGACAGGGTGCGCGCGCGGTTTTGGAGGGATGGACGGCGAAGGACGGGCGCCTGCCGGTCAATCCGTCGGGTGGGCTTAAGGCGAAAGGCCATCCTATCGGCGCGACCGGCGTATCGATGCATGCAATCACCGCCATGCAGCTCACTGGCGAAGCGGGCGCGATGCAGTTGCCGAAGGCGGACATCGCCGGCGTGTTCAACATGGGCGGCGCTGCAGTCGCGAATTACGTGTCCATTCTGGAGGCGGTTCGCTGATTCCAACCAGCAACCTCGCGCATCTGCTGTTGCAGACGGCGCGGAGGTTTCCAGACCGGCCGGCGATCATCTGGCGTGAGCGCGTGTGGAGCTGGGCCGAATTTGCCGGGCGGGTTCAGCGTGCGGCGGGCGCGCTGGCGGAGCGCGGCGTACGGCATGGCGATCGGGTGTTGCTGCATGCGCGTAATGCGAATGCCGTGCTGGAGACGATGTTCGCCTCGTGGATGCTGGGCGCGGTGTGGGTGCCAACGAACTTCCGGCTGACTCCGCCGGAGGTCGCGTATCTGGCACAATCGTCCAGTGCCTCGGTGCATATCTTCGACGCCGCGTTCCCTGAGCACGCGGCAGCCGCGCGGGCGGAAAACCCGAGTGCGCATCTGCATATTGCGATCGGAGAGGGTGAGCTGACCTGGGAGGCGCTGGCGTCCAGTGGTTCGCGGGTTGAGAGGCCGGAGGATGTCGGTCGAGACGATCCTGCGTGGTTTTTCTACACGTCTGGAACGACAGGCCGACCAAAGGCCGGCGTGCTGACGCATGGGCAGATGGAATATGTCGTCTGCAACCATCTTTGCGACCTTATGCCAGGCACCACTGAGCAGGATGTGTCATTGGTTGTGGCACCGCTGTCGCATGGTGCCGGCATTCATGCGCTGACGCAGGTGGCGCGTGGCGCGGCGAGCATTCTGTTATCAGGAGAGCGACTGGATTGCGAAGAGGCGTGGCAACTCGTCGAGCGGCATCGCGTGACCAACATGTTCACGGTGCCGACGATTTTGACGATGCTGACGCGACATGAGGCGGTGGATCGCGTAGATCATTCGTCATTGCGCTATGTGATATACGCCGGTGCGCCCATGTATCGCGCCGATCAGGCTCATGCGCTGCGCAAGTTGGGACGTGTGCTGGTGCAGTATTTCGGTCTGGGCGAGGTGACCGGCAACATCACCGTGCTGCCGCCTGCGTTGCACAGCGTCGAGCACGACATGAAGGTGGGAAGCTGCGGCTTTCCGCGCACCGGGATGGAGATCGCAATCCTCGATCTGGATGGCGTGCATCTGCCGCCCGGCACCACCGGTGAGATCTGCGTACGCGGGCCTGGCGTGTTCGCCGGTTACTACAAAAATCCGGAAGCTACCGTGCAGGCCACACGCTTCGGTTGGTTCCACACCGGCGATCTTGGTCATGTCGATGAGGAGGGTTTCGTCTACATCACAGGCCGTGCTTCTGACATGTACATCTCCGGCGGCTCCAACGTGTATCCGCGCGAAATCGAGGAGGTGCTGTTGACCTGTCCCGGCGTAGCAGAGGCATGCGTAGTGGGGATGCCGCACGACAAGTGGGGTGAATGCGGTGTAGCCGTGCTGGTATTGGCTGCGGGCGCGCAAGTGACGGATACCGAGCTGCTTGCGCATCTCGACGGAAAACTGGCGAAGTACAAGTGGCCGGCGCGGTTCGCGTTCTGGCCGGAACTGCCAAAATCCGGTTACGGCAAAGTCGCCAAGCGGGACGTGAAGCGCCTGTTGGAGGGGACAGCGTGATGCAGGACATCTCCGCGATCAAGGACTACCACGCGCACGTTTACTACGACGCATCCACCAAGCCCAAGGCCGCGCAGTTGCGGCAATGGGTGGAGCAGCGGTTCGCCGGGCAGATGCGGATGGGAGCCTGGCATGACGAGGAAGTAGGGCCGCATGTCCAGGCGATGTATCAGATCGCCTTCCCGCCCGAGTTATTTCCTACGCTGGTGCCGTTCATCATGATGAACCGCATGGGGCTGACGGTGCTAGTACATCCGCAATCCGGACGTCCTCGAGACGACCATACGATCAATGCGATGTGGATGGGCCAGGTTCTGCCGGTAAAGACGGAAGTCCTGCGAGAAGTCGGGTAAATCGGGAGGTTCAGGGGACAATCGCTTGACAAGCGACTCTTGGGCTTCATCATCCCGTCATCTAGGGAGAAGTCCATGTCCGCGCTCGATCGTTGCCTGAACGTGTATGACCTGCGTGCGGCGGCCAAACGCCGCCTCCCGCGGGCAGTGTTCGAATTCGTCGATCGCGGCAGCGAGGACGGCATCGCGGTCGCCAATAACCGCGAGGCCTTTGAGCGCATAAAGCTCCGGCACCGCGCGCTGGTCGATGTCTCCGGCCGGACGATGAACACCACGCTATTCGGCAAGCCGGTGTCCATGCCTATGGCGATCGCACCGACTGGCGCTGCGGGATTGTGCTGGCACGAAGGCGAGCTGGAGCTCGCGAAGGCGGCGGCAAAGGCGAAGATCCCGTTCACGCTGGCAACCGGCGCGATGACGTCGATGGAGAAGATCGCCGAACAGGCCGGCCCAAGTGTCGGTGGACGGCTCTGGTTCCAGCTCTATGTCTGGAACAAGCGCGAGATGTCGTATCAGCTCATCGAGCGGGCGCACCGGGCCGGCTTCGAGGCGCTGATCGTTACAGTAGATACAATCGTGCCGCCGAACCGCGAGTACAACACGCATAACGGCTTCCTGCTGCCGTTCACGCCAAACCTGACATTCACGCTCGACATCATGCGCCATCCGGTGTGGTTCAGCACCGTGCTGATGAAGTACTTCACCAGCATCGGCATGCCGCGCAATGAGAACTATCCGGACGAATACCGTCGCGTATCGAGAACCGATAACGCAGCCGCGCAGATCATGCGGCAGGATTCGTTGAACTGGGATGACATAAGGATCTTCCGCGACAAGTGGCCTGGCATTCTGATGATCAAGGGTATCAATCGACCTGACGACGCGCTCAAGGCGATCGAATATGGCGTGGATGGCATCGTGGTATCGAACCATGGTGGCCGTAACATGGACAGTGTTGTGGCCTCGATCGATGTTCTGCCGGAGATTGCCGAGGCTGTAGGCGACCGGCTGACAGTGATTCTCGACTCCGGGGTCCGCCGCGGCTCCGATATCGCAAAGGCGCTGGCACTGGGGGCGAAGGCGGTGCTGACTGGCCGCGCCACGCTCTATGGCACCGCCGTTGGCGGTGAGGCAGGTGCGTTCAAGGCTATCAATTTGATCCGAAACGAGCTGGACAAGACGATGGCCTACACCGGCTGCCGCTCGGTGGATGAGATCACGACGGACATCTTCTTCGGTGGTCGTCAGGGCAACCGGATGTTCGAGCGCGTGATGGACGAAGCGGCCTTCTAACAATGGCCAATCTGGATCGCTGCCTGAACGTCTGGGATCTGCGGGACGCGGCCAAGCGCCGGCTGCCGAAGGGCGTATTCGACTTCGTCGATCGCGCCACCGAGGATCATCTTGCCGTTGCCAACAATCGCTCGGCATTCGAGCGCATCAAACTGCGTCATCGCGCACTGGTCGATGTATCGAACCGCAGCATTGCCACGACACTGTTCGGCAAGCCAGCCAGCCTGCCGATGGCCATCGCCCCCACCGGTGCCGCCGGCCTCTGCTGGCATCAGGGCGAGCTGGAACTTGCCAGGGCAGCGGCCAAGGCAAAGATCCCCCTCACGCTGTCCACCGCGTCGATGACGCCGATGGAGAAGATCGCCGAAGTCGGCGGGCGGCTGTGGTTCCAGCTTTATGTGTGGAAGCGCCGCGACCTTTCGCATCAGTTGATCGAACGTGCGAACCGCAATGGATTCGAGGCGCTCATCGTCACGGTCGACTCACCGGTCTCACCCAATCGCGAGTACAACACGCATAATGGCTTCGGCCTGCCCTTCAGTCCGACGCTGCGGTTCACGCTCGATATCATGCGGCATCCTGCGTGGACCACCGGCGTGCTGATGAAATATTTTACCTCTCAGGGCTTTCCGCGTCACGAGAACTACCCGGAGGAATATCAGAAATCGATCCTCAGTGGCGTCGGTTCCCGTGATGCGTTGCGCGCCGACTCGCTGGACTGGAACGACATCGCGAAGTTTCGCGACATGTGGCCCGGCGTGCTGATGCTGAAGGGCGTCAATCGTCCGGACGATGCGGTGAAGGCGCTGAGCTATGGCATCGACGGCATCGTGGTGTCGAACCACGGCGGCCGGAACATGGATAGCGCGGCAGCTTCGCTGGATGTTCTACCGGAGATTGCCGAGGCCGTCGGCGACCGGATGACGCTGATCCTGGATTCGGGCGTGCGTCGTGGCTCCGACATCGTGAAAGCGCTGGCATTGGGTGCGAAAGCCGTTTTGACGGGACGCGCGACGCTTTACGGCACGGCGGTCGGTGGCGAGGCTGGTGCGTTGAAGGCGATCAACATCCTGAAGAACGAGGCCGACAAGACGATGGCCTATACCGGCTGTCGAACCGTGGACGAGGTGTCGCCCGACATCTTCTTCGGCTATCGCGACAGCAATCGACTGGTTGGCGCGGCCTGACCGCTACTTGTAGCGTATGGCGCTCTCTCCGATTGCCATGGTCGCGCCCAGCATGATCGCGCTTGTCGCCAGGGTGGAGATGGTGATGCCGATCATCGCACCGGCCAGCCAGGGTGTTTCGGGCCGGCGCGGGCCGCCGGTTTCCTTGTTTCTGTGCATTGTCATCTGACGAGTTCTGGACCGATATGGTGGTGTGATGCAAACGTGCGTGCAAGGCCTGTCTGCAGTGGTACGGGTGTTACGCCCAGGATCTGTTCCATCGGGCGCACATCGAACGCCTTGTCCTCCAGCAGACGACGGATTTCCGCCGGCTGCACGCTCGGGAGCAGCGGGATGTACCGGATGATGCGAGCCGCAGTTATCAGCAGCGGTGCCGGAACCGGGACGATCCTTGGAGGGCGCAATCCTGCGGCTGTGGCCACCGCGCGGACGAGTTCCGCGTAAGGCAGAGCCGTTGGCCCAGCAATGATCAGTGCGTGCGGCCCGTCCCAGGGATGATCGAGGGCGGCACGAACCGAGCGGGTCACGTCGTCCTGATGGATGGGTTGCACCAGAGCTCTGCCGCCGTCCGGCAGTGGCACGATTGGCAGGCGCCGTAGCAGCGCTGCGAGGCGCTGCACATTGTCCTCGCCCTGAGCGCCATAGATCATCGTGGGGTGCAACATCACGCCTGATCGCCTGGAGGCGAGAAAGGCCGCTTCGCCATTCAGTACCCCGTTCCCGTGCGCATCCGGCCAGCGGGTGAATTTGCGCGTACTGCCAAGGAAGATGAGCCGCGCGGCCGCCGGTGCTGCGGCTAGCACTGCGGGTGCATGGCTGGCATGCGCACAGCAGACGATGCGCTTCGCGTCGCGGAGCGCTTCGCGCAGTGACACTGGGTCGGTCAGATCGGCGACACGCGGCGGCTGGCCATTCCATTTGACCGGATCGCGCACAATCGGCACGAACGGCACACCGTCTGCCCGCAGCGACTGGCAGAGTGCGGTGCCGCTGCGGCCTGATGCGCCGATGATATGGACCTGGACCGGATCAGACATGGTGTTACGTTTAGCCGTCGTGCCCGCGAAGGAGGAGACCCGCTTGCCTGTCGTCGATCCGGTGACCGTTTCGGTCGTGCAGCACCGGCTGCACGCCATCGTCGAGGAAATGGGCGAGGCGATGCTGCGCACGTCTTACTCGCAGATCCTCAATTCCAGCCGCGACTTCTCCACCGCGATCTGCGATCTCGATGGTCGTCTGATCGCCCAGGCGGAGCACGTGCCGATCCATGTCGGTGCTCTGCCCTGGGCGGCGAAGGCGGTCACCGAATTCTTTGGTGAAGACATTCACCCTGGCGACGTGTTCCTGCTCAACGACCCGTATCACGGCGGCAACCACATTCCGGACCTGACAGCGTTTGTGCCGGTGTTCGAGGGCGACAAGCCGGTGTTCTGGTCAATCAACCGCGCGCACCAGAGCGACATCGGCGGGTCCACGCATGGCGCGTACAACGCGGGCGCGACCGAAATCTGGCAGGAGGGCATTCGCGTCACGCCACTGCGTCTCTATGACCGCGGCGTGGTGCGGCGGGACGTGCTGGAGATGCTGATCACCAACGTGCGTCATCCGCACGACTTCCGCGGCGATCTTGCGGCGATGATTGGTTCCGCGCATGTCGGCCAGCGGCGCATGCTCGCGCTGGCCGTCGAGTTCGGCTGGGAAACCACACACGCGGCGATCGAGGCGGTGTTGGATGGCGCGGAACGCCAGGCGCGTGCGGTGATCGCGACGTGGAAAGACGGCGTATATCGCGGCGAGGCGTTCCTCGATGACGATGGGCATCGGTATCAGGACATCCATATTCGCGCGACGGTGACCAAGCGCGGCAGTGATCTCACGATCGATCTGTCCGATTCGCATGAGCAGGTGGTGGGGTTCGTCAACTCATCTTACCCGAATATGCGATCGGCGGTGGTGGTGGCGCTCGCTTATCTCATCGATCCACACACGCCGAAGAACGATGGCGCATTCCGTCCGGTGACCGTGATCGCCAAGCCCGGCACGGTGGTATGGGCGAATGAAGGCGCGCCGGTGACGCTTTGCACGAACCACTGCTCGCAGGAGATCATCGAGGCCGTCATCAAGGCGTTGGCCCCGGCCTGTCCCGATCGCGCGATGGCAGGATGGGGGCGGCGGTTCCGCATCGCCATTCAGGGCCGCGATCCTCGCACGCAGAAGCCGTTCATTTGGCACATGTTCCAGGCACGGCCCGGTGGCGGCGCGTCGCCGGTGGGCGACGGGTGGCCCGCCGGTGGCGAGTGGCAGGCGGCGGGCGGCATCAAGTTCGGCAGCCTGGAGGTCACCGAGGTTCGGTTCCCGCTGTTCTTCCGCAAGCACGAGTTCCGGCCGGGATCAGGAGGTGACGGACAGTATCGCGGCGGGCCGGGCTGCGTGCTGGAAATGGTCGCGGAGATCGATGAACCCGCGCGCGGCAACACGGCAGGAGACGGCGTGAAGTACGGCGCGTGCGGCATACTGGGCGGCAAGGACGGACTGCCGCATCGCTATGTACTGCATTCGGAGGGGCGTCAGCAGCGCGTGCTGAAGACGAAGGAGGTTGGCATTGAGATCCGCCCGGGCGATGTGTTCCGCATCGAGTCGGGTGGTGGCGGCGGCTGGGGCGACCCTGCGAAGCGAGATCCGGCCGCGCGCAGACAGGACGAGATCAATGAATTTGTTTGAGACGATTCCGCGGTCATGGCCGGGCTTGTCCCGGCCATCAGTAGCGGCAGTGTGCCATCACGGATGGTCGGCACGGCGGCCGGCCATGACGGGAGCCTCGAGCTCATGCTGAAAATCGGTATCGACGTCGGCGGCACGTTCACCGACCTTGTTGCGGTGGACGACACCGGCCACTCCACACTCGCCAAAGTGGCCTCGACACCGCAGGATCCTTCGATAGGGGTGATGGCCGGTCTTGATCGCCTCGCTGAAATTCTGAACCTCTCGCGTGCGCAACTCCTCGCGCAGACCGAACGCATCGTGCATGGCACGACGGTCGCCACAAACGCGTTGCTCGAGCACAAGGGCGCAAAGGTCGGGTTGCTGACCACCGAAGGCCATCGCGATGTGATTGAAATGCGCGAGGGGCTGAAGGACGACAGGTACAATCTGCGCATGCCGCCACCGGAACAGCTCGTGGCGCGCGCACTGCGGCTGGGCGTAACCGAACGCATGCGCGCCGACGGCACGATCGAGACGCCGCTCGACCAGACTTCGCTGGCCACGTCTATCGAGACGCTGAAGCGCGCGGGCGTGGAAGCCGTGGCGGTGTGCTATCTTCATGCATATCGCGATCCGCGCCACGAACGCGAAACCGCATCCGCGCTCGCCGATGCAATGCCGGATGCCTACGTTTCACTGTCATCCGACGTGTTCCCGCAGATCAAGGAGTTCGATCGCGTTTCCACGACGGTCGTCAACGCGTATGTCGGGCCGGCGCTGTCGCGCTACCTGAACAGGCTGGAACAACGACTGGTCGAAGCGGGCTACAAGGGCCCGATCTTGATCATCCAGTCGCACGGCGGCGTTGCACCGATCGCGGAAGCCGCGCGGCTCGCTGCTGGCGGTGTGCTATCGGGTCCGGCCGGGGGCGTCGCAGGGAGTCGTTATGCGACGCAGTTGCTCGACAGCAACAACCTGATCCCGTTCGACATGGGCGGCACGAGTACGGACATCTGCCTTATCGTTGATGGTGAACCGGCGCTGGTGAGCGGCCGAGGCATCGGCGGCCATCGGCTCGCGCTGAACAGCCTCGATATCGTCAGTCTTGGCGCGGGTGGCGGCTCCATCGGCCGTGTCGATACTGGCGGGATATTGCACGTCGGTCCGGAAAGTGCGGGCGCGGTACCTGGGCCTGCCTGCTATGGCCGCGGTGGTACCGAAGCGACGGTCACTGATGCCAATCTCGTCCTCGGGTATCTCGATCCTGCGCATTTTCTTGGCGGCAGCGCGGCACTGGATGCGGCGGCGGCCGAGGCTGCACTGGATCGGTTGGCCGCAGCACTGAAGGTGGACCGCATCACGGCAGCCGAGGGCGTGCATCGCGTCGTCAACACCAACATGGCGGAGGGCATTCGCCTGGTGTCAGTGCGTCGTGGTGTGGATCCGCGGCGGTTCGCTCTATTGTCGTTTGGCGGCGCGGCCGGATTGCATGTCACTGATGTCGCGCGCCAGCTAGACCTGACGCGCGTTGTGGTTCCGCGCGTTGCGGCTGTGCTATCGGCCTGGGGCATGCTGGCGACCGATCTGCGGTTTGAGGTGTCGCGCACGCATATCGGTGACACGGCACGGCTGGACGGTGCGGGCGTCAAGCGGCTGTTCGCTGAGATGGAGCAGGAGGGGCTGGCGCGTCTGCGCGCGTCGTTCGATGGTCCGGTGCGTGTGCAGCGCTCGGTCGAGATGCGCTACGGCGAGCAGATCTTCGAAATCACCGTGCCGCTCGATGGCATCGACTGGGATACTGATGATCCGCTGCCGGCCATCGTCGAGCGATTCCATGACCGGCATGAGGAACTCTACACTTACGCGCTGCGCGAGCAGGACGCAGTGCTGGTGAATGCGCGTGCCGCCGTGATCGGCGTGCTGCCAGGGGTGCCGCAGGAACCAGTGCAGCCGCCGGGCGCTGAAGCGGCGCCACGCGGCGAACGTCGCGTGTGGTTGCGTGGCTGGACCAGCGTACCAGTGTTCGAGTTCGACGCGCTCGCGCCGGGCCAGACGATACAAGGGCCGTCGATTGTCGAATCAGCGATGACCACCGTCCTGCTGCGTCCAGGCAACCG
>CAYRTL010000125.1:0-8925 GCA_964427005.1 uncultured Acetobacteraceae bacterium
TGAAGTGGCTCGCGCAGTCCTATGCCGAGGCTGGCATGGTGCGCGACGCAACAAGGACAGAGCGCGACAGTAAGTGGTGGCTCAACTACTCGATCTCGTTGGCGCAAACCCCGCCACACGATCACCGCTGATCCTGGCGAGCGGAGGTCATGGCGGTTCAGCTGACGCGAGGCACAAAGACGTGGATGCCGGGCCTTCGCCCGGCGTGACGGCGTAGTTGCAGTCAGGGGCTTAGTATTAGGCCTTATCTGCGTGCATTTGCGCGATTTGCGGTTCCAAAATCAGGACGACACACCGCTTCGTCACACCACCTGATTGCGCAGGCTCGTCTCCCCGCGCCACATGCGGTCGAGATTCTCCAGCAGGATCTCGATCACGTTCGCCTCGTATTTGCGCGTCTCGCCGCCGGTGTGCGGCGTGATGAACACGTTCGGCATGCTCCAGAGCGGCGATGACTCCTCCGGTGGCTCCGGATCGGTGACGTCCAGCGCGGCACCTGCGATGCGTCCGGCCTGCAACGCCGCGACCAAGTCAGCCTCGACCACGCATCCACCACGCGCGGCATTCACCAGGAAGGCCGAACTCCGCATCGCCCCGAGCGCCTTGGCGTCGATCACACCACGTGTCTCCGGCACCAGCGGGCAGGTCAGCACGCAAAAATCCGCCTGCGGCAAATGCGCCGGCAACTCGGCCAGTGCATGCACTTCATCCGCCGCGCCTCGCCCGGCCGCCGGATCGCGGCGGAAGCCGATGACATTCATGTCGAACGCCTTCGCGAGCTGCGCCAGCCGGCCGCCGATGCGTCCCAGCCCGATGATCAGCACCGTCTTGCCGGCCAGCTCATCCTCGCGCTGCGTCAGATCGCCGATCATGCCGCGCCAGACGCGCCGCGCCTGGTTGTCGCGCGCCTCCGGCAGCCGGCGCATCATGGCGAGGATCAGCGACATCGCATGTTCGGCCACCGCGCGTGCGTTGACGCCGGCCGCACTGGCCAGCCGCACACCGCGCGCGGCGAGCGCCTGCTTGTCGAACTGGTCGGTGCCGGAGCCGATGGACTGGATGAAGCGCAGCTTGGTAGCCAGCGGGATCAGCGCGTTGTCCCACATGCCGGACACGACGATCACGTCGGCCTCGGGCGCGCGGCGGCGGAACTCCGCGGGGTCGCGCAGCTCGAAGTTTCCAATGCCGGTGTTCAGAGCGTCGAAGCACGCCTTCATCTGATAGGCGGCGTGCGCGAAGCAGATGACCAGTTCGTTCTTAGGTGGGATCATGCGGCACCCTCTCCCGGCGCTTTGCGCCGACCTCTCCCGGAGGGAGAGGTGTACCTGGAATCAGCCCTGGCGGGCTTTCATCCGCGGGTTCTTCTTATTGATCACGTAGACCCGGCCGCGGCGGCGCACCACGCGGCAGTTCTTGTCGCGGACCTTTGCGGCTCTCAGGCTGTTACGGACTTTCATAAGCGACGCCTCGTGAAGAGCGGCGCTGGATAAGGGTGTGGAGCGTGCCTGTCAACCTGATCGAGGCGGCATTCCGCCGCCGATCGCATGCCAGCGGACCAGCCGCAGTTTCCCCGCCCGCATCAGGCGGAAACGGGCCAGCCACAGCTCCGCCTCCCGCACGATCCGGGCGAGCTGCCGCGGCGTCGGGCGCCTGCCTTCCATCGCCTGCACCGCGTCCCGCCAGCCTGCGATGGCATGTTGCATATGCCGGCGCGACACGTCCTCGGCGATCCGCACGTCGAAGCCGAGGCTGGTCAGGGAATTGGTGATGTCGAATTCACTCGGCAGGTCCAGCGGACGATGGTCCAGCCTTGTCCAGGTGGCGACCGTTGGGTCCGCACGATCGAGAGGCCTGTCGGCTACCGTCTCGACCAGCACGAGCTGTCCGCCGTACTGAAGTGCAGCCGCCATTGCCGCCAATGGAGGTCGCGGTGGTGCCCCCCTCAGCGGCTCGATCGCCATCGCATGGTGGAAGTAACGGCGGGGGAACTTTGGTGCGCACGGATCCCAAACCTCCACTTGGGCCCGCCGGCCGAGGCCCGCACGCAGGTTCCGCTCGTTGGCCACATCAGCCAAACGCGAATTGGCTTCATAGCCGGTCACCCAGCCGCCAAACTCACTGGCGATCGCGCGGGGTGCGCCGCCGCTGCCGGCTCCGATCAGCAACAGGCTGGACGCTTCGGAAAGCCCCAAAGGCTTGGCCAGACGCAGGGTTTCCGCCAGCCCGCCGGGGAACAGGAAGCCCTCGCCCCACAGCGCTTCAGCCACGCTGAGACGCGCACTGGGCCATACGGGATCATCGTCTTCGGCCAGGCTGGTGCCCGGCACCAGCGAAGGAGCCGGTTCGGGCGGCAGTGATGGCAGCGGACGCGCCGGAGACGTGTGCAGTCCCAGCAGGTTCCGCACGCTGTCGAGCAGCATGGCGCCACACCTCCAAGCCGGCAGGATGTGGCAGCATTATTGAGGAAGAGTTTAGCCGAACTCAGTCAACACGTAGCGAACGACCTCGTCGCCCACGACGCTGGGCTTATGGCGATGCGCCCGGCCAGCCGGGATGTGGAGCATGTCGCCTGGACCCGCTTCCACCGCATGGTCGTCGAACGTGTACCGGATGCGGCCGGACAGGATGAAGATGGAGTGGCCGGTCTCGCACCAGGCGGGTTCAGGGGCGCCGGGTGGATCGGGTGCGCGCTCCTGGTAGCGAAGCGCGATGCCAAACCCGGAGACCGCTTCGCGCACCTTCAGCCGGTCGCTCACTGTCTGTATCGGATGGGCTGCGGCGCGAAACAGGTAGGGACTGTCTGTCATCGCCCTATTCTGCGGCAGCCAGTCCCTGCGGTGAACCCATGGCCTCGCGACAGGTCTCCGCCAGCAAGGGCAAGAGCGAGCGATATTCGCTCGCTCGGGGCGCGTTTGGACGCCAGGCAACCCCCAGTGTCCGCCAGGCACCGTTCGCGGCCAGGGGCCGCAGCTCGATCCCCGTCCCGGCCGTAACGCCAGCGGCGACAGCCAGACGCGGCAGCAACGTCACGCCAAGTCCGCCAGCGACCATCTGGACCAGCGTGTGGAGGCTGGTGGCGGCATATCCGTCCTGGCCTTCACGGTCCCCGGCCAGCAGACCACAGACCGCCAGCGCCTGATCACGCAGGCAGTGGCCGTCTTCGAGCAGAAGCAGACGTTCGCAGGAAAGCGCGGCGACCGGGATGCGCTCCTGCGCCGCCAGACGGTGCCCCTGGGGCAACGCCACGAGGAACTCATCGCGCGCGACTGGCGATGCATCGGCGCCACCGCAGTCGCAAGGCAGCGCCAGCAAGAGCATATCCAGCCGGTTGGCTTCCAGACGATCGACCAGCCGTGCCGTGGTGTCCTCACGCAAGTAGAGGCGCAGCCGTGGGAACCCATTGCGCAGCACCGGCATGAGGCGGGGCAACAGGAACGGACCGACTGTTGGGATCACGCCAAGGCGCAACGGCCCGCTCATTGGCATACGCGCGGCCGCGGCAGCTTCGGCCAGCGCTTCCAGCGCGGCCAGAGCAGTGCCGGCCCGTTCCACCAGTTCCAGCCCAAGCGGGGTGAACACGACATGCTTGCCGGCGCTACGGTCCAGGATGGCCGCGTCGAGCTGCCGTTCCAGAGTCAGAATGCCGGCGGACAGCGTGGACTGGGTGACGGCGCAGGCCAGGGCAGCGCGGCCGAAATGGCGGCTCTCTGCAAGCGCTGTGAGATAGCGGAGCTGCTGGGGACTCGGCAAGGCGATCATCGGCCTACTCGATCAAATCAGGGGATTTGATCTATTGCACACCTTTCCGATCAGCGGGAGTCGATCGCCTGCGGTGCCTCGGCCGCCACCCAGGGGTCAATGCAGCCCGGGGTGGCGCGCCGGTAAACCACCAGCCCGTCGAACGCGGCGATTCGCCGATACCGCGACCAGGCGCGTGCGAAGGCGGGATCGGAGGTGGTCAGCAAGCCGACGTAATCAGGCACGCCTTCGCGGATATCGACCACTGCCAGATCGGGACAGCCAACGATGAAGTCGTGCGCGACCCAGCGGCGTATCGGCCACTCCCGCGCACCAGCAGCGTCAAAGCGCACCCGCCACAGCTCGCCCTTCAGGGCCCACATCGAATCGAAGCGAGACGCCCAGGCAACCCCCGTGTTGTTCACCACCGGAAAGCCGAGTGCGATCCACTCGGAGAAGGCGATGTAGGTCCGCGCTTTCTGCTTGCGGATGAGACGCTCCAGCTTGACGATTGTTCCGGTCTCCGGCTCCACCGCCATCGCGACCTGCGGTTCCAGGCGCTGGAACGCCGCGACCACGAACACCACGAAAGCGACAGCCGCGAGTGCCACCGGAACGAAGGCGCGACGGCTGCCGGCCCGCCGATGCACGAGAAGCGAACTGACCCAGCACAGAAGTGCCAATACGGTTGCTACGGTCGCGGGCAGGCGGTGATAGAACCAATCCTTGCCGTCCATGAAGCAGATCACCATCGCGGTGATCGCGAAGACGACGAGGGTCAGCATCAGATTCGCCTCCGGCATGCGCCGCCGGCGGTTCCACCAGAGCAGCAGGGCCACGGCCTGGCCGAACATCAGCCGCAGGCTGTCCGCCACGAGGTGACGCAGCGGCACGTCGGTGGCGCCGTACAGCGCCAACGCAAGCGGGACCGCGCGACGGAGATAGGCGGGACAGAACAAGGCAACCAATCCCGCATACGCCAGCATGGTGAAACCGGCGGCGATCGGCTGCACGCGGAACGGATTCATCCCGCGCAGCAGCACGAGGCCTTCCAGCACGACGAACACGCCTGCATACCGCGGCTTCAGTGCACAACCGAGGCCAGCCAGCACACCGGCAATCAGCGCATCGCGCAGCGGCGGCTTGTCGCCGTCGAGCGTCCGCGCGAACAGCGCGAGGTACGGCAGCATGGCAGCCACCAGCAAATGCTCGCGCTGGCCCAGGTCTCCAGCCGGTACCACCAGCAATACGGTGCCGATGGCGGCAAAGACCGTCAGCCGATCCTCGAACAGCCTGCCCTGGCCGTGCAGCAACGTGGCTGTCCACCAGGCACAGCCGAGTACCATGGCGATGAACAGCGGGATGGCCGTGAACTGCGCGTCGATGCCGAGTGCGCTGGCAAGTTGAATCGGGATGGCGGAGATCCACACGATCAGGGGCGGGTTGACCTCGACCACATCGACGTAGAGCTCGCGACCGGCCAGCCAGCGGCGCGCAACATAGAGCAGCCAGGCGATGTCGTCCTTGAGCGGCGAGCGCAGCATGGTGAACAGCACGATGCCCAGAACGAGAAGCAACAGCACCACGCTGATTGCGGTGACCGCAGGACGGGCGGCGAACGGTGCCGGGCGGATCACCCGGATCTCGGTGTGGCTCATAGACTCTCGGTCAGAAGGTCGCTTCGCTGCCCCTCGGGCGCAGGATCATATCATGCACCTGTTTAATGTCTTTTATATGGTTATCGAGCCGCTTACCAGAGAGTGCGATAACGCAACCATAGCGGGTGGTTCCGACGGACCAGCGCCCGCGATGCGATCTCACGTGGTATATAGCCAGCGGCTCACCAGCGTCTCCACATCATCAGTGAATGCGTCGCGCGGCCCTTCGTCGAACAGCGTCCCGGTGCGCATCACATACACGTAATTGGCGATGCCGAGTGCACCCTTGATGTTCTGATCGACCAGGAGGATCGCCTTCCCGTCACGCGCCAGACCCGCGATGAGTGCGTAGATCTGCGCCGCGATGCGCGGCTCGATGCTCGCGGTGGGCTCATCGACCAGCATGACGACAGGATCGGTCATCAACGCCCGCGCGATCTCGAGCTGGCGTTGCTGGCCACCCGACAGCGTGCCCGCGGCCTGGCGCCTGCGCTCCGCCAGGATGGGGAACTGCGCATAGGCGCGCTCGATGCGTTCGCGCGCCAGGGACCGGTTACGCCGGAATGACCACGTTCCTAGCCGCAGATTGACCTCGACCGACAGGAACGGAAACACACTCGGCCGCTGCGGGAGATAGGTGATACCGTGCTGGCCCATGTCATGAGACACAACGCCGCGCAGTGAGGTCGCGCCCAGATGCATTTCGCCCTGCGCCGCCGGCAGAAAACCGAACAGCACCTTCAGCAGCGTTGATTTGCCGGTTCCGTTCGGTCCCAGCACGCACCGCACCTGACCGCGCAGCACGTCCACCGACATGCCGTTGAGTATGTTGATGCCAGGCACATAGCCCGCGACCAGGTTGCGAGCCGTCAGCACAGGCATTTCATCAGACGCCGGCATAGGCACGCAGCACCTCCTGGTTCTCGCGCACTTCCGCCACCGTGCCATCGGCAATCTTCTCGCCACGCGACATCACGACCATGCGGTGCACCAGACGCTGCAAAGCCTCGATGTCGTGATCGACGATGACGAAGGTTCGGCCATCCGCGTGCAGCTTGCGCACCAGCTCGATGATCTGATCGCGCAGGAACGGGTTCACCCCGGCAAACGGTTCGTCGAGGAACAGGATCTCCGGATCGAGCATGAGGGCGCGGCCGAGCTCAAGGAGCTTCTGCTGACCGCCTGACAGGTTCTTTGCCTGCAGGTTCTCCAGCGCGGCGAGGCCGAGGAACTGGAGGTGCTGGCGCGCTGCGCGCAAGGCGGATGTCTTGCGCGAATGAGGACGCGCGAGGCCAGGGACCAGCATGTTCTCCAGCACCGTCATGCGGCTGAAGAGTTGCGTGATCTGAAAGGTGCGGCCGACGCGCAACGCGGCGAACTCGCTGGGAGAGAGGCCGTCGGCTCGCTCGCCGTGCAGGAGGATGTTGCCCGCCGCCTGACTCAGGTGGCCGGTGAGCATGTTTATCGTCGTTGTCTTACCCGAGCCGTTGGGGCCGATGAGGCCGACGAGTTCGCCTTGCTGGACGGCGAGGTTGAGGTTGTTCACCGCAAGGATGCCGCCGAAGCGCTTGGTGAGGTCGCGGGCTTCGATCAGAGGAGTTGGTGCGGGCATGCTCAGTGCTGGTACCAGCAAAGGTTCCACACGAAATTCTTTCTCAACTCGCCTCCCGCTCGACGGTCCGCGCACGTTGGCGAAGATTGATGCGCGCCAGCTTGTCCCATGCCAAAGCCAGCAGTCCATTCCGCGCGAAGCGCATTGTCAGCAGCAGCAGCGCGCCGAACAGCACCAGCCGCCATTGACCGTAGCTGCGCAAGGCCTCGACAAGGAACTCCAGTCCCAACGCGCCGATCATGGCCGCGACGATGCTTTCGGCGCCGCCGATGACGGCCATGGCGACGACCAACCCCATCTGATCGACCGAACCAATATCCGGCGTGAGAATGCCGATGTAATGGCCAAAAAAACCGCCAGCGAGACCCGCGAAGCTCGACGTGATCGCGAACGCCAGAATGCGGAAGCGCACCACCTTCACGCCCGCGGCCGCGGCGGCATCCTCATTCTCTCGGATGGCACGTAAGAACAGCCCCCAGCGCGACGTGACCAGAAGCTGCATGATCACCAGCGAAGCCACCAGCAGCGCCAGCCCCAGATAGTAGTAAGGCGTGTCGGTGCGGCCATGGAAAAGCGGCGTGACCTCCAGTCCGCCGGAGCCGCCAGTGATCTCAGTCTCCGATACGATGACGATGCGCAGCACCTCGGAGAACGCGACGGTGAACAGCGCCAGATAGGGCCCGCGCATGCGCAGGCAGATGAAGCCGATAGCGCTGCCGACGATGGCGCACATCAGGACGCCGGCGGCGATCCCGATTGGTATCGGCACCTCGAATGTCATCACCAGCAGTCCCGAGGTGTACGCACCAAGCGAGACGAACGCCATATGGCCGAAGGAGAACTGTCCGGCATAGCCAGCGAGCAGTGCCCAGCTCGCGGTGACGATCGCGTAGAACATCGCCAGCACGCCGACTGAAAGCCAGTATGCGTTCACCAGGAATGGGAAGGCGAGGGCCAGCGCAGCAAACGCGACCGCACCAGCAATCGTCACAACGCGCACGCGCTACTCCATCGCGGCATGCGCACGTCCAAACAAGCCCGTCGGGCGAATCAGCAAGACGAGCATCAGCACCAACAGACTGAATGCCTGCGCGTAGGTGAGGCTGCGGCTGGGATCGGGAAACAGCGCGACGAACATGGATTCCGACACCCCGATCATCAGCCCGGCGAGGATGGAGCCGGCGACGGAGCCCATGCCGCCGAGAATGACGATGGCGAAGGCCTGTGTATCCGGCAGCAGCCCCATTGAAGGCGACAGCGAGTAGATCGGCCCCACCAGTGCTCCGGCACCGCCTGCCAACGCACCGCCGAGACCGAACGCCAACATGTAAAAGCGCTGGTCGTTGATGCCAACTATGGCGGCTGACTCGCGCGACTGGCTCACCGCGTTGAGTGCCTCACCCCACGGCGTGCGATTCATGAACCACACCAGGGCGATCAGCAGCACGATTCCGGCGCCGCCGGCGAACACGCGATCCCAGGCCATTACCAACCCACCCACAATCGCCACGCCAGGCCAGAACGACGGCGGACGCAATGGATAAGGGCCGTAGATGATCAGCGCCAGTGCGCGCAGGAAGATCGAGATGCCGAAGGTGACAAGGATGCCGTAATCGCCTTTGCGTTCAGTGGTTGGACTGTAGAGCGGCGTCAGCAGTGTACGCTCGACCAGGATCGACAGGATGAACGACAGCACCATCGCCACCAGGACGGCAGGCAATGGCGGAATGCCCGCGAGCGAGATGGCGAAATACGCGAAATAGCCGCCCATCATGTAAACCTCGCCGTGCGCGAAGTTCACGATCTTGAGGATGGAGAAGATGACCGTCAGGCCGGCGGCAATGACAGCGTAGATGATGCCGATTACCAGGCCATTGAGGGCCTGGATCAGCAGGTAATCAGTCATGCGTTCTTACC
>CAYRTL010000125.1:9025-12259 GCA_964427005.1 uncultured Acetobacteraceae bacterium
ATTACCAGGCCATTGAGGGCCTGGATCAGCAGGTAATCAGTCATGCGTTCTTACCCTCATGGCGGGGCTTGGCCCCGGCATGACGAATGAAGACGACCCCGCGCCCTTGTGTTAGCGCCTATGGGGCCTGGCCCCGCCATGACCAGAGAAGGACTCTCAAGTGCCAGGCTTCTTGTACAGGTAAGGCACCGTCGCGAACTGCTTCGGCCAGACGATTGGCGCGTCAGCCTGGCCCTGCTTCACCTCATGGTACTGCAGGAGGGTCAGCGGCGCTTCCAGGAACTGATGGTAGTGCCAGGCCGGCTCATGGCTGGTGGAGAACGAGTATTTGCCCCGCGCGCCCACGTAGCTCGTGTTCTCCAGCGCCTTGATGATCGCCTTGGCATCGGTGCTGCCAGCCGTCTTGATCGCGTCGAACAGCAGCCAGGCGCCATCATAGCTTTCCATGACCGCACCCGACGGATCGGCATTGTGTTTCTCCCGGTACTTGGCGACGAACGCCTTGGTCTTGTCGTTCCATGCCGCCTTCGGCAGGCCGACGTTTTCGGTCACGAGGTATTTGCCCGCCTCGCCGACGTTCTCCCAGAAGGTCGGATCGACTGCCTGACCACCCGAATTGTAGATGCCGCAATTGGCCGTCGGCGCGAATCCGAGATCATGCGCCTGACGGATCATCGGATAGGCACCCGCTTCGGAGTAGATGCTGAGGAAGAAGTCGTAAGGCGGCGTGGTGCTCTTGAACCGCAGGATCTGCGCCGTGAAGTCGGTCAGGTTGGGATCAGCGTCAACCGCGGTGAACTTGACGTTCGCCTTGGTCAGCTCCTGCGCGACCAGAGTGCGCGCCGCCAAACCGACATCGTTCTTTTCCGCAATGATCGCCACGTTCTTGAAGCCGGCGGCGGCGATCCATTGGCCGATGGTCACGTCGATCAGTGACACCGCCGGCGCGTTGCGGAACACCTCCGGGTAGCCTTTGGCGGTGATCTGATCGGACCACACGTCGCACGCCATGAAGGGGATGCCGTATTTGTGGTACACCTCCATTCCGGCGAGCGCGACAGGGCTATGGAACTCGCCGAACACGGCGACGACCTTGTTCTGCTGCACCAGGCGCTCCGCAGCGGTGCGGCCCTCCGCCGGCATGCCGCGCGTGTCGGCGTAGAAGATCTCGACCGGACGGCCGAGAATACCGCCCTGCGCGTTGATCTCGGTCGCGGCAATCTCGGCGGCGTTCTTCATGTTGGTGCCTTCGGCGTAGCCGCCCGGCGGCGACAGCGGCCCTACCCAGCCAATGGGAATCGCATCGGCTGCGCGAGCCCGGCGGCCGGCCAACGGCAGAGTGGCCGCGAGGCCGGCCCCCGCCAAAACGCTGCGCCGCGTCGGCGCGCCCATACTTCCCTGCTTTCTCGTGGCTGACACTGGCGAACTCCCCCGGTTGACCGCATGGCCTCATTTGCATCCTGTCAAGAAGCCTCGCAGACGCCAAGAGGAGGCAAGTACCTCAATCGCACTGGTAACGGTTGCGAGCGCGGACGGACTTTTCCTGCAACCGCAGGAAGCGGCTGCCGTTTCAGGACCGTCAATGATTTAGGGATCATCCGGCAATGAAACGTGCAGTGAACTTGGTGGCACTCGGCATGTTGGGTCTGCTGGCTGCCTGTGGGACAGATACCAAGGAGCGGACCACCGGCGGCGCGGCCGCCGGCGCGGCAACCGGAGCGGCAGTCGGCGCGCTGGCCGGCCCTCCGGGAGTGGTCGCCGGCGCGGTCATCGGCGGTGGCGCCGGAGCGGTCACCGGTGCGACCACCAGCCCGAAGGACGTGAACCTGGGCAAGCCGCCCTGGAACAATCCGGAAACCCGGGTGCCGACTCCACACGGGCCGGTCGGGCCTGGGCGCTCCGCGAGCCGCGTGGATACCTCACAGAACGCGGACGTCGATCGGCTGAATGACCAGAGCCTGCGCGCGGCGCAGAGCGGAACCACCTACCGCTGAAACGGGAGGCGCGCCGGGGTTAACGCTCCCGGCGCGTCTTCTTCAGCGGCCCGATTTGGAACACATCTTTGTCACATTTGCGCCGTAATGTGAGCACGATCCGTCCCAGGTCGCTATATTGATTCGCTATGAAATACAGCGAACAACCGGCCCTGGGCCTGCTCTCCCGTCTGATAGCCGCTTTCACCCGGCCCGATCCCGGCCGCCGGGACACGGACGGCGCCGTGGATGGCTGGATCAGCGAAGATCAATGGCTCGCGGGGTTGGCTTCCCCCTGCGGTGACCGTTTCGGCTTCTGGTGGTGGCGAGGTCCCTGACCTTTAACCCGCATGCCTGCGAGAAACCGCTGGCATACTGCCCGCGCTTGGGCTCCAGTATGAGCTCACCTGGGAGGCAGCATGGAGCCGACAGACATCGCGCGGGTGGAAGCCTATCTGCGCAAGACGCTCGGTAGCGATCGGATCAACGTCGCAGCACCGAGGCAACGAGGTGCATCCGTAGAGGTGCGGGCGGGGTCGGAGTTCCTCGGCACGCTGCATCGCGACGAGGAGGATGGCGAGGTCTCTTTCTCACTTCACATCACCATCCTTGAGGAGGACCTTCCTGCCGCAGCTCCGCAGAACCCGGCGCCCGGACGGCGCAGATAGCCTTTACTGAACCGAGTAAGCGACGAGTTGCAGCAGCTTCTCGAAGTCTATCGGCTTGGTGAGCACGTCGATCGCGCCGAGTTCCCGGGCCTCGTCCGCGACCTTGGCCTCAGGCAGGCCGGTGATCAGCAGGGATGGGATTGTCCGGCCGCTCAGGTCGAGCTTCCGCAACAGGTCCAATCCGGTCATCTTCGGCATCTTCTGATCGACGACGAGACAGGCCACGTCCGTGAGTTCCGGGTCATCAAGCAGTTGCTGACCGGAAGTGTAAGTCTTCACTGTATGGCCCGCGGTTTCCAGCAAAGCATCCAGCACGTCTCGGACGTCCCCGTCGTCGTCGACGATTGCAACGATGTTCAAATTCCCCGAAGGCACGGCTGCCTCTCCTTTATAAGCTGGCAATAAAACCTATCCTGAGCGAACCCGCGTGGCCGGGCCAAATGGCGTAGCCGTGCGCTCACGCCCTCTTGTCGGCGTGCGGAGAATTACATTCGCCTGCTATTACAAGTTGTGCATGTGGGAGAAACTGACTCGTCTTCGTGCCCGGGATATTAAGTAAGCCAAACGGGTTCAACAGGCCTGAACTTGGCCTC
>CAYRTL010000125.1:12359-13680 GCA_964427005.1 uncultured Acetobacteraceae bacterium
TGGTGCCATGTGTGTCACTGTTCGCCGGATGAAACCCTGGCGGCGAGACGCAGCATATCCGACTTGGCGCGTTGCCCCTCGGCAGTTCGGGCCGGAATCATCAGGGCCCGCGATAGGGCCTTCACCCACTGATCATGCACCGCGACGAACTTTTCCTCTGACCCCGCGTCGCACTCAACAAGCCGATCAAGTTCCTCATGGGCAACCATGAAGCTCGCGTAAATCAGCAGAAGTTCTTCGTCCTGTCGCTCTGGATCCGGAGTAATGGAGATTGATTTGTCGGCTGACGCGGAAGGTGCGTCGCCAACATGACCTGGCTTTTGTGACATTCTGAAATTAGGCCCGCCCCATTAACCCCGCAGAACCAATGGACAGGCTCTTATCTAGAAAAGCAAGGGCGCGGCCAGGAGAACTGATAGACCGTGGCGTAGGGCAAACTCCAAAAGCTGGGCACGGTCCCGGAGGCAGTTGGCTTGCATCGCCTTGTGTGCATGAAACGCAACCGCCCGGGGCGTAATACCGAGTTCGCAAGCGGCCATTCTCATGCTCCACCCCCGCGCCAGCAGCGCTACCACCTCGCGCTGTCGCGCCGAGAGATCAACCGGGGCGGCATCGGTTGTGCGTCGGTCGTATTGCTCGCCGTTGCTCTGCCCCTTCGTCATGCGAGCGATCTGCAGTAGCCGCGCGACAGCCTCGGCTCCGAGGGCCCGACCAGCATCCACCTGCGATGCGGCGTCGTGTGGGACTAAGGTGACAACGATTGAAGGAAACGCCCGGCCAAGGGCGTCTGCCAGCAAATGGCTATCGTCGCAATCCGAACAAATGATTGCAGCATGGGGACGAAACTCGGTGGCGATTTGCAAGACGGCATCCGTATCGGCCGCGACCAGGGCCACCTCAAAGATTGGCTCCAAAAGATAGCGCAGCCCATCCGTCAGCACGCCGTCTTGCCCGATAATCAGGCAACGCGTTCTTGAGGTGCCCATCACCCGCCTCCCTCTGGCCGTTAACATATGTCAAATACCAAGGCAGCGGAAGTAAAAAAATCCCTAGATCACATAATTGACACGCAAGAACTTAGACAATGGGCAGGAAGTCGCTAGGTTTGGTGGCCGCACCCTTCCAGACGCAAGCCAATTTCCCGCAGAATGAGACATTTCATACATTTTGGCGCGATGCGGCCGAAAGCTCTATTTCCTGGTTGGGCCTGGGCGCCGCCAGCGTCGTCACTGTACTGTTCGCTGCTGGTTAGGTCGGTTTTCGCAGGATTATGCTGGCGCGCCCGAGAAGATTCGAACTCCTAACCCCCAGATCCGTAGTC
>CAYRTL010000126.1:0-13670 GCA_964427005.1 uncultured Acetobacteraceae bacterium
AAGCGTGAAAGGTGTCCGCGATGATGCGACGTTGGATCGCGATGGCCGCGCTGCTTGGCGGCGTGGCCCTCGCGCAGCCGTGTGGTGCACAACCGGCGCCTGCGGTGACCGTCGCCACAGTGCCAGTCCAGGATGTTTCACCGGTGAGTACCTACGTCGGACGTGTCGATCCGATCCAGTCGGTGCAGATCATGGCCCGCGTCACCGCCTACCTGGAAAAGATCGATTTCAGCGAGGGTGGCGACGTCAGTACGAACCAGACGCTGTTCGAGCTGGAGAAGGCGCCATTCGAGGCGGCAGTGCAGTCAGCACAGGCGCAGCTCGACAAGGCGCAGGCCGCGTTGCGTCAGGCGGAAAACGAATACCAACGGCAGGCGCGACTGAATCAGCAAGGCTTCGCGCCACAGGCGACGCTGGATCAAGCGCGGGCTGCGCGTGACAGCGATGCAGCCGATGTGGAGGCCGCGAGCGCCAACCTGGCAACCGCGATGATCAATCTCGGCTATACCACCATCAAATCGCCCATCGACGGGCGCATCGGCAAGGCGCTGCTCTCTGTCGGCGCACTCGTCACACCATCATCGGGTCCACTTGCGAATGTCGTGCAGATCGAGCCCATACGAGTCGTGTTCGGCGTGCCCGATCGCGACGTCATTAGCGCGGAGCAGCATACCGGGACGTCACCGGGGCAGATCGCAGCGACGCTGGCGCTCGATCTGCGCTTGGCCAATGGCACGCGATATTCCCATCAGGGGCGGATCGAGTTCATTAACAACCAGGTAGACCCGGCGACAGGCACTGTCAGCGTATGGGGACGCTTCGACAATCCCGAACGGCTGTTGGTCCCGGGTGCCTTCGCGACAGTCGAGGTGCATACCGCGCAGCCGGAGCGCAAGCCGATGGTGCCTGTGGCGGCCGTGCAGCAGGACAAACAAGGCGCCTTCGTCCTGCTCGTTGAGCCAGACAACACCGTGAAGGAGCAGCGCATCACGCTCGGTCCGCAGGTGGGCCAATATTTTGTGGTCACGGAGGGCCTGTCAGGCGGAGAACGTGTCATCGCCGAAGGTATTCAGAAAGTGCAGCCGGGGCAGAAGGTCAATCCGCTGCCGCAACCCTCGGTCTCGGCACAGAACCGCGCGGACTGAGCCATGCTGTCGCATTTCTTCATCCATCGGCCGAATTTCGCCATCGTCATTTCGGTAGTGATCACACTGGCCGGTCTGCTGTCGCTGCTGGTCATTCCCGTAAGCCAGTACCCCAACATCACGCCGCCGCAGGTAACCGTCTCTGCCAACTATCCCGGCGCCGATGCCACAACAGTCGATCAGACTGTAGCGCAGCCGATTGAGGAGGTGGTGAACGGCGCGGACAACACGCTGTACTTCCAAAGCACGAGTTCCAGTTCGGGCACCTATCGCCTCACCATCAGCTTCGCCATCGGCACCAATCCCGATATCGACGCGGTCAACGTGCAGAACCGTGTCTCGCTGGCTACCGCCCAACTACCCCAGGACGTGACAAAGCAGGGCCTGACAGTGCGCAAGGCGACCAGCAACTTTGTCCTGGCGGTGAACGTGTTCTCACCAACTGGGGCATACGACCAGTTGTTCATCTCCAATTACGAATATACGCACTTGCAAGATACCCTGGCGCGGCTGCCCGGCGTCGGCGACACCCAGATCCTCGGTGAGCTGCGCTACGGCATGCGCATCTGGCTTGACCCGATGAAGATGACCGCATTCGGCATCACCGCAACGGATGTGGTGAACGCTGTCGCCCAGCAGAACGTGCAGGCGGCCGCGGGTCAGATCGGCCAGCCGCCAATCGACGAAGGTCAGCAGCAGCAGCTTACCATCGTCGCACGAGGCCGGCTGTCCACGCCCGAGCAGTTCCGCAACATCATCGTGCGGACGAACCCAGATGGTGGTGTGGTGCGCGTCGGCGACGTCGGTAGCGTCGAGCTGGGAGCGCAGCAGTACAATGCGTTCTCTCGGATCGATGGCTATCCATCAGCGACGCTCGCCATCTTCCAGGCGCCCGGTGCCAATGCGCTCTCGGTGGCAAACGCGGTGAAAAACGAAATGGCAGTACTGGCGCGCGAGTTCCCGCCAGGGCTCCAATACACCATCGCCTATGACGCGACACGCTTCGTCACGGCAAACATCAGCGAAATCGTGTGGACGCTCGCCATGACCTTCGCGCTGGTCGTTGGCGTGGTCTTCCTGTTCCTGCAGGACTGGCGGGCGACACTTATCCCGGTGATCGCCATTCCGGTATCGCTGATCGGCACGATGGCGGTGCTGTATGCAGCGGGCTACTCGGTCAATACGATCTCGCTGTTCGCTCTCGTATTAGCCATCACGCTGGTGGTGGACGATGCGATCGTGGTAGTCGAGAACGTCACACGCAACCTGGAGGAACATCCAGGGCTGAGTGTGGTGGATGCGACAGAGCGCTCGATGAACGAGATCACCGGCCCGGTGATCGCCACTACGCTGGTCCTCGTTGCGGTATTCGCGCCTGTTGGCTTCCTCGCTGGCGTCATCGGCCAGCTTTACCGGCAATTCGCCATGACCATCTCGACCGCACTGGTGATATCCGCGGTGAATGCGCTGACGCTGAGCCCCGCACTCTGTGCCCTGATCCTGCGCCCGCCACAACGGCCGCGTTTCGTGCTGTTCCGCTGGTTCAACACTGGCTTCATTCAGGCACGAGACCGCTACGGTCATGCGATACGCTGGCTGGTGCGGCATATGGCGCTGGGCCTGGCTGGGTTGGGCGCGGTATTCGTCTTGGCGTGGCTGCTGTTCGCCGGGGTGCCTACTGCCTTCCTACCTGAAGAAGACCAGGGCTACTTCTACGCCAACGTGCAACTGCCGAACGGAGCATCCCTGACTCGCACGCAGGAAGTGCTGGATCAGGTCGGCAAGACGGTCCGCGACACGCCGGGTGTCGCGCATGTCATCGAAATCGCTGGCTACAGTCTCGTCGGTGGAACGCAGGAACCGAATTCCGGCTCGCTGGTCATCATCCTTGGTCCCTGGGAACAGCGTCGAACAGCGGTCACCCAGGCAGCAGGTATCATTGGCACCCTGCAGCAGAGGTTCAACGCGATTCCGTCAGCCCAGATCTTTGCCTTCAATCCGCCTTCCATTCCCGGCATCAGCACGACCGGCGGCATCAATTTCGTGCTTGAAGGCCGTAGCGGGCAGAGCCCGGATGAACTAGCCGCCGCGAGCCGCGCGTTGACCTATGCGGCCAACCAGCACCCCGCTTTGCGCGCAGTGTTCACCACATTCAATACGGGGGTGCCGCAGATTCTGGTGCAGGTGCAGCGCACACGCGCTGCGTTACTCGGCGTCCTGCCGGCGGCAATCTATGCGACACTTCAGGCCAATCTTGGATCCCAATACGTCAACGACTTCAATTATGAGGAGCACGTGTTCCGGGTTCTGGTGCAGGACGCGGCGGAGTTTCGCCAGCGCATCGATGATATCGATCGGCTGTATGTGCGCAGCTCCGCCGGCGCGTTGGTGCCGCTTCGCACCCTGGTCACCGTGAGTACGATCCAAGGCACCGATGCGATCACCCGCTATAATCTGTATCCCGCGGCGTTGATCAACGGTCAGGCGGCGCCGGGCGTCAGCTCGGGTCAGGCGATCACGGCCATGGAACAGATCGCGGCGCAGCGCCTGCCAGCCGGATTCGGCTACGAGTGGACCGGTATGAGCTATCAAGAGCTGCAGTCGGCTGGGCAGGAGACCGCGGCATTCATCTTCGCGCTGGTGTTCTCCTACCTGTTCCTGGTCGCCCAGTACGAGAGCTGGACCCTACCCGTGTCAGTGATCCTGCCAGTGGTGACCGCGGTGCTGGGCGGACTGGCCGCGCTGTGGCTGCGGCGGATGCCGCTTGACGTCTATGGCCAGATCGGTCTCGTCATGCTGATCGGTCTCGCGGCAAAGAATGCGATCCTGATCGCTGAATTTGCCCGCACGAGAGTGCTGGCGGGCGAGGATCCGATGGCGGCTGCGGAAGCTGGCGCGCGCACACGCTATCGACCGGTGATGATGACGGCGCTCGCTTTCATCATCGGTGTGCTGCCGCTGGTTTTTGCCCTGGGAGCAGGCGCGGCAGCCCGACGCTCAATCGGCACGACGGTATTTGGGGGTATGTTGCTTGCCACACTGCTGGGCACGTTGTTCGTCCCGACGCTGTTTGCCGGGATTGAATGGCTGATACTGCACCTCGGCAACCGCACTATTCCGCGACGTACACCGTCTTGATGTTGACGAACTCCTTGATGCCGTAGTGCGAGAGTTCGCGGCCGTAGCCGCTTTCCTTGATCCCACCAAACGGAAGGCGTGGATCGGAGCGGACGTGTTCATTCACGAAGACCATGCCGCTTTCGATGAGCTCCGTAGCAATGCGCTTCCCCCGTCTCACGTCACGGGTAATCACCCCGCCGCCGAGCCCGTACACTGTATCATTTGCGACCGCCACAGCTTCGTCCTCGCTTCTGACAGGAATGACCGAGGCAACGGGGCCGAACAGCTCCTCGTGATAAGCCGGCATCCCGCGGCGAACATCGGTCAGCACGGTCGGCGGATAGTACGCACCAGGCCCAGGCGGAATCCTGCCTCCGAGCAGGCAGGTTGCGCCTTCAGCGATGCTTGCCTGAACCTGACGATGCAGCGTGTCGCGCAGATCGTGTCGTGCCAGTGGGCCGACCTCCGTGTCGTCGTCCAACGGATTGCCCATTCTCGCAGCCGCCATCCGCTTGACGAACAGCTCTTCGAAAGCGCCGCGCACCTTCTCGATGACGATGAACCGCTTGGCCGCGATGCAGCTTTGACCTGAATTGACCAGACGGCCCTTCGTGCTGATGGTGACGGCACGTTCGATGTCGGCGTCTTCGAGGATCAGGTAGGGATCGCTGCCGCCAAGCTCCAGTACGGTCTTTTTCAGCACTGATCCCGCCTTGCTTGCCACCGCGCGGCCCGCGGGTCCGCTGCCGGTGAGCGTCACCGCGCGCACGAAGGGATTTTCGATGATGGGCGGCACCTGTCCACTGCCGATCATCAATGTGCGGAACAGGTGTTTGGGGAAGCCGGCGTGATCAAACACGGCTTCGATCGCGAGCGCGCAACCCGGCACGTTCGAAGCATGCTTGAGCACCGCAGCATTGCCTGCCATCAATCCTGGTGCTGCGAAGCGGAAAACCTGCCAGAATGGAAAGTTCCATGGCATTACAGCCAGCACGACACCGAGTGGCTTGAACGTGACGAAGCTGTTGCGTGCATCGGTGACGATCTGCTCGGGAGCCAGGAAATCCGCCGCGTGCTCGGCATAAAAGTCGCATCCCAGAGCGCATTTCTGCACCTCGGCGATACCGTCCCGCACCGGCTTCCCCATCTCCTCGGTCATCAGCAGCGCATATTTGCGGGCATTGTCGCGCAGGACGGTCGCGGCCCTGCGCATCAGTCCCGCACGTTCGACAAACGAAGTGTGGCGCCATGCCAGGTATGTTTCGTGGACCTGGCCGATGATCTCCTTCACCATTTCCGGGGGCATCTCGTCATACGATGCCACGATACTGCCCGTTGCTGGATTGATTGCCTGGAATGTCATGTCCGGGCTCCTGTCGCCCCGTCGTAAGCGGTACGAGGCTAGGAGAAAGCGACTCCGCCAACCTTGATGCGCGTCAATTTCCCAGGAACGTGCGCGGTACTCTGGTCGCGAGCCGGTCTCTCGTCACGCCGCAGCTTGGAACTGTGCTAACGCGGAAAGCGTTGGCCTTTATCTACTTGAAGAGAGCAAAGGCCATGGACCATCGGCCCTTCCATGATCGCCGCGAAGCTGGACGTCAGCTTGCCGCCAGGCTTACCGCTTATGCCAACAAGCCGG
This sequence comes from uncultured Acetobacteraceae bacterium, assembly GCA_964427005.1. Lineage (GTDB taxonomy): Bacteria > Pseudomonadota > Alphaproteobacteria > Acetobacterales > Acetobacteraceae > JAMXLO01. The sequence continues at coordinate 5,905 of CAYRTL010000126.1, forward strand.
ATGTCCTTGTGCTGGCCTTACCACGGGGTGGTGTCCCCGTCGGGTATGAAGTGGCGCGCGCGCTGAACGCCCCACTCGACGTTTTCGTTGTGCGCAAACTGGGCATCCCAGGCTACGAGGAGCTCGCGATGGGCGCCGTCGCGACCGGCGGTGTTCGCGTGCTTAACCAGCAACTCGTCGATCGGCTTGGGATGCCGGAGTACCTGATCGAGGACGTAACCGCGCGTGAGTTAGAGGAATTGAAAAGGCGTGAACGCGCGTATCGAGGCGGACTTCCACCGCCAGACGTTCGCGACAAGACCGTCATCCTTGTCGATGACGGGCTGGCAACCGGCGCTACCATGCAGGCGGCGATCAAGGCGCTCCGGCAACTGCGTCCTGCGCGCATCGTTGTGGCGGTCCCGGTTGCATCGCACGAAGCCTGCAACGAAATGCGAAAGCTGGCTGATGACGTGATCTGCGCGATCACGCCCGAGCCGTTTCACGCTGTCGGCCTCTGGTACGAGGACTTTTCCCAGACGACAGACGAAGAAGTCCGCGAACTGCTGGCACGCCGGAGAGAACCTGAGGACACGCAGCCGAAGCCGGCCGCAATGGACGGCGACGTCGCCGCAGCGCTGCGCGGCAGCCTGCGCGCGCTGACAGGCGGCAGCCAGGACTACGATCCGCTGATGAAGCGGGTCGGCGACGCCCGGATCGTGCTCATCGGCGAAGCATCGCACGGCACTCACGAGTTCTACCACGAACGCGCGCTGATCACGCAGCGGCTCATCGAGGAGAAGGGTTTCCTTGCTGTCGCCGCGGAGGCGGACTGGCCTGACGCCTGGCGCGTCAACCAGTACGTCAGAGACGAGAGCGCGGACCTCACCGCGAACGAAGCGCTCGCCGATTTCCGCCGCTTCCCGACCTGGATGTGGCGCAATACCGACGTGGTTGATTTCGTCGAGTGGCTGCGGGAGCACAACGACTCGCTGCCACCCGGGGCTTCCAGGGCGGGTTTCTATGGGCTTGATCTCTATAGCCTCCGTGCATCGATGCAGGCGGTGCTGCGCTATCTCGAAAAGATCGATCCGGAGGCTGCCAAACGTGCCCGCGAGCGCTACTCCTGCTTCGACCAGTTCGGCGAGGATGCGCAGGTCTACGGTTTCATTGCCGGCACCGACCGGACGAAGTCATGTCGGGAAGCAGTTGTGAACCAGCTCGTCACATTGCAGAAGCGCGCGATGGAGTACGAGCGGCGTGGCGGCCGGATGGCAGAAGACGAATTCTTCGCCGCCGAACAGAACGCCCGCGTGGTGAAGAACGCTGAGGAATACTACCGCTCGATGTTCGTCAGTGATGTGTCGTCTTGGAACCTGCGCGACCGCCACATGGCGGAGACGCTTCACGCATTGACCCAGCATATCAGCCGGCGCGGCAAGCAAGCGAAGATCGTGGTCTGGGCGCACAACTCGCATCTTGGCGATGCACGGGCAACCGAAATGGGCAGGCGCGGCGAGCTGAATGTCGGCCAGCTCGTCCGCGAGAAATACGCCAACTCTGCGGTGTTGATCGGCTTCACCACACATCACGGCACGGTCACGGCCGCCTCGGATTGGAACGGTATCGCCGAGAGGAAACGCGTGCGGCCGGCGCTGCCCAGGAGCTATGAACGCATGTTCCATGAAGTACAGCCAAACCGGTTCCTGCTGACGTGGCATAAGGGTGATGCCGTGGCGCAGCATTTGCGCGACCAACTGCTCGAGCGGGCCATTGGCGTGATCTACCGACCAGAAACCGAACGCATGAGCCACTATTTCCATGCGCGCCTGGCAGACCAGTTCGATGCTATCATCCACTTCGACGAAACCCGGGCGGTGCAACCGCTCGAGTACACGGCGGAATGGGAAGAAGGCGAAGTGCCAGAGACGTTCCCCTTCGCGGTATAGGCGAGCACAGCAATGGCCTTGGAAAACCAGGAACGCGTCGTCCACATCGCTATCGGGCCGGTGACCCTCGAAGGCAATCTGACCATTCCGGAGGGCGCTTACGGCGTTGTGCTGTTCGCCCATGGCAGCGGCAGCAGCCGGCACAGTCCGCGTAATCGCTACGTGGCGCAAGTGCTCAACGGGGGCAAACTCGCAACACTGCTGGTCGATCTGCTCACGCCGGGAGAGGAGGCGATCGACATGCAGACGGCTCATCTGCGCTTCGACATCAACCTGTTGGCCGCACGTCTCGTCGGCGCCACCGACTGGCTCACCGGCCAGCCGGAAACACGTGACGTCCGTCTCGGCTACTTCGGCGCCAGTACCGGCGCCGCGGCAGCACTGGTGGCAGCAGCCGAACGTCCTGAGCCGGTCGGTGCGGTCGTGTCGCGCGGCGGGCGTCCTGATCTTGCCGGCAACGCGCTACCGCGCGTGCAGGCACCCACGCTGCTCATTGTCGGTGGCAATGACACGCCCGTGATCTCGCTGAACCAGGCGGCCTACCAGCAGCTTCGCTGCGAGAAACGACTCGTCATTGTGCCCGGTGCGAGCCATCTGTTCGAAGAGCCCGGCGCACTCGATGCAGTCGCGCAGTTGGCGCGTGACTGGTTCGAGCGGCACCTCAGACAGTCGCCACGTTGACGATCCATTCGGCAGGAGAGCAAAACCATGACATGGTCCACCCCCATCGGCAGCGTTGGCGGCACAGTGATCCGGATCCATGTCACATTCTGGCTGCTGCTGCTGTGGATCGCGATCACCTACTACGTCCAAGGCGGAATGCCGGCGGCGATACAGGGCGTCGTTTTCGTCGTGCTGGTGTTCGTCTGCATTGTTCTGCACGAACTCGGCCACGTGATGGCAGCACGGCGTTACGGCGTGCAGACTCCGGATATCACGCTCCTGCCCATAGGCGGCGTGGCGAGGTTGTCACGAATTCCCGAGCGCCCAGGCCAGGAGTTGGTCATCGCGTTGGCCGGTCCTGCGGTGAATGTCGTGATCGCCGCATTCCTTTATTTCGTACTTGGCGCGCTGCCGACACTCGCTGGCACCGACATCGAAAGTCCTGGGACCGATATTCTGCAACGGCTGGCGTCGGTCAATCTGTTCCTGGTTCTGTTCAATCTGATCCCCGCCTTCCCGATGGACGGCGGTCGCGTGTTGCGTGCGCTGCTTGCGTACCGGATGAACTACACGCAGGCCACACAGGTCGCCGCGACTATTGGACAGGGTTTGGCATTCCTGTTTGGCCTGCTCGGCTTGTTTGGCAACCCCATGCTGCTATTCATTGCGCTGTTCGTTTATCTCGCCGCTACAGCCGAGGCGCACAGTGTGCAGATGCGGCAGGTTTCGCGCGGCATACTGGCTGAGGACGCCGCGGTCACACGCTTCGAAAGCCTGTCGCCAACCAGCCGCCTGGCTGACGCCGTGGAGGCGCTGATCCGGACGACCCAGCATGAATTCCCGGTGGTGGATGGCGCAGGCCGGTTGCGTGGCGTGGTGACGCGCGACGAGATGATCCGGGCGTTGACGGAATATGGGCCGGACGTTCCGATAACCCAGGTGATGACGCGTGATGTACCGGTCGTGCAAGCCCGCCAGACCCTGGAAGACGCGATGCAGTTGCTGCAGCAGCAAGGCGCGGCCGTCGTTGGCGTGCTGGATGCCGCCGGCCGGCTGGTGGGTCTGATCACACCCGAGAACATCGGCGAGGTTATGATGGTGCAGGCAGCACGCCCGCAACGTCCGAGATCCGGTGTGCAGCGTCAGCCAGTCACCAGTCCGTGGATGCCTTGAGGAAACCACGGGAATGTTGACGAGCATCAAGGCGTTTGCACGGAAGTCTCGTCATACTATGGCGACATTGCACAGGAGCACGCTATGAACGTACTGACACGCGTCCTGTCCGGCGTCGCTTTGGTCGGCGCATTATCCGTGCCGGCGTTTGCGGAACAGAGCCCACCGCTGCCAAATGGCACAATGCTCATCATTTGGCCTGACGGCACAATGGCACAGGTCCATGTCCTGGACTCGAATGCCGTCGACTCGGCCATGCAGCATGCCTCGCAGACCACCCAGCCAACGATGGTCATCGTCCAGAATGGCCACGCCTACCTCGTTCCAGATCAACAGATGAGCGACGGAAAGATGATGTCTGATGATATGTCAGATACATCGAAGCCGGGGATCAGCAACGCGAACAAGCAGCAGTAATCTAGGTTCAAGGTCATGGCGGGGCTCGGCCCCGCCATCCACGTCTTTACTTGCTGCCAAGCCGGCATGACGAGGCAGCCGTGACACCAAGCGCCGTCGTGACGGCAACCACCCTTAGGGCCACAAGACGCGGAGCTGCTGCGGTAACACGCTGATCACATCACCGATCTCACCCGGGGTCACATGCGCTTCCAGCACCTGGAATACCGCACGCGCTGCGTCCTCCGGTTCGAGCGGCGCTTGCGCCAATTCCAGTGTCAACAGCTCGAGGAAATCATCCAGTGATCGGACTTTCTCCGGCTTTCCCGCTGGGTGCCACGATTCGTAATAGATGCCGCGGACCAGCATCGGAAGCTGGTCCCCGAGGTGTGCCGCTTCGTTAACGGTCAAGCGATCACGCAGGCAATGCAGCACAGCGCGCAACGCCTGATATGCGCCATGCCGATCGCAATCCAGTGTCTGCCCGATCTCCTTGAGCCATATGTTGGTCTTCTGAACGGTCTCGTCGAACACTGGGAGTCCGGTTGCGCTCATGGCCTGATCCTCTGAATGCGTGCACAGACATCGCAACCATGCCATCGCGACGCAGGCGATGCCTTGACCGCGGTCAAGTTTCGCTCATCCCCCTCGCGACTACCCCGCCTCCAACGGCAACGCGACTGAACGGACCGCATTATCGGTCCAGACCAGCAGCAATACGTCCGGCTTGCCTTGCTGCCGCAGGCCGGCAAATTTCTGCATGACGTCGGCTGGGGCGTTCACGGGCACCATCTGCACCGTTTTTATGACGTCCCCGACATGCAAGCCTCTGTCGTCCGCCGGACTGAGTGGCGCGACGCCAGTGACCAGGACGCCTTCGAGTTCGTGTGGCAGCTTGTAGAGTTCCCGATACGCCTCGGTCATCGCGGACAACTGCAGACCGAGATCAGGTGTTGTTGGCGGCCGCGGGACCGGGCGTGTTACCGACTGCTGCTGATCACCCGGCCACTCCGTGACGACAACCGGAATTGCCTGCGATTTGGCATCGCGCCAGATATCGAGGTCCAATCTCTGGCCTGGCGGTGTTACTGCAATCGCTCGCGCCACGGCTCGCGCGTCCGACAAGTCCTTTCCGTCCGCCTTCAGAATGACGTCTCCTTGCCGCAACCCTGCCCGTTCGGCTGGTTCGCCCGTCTCAACGCCATTGATGATCGCACCCTCGATCGCGGGCAGCCCCACCGCCGCGGCGATGTCGCTGGTCACCTGCTGTAGGTCCACTCCTATGTAACCGGCTTGCACACGGCCGTTCGTGAGCAGTTGCCGCACGACGAAGTCGGCGTCGTTCCATGGGATCGCGAAGCCAAGTCCGACGGAACCTTCCTCACCCGGCGGAGAATAAAATGCAGTACTGACGCCGATGACCTCCCCATCCATGTTGAACAATGGCCCGCCGGAGTTGCCGTGGTTGATGGCCGCATCCGTCTGAATGTAGTCGTCGTAAGGACTCATCATGATGTCGCGATTGAGCGCGCTGACGATCCCGGCGCTCACGGAGCTGCCGTAACCCTCTGAATTGCCGATAGCGAAGATGCGCTGCCCGACGCGCAGTTTGCGGCTGTCACCGAGTTTCACCGCCGGCAGAGGACGGCTGGCATGCACTCGCAGCAGGGCGATGTCCACACCAGTGGTAGCGCCAATGAGCTGGGCCTTGAGCGTGGTGTTGTCCTGCAGCGTTACGCTGATGTCGTAGGCGTCTTGTATCATATGCTCATTCGTCACGATGATACCGGCAGGGTCGATGATGAAGCCGGACCCGAGACTCTGCTTCTTGTGTGTTGCCGCGGCCGTGCGGATTGGCTCACTCTCGGAGCCGGAGGTGATTTTCATCGAGTAGATGTTCACCACGGTCGGCAGGAGCGCTGGCACGATATCGTCCAGGTTGGGCGGTGCCTCGCCCGCCTCGGCTGCAACAGCAATCGACACTGCGGCTGCGGCCAGCAAGCCTCCGCAGCGGGCGCGTGCGGATATCATGGCCTAGGCTTGCACAACGCGAACGCCGAGAGCGTTGACAGGCATCAATATCCGAGAACGCGCGTCAGCACCCGATGACGACTGCTTGAGCGATTGATACCGGTCAAGGTGAACCCGGCCCTCTCTATGTTGTTGCTTCGGCTCAATGGGAGACGAAGCCATGACGGTGAAACTGAACAGGCGCGCGTTCGAGTATGCCAAGCAACTGATCGCCGAAGGCAGGTTCATTGCGGATCAGAGAGACGCCTGGAGCGAACATCAGCCGACAACGGCCGACGAGAACGAATTTATTCGAAAGAACGGTTACGAGGCATATGGCAGGTGGCATCTTGGGACCAACGACGAGAAGCCGCCTGACACCAAAGCTCACTACGAATTCCCGTACGGCGATTTTGCAGACGTGCATCGCTGTGCGCTCTTGTCAGCCGAGAGTCGCGCGGGACAGTACAAGCACTACGACATAGAGAGAGCAGCCCACCACCTGCACGAGATGATCGACGCGATTGTCAGCGACAGCAAGCCTCTTTAGTGAATGGGCGCTGCTTTTCGCACCGACTAGTTGATAAAGACTTTATCCGAGGGAAGACGTCCTGGCGGAGAGAGTGTCCGCTCGAAGGCGAGGTAAATGGCCGCTTTCACCTCACAAATCCCGTCTATCCCCTAATTGGTCCCCCAATCCGTGCGGTGGGTTAGCTTGGCCAGTCCATCCGGCCGGGTTCAGCGCTCCCATAACAGTATTAATGGCCGCCGATCAGTGCCGCAGCCATTTATCACCCTGCCGTTCTTACGCGCCTTCCTGATCACGTCTACAAGCCGGTTATGTTGGCGGCTTGTCGAGAACGCCGCCAAGTTTGGGAACACGCGGTCCAGCCCTGAGACATCCGCGTCCGGATTAACCTTCTCCGGGTGCTTCGCTAGATACCAAGCTTCGAACACCTGCTCTTCAATCGGCCTCGGCAACCCGCCGGCTCCGTAGTCGTACCACCCGATGAAAAGAGTGGCGTCGTTCACGCTTCCATCGAAGCCGGCCAGGATCAGCTCGTCGTTGCGGTCTTTCCCGTTTCGGTCGGTCGCGTGCTTGAACGCATTCGAGTATCGCCGCTGAAGGTCGCGCAACTGCTTCATGTCCATCTCGGGAAAGGTCTCGAGGATATGGTTCTTGAACGGCTCACCACCGGCTTTCTCCGCTAGCCACTCGGCGATTTCACCGCCAGCAGTGGCAAGCAAATGGACCGAGACAGGATCCTGACCGCGTAGGAATAGGTCGAGCGCGGTGCCCAAAAGGCGCCGTGCGACTTCAGCTTTGTCCATGGGAGGAAATTTCCGATAGGCTTTGCTATTCCGAGGCCGGGGCACGAGTTGTGCTACTGCCTCAAGTCTGGTCGGCGTGCCAAGCGCGCTGAAGCTGAGGCAGCGTCTTCGCTCTCACCCTCCCCCACCATCGTCTTGCGGAGCCGGGGGTGGGGAGCTCGATCTGAACCCCCGCAGAAATTCCGGTGTCGCTGGGAATTCGGCTCCGTCGGTTGCGCTGCGTAGATAGCGGCAACTAAGTTGCTGCCCACGGTGTGACTAGTG
>CAYRTL010000127.1:0-13650 GCA_964427005.1 uncultured Acetobacteraceae bacterium
GTGGACGGCCCGGATTGGCCCCAGTCGTGCGAAGTCCGCCCTCAATTGACGTCCATCCTTTCACGACCCCTGGTGGGCCGCACCCCTTTCGCCACAGCCCGGCTGCCGCATATACCCTGCCCATGGCGCGTTTCTGGAAAATGCACGGCTGCGGCAACGACTTCGTCGTGTTCGACGAACGCGCCGGCTCGCTTGGCCTTACGCCCGGCCGCGCGGCCGCCATAGCCGACAGGCGTATCGGCGTGGGCTGCGACCAGTTCATCGTGATCGAGTCGCCGCCGCCCAACTCGAATGCCGATGCCTTCATGCGCATCCGCAATCCGGACGGCGCGGAGGCGGGGGCCTGCGGCAACGCCACCCGCTGCGTGGTCGATCTGCTGGCGCGCGAAACCGGCCGGCGCGTCCAGGTCATCCGGACTGTGGCCGGGAACCTGCCGTCCGAGGCGCTGCCGGATGGGCGGGTGCGCGTCGATATGGGGCCCGCGCGGCTGGACTGGCGCGACATCCCGCTGGCGCGCCCGATGGACACACTGCACCTCGACCTTGCCGCGGGACCGGTTGCTGATCCGGCGGCGGCCAGCATGGGCAACCCGCACGCGACCTTCTTCGTGCCCGATGTCGCGCGGGTGCCGATCGAGGAGCTGGGGCCGCGCGTGGAGCACGATCCGCTGTTCCCCGAGCGGGCGAATATCGGCTTTGCCCAAATCCTGGCGCCAGACCGCATCCGGCTGCGTGTCTGGGAGCGCGGCGCGGGGCTGACGCTCGCCTGCGGTTCCGGCGCCTGTGCGGCGCTGGTGAACGCGCACCGGCGCGGGCTCACCGGGCCCCGCGCGACCGTGGTGATGGACGGCGGCGAGCTGGAGATCGAATGGCGGCAGGACGGCCACGTGCTGATGACCGGGCCGGTGGCGACCTCGTTCGTCGGCGAAATCGATCTGGCGGCCTATGACGGTTGAAATCCTCACCTTCGGCTGCCGGCTGAACGCCTATGAGAGCGAGGTGATGCGCGGCCATGCCGCCGCCCTCAGCGACACCATTATCGTCAATACATGTGCAGTGACGACAGAGGCGGAACGCCAGGCGCGGCAGGCGATCCGTCGGGCGGCCCGCGAGCGACCGGGCGCGCGCATCGTGGTCACCGGCTGCGCGGCACAGATTGATCCCGCTTCGTGGGCCAAGCTGCCGGGCGTGCATCGCGTGCTGGGCAACGAGAACAAGCTGAAGCCGGAAAGCTGGGCACCCAATGCGCCGAGTGCGGTGTCCGATATCATGGCCGCGCGCGAGACTGCGCCGCATCTGGTGACCGAATTCGCCGGCCGTGCGCGCGCGTTCGTGCAGGTGCAGCAGGGCTGCGATCATCGCTGCACATTCTGCATCATTCCCTACGGGCGAGGTCCGAACCGCAGCGTGCCTGTGGGTGCAGTGGTGGCGCAGGTGCGTGCGCTGGTGGCGGCTGGCTATCAGGAAGTCGTGCTCACCGGCGTCGATATCGCCTCGTATGGCGCTGATCTGCCTGGTGCGCCGTCACTCGGCCAGCTTGCGCGGCGGCTGCTGGCACTGGTGCCCGAACTGAAGCGGCTACGGCTGTCCTCGCTCGATCCGGCGTCGATCGACGATGATGTCTGGCGGCTGCTGCGCGACGAGGAGCGGCTGATGCCGCACCTACATTTGTCATTACAGGCGGGTAGCGACCTCATATTGAAGCGGATGAAGCGGCGTCATACGCGCGCTGATGCTGCCGCGGCGATCGAGCGGGCACGAACGCTGCGTCCCGGCATCGCCATCGGCGCCGATTTGATCGCGGGCTTTCCGACGGAAAGTGACGCGCTGTTCAATGAGACGTTGGAATTCGTTGCCGAAGCGGACCTGCCATTCCTGCACGTATTCCCGTACAGCGAGCGGCCAGGCACACCGGCGGCGCGCATGCCGGCCGTGCCGGTGGCGGTGCGGCGCGAACGTGCTTCTCGGCTGCGCGAAGTAGGCCAGCGCGGGGCACAGCGTTTTCTGACAGCGCAGATCGGCCGAACGGTGTCGCTGCTGACCGAAAGCGCCGATACCGGTCATTCCGAGCATTTTGCTTCGGTGCGGCTCGCCACGCCGGCTGAACCCTGCCGGCTTATGCCTGTGCGCGTGATCGGCGTTGCCGACGACACTCTGCTCGCGGAGGCGGCCTAGATGGCACTCGGCTTCTTCTCGCGCCTGAAGGAAGGCCTGACGCGCAGCACACAGAAGCTGAGCGAGGGGATCAGCAATATCACCTCGGTCATCAAGAAGCGCCGCCTGGATGACGAGGCGCTGGAGGAACTGGAGGACGTGCTGATCTCCGCCGACTTGGGCACCGATGTGGCTCGGCGGGTGATTGAAAGCTTTCGTCGCACGCGGTTCGGCAAGGAGGTGACGGACGAGGAAATCAAAGACGCGCTTGCCGAGGAGATCTCGGCCATCCTCGTCCCGGTGGCGAAGCCACTGGAGTTGGATGCGGCGCGCAAGCCGCATGTCGTGCTCGTTGTCGGCGTGAATGGCACCGGCAAGACGACGACCATTGGCAAGCTGGCGCAGAGTTATCGCGAGCAGGGACTGCGGCCGGTGCTGGTAGCCGGCGACACGTTCCGTGCAGCGGCGGTGGAGCAGTTGCAGATCTGGGGCGAGCGCGTCGGCGCGCCCGTGATTGCGGGCGGCCCGAATGCCGATGCGGCAGGGCTGGCGTTCAACGCGCTGACGCGCGCGAAGGAAGAGGGCGCCGATGTGCTGCTGATCGACACCGCCGGGCGGCTGCACAACAAGGCCGTGCTGATGGATGAGCTTCGGAAGATCATCCGCGTGCTGCGCAAGCAGGACGAGACGGCGCCGCACTCGGTGCTGCTGGTGCTGGATGCGACGACGGGACAGAACGCGGTGCAGCAGGTGCGCGTGTTCAAGGAGATGGTGGACGTCACGGGGCTTGTGGTGACCAAGCTCGACGGCAGCGCGCGTGGCGGCATCGTCGTGGCGCTGGCGGAGACTTTTGGCTTGCCGGTGCATGCGGTGGGGGTGGGCGAGAAGGCGACGGATCTGCGGCCGTTCGACGCGGGCGATTTCGCGCGGGGGCTCGTGGGTACGTAGCCAATGACGAGACCGTCAATGATGTCAGCACGTTGGTGCCGGTGCCGGATTTCACAATTGGGGCAACGGAAGCGCTGGCGTGGTGCGCGGATTGCGAAGTTGACGCCAGTCAAGGCGCGGCGATCCCGTTGGATTCAATAAGGCGCCCGAAAGTGCCAGGCTTCCAGCCGGGCACCCGAGGAGAATGCCGTGAAGCGACGATCGGTACTCGGCCTGCTTTCGGGCATGTCCATACTCGCGTCCATACCCGGTTTCGCCGCCCGGGTCGGCGTCGTGGTGGGGGTCGCTCCACCGGCGCCGATTGCCGAACCGATCCCACCGCCCCCGGCGCCAGGTTACGTGTGGCAGCCGGGATACTGGGCCTGGAATGGCGTCCAGTACGTGTGGGTTCCTGGCCGATACGTACTGGCGCCGTTCCCAGGCGCCATCTGGATAGGGGGTGAGTGGATCAGACATGACCACCACGGCTGGGTGTGGCGGCCTGGGCATTGGCGGCACTGACCGCACCTACTCCCCCGCGACCGCGATGCTCCCGCGCAGAGCGGCACTCCCGGCACGGTCCGCTGCCCTGCGCCGGGTCAGGTGCGCCTCATACAACTGATTCGCGATGTCGCCGATCAGAACCGACGAAGCGGTGCACGCCCAAACCACCGTCTCCAGCGTGTGCCAGTCGAACGGATTGTCCAGGCCGGTGACGCCCAGAATGACGCGTATTTCCAGGAAGGTCAGGGCGACCGCGTAGCTGCGGATCATCCACTGCCGATGCCAGGTGAATTTCCGCTTGAGAGCGAAATACACACCAAAGCCCGTCGTGATCATCAGGGCGGAGGACTGGATCATCGTCTCGATGGTGAATGACCGTGCGGCACCTTGGGCTTCGTCAAGATACTGGATGTAGAGCCCCAGCGGCGCGAGGATGAAGACGGTGGTGACGTAGATCGTGCCCACCGTCCGATGCAGCATCGTGTGGCGCCGGCGCAGGCCCTCGACGAACTGCATCGGTGCCAGCAACAACACGCACGCACCAGCAAGCCCGTGCGGCAGCAGCCACCACTTGAACGGCTCGTAGTGCTGCCAGATCGGGTGCGCCGCGTCGATCAAAAAACGCTCGTTGTGGTACAGCACGTAGGCAGCCATCACGGCGATAGCGGCAAAGACCAGATGCTGCGCTCTCAGAAGGCGAGCCGCCTGGGTTGGCATCGCCCGGACTGAATGCGACATGTTTTCCCCTCCTCTTGAGCCGGAGTTCTTAGGCCTTCAGGCGAAGCTGTCTGTGAACGGGCTCACACCTTTTCCTGCTTTGCCCCGCGATTCCAATTGACACATGTAATGCCCCGTCGGACCATTTCGCTAAAGTTTCGAGGGGGTGATCCGTTGTTAGTCTTCACCGTGAGCAATCTGAACGATTCGGGTGCCGGCTCGCTGCGGGCAGCAATCAGCGCGGCTAACGCCGACTCCTCCGCCAGCTCGACCATCCAGTTCACCGTTAACGGCACAATCACGCTGACCGCCGACCTCCCTACGATTACCCACAGCCTCACCATCGACGGGGCAAGCGCGCCGACACATGTCTCCGGCGGGCCGCCTGTCGTCGAGCTCGATTGCAACGGTCACGGCGGGCTGGTGTTCGCGACCGGCTCCGACGGCTCGCAACTTCTGGGTATGGCGGTGTGCAACGCGTCCGGCACCGGCGTCACGCTGAATGCCGGCTCGATCTCGCTGGGCGGCAACTATATCGGGCTCAATCTCGCCGGGGTCGCCGCCGGCAATGGCGGCGATGGCATCCACGTCGCGGCCACCTCCACCAATAACACCATCGGCATCAACCCCACCGCGGCATCGCATGTCATCTCCAACGTCATTTCCGGCAATGCCGGACATGGCATCAGCTTCGACGGCTCCACCGACAACACGCTGGTCAACAACTACATCGGCACCGATCCGACTGGCACGGTCGCGATCGGCAATGGCGGCAGCGGCATCCTGCTGACCAACGGCTCGGACGGCAACACCATCGGCGGCAATGCCTTTATCGACCACGACACCGGTGCCGCCAACAATCCGACCGGCGACAAAGGCACGACGACGCCAACTTTCGTCGTTCCGCCATTGGGCAATCTGGTCTCGGGCAATGCGCAGAACGGCATCCTGATCGACGCCGGCTCACAGAACAACGTGCTCAGCGGCAACTTCATCGGTACCGACGCGAGTGGTAACGCAGCACTCGGCAACACGCTGGACGGCGTTGCCATCGCCGGCGCCGATGGCAATTCGCTGATCGGCTGCACCTTCGTCGAGAACCCTTTCGTCTATTACAACGTCATCAGCGGTAACGGACAGAACGGGCTGCGCATCACCGATTCCGACCGCACCACGGTGCAGGTGAACTTCTTCGGCCTCGGCGCGGACAATACGACCCTCGTCGGCAACGCGCTCGACGGCATCCTGGTCAACGGCACGTCCGTGGGCACTCAGGTGGGCGGCGTCATTCCGCTGGGCAACGTCACCGGCGGAAATGGTACGAACGGCATAGAGGTCGCCGATACCGCGAGCTTCTTCACCAGCTTCAACACATTCGGCGGATTGCTTGCCTTCAAGGGCGCGGCGCCGAACGGCAATGATGGCATCCTGATCACCTCAACCAGCGGCAATCAGGTGCTGCAGACTAACGTCATCAGTGGCAATATCAACAACGGCATCGAGATCGGCGGCAATGCCTACGGCGTGACGGTCGATCCCAACATCGTCGGCCTCAACACGGTCGGCAACACCTTGCTGCCCAATGGCGGCGACGGCCTGCTGATCGACGGCAACGCGCATGACAACATCATCGGCGGCCACCAGCTTTCGGTCATCCCGCAGAATACTTTCTCTGGCAACGACGGCTATGGCATCGCCATTGTCGGCAACGCCCATAACAATTGGGTGCTCAACAGCTTCGTCGGCACGAGTGCCACTGGCACGCAAGCGCTGGGCAACCAACTCGGGGGCATCCTGATCGGCGACACCGCCAACAACAACAAGATCGGCGATGTTCCATCACCACCGACAATCCCTAACCGGGTGCTGATCAGCGCCAACAACGGCAATGGCATTACGCTGGAGGACGGCACCAGTTTCAGCACGATCCTCAATAACGTGATCGGCCTATCGAGGATTGGCGACCCGCTGCCCAACATCGGCGTGCCGATCGCCACGAACGCCAGCACCAACAACACAATCCAAGGCAACCAGACCTTTGCCTGCTTCGCCGCCGGTACGCGCATCGCAACCCCGGCTGGAGAGTTGGCCGTCGAATTGCTGAGCGCCGGCGATCTGGTCCGCACGCTGGATGGTCGCGCGGCGCCGATACGCTGGGTCGGCCAGCGCTGCGTGGATTGCCGCCGTCATGCCGAACCAGCGAAAGTGTGGCCGGTTCGCATTGCCGCGCACGCCTTCGGGGACAACCGGCCGATGCGCGACTTATTTCTGTCACCCGATCACGCCGTGTATGCCAATGATGTGCTGATCCCGGTCAAGTACCTGATCAACGGTACGACGGTTGTGCAGACAAAAGTAGCGACAGTACATTAGTTCCACATCGAGCTGGACCGCCATGACGTGATCCTGGCCGAAGGGTTGCCAGCGGAAAGTTACCTGGACACCGGCGATCGCGCGTCGTTCGCCAATGGCGGCGAGGCAATCGCCCTGTATCCCGTATGGGGCCGGCCAGAGACAGTGCTGGTCGGTGACGCCCTCGGCTACGCGCCTCTGCGTGTCACCGGAGCACAAGTGGACGAGGTACGCGCCTTGCTGGCTGCGCGGGCTGATGAGCTCAGCCGTTCGCCGCGACGAACTGCTCCAGCCAGTGGATCGTATAGTCGCCGCGCTGGAAACCGGTATCATCGACGATACGCTGGTGCAGCGGGATAGTGGTCTGAATGCCCACCACGGCGAACTCATCGAGCGCGCGCCGCAGTCGGTTGATCGCATCTGCGCGCGTTGGTGCATGGACGATGAGCTTCGCCACCAGGCTGTCGTAATAAGGCGGCACGAAATACCCGGCGTACAGCGCTGAATCGACTCGCACGCCGAGACCGCCCGGAGCATGGAACGCAGTCACCCGGCCCGGTGTCGGCGTGAAGGTTGTTGGGTCCTCCGCGGTGATGCGGCACTCGATCGCGTGGCCGGAGAAGCGGATGTCGGCCTGCTCATAGCCAAGCGGCGCGCCGGCCGCGATACGTATCTGCTCGCGGACCAGATCGATGCCGCACACCATCTCGGTCACCGGATGCTCGACCTGCAACCGCGTATTCATCTCGATGAACGCGAACTGCCCGTCCTGATAGAGGAACTCCAGCGTGCCGGCGTTGCGATAACCGAGAGTCGCCAGCGCCGCGGTCGCCGTTGCGCCGAGTTTGTCGCGAGCGGCCGCGCTCAGGGCCGGCGAGCCGGCCTCCTCCAGCAGCTTCTGATGCCGCCGTTGCAGACTGCAGTCGCGCTCGCCGAAATGCACGACCTGCCCGTGCCCATCAGCCATTACCTGAAGTTCGATGTGCCGCGGATGGTCGAGATACTTTTCGATATACACCGCGTCGTTGCCGAACGCGGCGCGTGCCTCGGTACGCGCGATGCGGAACGCCTCTTCGAGCGACCCCGGGTCCTGCGCCACCTTCATCCCGCGTCCACCGCCGCCGGCGGTTGCCTTGATCAGCACCGGATAGCCGACACGGCCCGCCACGTCCCGCGCCTTCGCGATGTCGCCGACCGCTCCGTCCGAGCCAGGGACCAGCGGGACGCCCAGCCGCGCCATCGCCTCCTTGGCTGCGATCTTGTCCCCCATCATGCGGATATGCGCGGGCGAGGGGCCGATGAACGTCAGCCCGTGCGCCTCCACCATCTCGGCAAACCCGGCGTTCTCCGCCAGGAAGCCGTAGCCCGGATGGATCGCCTCCGCGCCCGTGACCAGCGCCGCGGTCAGGATTGCGGGGATGTTGAGGTAGCTGTCCTTCGCCGTCGGCGGACCGATGCAGACGCTCTCGTCGGCCAGCCGGACATGCATGGCATCGGCATCGGCGGTCGAGTGCACTGCGACTGAGGGGATCCCTAGTTCGCGGCAGGCCCGCTGGATACGAAGAGCGATCTCGCCGCGATTGGCGATGAGGATCTTCTGGAACATGCTACGTGGTTCCGGGCGAAGCCCGGTCTTCATGCGTCATGGCGGAGCCTGTCCCGGCCATCTACGTCTTCTTGGCCGCCCCGAAATCATGGATGGCCGCCACAGGGCGGCCATGACGGAATCCGAACACCCATAGACCAGGTCATTCCAGGATCAGCAGGACTTCGCCGTATTCCACCGGCGTGCTGTTGGCGACCAGGATGCGCGCGACCTTGCCCGCCTTGGGGGCCTTGATCTGGTTGAACGTCTTCATCGCCTCGATCAGCAGCAATGTCTGGCCGGCAACCACGGACTGGCCGACTGTGACGAAGGGCGGTGCGCCGGGCTCGGACGACAGGTACGCCACGCCCACCATCGGGCTGACCACGGCGCCGGGGTGGCTGGCCTCGTCCGGAGCGGCTGGGGCCGGCTGAACCGCTGCGGCAGGAGCTGTTACAGTGACAGGCGTGACGGTGACCGGTGGTGACGGGGCGGCGGCGCGCACGACGCGAATGCGGCTGTCCTTCTCGGCGATCTCGATCTCCGTCAGCCCGGTCTCGTTCAGCACCGCCGCCAGCGCGCGGATCGCGTCAGGATCGAAGGGAATGCGGCTCATTCGTCCACTCCCTCGGCCAGAAGGTCGGCCATCGCAGTCAGCGCCAGCGCGTAGCCCCGGACACCGAGCCCGGCGATCACGCCGACGGCCGCCTTGGAGACGTAGGAGTGCTGCCGGAACTCCTCCCGGCGATGGATGTTGGTGACATGGATCTCGATCACCGGCAGCTCGCAGGCGAGCAGGGCGTCCATCAGCGCGATCGAGGTTGTGGTGTATCCGGCCGGGTTGATCACGATGCCATCCGCCCGGCCACGGCACTCCTGCACCCAGGAGACCAGCTCGCCCTCGCCGTTGGTCTGGCGAAAGTCGATGGCCAGCCCGAGCTGGTCGGCGGTTTCCGCACAGAGCTGCTCCACGTCGTCGAGGGTGGCGCTGCCATAGAGCTTCGGCTGCCGCAGGCCGAGCATGTTCATGTTCGGACCGTTCAGCACGGCGATTAGCGGCTTCGAGTCGGAATGAGACATGCAAGGCGGGTAGCATAGGTGGGGGCGAGGGTCCAACGCGCGATCACGGGGATCACCGGGAAGCTGGACCCAAACGATTACGTCATGGTGTAGTCGAGCGTCAGCTCAGTTCACCACAGGAACGGAGCCCATAAGGTGCATCAAGGGAGGGGCCGGTGCCGGAATGGCCACAACGGGGTCGAGCTTTGGCACTCGGCGCCGCGGCGGTCATGCTGGGCGGCTGTCCGGTGCAGTTGGTATCGCCGTACAATTCGGACCTCCAGCAGAGGGCTTCGGCGATGCAGGCCGAAGTCGGCACCTGGGACCTCGCCATGTACGCCGCCGCTGGCAGCATCGCAGCCGATCCACGCCATCCCGACGTCATCGCCACGCTCGACAAGTGGCGCGGGGAAGCCGACGCGATGCTCACGCTGTCGGTCAGCAATGATCCGGGTCTGGTCAAGTGCGCTGCGGCCGTGAGGGCTATCCATGAGGCAATTCTTGAGGCTCTTCCAGCCGACCTGCGTGCCGCCCAGCAAGCCACGCCGGCCGGCAGTGCCAGCGCGACCGCCACGGGATGTGAATCGTCACTCGCGGCCAGGCTTCCAGCAGCGATCGAGGAGGTTCGTGCCGATGTCACGGCAGGCTGTAAGCTGAACTGGATCAGCGACGCCTGGTTCACTTCATTGGCTGGGAATCGCGCTGCGGCACCCAGGGTACCTGCCGCGCCGGCGGCGGCGGATCAGGCGGCCGTGACGAACTCGTGCCGGTTTGAGTTTGGCGCTCCGACGCTGCCGCCCACGAATGCTGCAGGGAGTGCTCACGGGGTGGCGGTCTCACGGTTGCTCACGTTGCTGCAGGAGATTGTCTACATCGAGACGCGCAAGAAGGCGGCTACGGCCGCGAAGTAATCGTCGCTTGGGAGGACAAGGCGATGGCTCTGCTCAATGATCTGCAAAAGGCGGCAACCGACGCGCTGACAGCCGGTGCGGCTGCGGCCCGCAATCAGGGCGTGGCGCTAGCGGCCGATTTCGAAACCCTGTTGCGGCCAAATTTGCTGGACGTCATCGCGCGAGTTTCCGCCATAGCGGAGGCCAGGATCGCGGGCACGATAACCGCAGAACTGGCACGACTTAATCTGCAGCAGCAGTTCGAGCGGATCGAGGATCTGGCAATCGGGCAGGCGGAGCTGGTTCTGTTGGCCGTGCAGAACATCCTGAATGCGATTATCGATGCGCTAAGGTTAGCAGTGAACGCCGCGAGCAATCGCGCCATAGGCATTCCGATAATCTGACGCTCCGCCAATCGGTGCTGCCATGACACAGGCGGGTTGCGGCTTGCTTGCCCCACCGCCCTCGCATGCCCATACTTGAGGCATGCAAACCGCCGTGACTTTGACACTGAATGGCGAGCTCCGCGCCTTTGATGGCCCGATGACCATCGCCGGACTGCTCACCACACTCGGCTTGGAGACACGCAAGGTTGCCGTGGAGCGGAACGAGGAGATCGTGCCCCGCTCGATCTATGCGGAAACCTGGCTCCAGAGCGGCGATTCGCTTGAAATCGTGCATTTCATCGGTGGAGGCTGACGATGGATGGATCACTGCCACAAGACGATAGTTGGGTGGTGGCCGGCCGCCGCTTCCGCTCGCGTCTCATCGTCGGCACCGGACGCTACAAGGACCTGGAGGAGACCGGTGCCGCCATCGAGGCCTCCGGCGCGGAAATCGTCACGGTCGCGGTTCGACGGGTGAACCTGTCGGACCCCAAGGCGCCGATGCTGCAGGACTACGTCGACCCGAAGAAGTACACGTATCTGCCGAATACCGCTGGCTGTCACACCGCGCAGGAAGCGGTCCGCACACTGCGTCTTGCGCGCGAGGCCGGCGGCTGGAACCTGGTGAAGTTGGAGGTGCTCGGGCCTCCGCCGACACTGTATCCCGACATGCGCGGCACGTTCGAGGCGGCCGAAGCGCTCATCAAGGACGGGTTCGAGGTGATGGTCTACACTGCCGATGACCCGGTCGCGTGCAAGCGGCTGGAGGATATGGGCTGTGTCGCCATCATGCCGTTGGGCGCGCCTATCGGCTCCGGTCTCGGCATCCAGAACGCCGCGATGATCTGGATGATCCGCGAGCAGACGAAGGTCCCATTCCTGGTGGATGCCGGGGTTGGCACCGCGTCCGATGCGGCCATCGCGATGGAGCTGGGCTGCGACGCGGTGCTGCTGAATTCGGCGATCGCGCACGCCAACGACCCGATCAAGATGGCGAAGGCGATGAAGCTGGCCATCGAGGCCGGGCGGTTGGCGTATCTGGCCGGCCGCATGCCGCGGCGGCTTGGCGCCGATCCGTCCAGCCCGCTGACTGGACTGATACGTTGAGGGGTTGCCGCTCCCTCTGATCCTTTCCACACTCCCTGCAGGCATAGAGAAACGCACCAGGGAGTGAAACGATGCTCAAGCACGCCGCTGCCGCGAGCCTTGCCTTGCTTGTCGCCACCGCCATCCCGGCCAGCGCCGCACCGTTCATGATCGTCGGCAATGACGAAAAGCCCGGCACCGATGCACAGGGCAAGCCGGTGGTGAACCCGAGCGGCAACGACACCGTGGTGATCTTCGACCTGGCGAAGCCGGAAAGCCCAAAGCCCGTCGCCACGCTGAAGCTGGAAAATTCCATCGTGGGGCCGCCGACAAACGTCGCGATCTCGCCCAAGGGTGACATCGCTCTGGTCGCCGACTCCATGACCGTCGCCGAGGAAAATGGCACGCGCAAGCTGGTGCCCACCGACAAGCTGTTCGTCATCGACCTGAAGGCGAATCCGCCAAAGCTCGCCCAGACGGTGACAGTCGGGAAGCAACCGTCGGGTCTGTCATTCAGTCCGAAGGGCGACATGGCACTGCTGGCCAACCGCGCCGATGGCACGATCAGCGTGCTGAAGGTCGATGGTACCAATGTCACGCAGACCGGCACGGTGCAGATCAGTCCGGGTGTGTCGCATGTGGAGTTCGCACCAGACGGCAAGCGGGCGCTGGCACTGAAGTCGCCGGATAACAAGGTGGCGTTCCTCGACATCGACGGCGACAAGGTGACCTACAACAAGCTCGATATCCCCACCTATCCGTTCCCCTACAACGTGGTGATCTCGCCTGATTCGAAGCTCGCGATCACAGCGGACAATGGGAATGGCGGTTCGTCCGACGGCAATCTGGACGCGGTGACAGTGATCGACCTGGAAGGCGCGCATCCGCATGCGATCGCGCATGTCACGGTTGGCGATGCCCCGGAAGGGTTGGCGATGAGCCCGAAGGGCAATCTTGCGGCGGCGCTGAATGTGGACGGTTCTAACCTCAAGCAGGCGTGGTTCTACCACCCGAACGGCAGCGTCACGATCCTGCGCATCCAGGGCAAGACGGTGACGCCGATAAAGAACATAGAGGTGGGAGCCTTCCCAGAGCCGTTGGCGTTCTCGCCTGATGGCCGCTACCTGTATGTGGGCAACTACGCGGATCAGGACTTCTCGATCCTGAAGGTCGACGGAACCAACGTCGTGAACACGGGCAAGCGCTTCAAGGCAGGCGGCCACCCCGCATCGGCGCGGATGGGGCCGTGACTTGGGAGTGTCAGTTCCCCACTGATTGCAGTTTGTCGAAACCAACGGACAGCGCGCCCAACTGCAACTGCACGCTGTTCGACTGGTTCTGCACGCCGGTCGCCGTGCCGATGACACTGAATGTCAGCGCACTTGTCGTGCCGTCCGTATTGGCGCCCGTCACGGCAACCTTGTAGCTGCCATCCGGTACCGCGCGGCCGGTGCTGTCAGTGCCGTCCCAGGTCCAGGTATTGCTGCCCTTGACTGACGTCAGCATGACGTCGCGCAGCTTGGTGCCGTTGTCCTTGTAGATGGCGATATCGACCGGTTCGGCGGCCGGCGCGGTGAACTGGATCGCTCCTTGGCCATTCTGCAACGGCACGTGGTCGGAGCTGACCGTCACGCGCTTGCCCGTGATGGACGATGCCTGCATCACCTCGCCGGCCTGGGTGAGCTGGATCAACTGCGTCAGGCTGTTGTTGGTGTTGATCTGCTGCTCGACGCTGGAGAACTGCACGAGCTCCGTTGTGAACTGGTTGGTGTCGAGCGGACTGGTGGGGTCCTGGTTCTGCAACTGCGTCATCAGCAGCTTGAGGAAGTCGCCGAAATTCGCCGACAGCGAATTGAGGGCGGCACTGCCGGTCTGCGGTGCGGTGGCGGTGGTGGCGCTGTTCTGCTGTGCGGCGACTGAGGCGAGGCTCATCAGGAAATTCCTTTTTGCGTCATGCAGTGATGTCGAGACCGGCGCGTATCCAGTTCGG
>CAYRTL010000128.1:0-3651 GCA_964427005.1 uncultured Acetobacteraceae bacterium
CATTGCGAGGAACGGAGTGACGAAGCAATCCCCCGCATGATGGGGATTGCTTCCTCGGCGTCGCCGTCTCGCGATGACAATCAAGCCTTGCCCAAATAGATATCGATGATTTTGTTCAGCATTTCCAGCGCGGTCTCCTTCGGGCGCTGGAAGGTGTTGCGTCCGATGATGCTGCCGTTCGCGCCGCCGTCACGCAGCCCGCGGATCTCTTCATAGACGCCGTCGAGGTCCTTCGCCTCGCCGCCGGAGAACACCACGACACGCTTGCCATTGAACGCGCACTGCATCACGTGCTCGACGCGCTTCGCCAGCGTAGAACCATCGATCTTCTCGTAGCTCTTCTTCGCGGCTTCCAGGCTGATCACCGCTGTCGGCGGCTTCACCTTGATGATGTTGGCGCCCATCAGCGCGGCCATGTGTGTGGCATAGGCGCAAATGTCGAGGGCGGTTTCGGCGGCACGGTCCAGGTTGCCGCCGCGCGGATAACTCCACACCACGACCGCGAGGCCATTTGCCTTCGCTTCGGCGGTGAGTTCGCGCAGCTCCTCCATCTGATTGTAGGCGAATTCGCTGCCGGGATAGATGGTGAAGCCGATGGCGGCGCAGCCGAGACGCAGCGCGTCTTTCACGCCGGCGGTCACCGCCTGGTCCTTGTTGGTGGCGAGCGAGTTGGCGCTGTTGACCTTCAGGATGGTGGGAATCTGACCGGCGAACGTGTCGGCGCCGGCAGCAATCATGCCGAGAGGGGCCGCGTAAGCGTTCAATCCGGCCTCGATGGCGAGCTGGTAGTGGTAATGCGGATCATAAGCAGGCGGATTGGGCGCGAAGCTGCGCGCGGGCCCGTGCTCGAAGCCCTGATCCACCGGCAGGATCACCACCTTGCCAGTGCCACCGAGTTTGCCGGTGGAGAGAATGCGCGCCAGGTTGGCCTTCACGCCGGGCGGGTCGCCCTCATACCAGTCCAGAATCTTTTTTACTTTCTGGGTCACTCGCATGTTGGCGATCCTTCCTGTTGAGAGCTGACGGACGGTGATGCGGTACTAGCCCAGGGCGCCGCTACTGTCACCCGGGGTGGTTCGCACCTGCAACCAATCGTGTAGGCGGCGGCGCGCCGCGCGATCAGCCATATCCAGTGCAGGTGGCCGAGAGGTTAACACCTCGCCTCCGAGTGATGTGGCGATCGCCGCGACAGCGTGCCATCCGGGGGCAGTCGCATCCAACACGATACGGCGTTGTCCGATCCGAAGCGCGCTCAGGGCATAGCCCGAGGCATCGGCGCAATCGAGGATGTCATCAACCGGAACGCCCGGACATCCGGCACGCGCCCGCTCAACCAGCGCGCGCCACCACCCGCAGCCTGCGAACAACGCGGCGCCGGGGGCGGACAGCAGCGTCACGGGTTGTCCGAAGGACAGAACGCTCCGTGCTTCAGCCATGCTGTGAACCACCACTGCCGGATACTGAGCACTGATCACTGATCACTGATCACTGATATCTGCTTGACGTTCAATGCCTCACCCGCTTTGAGTTCATGGCGCACTTCAGGTGGGCCAGGGGAAAATGTCGAGTGACAGCGAGGATCCGGAAGGGGCGGCCGATCGCCTGGAGGCGGCGCTGCAACGCATCGCGAATGCGGCGGCACGCGATGAGCAGCGACCGGCGGCGCAGGCCGGAGAATCTGATACTGAAGAGATTGCTGCCCGACTCGACGGGCTGATCGATCGTTTGCGTACGGCACTCGGCGACAGGTCGGGCTGAACCCAAGGCGAGGATTTTTTCAATGGCGCAGGTCACGCTCCGCATTAACGGCTACGCATATACCATTGGCTGTAAAGACGGCGAGGAAGCCCATTTGCAGGCGATGGCGGGCGAGGTGGAGCGTCGGATCGAAACAATCAAGGCGACGGCGGGCCCGTCCGGCGAGGCACGGATGCTGGTGATGGCCTCGCTGCTGATGGCAGACGACTTGTACGAGATGGAGAGATCGCTGAAGGCGGCGCGGGCGGGGCAGCCGATAACCGTGTCCGCCGACCCGAAGCTCGGGCGCCGACTGGGGAAACTGGCAAAGCGGGCGGAAGAGATTGCCGCCGGCCTGGAGCATCCCTAGATTGTGACGGGCGGGGCTGCTGGGTGCGTCAGGCAATTTATCCCCGGGGCCAGTAAGCATCTTCCAGGGAGCTGGCTCTGCCGGGATCCTGGTCTCGGTATCTGGCGCCCACCTGCACACGCAGGCTCTGGGAGGATGAGACGCCAACGGCCATGGCGGCTCCGCACATGTCCCAAGAACTGATCGAAGCCAAGCGGGGCGTGCGCGAGCGCATGCTCGCGGCACGCGAGGCGTGGGAGCCGGCACTGGGGGCTGCGCTAGCGGAGAACGTGCTGCGCGAAATGGCTCCGCCGCCCCGGGCGGTCGTGTCGGGCTTCTGGCCGATGGGGCACGAGATCGACATCCGGCCGTTGCTGACCGCGTTGCATGAGCGCGGGCACCCGATCGTGTTGCCCGAGACACCAAGGCGCGGCAATCCGCTGATATTCCGGCTTTGGCGTCCTGGCGTCGAGATGATCAAGGAACGATTTGGCACGCTGCGGCCGGATGGTGAGATACGCGTCCCAGACTTCCTGCTGGTGCCGCTTCTCGCGTTCGACCGGCGCGGCTATCGCGTCGGGTACGGTGCTGGGTACTACGACCGGACGCTGGCGGCACTGCCGGGACACTTCCGGCTCGGTGTCGCCTATGCCGCGCAGGAACTCGACGAAGTTCCGGCCGGTTCCTACGACGAGAAACTGGACGCCGTGGCGACCGAGCGCGGCATTATCATCTGCAAGGGCTGAAGCATGCGCATTCTGTTTATCGGGGACGTGGTCGGGCGTACCGGCCGCGAGGCGGTGGGAGTGTCGCTGCCAAAATTGCGCGAGGCGCTGCGGGTCGACCTTGCCGTGGTGAACGCCGAGAATGCGTCGCACGGCTTCGGCCTCGCTCCGGACATGGCGGCCGCATTGTTCGCGGCCGGTGCGGACGTGATCACGCTGGGCAACCACGCCTGGGACCGCAAGGAGATCATCCCTTACATTGCGGAGAACCCGCGGCTGATTCGGGCCCTGAATTATCCGCCAGAAACACCGGGCGGCGGTTCGGTCGTGGTGGAGCTTCCCGGCGGCCGCCGAGCGCTGGTGGCGCAGGCGATGGGGCGGCTTTACATGGACCCGCTCGATTGCCCGTTTCGCACCACCGCCGAATTGCTGAAGCGGCACCGGCTGGGCGGCACGGTCGCGGCCATCCTGGTCGATTTCCATGCCGAAGCATCGAGCGAGAAGATGGCGTTCGCGCACTTCCTCGACGGCCAGGTCTCGGCGGTCATCGGCACACACACGCATTGTCCCTCGGCGGATGCGCAGGTGCTGCCGCGCGGCACAGCATTCCAGTCGGACGCCGGCATGTCCGGCGACTATGACAGCGTCATCGGTATGGCGAAGGATGCGGCGACGCTGCGGTTCTGGCGCAAGATGCCGGGCGAACGGCTGGCGCCGGCGGAGGGCGAGGCAACCGTTTGCGGCGTGTTCGTGGAAACCAACGACGCCACCGGCCTTGCGCGGCGGATCGAGCCGGTGCGGGTGGGCGGACGGTTGGCCGAGGCGATGCCGACGGGGTAG
>CAYRTL010000128.1:3751-8869 GCA_964427005.1 uncultured Acetobacteraceae bacterium
GACCCGCCAGTTCGTCAAGACGCAGGCGCGCCGACGATGACGGTGTGATCCTGGCCCAGCCAGGTATTCGTGGTCAGGTCCAGCCATGTAAATACAA
Organism: uncultured Acetobacteraceae bacterium; assembly: GCA_964427005.1. Taxonomy (GTDB): domain Bacteria; phylum Pseudomonadota; class Alphaproteobacteria; order Acetobacterales; family Acetobacteraceae; genus JAMXLO01. The sequence goes on from CAYRTL010000128.1 coordinate 3,849, forward strand.
TCGTATCACCAGGGACCAGGCCGTGTGTGGGCAGGTCCGCGGTGTGAATCCCGATGCCGGTATCGCGCGTCGGCTCATCGCGTCGCGTTCGCCAACCATCGGTGCTCCAGTGCACCAGCGCTGGCACTGGAAGATCCAGGCGCAGCATGCGTCCGAGCGGCACAGAAGGTGTCCGCCAGTCGGGCCGCCACGGACGGCAGCGCGCGACATTGCGCCTGCGCAGATACCGGCGCACCGGCTGCGGCGGCCGGTCGAACACTGTTCCATCGGCGAGAGAGCGCAGCAGCTTGATATGCTCGGCGTGCGCCCAGACCAGCGGCATCGCCGAACCGCTTGGCTTGCCGGGTTCGAGCTCCAGCTCTGGAATAGGCGGACCGTCCCACACCTGCTCGGGCAGTAGCTTGCCGGGGCTCGCGCCAGCCTCGAGCGTCGCCAGCAGACGCTCCGCATCGCTACGGCGGCCGGCCAGCAGCTCGTAATGCGCCCGCTCACCGGCCAGCAGTGGCCACACGCGTCCTACTCCGGTACCGTCGTACGCCCGCCCATCCTCATGTTCGCCGTAGCCGTCGCCGTTGTAGCGCCGCCAGCCCGGTCCGTATGGCAGATCGACGCTGAGCACGCTGTCGATGACCTTCACCGTGTTGACGATGCGAGGATCATCAGCCGCGCGCAGTCCGTAGCGGACGAGGGCAAGCGCGTCGGTGCTGATCAGTTCATCCGCCGGCACGTGTGAGGCTTCGGCGAAGCGGTTTCGCACCTCCACTGTGCCGCCCAATTGCGCGCGCGCCTCGCCAGGCACGTCGGGCGCAATCCGTATGTAATAGCCGTCAACCCCGATCTCCCGCGCGAGACGCGTGCCGGTGACATACACCCAGTCCTCGATCTGCTCGTTCCATGCATCCGCCGTGTCACGCAGGAAGTCGGCGACGTCTTCCACATCGCAGGCCTCCGCAATGTCGGCTGCGGCGAGCAGCGCCGCGATCTGCACGGCCAGGGTGAAAGGCGTGTAGCCGGAGTTTTCCTCCCATCGATCCTGGCCGGTGCGGGGCCCATGGCCGATGACGAAACCGGCCGCGCGGGCGACCATGGGCCAGTATGCCGGGAGAACGGGGCGCGGCACCGCGCCTTCGCGCCATGCCATTTCGAGAACCAGCATGGGGAAGGCGCATTCGTCGAGTTGGATGCCTTGCCAGTACGGTGTCCCGTCCAGCCAGCAGTTCTGCGGCCAACTTCCATCATCTTCCTGGATCGCGCGGAGGTAACGGACCACGCGCAGGACTTCCTCGTCTGCACCGCACGCGAGGAATGCGCCGGCGGTCTGGGCCAGGTCGCGCGGCCAGACCAGATGATAGCCGCCAAGATCATCGTCGCCTTTGCTGCCACCCCACGGGATCGACAGGCTTGCGATCAGGCCGCCGGGGAAAGTCGGGCTTTCGTGGCTGCGCAGCACGGCCGTGCTGACGCGGTACACGTTGTGTCCGTCCACCTTGCGGTCGAGTGAGCGAAGTCGCGCCTGCCACTGGCGCCAATAGGTAGCGTATTCCTCAAGCTGCCGGTCGAATGGCGTCTGGAGACTGGCCCGGACGCGGAACCCGGCTTCTGGTGCGCTGCGCCCGAACCCCACGGCGAGGCGGAATTCGGTCTCCGGATCTGTTATCTCCGCGGTCAATGCGATGTTGCCATCGACGGCGCGGTCGTACTGGTCGGTCAGGTAGCCGCTCCGATGCAGCATCTGCCAGCCGTCGGAGGTACCCACGAAACCGACCGACGAAGCTGCAAACGGCCGCGAACAGCCGAGGGCTAGGCGGGTGCCGTCGCCCTCGGCGAACAGGAAGCGATGGCCTTTGTAGTCGCCGATCCATCCGCTGTTGTGCGCGCCGCCATTGACCAGATGGGGTGCGAGCAGTGCGAAGAGGCGCAGCGGTCCGCCGGACAGGACCTCCAGGCGGATGCGCTGCACCACGACGTCGGCGCGCTGGTCCGACAGGACGCCCTTCATGATGCGGAATCGGCCGCCGCGATGGGTGTTGGTGAGTTGGAAAGCCGGGACACCGTCCTCGAGCGTGGCGATTTCGAATGTGCAGTCCCGCTTTTCTTCGGCGAAGAAGCCGTTGCCGTCGGTGACGATGAGGCCGAAGTCGCGGGTACAGGCCTGGTCCACCCTTGGGTAATAGATTTCGTCGAGGATGCCGTGGCTGAGGGTGAACCACACGCGGCTGACGGGCGACAGGGCGGTGCCCACGCCGCTCTTGGCGCTGGAGGTCCAGCGTGGCGGGATGCCTGGCCAGCCTGGTGCGTCGGTCACGATGGTCTCCCGAATGCCAAGTTGAGTACAGATGTAGGCGCCGGGCAAGGGCGGATTTGCTCTAATCCGGTGTTCCTCCGGTCCTGGCGGGCGCCCTTGTCACAGCGGACGCTATCGGGCATGGCATCGATCGCGCGGCTGCCGCAACAATCGTGGTTGACCAATGCAGGCTGCTGATATTTCCTGATAAGAAATGATACTGAAATCTATAAATGATACTTGTATACTTAAAACGACGCGCGGGAACCCAGCTCCGGCCGGCCGTATCGACTGGCATCTGTCCGGTGCTTCCGAAGCCGTCCCCCGCCGTAGCAGAAAACATTTTGATTATCAGGGAATTATGGGCCTCTAAGGGCGCCTGGAAAGGGAACGGTTTCTGGGCAAATCGGCCGTCGCGGCTTGTCATCTGCCTTTTGCCTATAATCATCTGTTTGCGCCAAAAATTGATCAGAAAAGGGGTTGCGTAATTATTCTTAGGTGGTATCATACTTTAGACGTAATTTTGCGCCGTTGGGAAAAGCGGCTTGGACAGGCGGGGGCAAACAGCGAACCGGCCTACCGCCATAGGTCAATGCTCGGTCTCGGAGGTTTGCCGCAGCAGCGCTCGCCGTGGCTCGCCGCCCGGCGAACAGCCAAGCGGCAGTAGCGGCGGCGCGATCAGCGGTCCGGGCGCCCAAGCCTGGGCCATCAGCCAACGGCTGGCACGGTCTGGGGTGGGGAATAATGTCTGGCAGGACTTCCAGTTATTTCGACATTGCGCTGAGCGGTACTAACACTGACTTCCAGATCAGCGGGTGGGGCGCGCCGTTCAGCGTCATCAACTACGGCACGGTTCTGGGTACCGAGTTCGGAATTTCCATCACGGGCGGCGTCGGCACCGTGGAGAATGCGGGCACCATCATCGCCGCCAGCGGCACGGCAGTGGCGCTCGACAGCGTCTCCGGTGGGCTTGTTGTGGTCGATCCGGGCGCGGTGTTCCAGGGCATCGTATCCGGCGGCAATCCGGCGCTCAGCGTTCTGGAACTTGCGGCTGCCCCGGGCACGAGCGCCTTGACGGGGCTCGGCACACAATTCGTCAATTTCGCCACCATCGCCGTCGATCCCAACGCCAACTGGGCGCTTACCGGCGACAATACGATCGCGAGCGGCGTCACCTTGGCCAATTCGGGCACAATCAGCTTTACCGGCAGCCTCGACGTCGCCGGCGTGCTGACGACGGGGGCGGGTGGCACGGCGGTCTCGTTCACGGACAACAGCAGTCTGCTGGTGATCGAGCGGGGCGCGACAGTGCAAGGCGCGATCGGCGGCTTCCGTCCAGGAGACAGAATTGATCTCCCCGGCGTCACCGTCACGGCGGCGACGCTCGTTTCCGGCAACGTGCTGGACCTGCGGCGGAGCGATGGCGGCAGCCTGACGCTCAATCTGGCGCCAGGCCAGGATTATTCCGGTTATGTCTTCACGGTCGGCAGTTCGGGGTCCGGCAGCGGCATCGGCCTGGCGCTCAGTAGCGGCCCAACCGCCGGCAACGGGGTGACGACGCTTGGGCACAATCAGGTGGTTAACCTGACCGGCCTTATCGATGGGCTGGTGACCCCCGGTCGGGCCGGAGACACCGAGACGGTGACCGCCGCAATCGTAACGCTCGGATCGGTGAGCGTGGTCAACGGCGTCGTCACCTACACGTCGCCCGTGAGCGGGGTAGACACGCTCCGCTATACAGTCACCGATCAGAACGGCAACACCGCGAGCGGCACCGTCGCGGTGACCGTTGATCCAGGCCCAACCGCTGGCACCGGCGCCACCACAGTGGATGCCAAAAAGTCCGCGGATCTCACCAGCCTGGTCAACGGGCTGGTGACCCCAGGCCTGCAAGGCGACAGCGAGACGGTGACCTCGATCAGCGCAGCGCACGGGACGGTGACGCTGGTGAACGGCGTCATCACCTACACGGCGCCGGCAAGCGGGCCGGACACGCTCAGCTACACCGTGGTCGACGGGTACGGTGATACCGCCACGGGCACGGTCAATGTCACCGTCTACCACCCAAGTCCGATCGTCAGCCCAGCCACGTTCATGGCGATGAGCGGGCGCTCGACCGACCTGACCTCGTATCTGCTAAGCCTCGCCAGACCAGCACTTGCCGGCGATAGGCTCACGCTGAGCGGCGACGATACAACGGGCACGCGCGGCAAGATCACGCTGACCAACGGGGACCTCAGCTATCTGGCGCCGGCGGGAACCGGGACCGACAGTTTCGGCTACACGGTAGCCGATCAGTTCGGCGATGCGGCCTCGACGAAAGCGACGGTGGTACTCGTCGCGAACCCCAATCTTGGCAACGTCAGCGGCACCCTCGTTCTCGGCAGCTACAGCGGCTCGGTGACTTTTGGCAGCGGTAGCGTCACGGTTTTCGGCGATAGCGGGAACGTGTCAGTCAACGGCGGCAACGGCACGGGCACCGTCATTCTGGCGAACGGCAACGACTCCGTGGTGCTGGGCAACGGCTCGAACACGATCATCCTCGGCAATGGCAGAGGCGCGGTGAACGCCGGCAACGGCAACAACACGATCACTGCCGGCAACGGCAATGACTTTGTAAATGTCGGCAGCGGCATGAACGCCATCGTCCTGGGCAATGGCAATGATGCGGTGAACGCCGGGAACGGCAACAACACGATCACTGCCGGCAACGGCAATGACTTTGTAAATGTCGGCA
>CAYRTL010000128.1:8969-13222 GCA_964427005.1 uncultured Acetobacteraceae bacterium
AACGGCAACAACACGATCACTGCCGGCAACGGCAATGACTTTGTAAATGTCGGCAGCGGCATGAACGCCATCGTCCTGGGCAACGGCAATGACTTGGTGAACGCCGGCAACGGCAACAACACGATCAGTGCCGGCAACGGCAATGACTCGGTGAATGTCGGCAGTGGCCGAAACAGCATCACCCTCGGCAATGGCAATGATTCGGTGAACGCCGGGAACGGCGCGAACATGATCGCCCTCGGCAATGGCAATGACTCGGTGAACGCCGGCAACGGCAACAACACAGTGTCGCTCGGAACCGGCAGCAGTTCGATAGCGCTCGGCAACGGTGCCAACAAGATTACGGTGGCCGGTTCCGCGACATCGACGAACACAATCAACGCCGGCAACGGCAACAACACGTTCAATTTGGGTGCCGGGACCTGCAACGTGAACGCCGGCAGTGGCGCCGACACCATCATCCTGGGTGACGGAAAGTACCATATCAACGCTGGCAACGGCGCGGATTTGTTCATCTACTCAACACCATCGGGGCTACTGACGACATCGTTTGCCAGCAACGACGAGCTGGTGTTCCGCGATTCAGGCTTCAATCTTGGCGTCAATGACGGTCACGGCACATCATCGCTGCAAGCGATTTCGGCCACACTATTCTCGGCCAATACCGACGGCACCTTCGCCACGACCGCCAATCGCTTTGCCTATGATACCGCCACCGGCAGGCTCTACTACGATGCCGACGGCAGCGCGGCGGGCTCTTCCCGAATGCTGATTGCCGACCTCACCAACAGGCCGCATCTGATCGCCGCGAACTTGTTCTTCACCAGCTAGGCTCGGTGGACAAGCCTGATGCGGCGATCGGATGCAGCCGAGCAAGACGAAACTAAGAAAGCTGCTGGTCATCCCAGCCGAACCGACCGCATCTACAAAGAGAACGGAGCAAAAGGTGATCCATTACCAACGCGTTTCTTCTTGTCAGGAAAACGCCAACGATGATATGTCCTAATAGACGAACAGCGGAATCTAATTCGTGAGTGATTGCATCAGTGGGAGTTGCATGGAGCGATGGACCCGCGCCGCGCGGCGTGCCCGGTTCGCGCTATTTGCTGCGGCAACGCTTGCCGTGTGGCCCATCGCCCTTCCGGGTTCTGCCCAGGCTACCGACCTGCTCTATTTGCTGCGGTCACCCAGTTTCGGTGGCACGGACAATGCGGCGCTGACCAGTGCGCAGTTCGAGCAGAGCCTGAAGGCTCAGCGCGCGACCAACCAGGCTGCCGCGCAAGCAGCGGCAAAGCCCGCGGTCACAGATCCCAACGCAGCGTTCGTCGCTGCTCTTACCTCCCAGCTCACTGGCCTGGTCGCTCAATCGATTGCACAAAAGATCGCCAACTCGCAGAACGGCCAGGCGGGCACCATCCAATCGGGCAATGTGGTCATCACCTATGTGAACTCGGATGGCCAACTGGCTGTGACGATCACCTCCCCCACGGGTTCGACAACCCTGTCGATTCCGGTGGGTGGGTGAGCAGTGCGATGGGGCTGGTGGCCGTCCAGATTCCTGGTCATTGCAGTTTATTTGTTCACCTTGCCCGGGTGCGTGTGGGAGGGGTTGCCTTCGGCGACGCCGACCGTGCTCACGGACGAACCGATCTCCCTGCCGCCGCCGCCGCGGCGTCCTCTGACGCTCGGTATTTACAATTGCATCGACACCACCGGCCAGCGGCGGCCGACAGGTCAGCCGCAGGAGTTAAGCACCGCGGTTCCCCTCGACTGCACCCCTTACATGATCGAGGCGATTCGGTCGTTACAGCCTGGTTATGTATATCTGGTGGAACGCCAGCATGTCGACGAGCTGCTGCGCGAACGGCAGTTGGCGGTCCTGGCGCTGAACAGCGCGGCAGAAGCGGGGCAGGCCGCCCGTGGCGGGGGCTTACCGCGAGCCAATGTACCTGCACCGCCGCAACATCACCTCGCCACGCTGCGGGTCGCCGAACTCCTGCTGATAGGGCAAGTGGTCGCCTACGACCGGGCAACCAAGCAAGCGTCGGGCGGGCTGGCCATCAATGGTGTTGGTGGCGATGCGACCTGGGTCACGGATCTCATCACATTCAGCCTTCGCGCTGTGGCGGTGCAAACGGGACAAGTGATCGGTCAGACGATGGCGACAAAATCCGTCACTTCGCTGCGGATTGCCGGCCATGCCACCAGGATTTTCTCTTCTTCTGCTTCTGCTGTGGAATTCGAACTTGGCGGCTCCGGGAACGAAGCAGTAGGGCTGGCATTGCGCGCCGCGGTCCACAGTGCCCTTGGCAAACTGATCGAACAAGGAATCCACGACGGCTGGTGGGCGTGACCAACAGCCTCGAGGGGACGGATGCCGGTGGAACGGTCGTCATCTTACGGCGCATAGACCTGAACAAGCTGGAGACCCGATAACATGAGGAAACTACTCTTGGTGGCCACTGCCCTGGTGGCATCGCAGACGGCCGCTTCCGCCTCCAACTACATCAACCTCGACAACCCCGACACCAGCAACGACTACATCAATTCATTGTCCATCAATCAGGACACCGCCAACGCCAGCAACACGATCAGTGGTGACGGCGCCAATCCCGGCACGTCGCTGCACGTGAACGGCCCTTGGAACAGCATCACAGTCAACCAATACGGTGGAAACAACGTGCTGAAGGGCGGTCTCAAGACCGGTGCAACGTCGACGAACGCAAGTATCACCGCGACGTATGGCTCATCCGGTGGCGGTGGCACACAGGGATACAACACGCATTCCTTGACCATCGGCGGGACGAATGCCCCGGTTGATCCCAATGTGACCATCACTGTCGCCAACACCGCCACCACACCCGCTTCCGCTAACAAGAACACCATCACCGATGTGATCGACGTCGGCGGCAGCGGCACCCTCAACTACACTCTGTCAGTCACCGGGGACACCAACAACATCGGCAATACCGTGTCAGCCGGCGGCAACACCACATTGAGCGAAACGATCACTGCCAGCAGGGCCAATACCGTCACCAACTCGCTCACCGCTGGTGGTACTCTCGGCTATACGCTGGCAATCAGTGGCGGAAACAGCAACACTGTCGCCAACACGGTGAGCGCCAGCGGTGCCGTTTCAATGAACCAGACGCTCACCGGTGGCAGCAACAGTGTCACGGATACCATCGGTACCGGCACCAACGGAATCCAGGTGGCGTCATACACTGAGTCGCTGTCGGCGACCGGCAGCACCAACACGATCGCCAACACTGTTGAAGGTGGCACCGCCAAGACTGTCACCATCACCCTGGGCGGCAGCGGCAATACCGTGACCAACGGCATGTGGGCGACGGCGGGAACCCAGTCGTCAACCCTGACGACCAACTCGGGGAGCAAGGTCAATTACACGCTCGTTCAGGGCACGCAGGCCAACCCCCTGGCCGGCGGCTCGACGGCCAGTGTGATACTGAACAACGTGATCGGCGCCTCTAGTGCACAGGGCGTGGTGAATGTGACCCAAAGCGCACCAGGCACGTCAGTGAACTTCACCGCGAACGGCGGTGCCTTCACGCTGGCGGGCGGGGGCATCAACATCACCCAGGCAAGCAACAACGCAAGCTTGACTGCGACCGTGAACGCCCATGCGAATGGCTATACCTTCAACATCCACCAGTAACGGACTGGTCTGACAGCGGCGCGGGGCCGAGTGACCGGGACGTGGCGCCCGGTCCCGCACCTCGAGCATGATCGACGCAGACACAAGCGCCGATTACACTCTGGCACCACGGTGGCCTGATCAGCCGGGAGGGTTCGATACGGGTTCTCGCATCGCGCGTTTGGTGGTTGGCCGCGGTGCTGGCGCTGGCCTGGTCCAACGGCGCCGCGGCTGCCACATTGCGGGTCTGCCGGACGTTCGATATTGCCTCGCCTTTGATGGCTAATCTGGTCATCCCCGCCGGCACGCTGTTCCGCGACAACGGCCGGGCGGACGATCCCCTGGCGGCATTCACCAGAGATTATTGGCAGCTTCGTCTGGAGACGATCGCGCCGGCCATCATGCAGCCGCTGCAGCAATGCGCGCAGGTCCTGGTGCGAGTCACCAGCGATTCCTCGGTGAAGTCGGTCGCCGCCGCCGACAACCGTGCGTTCGTGTACGCCGGTTCCAGTGATCTGCTCGAGCAGTCGCAGCCCTCGGAGGAACTGCTAAGCCTGCAGGCTACGGTGCTCGATCGCGTACCCTGACCTTGCACATG
>CAYRTL010000129.1:0-1838 GCA_964427005.1 uncultured Acetobacteraceae bacterium
TGGTGCGGGCAGTCGGGATCGAACCGACACTCCGGTGAAGGAACAGGTTTTTGAGACCTGCGCGTCTACCAATTCCGCCATGCCCGCGTCGTGAGCAACCTATGCCATGGGCACGACCGGCCGCAACCGGTTGGGGACGAAACTGGAAGCCTCGGCGAACGGCGCGCCCTTGGCCACCGTGCACCCGGCATACTCGCCATCGGCATCGTGGAACAGCACACGGTGCGCCTCCAGCGACGTCCATTCCAAGCCGACCTGATAGTAGTGGAACTGCAGCGCGCGGCGCCGCTGATCGGAACGGTTGGCCGCGGTGTAGTGGTGGATCAGGCTGTGGAAGATCAGCACATCGCCCGGATCCATCGGCAGTGCGACGCGATCCGCGAGGCGGACCAGATCGGGCCGGATGGTGCACAGATTGATGTCCTCGGCCGGCACGTGCAGCGCGGGCCCGCGCAGATGCGATCCGGGGATCACCTCCATGCAGCCGTTCTCCCTCGTCGCCGGATCGAGTGCGATCCAGACACCGAACATCAGGTTGGGATCGCTGCCCCGGAAATAGGCCGCATCCTGGTGCCAGGGCTTGTCGCCGCTGACCCGCGGCGGCTTCACGAGCGCCATCTCCTGGAGCAGCACCCTGCCCTGCCCCATCAGCGCGTCGAGCACTGCGTGCAGCCGCGCCGACATGGCGGCGCGCAGCAGCGCTGGCGACGTATCGGTGAAGTCGCCGAATTTGCGGATCACGTCGGCGCGTTGGTTGGCTGCGACACCGGCCGGATCTACGCCGGGCTCCAGGGCGATAAAGGCGCCGCTGCCGTCGCGCTGACCCGGCCTGAGCCGCGGATCGGTGGCCAGCGCGCTCAAAGCCGCCAGGCACTCCGCAACGTGATCCTGCGACAGGACGCGGCGGACTACCAGGTAACCGTCGCGGCGATACTGTGCGATGTCGCCAAGCGGCAACGGAGACGCCAGCGTGTCCTCGATGTCCATATCGTCTCTTCCATCAACTGCAACCGCGGTGGTTCTAGCCGCAGACGAAGCAGCATGCACGCCGGCTCAGGAGGGAGTCACGCATGGCGCGACTGGATGAAGGCGTCCGCGGTCACCTGATGACCGCCTCCGGAGTTGCGCTCAGCTTGCTTTTGCTCAGACGGATCGCATCAAACCTGCCGCCTGATGTGCGATCGCTCGCAGCCTCCGGCCTGCGGCTGTTCGTCGAAGCAGAATTCGAAATGCAGGATGGGATCATCGCGAAACTGGCACAGAAGACCGTCGAAGCGCTTATCAACACCATCCCCGATGGCGAACCGGTACACACAGCCGATACGACGCGCAGCGTCCTCCGCAATTTCGAGCGCACGGCGCGGGCGCGATCAGAGCGTCAGGCTTGGCACCATCAGGACAGGAATGCGCGCTACCGCCATCATGTGAGGAAACTGAAGGCGGCGATGGCTCATGCGTCGCGCCATCTGTCCCCGGCCCAGCAGACCTATCTGGCGCAGGCGACGCAAGGAATCACGGAAGACTGGTGAAGTCACCGCGACGTGAATGTCCGTCGCTGGTGACGTGAACCGCCGAGGCATAACGTAGGGTGTTCGGGCCAAGGGGAGAGATACCATGGCACTGTTCGATGATGTGCTTGAGGGCGGTCTAGGCGCCGGGATCGTGGCCGCGGTGGGCGTTGCTGTCCTTGCGCCGGTCCTGGCTCCGGTGCTGCGCACCGGGGCCAAGCTGGCGATTCGCGGTGGGCTCGTAGCTTACGACTGGGGCCGCGAACGCGTGGCCGAGCTGGGCGAAATGGCCGGCGATCTCGCTGCAGAGACACGCGCCGAAGCCGCCGG
>CAYRTL010000129.1:1938-10459 GCA_964427005.1 uncultured Acetobacteraceae bacterium
CGCGGACTGCGGAATTCGCCGCAGCTGAAATCGCGCCTGGTGCGGCGCCTGTCGAGATGGAGCAGCGTGCACGCGGCCTGGCCGAGTACCGACACAGGCAACGTGCTCGTGCTGTGCGATGCCGAACTGCCGGTGGACGGCGTCGCGGGACTCGTCGCGCGGATGGCTTCCGCAGACGAAGCGCCCGACGAACTGGCCGCCGAGACCGCATGGCATCGGCTTGAGACCAAGGAAGTCGCGGCACAGCTGGGAACTTCGGTTGAGCACGGCCTGAGTGACGAAGCCGCGCATCGCCGGCTGGCCGCAGTCGGGCCCAATCAGATTCCGTTATCGCCCGGCAGAACGTCATTGGAGATTGCCGGCGCGCAATTCGCGACATTGCCGACGTTGCTGTTAGTCGGCGCCGGTGCGATCTCGCTGCTGAGCGGAGGCCTGGCCGACGCCGTGGCCATCTTCGGCGTCGTGGCACTGAATGCCGCTATCGGCTTCACCGTCGAAAGCCGCTCGGAGAAAACCATCCGGCTGCTCGGCAGCGAGGCCCCCACTCCGACAACCATCATCCGTAACGGACAGCGCCGGGAAATCGCAGCCGGCAGGCTGGTGCCAGGTGACATCGTGCTGCTGTCGCGCGGCGCGATGATCTCCGCCGATGCGCGCATCGTCCGAGCCCATGAGCTCCACATCGACGAGGCCATGCTGACCGGTGAGAGTTTGCCCGTCAGCAAGCACCCGGCCGCCCTGTCATCCGTCCCGGTCGCACTCGCCGATCGGCGGAACATGGCCTATCGCGGAACCGTCGTGACGAGTGGCACGGGCGTGGCAATCGTTGTGGCGACCGGCGTGCAGACGGAAATCGGCCGGCTGCAACGGCTTCTTGGCACGACCTCGCGGCCGCCCACGCCGATGGAGCGTGAGCTGGACCGGCTTGGTGGCCGGCTCACCTGGGCTTCGATCGCATTGGGTGGCGCGGCGGCGCTGCTGAGCATCGCGCGCGGCCTGGCACTTGCCCACGCGATGCGCACCGCGGCGGCGCTCGCAATCGCCGCGATCCCCGAAGGACTGCCCACCGTCGCCAGCGCGACGTTGGCCCGCAACGTGGAGATGATGCATCGGCACGGCGTACTGGTCCGCCGCCTCGATGCGGTGGAAACACTCGGAGCAGTGCAGGTACTCTGCTTCGACAAGACCGGCACGCTGACCTTCAACCAGATGAGCGTCGCGTCCATCGCCTATGGCAACACCGAACAGATGCGGCCGCACGATCTCCCGCCACTCTCGCAGGACGCCGTGCTGCGCAGACTGCTCGAAATCTCGATGCTTTGCAGCGATGTCAGCATCGATCCTACCGACGGAACGCTGACCGGTTCCGAGACGGAGACAGCGCTGGTTCGTCTGGCGGAAGAGCTGGGCGTGAATGCGGCCGCGCTGCGCGAACGACAGCCGATGCTGTCAATCCGTCATCGGAGCGAAGCCGAACGTTTCATGGCGACGACGCATGCGATGCCCGACGGTTCGCTGATCACGATGGTGAAAGGCGACCCGCTCGATGTGCTCGCACTGTGCGAACGGCGGATGCAAGTGGACGGCACGGTCGCGCTCACATCCGACGCGCGTGCCGCGACAAGCCTGACCAACGCAGCCATGGCGGGACGAGCATTGCGCGTACTCGGCTTCGCCTTCGGTGCAGCGCACGATCTCAGCAATCTCGTTTGGGTCGGGCTCGTCGGCTTGGCGGACGCGGTCCGGCCGAGTGCCAAACCGCTGATGCAATCGCTGCGCCGCGCCCACATCCATCCGCTGGTGCTCACCGGCGATCAGGTGGCGACAGCGCGAGCGATCGGGGATGAGCTCGGGCTGAACGGACACGGCCAGTCCGTCGTGGTCGACTCGGCCGAACTGGCCGGCATGACTTCCGACGCCATCATTGCCGCGGCGCGACGCGCGCATGTGTTCGCCCGTGTAAGCCCTGAGGACAAGCTGAGGATCGTCCAGACACTCCAGCATGACGGAACCATCGTCGGCATGGTCGGCGATGGCTTCAACGACAGTCCCGCATTGAATGCGGCCAATGTCGGCATTGCGATGGGCGGCGCCGGGGCGGAAGCCGCACGCGACGCGGCCGATATCGTGATGCAGACCGAAGATCTGGGCGCGCTCGCGGTAGCGATCGAACAGGGTCGTGCCGCTTTCGACAATGTGCGCAGGGCAACCGGTTACCTGCTCGGGACGAACTTCAGCGAGATCGCCTACGTCATGGCGGGCACGGCTGCGTCCGTCGAGCCGCTCAGCCCGGCGCAGCTTTTGTGGATCAACATCGTCTCCGATGTGCTGCCTGGGATCGGGCTTTCCGCCGAGCCACCGGATCCCGCAACGATGCAGCGCCCGCCACGATCGACTGGGTCGGGCATCGTTGGTGGTTCGGAGGTGCAGCAACTGCTAACCGAGGGCAGCGTGATGGCCGCTGGCGCGCTGACAAGCAGCACCTGGGGGAGGCTGCGCTTCGGCGCCGGTCCGGAGATGCACACGATGGGCTTTGGCAGCCTGCTGCTCGGACAGCTTCTGCACGCGTTCAACCGCCGGGCACCCGGGCGCCAGCCAGGCAGTAACCCGACCTTCTTCGCGGCAATGGGAGTGACCTTCGGCGCGCAGGCGATCGCATTGATGGTGCCGGCGCTGCGCGGCGCCTTAGGCATCGTTCCACTCGGGCCGGGAGAGCTGGCGGTGACCTTGGCCGGTGGTGCAGTGCCGTTTTTCCTGAACCGAATGCTTCGGCCGAATCACTCGGCCGCGGCGGACACGACCGATGCGGCGTTCTCCTCGGCTGCTCGTTCGCTCGCCAGTTCCACCTGAGCCTCGGCCAGCAGATCGCTCACGTTTTCTCCCAGTTCTGCGGTGCGTTCACGCATGACCCCGTATGCCGCCACGCCCTGTTTGATCGCCTGCTTCAGTGCCGGCCGTCCCCAACGCGACAAGGCAGGACGCCAGACCGGCGAAAACGCAGCCGCAACGAGGCTGACGGCAACCCCAGTAAGCACTCCGCTGGTGTAGCTGCGTGCCATGATGCCTGCTCCTTGCAACGTTGGTTGCTGCCTCACATTCGCCGATCTAGTGTGCGTCATCCGAATGTCATGCGCAGCACACGAAACCGGGAAGTCTGAATGGCGCACGCTGATGAGCCCGCTTCAGCCGTTGTGGTGCATACACTTCCTGGTCGCACCCGGCTGCGCATCCCCGACCGGCAGCGTGATGCCGTGTATTTCTCCGAAATGGCGCGGAGGCTTTCAGAGCATCCGCAGGTGAAGCGAGTGGCGGTGAACCCGCACACTGCGAGCGTCCTGATTGAGCACGACGGCACGATCGACGCGATCGCTGCGGAGTTTACGGACAAACTGAGGCTGGTGCTGCACGCAACACCCGCTCGCTCGGTTGCAGTCCGTCCGCCGCAGTTTTCTCCGGCGGCGCTCCTTCAGCTGTTCGCCTTGGCTTGTATCTTGCTCAGCGCTTACCAGCTTCGACGCGGTCGCCTCATCGGCGCAGCGACAGAGAATTGGTGGAATGCGTTCAACGCGTGGCGCAAGATGAAGGAACCCGGGACGGCGATCGCGCTGCTTGCCGCAGGGCTCGTGCAGCTCGCACGCGGCCAGGTGCTTTCGCCGGCAGTGTCGCTGGTGTTCTACGCCTTGAACCTGCGCCGGATGAGCGCCGCTACAGGACCGCGGCGACCATAGCGCGCGCGGCGTATGTCAGCGTTCTCTCTACCAGCAGCTCGATCAGCCCATCGAGCAGCGTGGGGCCGGGCGTCGTATTCGGCGAAAGGCCCGCCGACTGCAGGATGCGGTCTCGACTGTCCGGGGTCCCATCGTAAAATACGACCAGGCTTCCGGTCAGCGAACGAAGGTGGACTCGCGTCACCCCCGGCAGTTCGGTCACATGCCGAACGAGGGGCTCCGCCTGTTCCGTCTTGAGCAGCGGCCCGGCCAAGCGCAGACGTCCGGGCACCTGATGGGCAAGCGTCAGCATCCTTCACACCAAACCGGCGATGCCCGGCTTATCCTCGGCACCCGATTGCGGGATGATGTCAGTCCTGCTGCTGTTTTGTGAAGGTAATGTTCAGTGGACAGTCTGCGTGAGATGGACGAGGAGGAGGCCCTGTCGGCGGTGATGCAACCGATACGCCAGCTATTCCCGATCGTGGCGGAACATCAGTCGCGTGAACTCGCGCGGTCGGTGATCCGTACTCTGGCCCGGGACGGCGTTGTGCTGGCGAAGCGGCGAGAACCGGGCGGCTGACCTGGTTCCTTACGGCGAACTCGCCGCGGTATTGGCAAGACTTCACCTCTGAGCGCAGGCTGGCAGCGTCCGGGGAGGAAATGGCCATGGCACAAGTCGGCGAAGGCAAATACACCTACGAGCTGATCCGCGATTTCCTCAAAATGCCAGCAGGAGAGTCACTCGGCATCGTGAGCCGCGTCGCGACCGACTCGCAGGACCGCGTGTATGTGTTTCAGCGGAAGAACCCCCCGGTGGTGGTGTTCGACCGCGATGGAAAGTATCTGGGTGCGTGGGGCACCGGCGAGGTCACCGATCCGCACGGCCTGAAAATCGTCGATGACATCATCTACACCACAGACCGCTCCGATTCAGTGGCCAAGTCTTTCACGCTCAACGGCAAGCCGCTGCTGGAACTCGGACAGCGCGGCGTGCATTCCGACACCGGCTGCAAGGGCGCACCCTGGCTCGCAGAACGCGCCGCGGGGCCGTTCAATCATCCCACTGAGATGATCGCGCATCCCAACGGCGACCTTTATGTCACCGACGGCTACCGCAACGCGCGCGTGCACCGCTTCACACGCGATGGCCAACTCGTCGCGTCATGGGGTACGCCGGGCAAGGCCGAAGGACAGTTCCATCTGCCGCACAGCATCGCCATCGATGGGCAAGGCAAACTCTACGTGGCGGACAGGGCCAACAAGCGCATCCAGATCTTCTCGCCCGATGGCGATTTTCTTGCCATGTGGACCGGCATGGGCGGTCCGAATGACATCACGCGCGGCAGGGACGGCAATTACTATATCGCCGAGCAGGAAGACGGCGAAAAACCGGCATATGTCTGCGTGCGCGACGCGAACGGAACGGTGCTCACCCGCCTCGAGAGCCGCCATGTGCATGGCGTTGGCGTGGACTCGCGCGGCGATATCTACGCCGGCCTGACGGTGGACCGTAGCGTGGACAAGTTCGTGCGGATCGGTTGAGCTAGCCCGGAAGGAGGAAACGCCATGGCAATTTACGAAAAAGGCGACGTCCGCATCCGCTACGAAGACGTTGGTTCCGGCTTGCCGCTGCTGATCATCCCCGGTGGAGGCTTGAACGCGACAATCTCCTACGTGACCGGCAGCGCACCGTTCAACGCGATCGCTGAGTTCAAGAACGAATACCGCTGCATCGCGGCTGACCTGCGCAACGCCAATGGCGGCGAATCATCCGGCCCGGTTGAGGTCGATCGGCCGTGGGACTCGTACGCCGACGATCATCTCGGCCTGATGGATCATCTGGGCATCAAGCAGTTCATGGTGCTGGGCTACTGCATCGGCGGGCCGTTCATCTGGAATCTTCTGAAGCGCGCCCCCGATCGCGTGATCGCCGCCGTGCTGGCGCAGCCGAGTGGCTTCCGTCCGGAAATGCCGAATCTGTTCTACGAGAATAACATCAAAGGCTGGGGGCCCGCGCTGTGCGAACGCCGGCGCGACGTCACCATGTCGATGGTGGATGGATTCCTGAAGAAGATGTACGGCGCCAACCCTGATTTTGTCTTCACCGTCACGCGCGATTTTGTCCGCGAGTGCCGGACGCCAATACTGGTGTTGCCGGATGACATCCCCGCGCATCCGTACGCGGTGGCCATGGAATCGGCACGCCTCGCGCCGAATTCCCAGGTGAGCCTCTATCCGTGGAAGGAGCCGAAGGAACTGGTTCCGCTGGCGGTGCGCCACATCCGCACCTTCCTGCGCGCGAACCGGCTTGACACCGCCGCCCGCTGACTGTTTACGCCTGCTGCACCATCGCTTCGACCGTCGGCCGGTGCGCATCCCAATGTGCAGCAATGCGGTCGAGCAAGGCCTGATCGCACCCGTGCTCGGGACGTGGGCGCCGCATGTTCAGTCCGACGAAATGCGCCCCGCAATGGCCGAGTTTTGCCACATGCGGCGGAACCGGCGAACAGATGGTCACGTCCTCCTTGCTTACGACCAGTGGCGGAAGCTGGCGTGATAATGCAGCGACCTGCATCCCTTGCTCATCCACCTCGCTGGAAACCCTGATGCCCGGCAACTGGAGCAGAACGTCCCTGAGCGACGCTTCGAGGTCGAAACCCGGCGGCAGCCCGCGGATCCCAGCGTTGCGAGGCTCGGGGCCACAGAGCGGCGTGAACCAGCCGAAGCAAGTCGCCATGTCCTCGGCGAGCAGGCAGCGGGCTCCATCCGGAGCCTGATCAAGCCAGATGGCCATCGAGCGCGGCAGCCGCCAAATAACGCAGTCGTTGTCGAGGGAAATTTCGAACCGGTCGCGAAAGAGGCGCAAGGGCGCCAGCTTCCAAGCCATACCCTCGGCCAGGCCGGGGTCAAGCCGATGCTTGATGAACTCCGGGATACTGCCGTCGGCAACATGCCATTCGACCATCTCCGCGGCGTCTTCCAGCCGCGCCTGCGCTGTCGCTAGCGGAACGGAGTTCAAACACACCGCATAGGCGGTATTCGAGCCGAATACGCGACGGGCACCCAGGATGGACAAACGCAGGGCCTGAAAGCCACGCGCACTGACATCGCCGACGGTCCAGCGCAATGCGACGCCCGCCGCTGTTGAGACTGTCGCAGGTATCGCCGCTCTCCTTGTGCGTGCGGGCGTCTAAATGGTACAGCGCTGGCGAAACCCCAGAGCCGGCACCAGGCACAGCTGCCCAGCCACCCACGTCCCGTGTCATGACACTGAGAGTGCCCTAATCGGATCTTCACCAGTTCGGCGCATCGTGGCCCTCCCACGTCTCGTCGGGAGTGTGTCATGACTGTATCTCACATATCGAATGCGGTGCCGCAGTATCAGGTGCCGGCCACGCCGAAGGCCAAGCAGGATGACGAGCGAACCGAATCGGCCGCCGTCAAAGAAAGGGAAGCTGTCTCCGGCAAGGATGCAGCGGTTGCGGCCCAGGCGCCTGGTGTTCTGAACATCAAGGCCTGAGCCGGTACCCGCGGATCAATCGCCCGCCGCTACTGCCGTTTCGCCAGGATGGCGACCCGGCCGTTGCCTGAACACCAACAGGCATAGAACCATAAAAGCCGCGATCACCGCGGAAGCCAGCGGTCGGCTGAGCGCCAGCCCGCCGTGGCTGACGGGTTTATCGAGGAAGTCGCCGATGGTCGCGCCCAGCGGTCGCGTGAGGATGAATGCGGCCCAGAACAGCAGCACCCGCGATACACTGGTCAGGAAGTAGAGCGCGGCCAGCACTGCAAGCGCTGCCGCGAAGACGAGCGCTCCGCGTTCGTAACCAAGCCCGCCCGTGTCAGCCACCCAGTCACCGAGCGCCGTGCCAAGTGTCTGTGAGAGCGTGATAGCGCTCCAGTAGAACATCTCGACCCTCGGCGTGGCGACGGTGTTGACCGAGATAGTGCCCTCCGACCAGTACCATAGTGCGAGCGCGCCGATGAGAAGTGTCAGCAGCAAGGCGGAGCCGCCGGTGTATCCGATGCCGAGTGAGCGGTCGGCAAAATCCGCCATTGTCGTGCCGAAGGTGGTGGAGGCCACGATGGTCGCCCAATAAAGCAGCGGCTGGAACGCGCGGGCGCGGATTTGCGCGACCACCAGCACGACGAGCGCGACGAAGAACAGAGCGGTGCCGGCGAGATAACCCCAGTTGAGCGTCATGGTGACGGTGTCACCAGCCGTTTCGCCCAGCGTTGTCGCCGCGATTTTAAGGGCCCAGAAAAGCAGGGTGACCTCTGGCACCTTGCTAAAGGTCTCCTGTCGTAAACGTACGGTCATGCAGGTCGTCTCCTTAGGAGGACTCAAAGCGCTCCAGTCTGTGGATTCGCGCCGCGACTGCGGTCAGCGTTCAAGGACGCGATACGGTCAGAATTTAATGCGCCCTCGGTTGGGTGGGACGTGCCTGGTGATTAAAATCCGGCAACTTCCTTCAAGTGAAGTTGGGTGGGTGGGATTCCGCGAACCAGGCGGTGCTTGGCGCATTCGCGTGCTCAGCGTCGCGCGTAACGTTAACCGTTTGTTCGTCTCTCGTTCCCAAGATGAGGCAGCGCCACTTTGCGCTGGAACCGCCTCATGGACATGCGCCGAACGATGCCAAGCAGAAGGATGAAACGGCGGATGCCGGTTTGCCTCCTGGGGCCGGCTTCCGCTATAGGAGCGCCCTCTGATCGGGCGTAGCTCAGCGGTAGAGCAATCGGCTGTTAACCGATTGGTCGTAGGTTCGAATCCTACCGCCCGAGCCAGCTAGCTGAGCTTATGAGCGCAGCGA
>CAYRTL010000129.1:10559-13177 GCA_964427005.1 uncultured Acetobacteraceae bacterium
TTAGCGAAGCTGCTGTCCCCGCGTAGGCGGGGATCCACGTCATCACCGCCCCTCCCCCGCCCTGCGCGGAGGCATCATGGGTATGTTAACGAACAGCGCTTCCTTTCCATGGGACCCAGGCGCAACATTCCCGCGCTACCGCCGTTCTTCTGCCGATGCACAGAACAGGAGCGCACGCCATGCCCGAACACGTCTACAAAGTCGTCGAAATCGTCGGCTCATCCGAGGAGAGCGTCAGCAAGGCAATCGATCGGGCGATCCAGAAGGCCGCGGAGACGCTGCGCAACATCGGCTGGTTCGAGGTCGAACAGGTCCGCGGCCATATCGAGAATGGCAAGGTCGCTCACTACCAGGTGACCCTGAAGCTCGGCTTCCGCCTGGAAGAATAGCCGCTAGCGCCTGCCAGTCGGCACTTGATTGAACGGCTTGTTCTTGTCCACGCGGATGTCCGCCGGCAGTCCAAGGACCCGTTCGGCGATGATGTTGCGCAGGATCTCGTCTGAGCCGCCGGCGATCCGCGCGCTTGGCGACGACAGCAACGCCTGCTGGAACATCGCGTACACCTCCGCCAGGTCGTCGTCCATCACCAGGCCCGCCATCCCCATCAGGTCGAGCCCATAGGACGCGATATCCTGCAGCTTGCTGGCGTTCACCAGCTTGTGGATCGAGTTCTCCGGCCCCGGCGTCTGGCCGCGCGACAATGCCGTCATGGTGCGGAAGCGGGTGAACTTCAGGCCTTGCGTGCGCGCGTACCATTCGGCAATGCGCTCGCGCACCGCACTGCTGTGGATGGCCGGCGCTCCCTCGAGCATCACAGAGCGGCTCAGCTCCAGCAGGTCCTCGACATCAGGCCGATGCACCTCGCCCACGGCGAGACGCTCGTTCATCAACGTGGTGAGCGAGACCTTCCACCCCTGCCCCGCCGCGCCGAGGCGCTGGGCATCCGGCACGCGCACATCGGTGAAGAACACCTCGTTGAAATGTGACGCACCGGACATCTGGTGTATTGGCCGTATCTCGATCCCCGGCGATTTCATGTCCAGGAAGAAGAACGTCAGCCCCTCATG
This sequence comes from uncultured Acetobacteraceae bacterium, assembly GCA_964427005.1. Lineage (GTDB taxonomy): Bacteria > Pseudomonadota > Alphaproteobacteria > Acetobacterales > Acetobacteraceae > JAMXLO01. Next base: position 11,627 of record CAYRTL010000129.1, read on the forward strand.
TTTCGGCACATCCGGATCGGTCCGCACGACGATGATGCCGAAGTCCGACAGATGCGCCCCCGACGTCCAGATTTTCTGGCCGTTGATGATCCAGTCATCGCCATCGCGTTCCGCCCGCGTGCGCAGAGCGGCCAGATCCGAACCGCCGGCCGGTTCCGAGAACAACTGGCACCACACCTCCTCGCCACGCAACGCTGGCCGCACATAACGATCGAGCTGTTCGGGCTTCGCATACGCCATCATTGTTGGAATGCACATGCCAAGCCCGATCTCGAACAGACCACGCGGCACGGCGTAGTTCTCCTCCTCCTGGTTGTAGATCACCTGGAGGATGGGCGACGCCTCTCGCCCGCCGAACTTCTTCGGCCAGGTGATACCGGCGAAGCCCGCATCGGCCTTCCTCGCCTGCCACGCCTTGCAGCGCTGCACCGCATCCTGACCCATGTCGCCAAGCCGCAGCACCGGCCTGGCCCTGCTCTTCGGTTCGGCATTCGCCGCCAGAAATGCACGCGCCTCGGCGCGGAATTCGGCCTCTTCCGGCGTGTCGTTGAAATCCATCGAGACCTCCTACGCCGCGTTGCGCATCTCGAGCAGTTCGACCAGGCGGTTCTTCCACCACGGCGCGGCACCGAGTGCCAGCGCGAGCTGCTTGGACCGCCGGTAATACAAGTGGCAATCAACGTCCCAGGTGAAGCCGACGCCGCCATGCGTCTGGATGTTCTCCTTCGACGCAAGATGGAACGCCTCGGTTGCCGACACTCGCGCGGTGGCCGCAGCGAGCGGCAGCTCGCTCGCATCGGCCGACAGCGCCCATGCGCCGTAGTACGCATTGGACCGCGCCAACTCGTTCGCGACATACACCTCGGCAAGCTTGTGCTTGATAGCTTGAAACGAGCCAATCGGCCGACCAAATGCGTAACGGTCGAGGGCATAGTTGCGTGCCATCTCAAGCGAGGCATCAGCGCCACCGACCTGCTCGAATGCAATCAGGATCGCAGCCCGTTCCAGGAGGCGTTGCACAATCGGCCAGCCGGTCTGCGCACCAAGCCTTTCGGCGTCCGCGCCGCTGAAGTCTATACGCGCGTGGTTACGGCTGGGATCGACTGTCGCGAGGTTCCGACGGGTGATGTTGCTGGTGACGAGTTCGGTCAGGAACAGCGCAACCTCGCCGGCTTCATCCCGCGCCGCGACGATGGCGAAGTCCGCGACGCCGCCATCCGTCACTGGCCACTTGCTGCCGCTCAACTTGCCGCCGATGGCGCGGGCACGGACGCTCTCCGGATCGGGATTGCCGGTGCCCTCGGCCAGCGCAAAGCAGCCGATGACTGAACCGTCCGCAAGCTTCGGCAGGAGCCGCCGCTTCTGCGCATCGCTGCCCGCCAGCAGCAGCGCCTCCGTGGCGAGATACGCAGAGGAAGCGAACGGCACTGGCGCAATCGCGCGACCCAGTTCTTCTGCCAGGACGCACAGGCCTTCGTAGCCAAGCCCGGCGCCGCCGTACTGCTCGGGAATGGCCGCGCCGAGCCAACCCATCTCGGCCATCCCGCGCCA
>CAYRTL010000130.1:0-13153 GCA_964427005.1 uncultured Acetobacteraceae bacterium
TGCTCGGCCAGTGCGCTTGCGATGCCAGCCCCGATGCCGCTGGTGGAACCAGTGACGATGGCAGTCTTGCCTTTCAGCATCAGACGAATTCCCGCATCAGCGGCTCCCAACGATCGAGTATCGGCATGATCCCATCAGCCTTCGCCGCCGGCAGGCTGATCACCACGCGTGCGATGCCGAGATCGCGATACTGCCTGAGCCGATCAAGGTCCTCGGCGACACGAAACAGCGTGACCGGCAGGGATGCAGGGTCGCGCCCTGCTTCGCGAGCCATGGCATGGAACTGCGGCAAGGTGTCTGCGACGTCGCCGTGATGCGTGCGCCCTGCACCGGGAATCCAGCCGTCGCCATACCGCACCGCGCGCCGCGCGCCATAGGGGAAGGCGCCGCCGACGATGATCGGAAACGGTTTCTGCACCGGCTTCGGCCAGGTCTGCATTGGCGCGAAGTTGACGAACTCGCCGTGGTATTCGGCGGTGTCCTGCGACCAGATCGCCTTCATCGCCTCGATGCGCTCGCGTGACAGCTTGTGGCGCGTTTCGTAATCCGTGCCGTGGTGTTCCATCTCTTCCTTGTTCCAGCCATTGCCGACGCCAAACAGAAAGCGTCCGCGAGAAAGCTGGTCGAGTGAGGCAACCAGCTTGGCTGTCTGGATCGGATCGCGCTGATTGATCAGACACACGCCGGTGCCGACTTTCAGCGTCTTAGTGGCAACTGCCGCGGCGGTCAGCACCAGGAACGGATCCATGATATCGTAGTAGGGTTGCGGCAGTTCAGTACCACCCGGAAACGCTTTGGTGCGCACCAGCGGGATGTGTGAGTGCTCCGGCACCCAAAGCGATTCGAAGCCGCGCTGCTCCAGGATCGGGCCGAGTTCACTCGGCGCCATCGAGGCTTCGGTGAAGAACATCGCGGCGCCGAATTTCATGATGCACTCTCCTCTGCGGCACCCTGCCGCGACGGATGGCCGGCATGGTGGCCGGCCATGACGATCAGGTGCGTCCTTGCACTTTGGCCCAGGTGTCACGCAGACCAACAGTGCGGTTGAAAACCGGCTTGCCCGGCGCCGAATCCGGATCGGCGCAGAAGTAGCCCAGCCGCTCGAACTGAACGGCTTCGCCGATGGGTGCGTTGCCAAGCGCTGGTTCCAGCAGGCAGCCGGTCAGCACTTCCAGCGAGTCAGGATTGAGATCGGCCATAAGGTCGCCATCCGACCCCGGATCCGGACGCGAGAACAGATGATTGTAGAGGCGCACCTCCGCCGGAATGGCATCCGCCGCAGCAACCCAGTGCAGCGTCGCCTGCACCTTGCGTCCATCGGGCGGCGCATTGCCGCCGCGCGTTGCGGGATCATAGGTGCAGCGGAGTTCCACCACCTCACCGGCAGCATTCTTCACCGCCTCGCGACAGGTCACGAAATACCCGTAGCGCAATCGCACCTCACGCCCAGGCGCGAGCCGGAAGAACTTCTTCGGCGGGGCCTCCATGAAGTCTTCGCGCTCGATGTAGAGCTCGCGTCCAAAGGTGATCGGCCGCGTACCGGCAGAGGGATCTTCCGGGTTGTTGATCGCCTCCAGTGTTTCGGTCTTGCCCTCCGGCCAGTTCTCGATCACCAGCTTCAGCGGGTGCAGCACCGCCATGCGGCGCGGCGCGATCCGGTTGAGCAGTTCGCGGACCGAGTATTCGAACGCCGCATATTCCGTAACGCTGTTCGACTTGGTGATGCCGCCACGTCGGACGAAATCGCGCAGCGCCGCGGCTGGAATACCGCGCCGGCGTACACCCGCCAGTGTCGGCATCCGCGGATCGTCCCAGCCGGAGACCCGGCCCTCGTTCACCAGCCGCGTCAGAAAGCGCTTCGACATGACCATGTAGGTGATGTTCAACCGCGCGAATTCGTACTGATGCGGCCGCGCCGGCACCGGCAGATTATCGATCAGCCAATCGTACAGTGGCCGATGGTCCTCGAACTCCAACGTGCATAGCGAATGCGTCACGCCTTCGATTGCATCCGACTGACCGTGCGCGTAATCGTATGTAGGATAGATGCACCAGGCGTTGCCCGTGCGCGGATGCTCCGCGTGCAGGATGCGGTACAACACGGGATCGCGCATGTTCATGTTGGGCGACGCCATGTCGATCTTGGCACGCAGCACCCTGGCTCCGTTCGGGAACTCGCCGGCGCGCATGCGGCGGAACAGGTCGAGGTTCTCCTCGACCGACCGATAGCGATACGGGCTGTTCTGCCCCGGTTCGGTCAGCGTTCCGCGCTGGCTCCGCATCTGGTCGGGTGGCGTGTCATCAACGTAAGCCTTGCCTTGCCGGATCAGGTGCTCCGCCCATTGGTACAGCTGCTCGAAATAGTCCGACGCATGATAAAGGTGTTCGCCCCAGTCGAAGCCCAGCCAGTGCACGTCGCGCTTGATCGCGTCGAGGAACTCCTGCTCCTCCTTGGTGGGATTGGTGTCGTCAAAGCGCAGATGACAGCGGCCACCATATTCCTGCGCGATGCCAAAGTTCAGGCAGATGGACTTGGCATGGCCGATATGCAGATAGCCGTTCGGCTCAGGCGGAAAGCGCGTGACCACGGTGGTGACACGGCCCGCTTCGATGTCGGATTGCACGATGTCGCGAATGAAATCGCGGCCAGCTTCGGTCGTTGCGGTGTCTGTCGCTGCCATCCTCCTTACTTGTCATTGCGAGCGCAGCGAAGCAATCCCCATCCCTGCTGGGCAATGACAGGCCTAGCCGGTGATCGCGGTATCCGGAAATTCCTCCTTCAGCCGCGGGTACAGCTCGCGCGCGAACGTCCGAATCCCCAACACCGTTTCGTCATGCTCCAGGAAACCGGCCTGGCCCATGATCAGCAGATGGCCGAACCCGCCGACGTGGTCGTACAGCTTCTTGATCTGCCGATGCACCTGATCGGGCGTCCCGGCGAACATGATGCCTGCCTCGATCGCGCCCTCCACCGTGGCGGCCTTGCGGAAGGCACTCAGCGGGTGTTCCGCGCCGCGCAACATGGCAACGTTGGCGGCCACCGGCACATAGCCTGGCGGATTGGCAAAGTGCGGCGGCACCTTGTTGGAAGTGATATACCACAGCAGCTTTTCCGCACCGGCGCGCGCATCTGCCTCGTTCGGCGCGGTATAGACCATGGCGGCATAAGCCAGCCGGTGCGCCGGCACATCATTGCCGCGTCCCGCCTCGCGCCAGCCGCGGCGGTACGCGTCGTACACCGCCCGCGTCCCGTCGAAGCCGGTGAGGAACGTCGCCTGCACGAAAGCGCGAGCGCCGACACGCGCCGCACCACCCGGGCTCGTGGTGCTGATCCATATCGGCGGGTGAGGCTGCTGATAGCAACGTGGCCAGATGTTCACGGCGCGGGAATGGAAGAACCGGCCTTCATGACTGAACGGTCCGTCATGCGTCGTCCAGGCCTTGATGATCAGCTCGAGCGCCTCCCACTCGCGCTCGTTCATGCGCACCGGGTTGCTGTTGGCCGGCAGCACTTCATACGGCACGCCACGCACGAAGCCGGCTTCCAGTCGGCCGCGTGACAGCACATCGACCATCGCCATTTCTTCCGCCACGCGCACGGGTTGGCGACGATTGGCGATCGGATTGCCGAGGATCAGCAACCGTGCCTTCTTGGACAGACGCGCGAGCGCCGCCAGCACAAGTGGCGCCGCAGGATCAACGCATGTCGCCGTCTGATGGTGCTCGTTGAGCATGATTTCCATGCCCTCGTCTTCCGCGATCAGCCACTCATCGAGAAAGCGGTCGTACAACGCAGCCCCCTTCTCCGGGTCATAGACGCGGTTGGGAAGGTTGACCCGGATCGACTCGTATTCGTCTGCGGGCGGCAGGTACGGATAGGCGTTCTCGCTGAAATGCCAGGCCTTCATCACACCGCCTCCAGGAACCGCAGCACTGTCCGGGCGAAGGCTTCGGGCTGCTCCATATGCGGCGCATGTCCTGCCGTCGCGATGGTCTCTGTCCGCGCATTCGGCAGCAGGCGTGCATAGGCGGCGAGATACTCGGCTGACACCAGCCCATCGCTTTCGCCGCGCAGAAACAGGGTGGGCGTGGTGACGCGATGCAGCCGGTGGCGCAGCTTGGGATTGTGCATGTACGGCTCCCAGACCAGCAGAGCCAGCGTCTCACGATTACGCACGCGGATAGCGAGCTGTTCGTCGGTGAGCTGCGAGACATCGGCCCGCATGCGCTCCGGATCGTGGTACATCAGCCGGTCAATCTCGGCCTGCGGCAAGGCGAAGATGTCCGGAATGTCGAGTCGATCGGATGGCCCAGTTTTCACGCCCTCTGGCCCGACCAGCACCAGCCGGCGCACACGCTCTGGCGATTTGGTCGCGAGCTCCGCGGCGATCCAGCCGCCGATGGAGCAGCCGATCACGTCGGCTTCCTGCAAGCCCAGCCGATCCATCAGTTCCAGATAGACGTAGGCGATGTCGTCGACCGCATCGACCCAATCGGGCAGGCTGGACTTGCCGAAACCTGGGTGTGACGGCGCGATCAGCCTGTGGCCTTGCGAGAGTAGCCCCACGTAAGGATGCTCAGGCACGAACCCGCCGGCATTGTGCAGAAACAGTAGCGGTGGACCCTCGCCAGATTCGAACAGCTCGAGCTCAACCCCGGCGATCGCGATGATCTGGCGTTGCAAGGGACATCCTCCTGGCTTTGCCAAAAAGGCTAGTCCGTCTCGCCGGGGAGGTCACGTGACCACCCCACGCCCGTGTGTCAGTTGGAATTTCCGCTGGTCCACGGCAAACGTTCCTTCACAGGTCTGTGAAGCGCAACCGCTGTGATCTGAGCTAGCGTTTCCCACGGTCTCGACCCGCGGAGCTGGTGCCACGGATGCGTGGAGCAGCGACAGGTTCATCGCCTCGGCTCGGCAGCGCAATTGAAGCGACCCACGGAGGCTCACAATGCGTTCCGAAGTTATCAACCAGGACCGACGCGAGCTCTTGGGCGCCGCTGTGATGGGAATTGCAGGCGCGGTTGCTGCGAGCCTTTTTCCTCGGTCTCGCGCATCGGCAGCCGCAACCGTTCCGCATCGATGTTCCCGAGCAGGATCTCGTTAATCTTCGCCGCAGGCTGGCGGCCACACGGTGGCCCGACAAAGAGACGGTCGCGGATGAATCTCAAGGCGTGCCGCTGGTGACCCTGCAACAGCTCGTGCGCCATTGGCAGACAGGACGAGGGGCATGGCAAACTTATCCCATTGCGATGGGGATTAATCGTAACCAGCAGCCGAGACCACCCATCCCGGTCTGGGAGTGAGAAATTACCCATTTAGCGGGCTGTCTGGACATCTCAGCGTTCTCCGCCTTGGATAAGCAGGACCAGGGAGGGACGCAGATGCTGAGTCCTGAAGACAACGACCTGCTCTGCCGCGTCGAAGGCGATGCGCCGATGGGGCAGATCATGCGGCGGCATTGGTTGCCGGCGTGTCTGTCGGAAGAGGTCGTCGAACGCGACGGCGCACCGGTGCGCGTGCGCCTGCTCGGAGAGGACCTGATCGCGTTCCGCGACAGCGACGGTCGGCTTGGCCTCATCGGCGAATACTGCCCGCACCGCCGAGCGTCGCTGGCACTGGGACGCAACGAGCAATGCGGCGTGCGTTGCCTCTATCACGGCTGGAAGATCGACGTGTCCGGCAACGTGCTGGAGATGCCGTCCGAACCACCTGACTCCCGGTTCAAAGAGAAGGTGAAGCACAAGTCGTATCCGGTGCACGAAGCTGCTGGCCTTGTGTGGGTGTTCATGGGTCCCCAGGCGGAAATGCCGCCGTTCGACCCGCCGGTGTTCCAACCCACGCCGGACACGCACATCTCGATCGCCAAGATCGTCGTCGATTGCAACTGGGCGCAGGTGCTGGAAGGCGCGATCGATTCCGCGCATTCCTCGACGCTGCATTCGTCGGACATGGTCCCGGCACAGGTGAATGAATCCAGCGTCGCCAATGACCAGCTATGGCTGCGGCCTTCGACCGATAGGGCACCGCGGCTGGTAGTCCAGCGGACCTCCTTCGGCTTTCGCTACGCCGCGCTGCGCAAGCCGATACGCAACGAAGCGACCCACATGTATGTGCGCACGACGCTGTTCATCGCGCCGTTTACCGTGCAGATCCCGCGCAACAACCTCTACAACATGGCGATCCATCAAATCCCGATGGACGACACGCACACCATGTTTCACTTCATTGCCTGGGGTGGGGACACGACGCCGGATGCGCCCACGTGGCGGCGTTTTCTCGGTGCCGAAGTCGGCTTGGATGTCGATCGGCGTTGGCGCAAGATCCGCACGCGCGACAACGATTTCCTGCAGGACCGCGCAGCGATGCGCGAAGGCAATTTCACTGGCATTCGCGGCATTCCGAACCAGGATATCGCCATGTGGGAGACAATGGGGCCGATCGCCGATCGCTCGCTTGAACGGCTGGGCGTGAGCGACACTGCCATCCTCCAGTTCCGCCGCATCATGGTGGAGGCAGTGCGCGACTTCCTTGCCACTGGGCGCGTGATCGGCCGTGGCCAACCATATATCCCGCACGCGAAGCTGCGTTCCTTCGAAGGTGTCGTGCCGAAGACGGAGGATTGGCGCACCTTGGGCGTCTCACCGGAGGAACTCGCACTCGCGCCAATCAGCGAGGCTGCGGAATGACCCGGCTCGCGCTTTCCCTCGCTGTCGGCGATTACGACCGGGTGCGGCCGCTGGTCGATGGCAGCGTGCTTATCGACGGCGTCGATCCGGTTTTCATGCTGCTGGAGCCGGAGGAGATCTTTTTCCGCGCCTTCCGCCACGCGGATTTTGATATCTGCGAGCTGTCAATGAGCAGCTTCACCGTGAAGACCGCGAATGGCGACTGCCCGTATGTCGGCGTTCCGGTGTTTCCGTCGCGCTCGTTCCGTCACAACTCCATCTATGTCCGCACCGACCGCATCAGCCGTCCGGAGGACCTGAAGGGCAAGCGGATCGGTGTGCCGGAATACCAGGTCACCGCGAATGTATGGACGCGTGCGGTGCTGGAAGACGAGCACGGGGTAAAGCCGTCGGACGTTACCTGGGTGCGCGGCGGCTACGAACAGGCGGGACGCATCGAGAAGATCGCGCTGAACCTGCCACCCGACGTGCGCGTCGAGGATGCGCCGGCCAATGCGACGATCTCCGGCATGCTGGCCAATGGTGAAATCGATGCGGTGATCGGTCCGCGTGCGCCATCCTGCTTCGGACACCATCCGAATGTTGGTTGGCTTTACCCCGATCCTGCCGCAGCCGCAGCGGCATGGTTCCGCAAGTCGCGGATCTTCCCGATCATGCACATCCTCGGCATCCGCCGGACGCTGGCCGAGCAGCATCCATGGCTACCAATGGCCGCCATGAAGGCGTTCGAGCAGGCAAAGGCACGGGCATTGGCCAAGCTCGCGGACACGGCTGCCTCCAAGGTGACGCTGCCATTCCTGGACGAACACCTGCATGCGGCGCGCAAGCTGATGGGCGACGACTTCTGGTCCTATGGTCTCGACGCAAATCGTCATGTGCTGGAGACGTTTTTGCGCCGCCATCACGCCGAGGGATTGTCGCCGCGCGTATTGCGGCCGGAAGAACTGTTCCACCCGTCAACGCACGAAACGCATCGCATCTGACGCAACGTGGGCGCCGCGCTTTCCGTCAGGCACGTCACGAAGCGGTTTGGCGCGGGCAACGCGGCGATTACGGCCGTGCAGGACATGTCATTCGATGTGGCGGAGGGCGAGTTCGTATCCATCATCGGCCCGTCCGGCTGTGGAAAATCCACGCTGTTCCACATCATCGGCGGCTTGACAGGCGAGCATGAAGGCACGGTGACCGTGGGAGGCGAGCCGATCACCGGGCCGCATCCCGCGATTGGGATGGTGTTCCAGGAGGAAAGCACCTTCCCTTGGCGCAGCGTCATCGACAACGTGGCCTTTGCACTGGAACTACGCGGGATTCCGCGCGGGGAGCGGCTGGAGCGCGCGCGGCATCACGTGGCACTTGTCGGCTTGCAAGGCTTCGAGCGTCGCTATCCGTCGGAGCTGTCGGGCGGGATGCGCCAGCGCGTGGCGATCGCCCGCACGCTGGCCGCAAAGCCGCGTATCCTGCTGATGGATGAGCCGTTCGCATCGCTGGATGAGCAGACGCGTTTGCTACTCGGCAACAAGGTGACGCAGATCCAGCAGCAGCTTCACCAGACGACGCTGCTGATCACGCACAGTCTGACCGAGGCGGTGCAGCTTTCCGACCGCATTCTGGTCATGACATTTCGCCCCGGCCGCTTGCGGCGCGTTGTCCAGGTGAATCTGCCGCGACCGCGCAGCGATGACATTCTGAGCAGCCCGGAATTCGGTGCCTATGTCGCCGAATTGTGGGGCGACCTGCGCGACGAGGCGAGTCGTGGCCTCGCAGTCGCAGAACAAGCCGCGGCCTGAGTCATGGCAGCGGTCCTCGGCTGCCTGAGCCTGGTAGCCGCAGGCGGATTGCTGCAGGTGCTTATCGTAACCGATATCATCAGCCGCTACGTCGTCCCGCCGCCATGGGATGTGCTGGCCGCGCTCCAGCGCATCGTGCTGGAGGAGCATGTGGTCGCGCGCTTTCTGCTCACCACTGCCGAGACGTTCGGTGCAGGGTTGCTCATTCTTTCAGTTGGCGTGCCAATCGGTTTTTGGCTGCACCGATCGGTGCAGGCGCGGCGCGCCTTCGAACCCTGGGTCGCGGCATGGGCCGCCGCACCGCTGGTCCTGGCATACCCATTGTTCCTTGTGCTATTCGGCCGCTCCTCACTCACCATCATCATACTGGGTTTCGCGGCCGGTGTGGCGCCGGTCGTATTGAAAACACTCGAGGGCCTCGTGGCGACGCGGTCCGTCCTGATCGACGTCGGCCGCTCACTGCGGATGACACCCGCTCAGATGTTCCGCAAGATCCTGTTTCCGGCGGCGCTGCCTGCGATCTTCACCGGCCTGCGTCTCGGCTTGACGTTCAGCCTGATCAACATCGTTGGTGTCGAGTTCCTGATCAATCTGGGCGGGCTCGGGCAGCTCATCAACGAATTAGCCGAACGCTACGACCTCGCGGGAACCTACGCAGCGATCGTCTTCGTGGTGCTGGCCAGCGTTCTGTTCTTCGTCTGCATGGAACACATCGAGCGATGGCTGCAGCGGACGTACTGAGGATACGTCGCGCACGATTGCTTGCTGCGGTGCTGATCCTGGCAGCCTGGCAGGCGCTGGCTTCGTCCGGGCTGCTGTTCCGCGACGTGGTGCCGTCGCTCTGGCGGATCGCCGTCGCAATTGCCGTCACGCTGACCACACCTGTCTTTTACGCCAATCTGCGCATCACTGCGATGGAATTCGTGGTCGCGATCATCATTGGCGCCAGTACCGGCATTTTGGTGGGGCTTGGTCTTGGCGCGAACCGATTCCTGTCGCGCGCCTACGAACGATGGGTACACTATCTCGCGCCGGTCCCGAAGATCATCTTCTTCCCTGCCTTGCTCCTGGCATTTGGCGCCGGACCTGAATCCAAGATCGCGATGGGAGCGATCTCCTGCTTCTTCCCCGTGGCGATCAGCGTTGCCGCCGGTGTGCGCGGGGTATCGCGCGTGCTGATCCGCGTCGGCTACAGTTTTCGCGCCACGCGCTGGCAGATGGCGACCAAGGTGTACCTGCCAGCCGTCCGCGAGCCGCTGCTGAACGGGCTGCGCCTCGGGTTCGGCGTGGCCGCTATAGGTGTGCTGCTGGCAGAGACCAAGCTGTCCAAGGTTGGCATTGGCTCGCTGGTGATGGACGCCTATCGCCGCTTCGATATGCCGGGGATGTATGCGCTGCTGATTCTGGTGGTATTGCTGGTGGCCGGCACGAACATGGCGGTAGGCCGCCTCAGCACGAACCAAGGGAGGAGAAGATGATAAGCCGACGCAGGCTGATGGCGGCAACTATTCCTGTCGCACTGGCGCTGAAGCATCGGGCGCGTGCGGCTGAGAGTCTGCGTCTCGCAGTCGGGCAGAAAGGCAATTGGGATACTTCGGTCGCGGAGCTTGGCCAGCGCGCCGGCATTTTCCGCAAGCACGATCTGGAACTCGACATCCTTTACACGCAAGGCAGCGGCGAGACGCTGCAGGCTGTGCTGTCGCGCAGCGCGGAAATCGGTGTGGCTGGCGGCACCCTCGGCGCCATGGGAGCGTTCGCGAAGGGTGCCCCGGTGCGGATCATCGCCTCGGAAGCAACCGGTGCGGGCGACCTGTTCTGGTACGTCCGGTCGGACTCGTCAATCAAGTCGATCAAGGAAACCACCGGCAAGACCGTCGCTTATTCCACGCAAGGCTCATCGACCAACAGCGTCGTTCTGGGTTTCGTTGACACGTTCAACATCAAGCCCGAGCTGGTTGCCACTGGCGGCATTCCGGGCACGTTCACCCAGGTGATGTCCGGCCAGATCGACGTGGGCTGGTCCGCCGCGCCGTACCTTTTGGATGCGGCGGAGGACGGCAAGATTCGCATCCTTGCCAATGGCAACGATGTGCCATCCATGCGCAACCAGACCGTGCGGGTGAATGTGGCTCATGCGGCCGCGCTGGCGGCAAGGATGCCGGCAATCCAGCGCTTCACCGCTGGGTATCGTGAAACCGTGCACTGGATGTACAGCGATCCGGCAGCCGCCAAGGCATACGCCGAATTCGCCGGCGTTCAGGAACGCCTGGTCAAGCGATTGCGCGAGGAGTTCTTTCCGAACGAGGTGATCTGGTCGAACAAGATCACCGGCGTCGATTCACTGATGGCCGATGCGGTTCGGTTCAAATTCATCCAGGCGCCGCTGAGCAAGGAGCAAGTGGCTGAACTGATCCAGATTCCCACGGCGTAAGTAAGACTGTCGCTCGCGCCGAGTTGCCTCCTGCCGCCAGCACGCTAGCCTGCGCGCCTTCGGAAGAGGTGCCGGAATGGAATACACGACGCTGGGGCGGACGGGGCTGAAGGTGAGCGTTGCCGGTCTGGGATGCGGCGGATTCAGCCGCCTGGGCCTGAGCACCGGCGGGACTGAGGCGAGCGCCATCGCGATCATTCATGCGGCGCTCGACCAGGGCGTGAACCTGCTCGACACCGCCGCGCCATACGGCACCGAGAGCGTGGTGGGAAAGGCCATCAAGACCGTGCCGCGGGACAAGGTGGTGATCGCCACCAAGTCCTCAGTGATCCGCGGCGGCGAGCGCTGGACACCGGAGCGTGTCGTGGCAAGTCTCGACAATTCACTACGCGAACTTGGCATCGACTGCATCGACGTGTTTCAGCTCCACGCGGTTCCGCCGTCGGGCTATGGGTACGTGCGCGATGTCATCGCGCCGGTGCTGCTGAAGGAGAAGGAAAAGGGGAAGTTCCGCTTTCTCGGCATCACCGAAACGTCACCGAATGATCTCGAGCATGAAATGCTGTTGCGCGCGATTCCCGACGGGCTGTGGGACGTGGTGATGGTGGCGTTCCATCTGATGAACCAGAACACGCGCGAGGCGGTGTTCCCGGCAACGCTGAACCACCGCGTCGGCACGCTGATGATGTTCGCCGTGCGCGGCATTTTTGCCCGCACCGAACGCGTGGTCGAGGCGATGAAGGACCTGGCACGCCAAGGCAAGGTGCCCCAGTGGCTGGCCGATGATCCGAACCCACTCGGCTTCCTGATCCATCCAGGCGGCGCGACCAGCCTGACAGACGCGGCGTACCGTTACGTGCGGCACGAACCGGGAGTCGATGTCGTGCTGTTCGGCACCGGTGATCAGGCGCATCTGCGGTCGAACATCGAGTCCATCCTGCGGCCGCCACTGCCGCAGCCGGATCGCGATCGATTAAAGGAACTGTTCAGCCATCTGCGTGGCGTAGGCCTGGTCGCGCCACCGCCCGCGCAAGCCGCGACAAAGGGAGCAACGGCATGAAACTCGCCAAGATCGAAGACCTGCACTGCGACGCCGGCTGGCGCACGTTTTCTTTCCTCAAGCTGACCACGGATGACGGACTCGTCGGCTGGTCGGAATATACCGAGGCGGATGGCAGCCGTGGCCTGACCAGCGTGATTCGCGGTCTCGCCGAACCACTGATCGGCCTTGATCCGCGGCCGGTACAGCAGATCGCTTCCATGCTGTGGGTGCGCCAGGTGCAGGCGCCCGGTGGCGTGAACTCGCGCGCGATCGCCGCGATCGAGAACGCGCTGCTCGACATCAAGGGCAAGGCACTCGGTGTTCCGGTGTACGAACTGTTCGGCGGGCCGGTGCGCGAGCGCATTCCGGTCTACTGGTCGCATTGCGGCTCCTACCGTGTGCGCAATCATGAACTCGTCGGCGTCCCGCCGCTGCGCAACTATGACGACGTCGCGGCACTCGGCGCCGAGGTGAAGCGGCGCGGCTTCAAGGCGCTGAAGACCAACATCCTGCCATTCGACGGTGAGAAGCTGACCAATTTCGGACCTGGCTTCGGCCGCACGCCAGGCTGGCCGGAACTGAACGTCGATCGCAAGACGCTGCAGGCCGTGCGCGACCTGCTGGGCGCATTCCGCGCCGGTGCGGGACCTGAGATAGGACTCCATCTCGACGTCAACTACCACTTCAAGACCGAGGGCTATCTGCAGATCGCCAAGGCCGTCGAGCCGTTCGATATGACCTGGCTCGAGATCGACACCTGGGACCCGCAGGCGCTCGCGCTGATCCGGAGCAAGGCGCCATGTCCGATCGCGTCGCTTGAATCGGTGTGCGGACGGCGTGCGTTCCGGCCGTTCCTCGACGCCTATTCCTGCGATGTAGCGATCATCGACGTGATCTGGAATGGCTTCCTGGAGTCGATCAAGATCGCCGCGATGGCCGAGGCGTATGAAGTGAACTGCGCGCCGCACAACTACTACGGCCATCTGTGCAGCGCTATCAGCGCGCATTTCTGCGCCGTGGTGCCGAACTTTCGCGTGATGGAGATCGACATCGACAGCGTTTCCTGGCGCGACGAGTTGTTCTTCAACGCGCCTGCGATCGAGAACGGCGAGCTGATCGTGCCGAAGGGCCCAGGCTGGGGTGTCGAGGTGAACGAAGCCGCGGTACGCGCCCACCCGCCGCGGACGCGATAGTACCAACTGTCAT
>CAYRTL010000131.1:0-13022 GCA_964427005.1 uncultured Acetobacteraceae bacterium
TCGATTCGTCTCCTGGGACTGCCTTGCATGAAGCATGAGGACATCTGGCGCGCGCTGGACACGCTCGCCGCGGAGAATGGCCTGTCCGCCTCGGGCCTCGCTCGGCGTTCCGGCCTCGACCCCACGACCTTCAACCCATCGAAGCGCCGGATGCCGGACGGCCGTGCGCGCTGGCCAAGCACCGAGAGCGTCGCCAAGGTGCTGGAGGCCACGGGGGCCAGTCTGGAAGAGTTCACCTCGCTTGTTTCCGGCGCCCGCGCACTCACCAGCACTGCTGCCGTCATGCGCAGCGTGATGCGGCGTATCCCGCTGATCGGTTTCGCACAGGCCGGCGCCGACGGGTTCTTTGATGACGGCGGCTACCCGGTAGGTGGCGGCTGGGACGAGGTGACGTTGCCGGAGATCGGCGACACCAATGCCTATGCCCTGGAGATCAGCGGCGATTCGATGGAACCGGTGTTCCGCGACGGTGACATGGTCATCGTATCACCGGCCGCGCCAATACGCCGTGGCGATCGCGTCGTGGTGCGAACGCTGCGGGGCGAGGTGATGGCGAAACAGCTCGCCCGCCGCTCCGCTCGTCGGATCGAATTGCGCAGCCTCAACCCGGCGCATGAAAACCACAGTTTCGACCTGGTCGAAGTGGCCTGGATGCATCGAATTGTCTGGGCCAGCCAGTAGCAGGGCCCAGGCGCGCAGATGTTGACCTCGGCTGGCCCGCCGCGTGATGCTGGGCCATCTAAGGACATCAGCAATGCGTTTCTTTATCACGCTGTTAGCCGTTTTTGTTACCTTCGCACCATCCGGGCATGCCGCGGATAGCGTCGATCTCACACTGGTGCTGGTCAGCGACGTTTCCCGCAGCATCGATGACGCCGAATTCAAGCTGGAGAAGGACGGTTACGCCACGGCGTTCACCTCGCCACAGGTGATCGACGCGATCAAGTCCGGCAGCATCGGCGCGATCGCGGTAGCCTATGTCGAATTCGCCTCGAGTTTTGAGGTGCGCACGGTGCTTGATTGGAGTGTGATACACGACGAGGGTTCGGCGCAGGCATTCGTGAACAAGCTGGTGGAGGCGCCGCGTTCCTTCTGGGGCCGCACGGCAATCAGTGCCGGCATCGACCGCGCGGTGCAATTGCTCGCGGAGAGCGGCTTCGACGCGCCGCGGCGCGTGATCGATGTGTGCGGCGACGGCACCAACAATGCCGGTCGCGAAGTGACCGAGGCGCGTGACGATGCCCTGAAGGCAGGGATCACCATCAACGGTCTCGCGATCATCAACGACCATCCGGTGTCGTGGACCTATGCGCATGTGCAGCCACCGGGCGGGCTGCCGAACTATTATCGAACAAATGTCACTGGCGGCCCTTCGAGCTTCGTGCTGGAAGTGCATGACTTCCATACGTTCGGGGAGGCGATGACGCGCAAGCTCGTCACCGAGATCGCCGATGTGGAGGTTCCGCGGCAGCAGGCGGCGCGACGGTAATCGCCTGATCAGCCGGCGGCTGATACCATGGCCGATGTCGAGGACTACAAAGGATCGCCATCATGGGCGTGCTGATCGACGGCGTCTGGCACGGGCAGGAATCGGCCGCGGCCAAGGCTGACGAGGCCAAGCCGGACGCCGCCCGCGCCTCAGGCCGGTTCGAACGCGCCGAGACAGCGTTCCGCAACTGGGTGACACCGGACGGCCGGCCGGGCCCTACTGGCAGTGATGGGTTTTCCGCTGCGCCAGGCCGTTATCACCTGTACGTGTCTCTTGCCTGTCCGTGGGCGCACCGCACACTGATCATGCGGACACTCAAGGGGCTCGAGCAGATCATCCCTATTTCCGTGACCCACTGGCTGATGGCCGAGAATGGCTGGACCTTTTCTCCGGGCGAAGGCGTCGTGCCTGATCCGCTGTTTAATAGCCGTCACCTGCACGAGATCTACACCCGTGCGGATGCGCATTATACCGGCCGTGCCAGCGTACCCGTGCTGTGGGACCAGCACACACAGACCATCGTCAATAATGAATCATCCGAGATCATCCGCATGTTCAACAGCGCCTTCGATAGCGTAGGCGCGCGGGCGGGTGATTACTACCCGAAGGAGAAGCGTGCGGAGATCGACGAGCTGAATGCGCGTATATACGAAACGGTGAACAATGGCGTCTACAAGGCCGGCTTCGCCAAGAGCCAGGCCGCGTACGAGGAGGCCGTGGCACCGCTGTTCGAGACTCTCGACTGGTTGGACGAGCGGCTGTCTCAGTCACGGTTTCTGTGCGATGAGACGTTCACCGAAGCGGACATAAGACTGTTCACCACGCTGGTGCGGTTCGATTCCGTCTATCATGGGCACTTCAAGTGCAACATTCGCCGGCTGATCGACTATCGGAACCTGTGGGCCTATACCCGGGACATCTACCAGATGCCCGGTATCACTCCGACGGTGAACTTCCTGCACATCAAGCGGCACTACTACCAGAGCCACAAGCGCATTAACCCGACCGGCATCGTTCCCGTCGGTCCGGCACTCGACTTTGACGCGCCCGCAGAACGCGGCAAGGATGTGGCACGACTGCTCACCTTCTGAACGAGGACGCCTCCCGTGGAAATCCGCAATCTTGGCGCATCCGGCCTGCGCGTATCGGCCATTGGTCTCGGCTGCAACAACTTTGGCGGCCGCATCGATCTGGAAGCCACCCGCAAGGTGATCCACAAGGCGCTCGATCTCGGCATCACGCTGTTCGATACCGCGGACGTCTATGGCGAGCGCGGCGGATCCGAGACGTGCATGGGTCAGATCCTCGGTGATGATCGCAAGCGCATCGTGCTTGCCACCAAGTTCGGCATGCCGATGGACGAGGAGGGGGTGAAAGTGGGCGGATCGCGCCGCTACATCATGAGCGCAGTGGAGGATAGCCTTCGCCGCCTGCGGACCGATTGGATCGACCTCTACCAGATGCATCAGCCCGATGCGCGCGCACCCATCGAGGAGACACTGCGCGCGCTGGACGATCTGATCCGTCAGGGAAAGGTGCGCTACATCGGCTGCTCCAACTTCCTCGCCTGGCAGGTGACCGAAGCTCATTGGACGGCTAAGTCGTGCGGGCTGAATGCATTCGTTTCCTGTCAGGACGAGTACTCGCTGGTGTTTCGCAAGCCCGAACCCGAACTGATTCCGGCCATGCGGAAGCTTGGTCTGGGTCTGCTGCCGTTCTTCCCGCTGGCGAGCGGACTCCTGACCGGGAAATACCGGCGCAATGCGGCGCTGCCGGCGGGCACTCGGCTTGCCAATACGCAGCGCCTGGCTGATCGCTATCTCACCGAGCGTAACTGGGAGGTTGCGGAAAAGCTGGGCGACTTCGCCGCCAGCCGTGGGCACACGTTATTGGAACTGGCGTTCAGTTGGCTGCTGGCGCAGCAGCCGGTAGCCAGTGTGATTGCCGGTGCCACGAAACCCGAGCAGCTCGAGCAGAATGTGAAGGCGGGAGGCTGGAAGCTAAGCGCCGAGGAACTGGCGGAAATCGATCGGATCACTGCAGCGTAGTTTCTATGAGCGGCACAACTAACACGCCTGCGGCGGAAACTCCCGAACAGGCCCTAGCGCGCGCCCAGGCGGCGGCGGTCGCCAAGCGCTTCGGCGAGGCCGCCGGGATATGCAGCGACGTGCTCGCTGCCTCACCGGACAATGCGCCTGCGCTTGCCCTGCAAGGCATGATCGCTGCCCATACCAATGATCCAGAGCGTGGCATCACGCTGCTGGAGCGTGCCGTATCGATACGGCCAGGTGTTGCGAGCTGGTACGCGAACCTGAGTGCATTGTATCGCCTGGTCTATCGCATGCAGGACGCACTTCGGGTGGGTCAGGAGGCGATCCGGATCGATCCACAGAACGCCGACCATCTGGTGAATCTCTCACTGGTCTTCACCGATGTGGACGACAGGGAACATGCGATCGCTTGCCTGCTGCGCGCACTCGGCCTGAAGCCGGACCATGCGGATGGTCACCTTGCTTTGGGGCAGAACCTGCTGGCGATGGGCCAATTTGAGCCCGGCTGGATCGAATACGAGTGGCGCAATCAGACCGAGGCCGGGAAGGGCACGCTGCCCAAGATGACGTCCGCGGCCTGGAACGGCATGCGCATTCCCAACGGCCGGCTGTTGATGGTTGGCGACCAGGGTTACGGCGATACCATTCAGTTTGCGCGCTACATTCCGCTGATCGCCGACCGCTGCCAGGAACTGATCCTGGGCTGCAGCGCCGAGATGGGGCCTCTGCTGGCATCGATCCCCGGCGTCAAGCAGTACTGCCACAAGTGGACTGATGTACCGGGCCATGCAGCGCACTGCCGGCTTTCCAGCGTGCCGGGCTTGGTTCACACGACGCTCGAGAGCATCCCAGCCAACGTGCCGTATCTGTTTGCGGATCCGGCACGCATTGCGGCATGGCGCGAAAAGCTGGACAGGCAGCTTCCGAAGGGCGTGCGACGGATCGGGCTCGCCTGGACCGGACGGCCGACGCACCCGAATGATCGCCGCCGCTCCATCCGACTTTCGCGGCTTGCGCCGCTCGCCACGGTGCCGGGCGCCTGCTTCGTGTCGCTACAAAAGCCAATGCCAGCGGCGGACCTGCCGACTATGCCAGAGTTCCCCGGGCTTTCCGACATCTCGGCCGAACTCACTGACTTCGGAGAGACAGCGGCCGTGATTGCCAACCTTGATCTCGTCATCACCGTCGATACCTCGATGGGGCACCTCGCCGGTGCCATGGCCAAGCCGGTGTGGATCATGGTCCCGAAGGCGAGCGACTGGCGCTGGCTGCTTAACCGAAGCGACAGCCCCTGGTATCCGACCGCACGGCTGTTTCGACAGGTGACGCCGGGTGCGTGGGACCCGGTGATTGCCGAAGTCAGAGCGGCGCTGGTACAAGAATTGCGGACCAGCGCGCACGGCATTGCCGCGGATTGAGCCAAACCCGTGAGTGAAACAACTCTCACTACCGAAGACACTGTCGAACTCGAGCAGCTCAACGAGTCCGGCCTGTTTGATGCTGCGTGGTATTTGGTCCAGAACCCCGACGTGCGGAATGCCGAATTGGATCCGCTCGTGCACTTCTGTCGCTTCGGCTGGCGCGAGGGCCGCCAGCCGAACCGGTATTTCGATACCAATTGGTATCTGGAGCAGAATCCCGACGTTCGCGCCGCCGGGATGAATCCATTGCTGCACTACATGCGGCATGGTGACCACGAAGGACGCCACTCGGCATGGTATTTCCACTCCGGCTGGTATCGCAGCGCCTACGATCTGCCAGACGATGCCAGTGCATTGGCCCATTTTCTAGTGCAGCGCACGTCCGGACGGTACGCGCCGATCTCCGAGCTGTGGCCGGTGCTGCACCTGGTGCCTTACCGCGACGATCCGGAAAAGGGCATTGACCCGTTCGAGCACTACCTTGAGGACATGCTGCGAGAGCAGCGTGAAGCGTTACCGACGCTGCACATCCTCAAGGACTCAGGGCTGATCGATCCCAACTACTATCTGATCAATGCCAGCGACGTGCATGACGCACAGATGGATGCAGTCGAGCATTTCGCCCGCTACGGCTGGCGCGAGGGGCGCAAGCCGAACATCTATTTCGACATGAACTGGTACCGGCAGACCAATCCACTCGTCGCGCGCATGCAGATCGACCCCCTTGTACATTACATTCTGGAAGGCGAGGCGGCCGGTCGTCGTCCCGTGCCGTATTTCGACCCGCTTTGGTATCGTAAGAGTTACCAGATTCCGCCGGAGCAGAACGCGCTGGCGCATTTCCTGGCCCATCGGCGGAGCCAGAAATTCAGCCCGATTCCGCAGTTCGATGTCACCTGGTACGTCGAGCGCTATGCCGATGAGGTGGGCCGCAACCGCGATCCGTTTGCGCATTACCTGCAAGTGGGGACGCTCCGCGACATCGATCCATCGCCGACATTCAATGCGGCGGAATACCGGAAGCGACATCTTGGCCGCCCCAGCAGGAAGTTCCGTCAGTTGATGCATCCCGACCGGGACAATCCGCTGGTGCATTATCTGAAGGCGCAATACCGCTGAACCGGAGCAAGCTCCGGAGTGTTGTCATCGATGGTGGAGTGCCTAGGTTGCTGTCATGACCATTGCAGCTTTGGATCAGGCGCGTGCCGCCAGCGACCTCCGCACACTTGGCTACACGACCTTACGCGTATTGGAGGCAGATACATGCCGTGAGCTTGCCGCGTTGTATGATGACGACACGCGGTTTCGCAGCCGCGTCGTGATGCAGCGGCACAATTATGGTCGTGGCGAGTACAAATATCTGTCCTATCCGCTACCGGCACCGGTCGCACAGTTGCGAAGCGCGTTGTATCCGCCTCTGGCAGCCATCGCCAACGAATGGCGCGGGGCGCTGGGAGAAGCCGAGAGATTTCCGCGCACGCTGGATGCATTCATCCGCAAGTGTCATGAGGCAGGCCAGACGCGCCCAACGCCCTTGCTATTGCGGTACGGCCCGGATGACTTCAATTGTCTCCACCAGGACCTCTACGGACCTCTGGTCTTCCCGTTGCAGCTGACAGTGTTGTTGAGCGCTCCAGGCAAGGACTTTTCGGGCGGTGAGTTCGTGCTGGTCGAGCAGCGGCCACGCGCGCAATCCCGTGTCTCAGTCGTGCCGCTGGCGCAGGGCGAGGCAGTGATTTTCCCTGTGCATCATCGCCCCGCACAGGGCACCCGCGGCACCTACCGGTTGACCATGCGCCATGGTGTCAGCCGCGTGACCAGCGGCCTGCGCCAGACACTCGGCATCATCTTCCATGACGCGGCCTGAAGGTTCATTCTCCCGAGGCTCGCTCAGGAGGCACTGATGCAGATTACCCCCAGCGGCCAGTCGCTTGGCGCCCGGATCACTGGCATCGATCTCGCCGAACCGCTGTCGGATCCCGATTTCCGCAGCATATTGCGCGCACTCGGCGCGCACGGCGTGCTGTGTTTCCCGCAACAGAGGCTGGACACGGATCAGCTTGCCGCGTTCGGCGGGCGCTTCGGCGAGCTGGAGATCAACGTCGCCAACGCGTACCATGAGCCCGGCCATCCCGAGATGATGGTTCTGTCCAACATGAAAAAGGACGGAAAGCAGATCGGCGCCAACGATGCAGGGCAGGGCTGGCACACCGACATGTCGTACAGCCGCGATATCGCGCTCGCGAACATCCTGCACGCGCAGCACGTACCGATGCGAAATGGCAAGCCGTTGGGCGAGACGCAGTTCCGCAACATGCATGCCGCCTATGAGGACCTGCCGGATGCGCTGAAGCACAAGCTGGAAGGCCGTACTGCGACGCACGATTTCGCGAAGTTCTGGGACATGATGGTGGCGAAGCCTGGCTCGACGCGGAAGCCGCTGACGCCGGAACAGCGTGCGAAGAAGCCGCCAGTGTCGCAGCCGATATTCCTGAAGCACCCCATCACCGGGCGTTACGTGCTGTATGCCAATGTCGGCTACGCTATGTTCATCGACGGCATGGACAGGCAGGAGAGCGGCGAAATCCTGGACTTCCTGTTCCGCCACCAGGAGCGCGCCGACTATCTGTACGCGCATCACTGGACGGTCGGTGATGTCCTGATGTGGGACAATATCGGCACAGTGCACAACGCCGTGGGCGACTACACTGCCGATGAGCCGCGCTACATGCGGCGCGTGCAGGTCATGGCAACGCTGGATTACGCGCGTCTGGTAGCGTGACATGGCCGAATTCGCTGGCAAGCGCATCGTCATCACCGGAGGTGCTGGCGGCATCGGTGTCGAGACGGCACGCACGATGCTGGCACATGGCGCTCACATCGTGCTGGTGGACATCGATGCGGATCGCCTGGAGCAGGCCCGCGAGACCCTTGGCGCCGCCCGTATTGCCATCTTGCAATCGGCGCTCGACACACCCGAAGCCTGTGCTGCTGCATTGGATGCGGCAGGTGCGCCGGTCGCAGCATTGATCCATCTGGCCGGGCTGTTCGAGCGCGATCCGTTCGATCCCAATGATCATCGCGTATGGGACCGGGCCATCGCCGCCAACCTCACGAACGCCTACGATCTCGCTGTGGCATTTGCCACCCGCTACGACAATCGCGACGGGCCAGCACGCATCGTGCTGACGAGTTCCGTCGCGTATCGCCGCGGCAGCGCGGGCTATCCGCCGTACGCTGCCGCCAAGGCCGGCCTCGTCGGCCTCACCCGATCGCTTGCCCGCAGATTAGCGCCCGACGTGCTGGTTAATGCCGTCGCGCCCGGTCTGATCGAGACGCGCATGGCGGTGGAGACCATCGCCGAACGCGGCGAGGCATACAAGAACGAGATCCCGCTGAAGCGTTATGGTCATCCAGCCGAGGTGGCCTCGGTGATCCGGTTCCTGTGTTCGCGGGACTCGTCCTACGTGAACGGGCAGACAATCACTGTGGACGGCGGCATCACCAACGCATGACGCGTCAGATCGCCATGTATCCGCCATCCACGTTGTAAGCCGCGCCGCTGACATACGAAGCCCGGTCGGAGCAGAGCCACACAACCATCTCGGCAATCTCCTCCGGCTTCCCCATGCGGTGGAACGGCACCTTTGCCATCAACTCCTCGCCGCGGCGACGCATCGTGTCCTCGGTCATCTTCGTCTCGATGTAGCCCGGGCACACGGCATTCACCCGGACCTTCTCACCGGCATATTCCAGCGCGGCGGTCTTGGTCAGCCCCACGACGCCATGCTTCGCCGCGACGTAGGCTGACGAGGTGGGCAGGCCGATGAGCCCGGCGATGGAGGCGGTGTTGACGATGGCGCCACCGCCTTGTGCCACCATCTGCGGCAGCTCGTATTTCATGCACAGCCACACGCCCTTCAGGTTCACCGCTATCATCCGGTCGAACGAGGCCTCTGACCACTCGGCAGTCTTCTTTCCCGACGCGTCCACCTGGAATCCAGCGATCCCGGCGTTGTTGAATGCGCAATCCAGCCGCCCATACGCCGCGACGACCGTCTTCACCGACTCCTCTACCACGCGAGCATCGGTGACATCACCGGTCAGTGTCATCGCCTGGCCGCCCGCCCGGTTGATCAGCGCGACGGTCTCCTGCGCAGCCGCCTCGGCCGCATCGGCAACCGCGACTCGCGCGCCCTCGCGGGCGAAGGCCAGTGCAGTGGCGCGGCCAATACCGCCGCCGCCGCCCGTGATGAGAGCCGACTTGCCATCCAGCAGTCCCGCCATATCTACCTCCTTGGCTGCATTTCTTCCCAACGCCTCCCGACAAGGCTAGCATAACGAACTGGAGAATGGATCACCGGGCGATGCGCGAGGAAATACTGGCCTACAAGCGCGAGCGTATTCTGGAAGAAGCGGTCAAGCTGTTCTATGAGCGCGGCTTTACCGGAACGACGCTGGACGATATTGCGGCAGAACTGGGTGTCACGAAGCCATTTATCTACACCCACTTTCGCAGCAAGACAGACCTGCTCGCCGCGCTCTGCAAGCCCACGATTGAGCTGTCGCTGGAGGCGGTACTGCGTGCGGCCAAATCGCCCGGCTCTCCCACCGCGCGGCTGCATCGCGCCATCGTCGACTTCACGCAGGTGGTGCTGTCGCGTCAGGCCAACATCGCGATCTATTTCCGCGAAGAGAAGAACCTGGCGCCGGATGCGCTCACCGAGATCAACGCGCTGCGCAAGAAGTTCGATCGCGTCCTGTCCAATCTGCTGACGGAAGGCATCGCCGCTGGCGAATTCGACATTGCCGATGTGAATCTCGCCGCGCTGGCTATCGGCGGAATGATCTCCTGGGCATACACTTGGCATCGCCCAGAGGGACGGCTGCCCATTGAGGACATGTGCCGTCGCATGGCCGATCTCGCGTTGCAGATGGTCGGTGCGCGAAGCAAGGTGCCGGCGTAGCAGCTACCCCGGCCACAACACCTTTTTCAACGCGGCCGACATCATCTCCAGCGCCATGGTGCCGGCGCGAATGATGCGTCCTTGGCCGACAAACCCGTGCAGTTGGTCAGAGAAGTGCAGGTGGATGACACGCACGCCCTCGCGCTCCAGCCGCTCCGCATAGGCCACACCTTCATCGCATAGCGGATCATAGCTCGCCGTCAGTACCAACGCGGGCGCAACACCCGAGAGATCGGGGGTGCGCAGCGGCGAGGCGCGCCAGTCGGCGCGATCCTTCGGTCCATGCAGATAGTGATCGATGAACCAGTCCATTGTCTTCGCCGTCAGCGGCACACCCTCGGTCACACGCGCATACGACTCGTGAGTCATGCCAAGGTCCGTCACCGGATAAACCAGCAACTGAAACACGATCGGCGGCAGATCGCCGTCGCGTGCCATCAGCGCCATCACCGCGGCCAGATTGCCGCCCGCCGAATCGCCGCCCACCGCCACGCGCTTGCGGTCGACGTGCAGGGCGTCCGATTGTGCGATCACCCAACCGGTCGCGGCGGCGCAGTCATCCACCGCGGCGGGAAATTTGTATTCCGGCGCCATGCGGTAATCGACCGACACGACCCGGCACTTCGCCGCATTCGCATAATGCCGGCATGCCACATCGTGTGAATCGAGATCGCCAAGCAACCAGCCGCCGCCATGATAGTAAACCAAGGCCGGCAGCACCTCATCCGGCTTGGTTCCCAATGGCCGATAGGCCCGCAGCGGAATGGCGCCATGCGGGCCCGGGCATGAGAGATCACGAACCTCGGCAACTTCCTGCGGGTCGGGCTGCACCGCCGCTCGGCCCGCCTTGAAAGCCTGTCTTGCCTCATCCGGCGTCAGCGTCTCCATCGGCGGACGACCCGCCGCACGCATCATGGCAAGCAGTGTTTCGGCATCAGGGTCGAGCGGCATGCGCGAACTCCTCAATTCGTCCAGCGGATGATTGCCGCGGCCACGTCCGCAGGCTTGTCCAGTTCAGCGAGATGCCCGGCGCTGGGAATCACCTTGGTCTCGGACTTGCCCGCGATCCCCTTCGCAAATCTACTGGCGTAGCTACGCGGCATGATCGCGTCCTTCTCGCCCCAGATCAGTAACGTGGGTGCGTTGATCAGCTTCAGCCGCTTCTCCAGCTTGGTGTTGCCGAGTGGCCAGAAGATGCGGGCAGCCGCTTCGTTCGCACGGGTCTGCTCGATCGGCCATTCCACGGAATTGGCGCCCTCCGGCATCGCCTTCAGCGCCTTCCAGATTTCCGGATCGGCACACATCAGCGCCGGCACGGCATCGGCGCGCTGTGCCCAGGGATCAGTCGGCGGATCAACCTCATCGAACAGTCCAAACGGTGCAATCAATGCAAGGCGTCGCACACTCGAGGGCCATAGCGCGGCCATTTCCGCGGCCAGCGACCCGCCCACTGAACTGCCGGCCAAATCGGCGCCGTCGAGCCCGGCCTTCGCCAGCAGTTCATGGACAGCGAGCAGCCAATCAAGATGAGTGTCGAGTGCGGAATGGCCGCGGTCACCCCCGGGGAAACCAGGCAGCGACGGGACAATGACTGTGCGGCTCTTGGCGAGCTCATCGAGAAATGGCACCCAGCGCGGCAGTCCACCGAAGCCGGCCAGAAAGCCCAGCTTCGGCCCGTCGCCCTTGCGCCAGACACGGGTCGCAAAGCCGTTGACATCGACGGTCAATGTCTCGGGTTCGCTCACGTCATGCTCCACTGCTAGGGGCGCCTACCCGCCGGTAGTATCGGCGTGCTTTTGGTACGTCAACTTTGCCTGCGCCGTCCCTTGCAGTGTAGCGTGTGGAAAATCGTCAGAGGGAACGATCGATGGACGTGTACGACGCCAGCAGTGCGAGCGATCGCATTGTTCGGGCCCGCAAGCTGGCACCGTTGCTTGCCGCCGCCGCTCCGCGCATCGATGCGGCCTGCGAACTGCCGCGCGATGTACTGGACGCGATGCACGCCGAGGGCATGTTCCGTCTGCTGGTCCCACGCTCCATCGGCGGGTCGGAACTGGATCCGGCCAGCTACATCCAATGCGTGGAGGCAATCGCGAGCGGCGACGCGTCCGTGGCGTGGTGCATGAACCAGGGCTCCGGTTGTTCGCTATCCGCCGCGTATCTGGAACCTGCCGTGGCGCGCGAGGTGTTTGGCGGCGAACGCGACGTGCTGGCCTGGGGCCAAGGTCCCGGCGCGAAGGCGATCCGAGCCGATGGCGGCTGGCGCATTACCGGTACCTGGGCCTTCGCCAGCGGCAGCCGGCATGCGACATGGCTCGGCGCGCACTGCCCATGCTTCGAGGCTGATGGTACACCGCAACGCCATCCCGACGGGCGACCATGGGAACGCACGATGCTGTTTCGCCGCGAGGTCGCCACCATCAAGGATGTGTGGCAAGTCGTCGGCCTGCGCGGCACGGGCAGCGACACGTATTCCGTGCAGGACCTGTTCGTGGACGATGCGCATACTTTGACGCGTGATCGGCCGGAGGAACGCCGGGAGCCTGGATTTCTCTATCGATTCAGCGGCATGAACATTTACGCTTCAGGCTTTGCCGCGGTCGCGCTTGGGATTGCACGAGCGACGCTCGACGCATTCCTTGATCTGGCGCGTGGCAAGACGCCGGCGCTGACCCAGACAGCATTGCGTGACAGCGCCGTCATTCAGTCGGCGATTGGCATTGCCGATGCGAAGCTGAACGCTTCGAGGGCCTGGCTGATCCAGGTGCTGCGCGATACGCAAGAGGCAGTGAAGGTCGCCGGCGAATTGACGACGGACCAGCGCATGGCGATCCGTCAGGCTTCTACCTACGCGATCCATCAGGCCAAGGAGGTCGTGGACGTCGCATATCATGAGGCGGGCGCGACCGCGATCTTCGATGCGAACCCGTTCGAGCGTCGCTTCCGTGATGTGAACACGGTCACGCAGCAGGTGCAGGGGCGACGATCGCACTTCGAGACGGTCGGTCAACACCTGCTAGGTGCACAGCCAAGCCTGCGCTGGGTGTGAGTACCATCATTGTGAGGCGTGGCGACGAAGCAATCCCCAGGCAGG
>CAYRTL010000132.1:0-12833 GCA_964427005.1 uncultured Acetobacteraceae bacterium
TTCTGGAACACCATGGCGATGTCGCGATCACGCGGTGGCACGTCGTTGACCACGTCGCCCCCGATCCAGATCTCACCTTCGGTGATCTCTTCCAGGCCGGCGATCATGCGCAGCGTCGTGGATTTCCCGCAGCCCGAGGGGCCGACGAGCACGACGAACTCCCGATCCGCGATGTCGAGATCGATTCCCTTCACCGCTTGCACGCCGCCATCGTAGTGTTTGACTACCTTGCGGCAGGAGACTTCAGCCATTGTCTTGTCGTTCCCTCGTGGTTAGCGGTGAAAGTTAGCCCTTGGTCGCGCCAGCGGTCAGGCCGGCCACATAGTAGTCCATCAGGAAGGCGTAGATCAGTATCGGCGGCAGCGATGCCAGCAGACATGCCGCCATGATCTTGCCCCACTGGAACACGTCGCCGCGGATCAGATCGCTGATGATGCCGACTGTCAGCACCATCTGGTTCGACGTGTAGAGATACGCGAGCGGATACAGGAACGCGCCCCAGGCCACTGTAAAGGCGAAGA
This sequence comes from uncultured Acetobacteraceae bacterium, assembly GCA_964427005.1. Lineage (GTDB taxonomy): Bacteria > Pseudomonadota > Alphaproteobacteria > Acetobacterales > Acetobacteraceae > JAMXLO01. Next base: position 522 of record CAYRTL010000132.1, read on the forward strand.
TCGTCGCCGCGATGATGCCAGGCATCGCTACCGGGATGAAGATCCGCCACAGCATCTGCAGATAGCCCGCGCCGTCGATCAGCGCGGCCTCATCAAGCTCCTTCGGAATCGAGCTGAAATAGCCAATCATGATCCACGTGCAGAACGGCACCGCGAGAGTCGGATACAGCAGTGCAAGGCACCAGACGCTGTTGATCAGCCCCAGGAAGCCGACGATTTGGAACAGCGGCAGGAACAGCAGCGAGGCGGGGATCAGGTAGGTCAGGAACACGCCGGTGCTGAGCGTCTGACTGCCCCAGAATCCCATCCGCGCCAGGCTGAACGCCGCCAGAACGGATATCGTCATGCTGATGACCACGGTGCAGATCGTGATCAGCACCGAGTTCAGATAGTAGGTCTGGAAGTTCGGATACGTGATCAGGTACCAGAAGTTCTCCAGCGTCGGATGATGCACGATCCAGGGGTTGCCCTCCTGGGCCGAAATTTCTGCCGATGACTTCAGGCTGGTCATCAGCGTGTAGAACGGCGGCACCAGGAACATGACCACGAACACGGCGAGGGCGATGTAGCTCCCCCACAGCGCCCAGGCGCGCTGGCGATGCAGGCTGCGATGCCTGCGCTGGGCGTGTGTCATTCCCCCCGCAACTGCGGTTGTCGAGCTCATGCGGCAATCTCCTTGCTGCGACGCGTCACGCCGCGCAGCACGAAAAAGGCGGCGAAGGCGAGGATCGGGAACATGAACAGGCTGTCAGCCGCTCCAAGCGGGATATCGCCTGACTGGATGCCGACCTGGAAGGCATAGGTGGCGAACACGTGCGTCATGTCCTGCGGTCCACCGCCGGTCAGAATGCGGACGATGTCGAAGTCGGCGAAGGTGACGATGAGACTGAACAGCACGGTGATGGCGATGATGTTGCGCATCATAGGCAGCGTGACGAAGAACAGCTTCTGGATCGCATTCGCGCCGTCGATCGCCGCTGCTTCGTAGAGCTGCTCGGGCACGGACTTCAGCGCCGCGAGATACATGATCATGAAGAAGGGTGTGCCGAACCATACATTCACCAGGATGGTGCAGAACCGCGCGATCCAGCCCACGCCAAGCCAGGGGACCGAGGCGAAGCCGAACTGGTTCAGGATCCAGTTGAACGCCGAGTAGGAGGGATCGAACATCCACCACCAGGTCAGTGTGGACAGCGCCAGGGGGATCACCCAGGGAACCAGCAGCAGCCCACGCCAGATGCGCTGGTTCCTACCGGGAATGTTGTGCATCAGGTGAGCGAGGATGAAGCCTAACAGCGCCTTGAACACGACCGCGGTGACGGCGAACAGGCAGCTCTGGAAGATGACGAGCTGGAAAGTATTGCGCTTCAGCAGGAACGCGAAATTTCCCAGACCGACGAAGGCGGTCATCTTCTTGTTCAGCATGCTGAGCCAGATCGCGTAGAACGCCGGATAGATGACGAAGCAGGCGACCAGCAGGATCAGCGGCAGGCACAGGAAGAAGGCAATCGTCGATCGCCGCTGAGCGAAGCGTTTCATAGTGCCGGCCCGGCGGGTACCCGCCATGGCTGGCGACATTACGCCAACTGGAACGCTTGTGCCGTCAGCCATTCTGTAACCTCCCTTACCAGGTCTGGGCGATGGCGATGCCCACCGCCCAAGCTGGTGCCTCAATTAGATCACTGGGTCTGGTGGTCAGCGCGTTCGTCCCGGACGCCCGTGCCGCGCCCGGTTGTGACTGACAACTATGCGAGACGCAATGTCGCCCGGCCATTCACGCACCTCCCGCCGTCCCGGCCACCAAGCCGAGCCGATACAAAGCTTGACCCCTGCCCACGGCAACGTGTCGCCTTGGTCCGCCGTGCTCACGTGCCGCAAAATGCAACAACTGTCACGGGGATTTCTTCTTATTTTGTCTCCACGCTAGCGGCTGGCGCTGCATTGTGCAACGCCAGCCCCGCGTACTGTTTCGTGCGAAACTGCTCAGCGGACGAAGCCTTCGAGTTCGTCCTTCGCCCAGGCGATCACCTGCTTGATGGACTGCCCTTCCTTCAGCCGCGCCATCATCTGGTTGTGCACGGCTCGGTTGTAGATCTGCACCGCGATATCAGGCTCTGCCTCGGAAGCGGTGAGGCTGGGATTCGCGTTGTGCCAGGGGCGGATCGGATAGTTGTACACGGTCCCAGGCGGCGGTTCGGTCACCTCCCAAACCTTGAAGTCGTTCATGCCAGCGAACGGCGGCAGGTCGTACCCCGCGACCGCATTGTCGCGCTCCTCAACCTGCTTCTTGTCCATCAAGTACAGCAGCATTTCCTTGGCCCCGGACTGGTTCTTGCTGAACTGCCAGATGCCCCAGAAGAAGGTGGCGGTTGGCACGAACCGCCCTTTTGGGCCCGCCGGAGCGCTGAACGTCCAGCAGTCAGCCGCCACCGCCGGTGCATCGCGCTTGGCGACCGCCCAGGCGGAAGGCGGATTGAAGATCAGCGCGCTCTTCCCCGAGATCAGCGCCCGGTTGTTCGACGCATCGTCATAGCTCACCGCATCGTCCGGATAGAACTTCACCAGCTTCTGGCAGAACTCCAGGCACTGCATCACCTCGGCTGAGTCGAGCTTGATCTTCCCGTCCTTGTCGACCAGCGTCGCGCCAAACGACTGGAACAGGGCGCCGTGCGTGTCGATCGCGTCGGTGTTGGTGTTGCTGCCAAGACCCAGGCCAAAGGTTAGCCCGTCTTTCTGCGCCGCCTCGGCGTATTTGATGAAGGCATCCCAGGTCCAGCCGTCCTGCAAGGCCGTGTGCTCCGGCTTCACCGGATACATCGCCTGCACATCGAGACCCTGCTTCTTGAACCAACTGATCCGCGCGCAGGGCGGCTTCGTCTGCGTTCCGGAGCTGGTAGGAACGGCAATCCAGCCGTTCTTTTTCTTGGCAAGATAGGTCGCCGTGGCATTCGCTTCGCCGAACTTGCTGGTCAGTTCCTTCATCACGTCATCGACGTTGGCCAGCGATTCAGCCTGATTGTGCACTTCCCAGTTATAAAATGCGTAGATGTCGTGACCGGTCTTGGACTGCGCTTCCGCAGCGCCGGTAATCAGCAGCTTGTTGCCATTGCCGGTGATGAAGTCGGCCGTTACTTCGACTTTGTTCTTCTCGGCCCAGGCATTCACCTGCTTCTGCATAATGTCGTTGCCGGCTGGCACCCAGTGATCCCAGAACCCGATCGCCAGCTTCCCAGCAGCGCCGGCCGTGCGGATATGCACCAACGGCAAGGTCGCCGCGGCCGCGCCCAGCTTCAAAGCGCTGCGACGCGACACCCGTTTTGTCTTGATCATTGTCGTTCTCCCTTGTTCAGCCATGGCGCCTGTCGTTGAGACGCCTCTTCTTCTGTCAGGACTTGGCCAAGGCGGACCTTATCCCAGCCTTCCATTGCCACGCGACTTCGCTCGAGTCCACGCGGTGGGTCGATGCCCTGCTGTAACATCCCTGAAATGCGACAAGCCGCCAATCGGGTTTCCCCGATGGGCGGCTTGCGTTTGGTCAAATCCGCTGTTGATCAGATCATCAGCGGAGGAAGCCCTCCAACTCGTCCTGCGCCCAATCCTGCACTTGCTTGATGGACTGCCCGCTTTGCAGCTTGGCCAGCATCGTCGGCAGCGTGCCGCGGTTGTAGATCTGCACCGCGATTTCCGGCGGTGCCGGCGCACAGGCGATCCATGACTGCTGATTGTCCGCCTTGCGGATCGGGTAGTGGTACACGGTACCCTTCGGCGGCTCGACCTCCTCCCAGATCTTGAAATCGGTCATGCTGGCGAACGGCGGCACGTCGTAGCCCATCACAACATTGGCCCGCGCCTCGACCTGCTCGCGCTGGGAGAGGAACTCGATCAGCTCCTTTGCCGCCGACTTGTTCTGCGCGAACTGCCAAACGCCCCAGGAGAACGCACCCAGGGGCAGGAAGCGGCCTTTCGGTCCCTTCGGTGCCGGGAAGGTCCAGCAATCGGCAGCGACCTTCGGCGCGTCACGCTTTGCCACGGCCCAGGCCGACGGCGGGTTCCAGATCAGCGCGCTCTGGCCGGAGATCAGCGCGCGGTTGTTCGACGCATCGTCATAGCTGACGGCATCCGCCGGCAGGAATTTCACCAGCTTCTGCGCATACTCGAGTACCTGACGGACAGCATCGGACTTTACCGTGATGTCGCCCTTGGCGTTGACCACCTCGGCGCCAAACGCGGCGAACATCGCGCCCGCGGTATCGACTGAGTCAGGCGTCGTGCCCAGGCCGATGCCAAAGGTCTTGCCGATCTTGTGGCAGGCTTCCGCCGCCTTCAGCATCGTCTCGTAGGTCCAGTTCTCGGCGTCCGCTGTCGCGTCAGCAGACGGCGGATACATCTTCACCACGTCGAGGCCCGCGGCTTCTTTCAGGATCGAGATCCGGCCGCATGGTCCCTTGTTCTGCGTGCCGGAACTGGTCGGGATCGCGACCCAGTGTCCCTTGACCTTGAACAGGTACTCACTCGCCGAATTTGCCGGACCATACTTGTCCGTCAGCCGCTTCATCACGTCATCGATCGGCTCAAGCTGATCGGCGTGGTTGTGCGTCTCCCAGCCTGGGAACTGCTGGACGTCGTGGCCGGTCTTGGCCGCTGCCTCGGCGGCAATCGTCAGGATGTTCTTCGACCCCACCGAGGTGATGAAGTCGGCCTGGACCTCAACCTGATGCGCCTTCCCGAACGCCTCGCACTGCTGCTTCATGACGTCGTTGCCGGCCGGGACCCAATGGTCCCAGAAGGCGATCGACACCTTGCCGGCGGCACGGCCGGTGCGGATGTGCACCAGCGGCAAGGCAGTGGCGGCCGCGCCGAGTTTCAGCGCGGCACGGCGGGTTACGCCATTCCGTTTGGGCATGTACTTCCCTCCATACACGGCCGCATTATCGCGACCGCCAAGTTCCGCGCCGGCTTCCTGCGTGGCGCTGATGTCGTCCGCAGGCATTCCGTCACGGCTCGGCGTCGCCGACCGGCAAGGAGAGATCCCGCCAACTTCCCACTCAAGCTAAAGGCAAGCTTTGCCGCAGGCAAACCGGCGCCGGAGGCGGCGCTAGTTCAACTCTGCCGCAGCATGCAGCACGCGATCGATGAAGGCATCCGCACTGCCGAGATAATGCGCAGGATCGGTCAGTCTTTCGATCGTCTGACGGTCGAGGCGGCTCGCGACTGCCTCTTCTCGCGCCAATGCTTCCGCGAGGGATATGTTCTCTGCGAGTGCTGCATCGCAGGCATGCTTCACGACGTGATGCGCCTCGCCGCGGCCGAGATGGGGTGCGAGCCCCATCATCACCGCTTCGGCCACGATCAGTCCGCCGGTCCGGTCCAGGTTGCGTCGCATGCGGGCCGCGTCCACCACCATGCCGTGCGCAATCGAGGCGGCATGCTGCAGCGCGCCGTGCGTCAGCACGAAGGCCTGCGGCAGGGCCAGCATTTCGGCCTGCCACGGACCCGTGGCGCGTTCGTGATCGGCGGCCATGGCGCCGAACATGACCGGCACCAGCGCATGTACCGTCCGTGCCGCAGCGAGGATGTACTCGCTTGCGATAGGATTGCGCTTCTGCGGCATGGTGGAGGAGGAGCCGCGGCCGGCAACATAGGGTTCGGAGAGCTCGCCCACCTCCGTCTGCGCCAGCAGGATCACGTCCGTGGCCAGCTTCGCCAGGCTGCCGCAGACCAGGCCGAGGATGGCAGCTGTCTCCGCGAGGCTGTCGCGGCTGACATGCCACGGCGCCACCGGAGCGGCCAAACCGAGTTCGGCGGCAAGGCCCTCCATCACTGCAACACCCTTGTCGCCGAGTGACGCGAGCGTGCCCGCCGCTCCGGCGAAGCTGACCTGTTCGACGCGCGGCCGGAGCTCATCGAGGCGATGGACGTGTGTGATCAGCGGCTGCGCCCAGACGGCGCATTTCAAGCCGAGTGTGGTCGGAAGCGCCTGCTGGAGATGCGTCCGCCCCGCCATCACCGTGTGCCGGTGCTTCCCGGCTTGCGCAGTCAGGGCTTTGGCCGTGTCGCGCAGCGAGTCTCGGATCAGCGAGAGCCCTTCGCGGATCTGCAGGACGGTGGCGGTGTCCATGATGTCCTGCGTGGTGGCGCCCCAATGGGTCCAGCCACCCGCTTCGCCCGCGGCGCGCGATAGGCCGGCGACCAGCCCCACCACCGGATAGCCGACGTTGCGCGCACTCGCTGCCAGCTCTTCGGTGCGCAGGTTCTCGACCTTCGCTGCCTTGGTGATCGCCTCAGCAGCATCGGCCGGGATGATGCCGAGACGCGCCTGGACGCGCGCCAGCGCCGCCTCGACGTCCAGCATGCGCTGGAAATACGTGCGTTCATCGAACACCGCGCGCATGGCATCGCTGCCGTAGAGGCTGCCGAGGATCGGGCTGTCGGCCGGATTGGTGGGCAATCTTAGATCCCCTCTCCCGCGCAGCGGGCGAGGGTTGGGGAGGAGGTGCTAAACATCGAGAAACACCGTCTCGCCTTCACCCTGCAGCCGTACGTCCATCCGCCATGTCGCCGGACCGGCCGGCTTGGCTATGAGCGTCGCGCGCCGCGCCGGTTCCTCGATCGACATCAGCAGCGGATCGCTGTCGTTCAGCTTCTCGCCCTGAAAGTACGCCCGTGTCACCAGCGCACGCATCAACCCGCGCGACAGCACGCAGATGGCGATGTGCGGCGCCTGCTGCGCATTGCCGCGCCCAGGCACCGGCCCCGGCTTCACCGTGGTGAACCGATAGATACCCGCACTGTCGGTGTTGCTGCGCCCGAAGCCGGGGAACGTGTCCGACGCCGGCGGATCAGACTGCCAGATCTCAACGCAGGCATCAGCGCAGGGCTTGCCGTCCCCATCCAGTATGGCCCCGGTCAGCGTGATCTTCTCACCCTGGGCGCCAAAGCGCGTGAGATCCGCCCAGGACGGGTCCTCGAGCAGATGCCAATACGGACCGATCGTCTGGCTGGCGGTCGCTATCGGCATGGCTCAGTGTCCCATCGGCGTGGCACCTCGGCCGCGCAGCACGACGTCAAAGCGATAGCCCAGCGCGTAGTCCTGCTCGGTGATGTCGAGATCGAACACTGCGATCAACCGGTTGCGCGCATGCTCATCCGGCACAGCGTGAAAGATCGGATCGAATGACAGCAGTGGATCGCCTGGGAAGTACATCTGCGTCACCAGCCGGGTCGCGAACGCCGGCCCGAAATACGAGAAATGGATGTGGTTCGGCCGCCAGGCATTCTTGTGATTCGGCCAGGGATAGGCGCCAGGCCGGATGGTCAGGAACCGGTAGCGGCCATGCTCATCGGTGAACACGCGGCCGGCACCATGAAAGTTGGGGTCCAGCGGCGCGTCGTGCTGGTCGGCCGGATGGTCGTAGCGGCCAGTCGCGTTGGCCTGCCAGATCTCCACCATGGTGTTGGGCACCGGGCGCCCGTCCTCATCGGTGATTGTACCAGCGACGATGATCCGCTCGCCGAGTGCCGGCTTGCCCGTAACCATCGTGAGATCGGTAAGCGGAGGAAAGCGGCTGGCCGAGAAGCTTGGTCCCGTCGTCTCGGTGATCGTGTGCGGCAGTGAATGCAGCTTCTGCTTCGGATGTCGCTTGATGGTTCCGAGATAGGCGGGCGCGTCATAGGGCGGCTGCGTGCCGGGAGCGTAGGGACGGAACGGGTTTGGATCGGTCATCGGACGCTCCTCGCGCTAGGCGATCAGTGCGCTTACCAGCCCGTGCGCCTTTGCCGCAACCGTCTCCGGACTGTCACCAGGGCGATAAATTGCCGAACCGATGCCGAACCCTGCGGCCCCGGCCTGGCGCCATCCGGCCATGTTCGAGGCATCGATGCCGCCCACTGGCAGCACGGCGGTTTCTGGCGGCAGCACCGCCCGTAATGCGCGGAGTACTGCGGGGCTCGCTGCCTCAGCGGGAAACAGCTTCAGCCCGTCGGCGCCAGCCGCCAGCATTCCGAACGCCTCGGCGGGAGTGAAGAACCCTGGGACCGCCAGCATCCCGTGCTGCTTCGCCGCCCGGACGATGGCGGCGTCGGCATGCGGCGTGACAATCAGCTGGCCGCCTGCATCGGCGATCTCGGCGACCTGCGCGGGCGTCATGACCGTTCCTGCGCCGATAAGCAGCCGCTCGCCCAATTCGCGAGCGAGCCGCCTGATGCTGTCGATCGGTTCGGGTGAGTTCAGCGGCACCTCGATGATCGCAATACCCTGCCGTTCCAGCGCCTCGCCAATGGCCAGCACCTCACTTGGCTTCACGCCACGCAGGATGGCGACAAGCGGGCAGCGCGTCAGCCAGTCCGCTAGCGCCATTCGGCGTACTCTGCCACCAGCGCGAGGCCGCGGGCTGCGGCCTCCCCATCGTGGCGCTCGGGGAAACCGCCATGCGCCGAGATGGCCCGCGCATACAGCGCAGTCAGATCGGGCGCGCCGATGACGTGTACCACCGCGCCGCGCTGTCCGTGCAATGCAGCGCGAACCTCATGCCCAATCAGGATACCCGAGAGGTAAGCGGCAGCATCGGTCTCGGCGAGGCCTCCGGCCAGCACCAGGGCACGTGCGCCGAAAATATGGTGCAGCAGGCCTCCAGGATCCCCGGCGCGACGTACGCCCCGGTCGAATGGCGCGCCATCCGACGGACCTTCGCGCATCATTCGTGCCAGAATCGTGTGGCCGCGCAGCGCGCTGAACGCCTCGCCGGTCATGTGCGTGGTGAAGCCAATGATGCGCCGGTCCTCGACCCGAACCCATTTCGAGTGAGTCCCTGGCAGGCATGCGAGCCCGGTCCCGCCCATGGCGGTCAGTACGCCAAACACCTGCGTCTCCTCGCCGCGCATGACCTCTGCGACTCCCGCCTCATCGGTGGCAGACAAGCCAGGCACCAGCTTCACCTGCGCCCAGTCGAACTCGATTTCCGCCAGCGCGGCGGCAACCTCCGGTGCTCCGGCCGGGCAGGGGACGTATGGGGCCTCTTTCCAGCCCTGCCGGCTGCCAATCATGCCGGACAGCAGCACATGGTCTTCGCCGGCGGCGAGCCAGGGGCCGATTTCCTCGCGTAGCGTGTCGGCGAAGCGGTTGTCCGGCACATTGATGATGCCGCGCGGGCCGGCGCGCCGGTCGCGAATGCTGCCGTCGCGCGTCATGCGAAACGCGCGGAAGCTGGTGGTGCCCCAATCTACACCGATCATAGAGCCTTCCCCCCTATTCGTCGTCCGAGGCCAGCAAAGCGGCGTTGCCACCTGCCGCAGCCGTGTTGATGGATACGACGCGCTCCTCGGCAAATCGATACAGCGTGATCGGCCCGCCAGCCTTCGGGCCGGTGCCTGACAATCCGCGACCGCCAAATGGCTGCACGCCAACAACGGCGCCGATCTGGTTGCGGTTCACATAAGCGTTGCCGATACGCAGCCTTTCCGCAATGCGCCGTTGGGTCGCTTCGATGCGGCTGTGGATGCCGAGGGTCAGTCCGTAGTCGGTGGAGTCGATCGCGTCCATCAGCTCATCCAGTCGATCTGCCGCATAGCGGACAATGCAGAGCACGGGGCCGAAAATCTCGCTCCGCAGCTCTTTCGCATCGCCGAGCAGGTAAGCGCGCGGCGCGAAGAAGCTGCCGTGTTCGGCGCCAGCCGGAAGGGGCAGCTTGAACAACGGAGTGCCAAGTCGTTCGGCTGCGCGTTCGAGCGCGGTGCGCGCATCCTGGTCGATCACCGGGCCGACGTCGGTGGACGGATCGAGCGGATCGCCGATGACCAGCGTCTCCGCGGCGCCTTGCAGCATACGCAGTACGCGGTCGGCGATGTCATCCTGCAGGCAAAGCAGCCGCAGCGCCGAGCATCTTTGCCCCGCGGAGCCGAACGCGCTGGTAATCGCGTCGGTCACCACCTGTTCAGGCAGGGCCGAGCTATCGACGATCATCGCGTTGACGCCGCCTGTCTCGGCGATGAAGGGAATGATCGGACCGGGCCGCGCCGCGAGCGATCGGGCGATGGCCTGCGCGGTTTCTGTCCCGCCGGTGAACGCGACGCCGGCAAGACGCTGATCGCTTACCAGCGCCTGGCCCACTTTGCCGTCACCGGGCAGCAACGACAGAGCAGAACGCGGGACGCCGGCCTCTATCAGCAGTGCCACCGCGCGTTCTGCAACCAGCGGTGTCTGCTCTGCCGGCTTGGCCGCTACGGCATTGCCGGCGGCAAGTGCGGCGGCGATCTGCCCGGTGAATATCGCCAGCGGAAAGTTCCACGGCGCGATGGCCGCGAACACGCCTCGCCCACCGAGCGCCCAGGTGTTGCGCTCGCCTGTGGGCCCCGCAAGCTCGCGCGGTGACGAGAAGTCGCGGCGAGCTTGCAGCGCGTACCACCGGCAATAATCCGCTGCTTCGCGTATCTCAGCGACGCCCTCAGGAAGCGTCTTGCCGCCTTCGCGCGCCAGCAGGAACAGCAGTTCCTCACGCGACGTCTCGATCAGGTCGGCTGCGCGTTCCAGCACAGCCGCGCGATGTTCGCCTCCGGCCATGTCCCACTCGCGCCAGCCGCGTGACAGGGCATCGAGTTCGGCATTGATGCGCTCAGGCGTTGCGTCATCGATGGCACCGACGAGGATGCGGCGGTCGGCTGGGCTGCGGATTTCGCGCGTGCCGGTCCTGATGCGCGCGGTCTGGCGATGGATTGCCGAGAGCAACGTGGGTGCTGTCGCGCGATCGGCGAGATCGATGCCCGCGGAGTTGATGCGATCGGGGTAGAGATTGCGCGGCAAGGGAATGCGTGGAGGGGGTGCTGCGACACGCACTCTCTCCACCGGGTCAGCCACGATAGCCTCCTCAGGCACCGACGCATCGACCAGCCGATGCACAAAGCTGGTATTGGCACCATTCTCCAGCAGGCGCCGCACCAGATAGGCGAGCAGGTCCTCGTGCGTGCCTACAGGCGCATAGACACGCACCGGCCAGCTCGCGTCGTGGTACAGCGCCTCGCCCATGCCGTGCAGCCGCTGGGTCTCGAAATCCCCGCTCGCGCTCTCCAGCACAAAGGCCAGGCTGTGCGCATTGTGCGTGGCAAACGCCGGATAGATCGCGTCACGGTAGTCCAGCATGCGGCGCGCACAGGCGAGCCAGCTTACATCGGTGGCGGCCTTGCGGGTGAACACAGGGTAGTCGGTGTATCCCTGCACCTGCGCCAGCTTGATCTCGCTGTCCCAATAGGCGCCCTTCACGAGCCGCGTCGGAATTCGGTGCTGCGTACGACGGCCGAGTGCGGCGACCCAGTCGATCACCGCCAGCGCCCGCTTCTGGTACGCCTGCACGGCAAGCCCGAGCCCGTTCCAGCCGGCCAACCGGGGATCCGCCAGCACCGCCTCGAACACGTCGAGACTGATCTCCAGCCTGTCCGTCTCCTCGGCATCAACAGTCAGTCCGATGTGGGCCTTGCGTGCGGCAAGCGCCAGTTCCGTCAGTGTGCCGATCAGTGCCGGCACACAACGCGCCGCTTGCAGCGGTTCATAGCGTGGATGCAGGGCGGAGAGCTTGACCGAGATGCCCTGCCCTTCGATCGGCCCTCGACCACCTGAACTGCGTCCGATGGCGCCGATCGCATCGGCATAGGCCTGCCGGTACCGTTCGGCATCGGCATGCGTTTTGGCTGCCTCGCCAAGCATGTCGAAGCTGTACCGCCACCGCTGATCCGCGCGCGCCAGCGCTTCCTCGATCGTGCGTCCCATCACGAACTGCCGCGCCAGCACGCGCATGCCGCGACGCAGTGCGGTGCGGATCACCGGCTCTCCCATGCGCCGGATCACGCCGCCGATGACTCCCGCAACATCGTCCAACGCAAGCACGCGTCCGGTCAGCATGAACGCCCAGGCGGAGGCATTCACCATCAGCGAGTCAGCCTGCCCAAGGTGCTTTTGCCAGTCCGCTGCACCGATGCGGTCCTGGATCAGCGCATCGGCGGTGCCGGCATCGGGAATGCGCAGCAACGCCTCGGCGAGGCAGAGCAATGCCACGCCTTCGGTCGTGCCGAGGCTGTACTCCGCCAGGAAGTCGGTTACGTCAGCGCCGGGCTTGTGGGCGGCACGTGCCGCACGGACCAGAGCGCGGGCGCGACTCGCGACCTTTGACGAAGAGGCCGCGAGCCGCAGCAACGGCGCCAGCACGTCAGGTTGCGGAGCGCGGTACAGGCGGCGGATCTGTGTCCTGTCGTCAACTGTCATTGCGAGCGAAGCGAAGCAATCCCTTGCATGATGGAGATTGCTTCGTCGCTCTGCTCCTCGCAATG
>CAYRTL010000133.1:0-3057 GCA_964427005.1 uncultured Acetobacteraceae bacterium
GCGGCGGCCGGAACACGGTATCCGGCGGGGGGAATGAAGGGGGTGTACGTCTAGCGGGTTGCACCCTCTCGCCAACCCTTCCCGCTGCGCGGGAGGGGAGAGCTATGCGGGCGCGGTGCCTCGCAGACACGTCCGGTGCAGCACGCGGGGATGTTGCGCCGCGTCGAAGTTCGAGTCGGCGCGGTGCAGCAGGCAGCGGTTGTCCCACATCAGCAGATCGCCCGCGCGCCATCTGTGGCGATAGACGAAACGCTCCTGCGTCGCATGCGCCTCCAATGCTGCAAGCCGCGCGCGGCCCTCCGCCATCGGCCGCCCTTCGAAATGCGACGCGTGCACACCCATGAACAGGCACTTCTGCTGCGTGTCAGGATGCAGCCGCACCAGCGGGTGGCTCATCGGCGGGGCGTCGGCAATTTCCTCTGGTGTCGCGGTGAGGCCGTGCTTCGCCTGCGACAATTCCCAGCTATGGATCACCTGAACGCCATCCAGCTCCGCCTTCTCCGCCTCATTCAGCGCGTCATACGCGGCATACATGCTGGCGAAGCAGGTGTCGCCGCCATCAGGCGGCATGGTGATGGCGTGCAGTATCGTTGCCAGCGACGGCTCGGGACGGAACGACTTATCGGTGTGCCACTCCTGCGAGCCGACCTTGCCACTCGGCTTGCCGTCGGGGCCGAGGTTGGAAACCGTGTGCACCAGCGGATTGTCAGCGCCACGGTTGCGCGCGATGTGACGCTCCAGCGTGCCGAACTGCTGGGTGAAGGCGATCTGCTGATCCTTGCTCAGCCGCTGATCGCGGAAGCACAGCACCTGATAGCGCACGAAGGCGTCATAGACCGTCCGTCGCGTCCCCGCGTCGAGCGGCTGTGCCAGATCGAGCCCGATGACCTCAGCGCCCAGCATCGGCGACAACGGCCGAATGGTGAAACTCGTCTGTGCTTCCACGACCACGGACATCGCTGCGCCCCTCCCGTTGGGGCCATGCTAGCGTCCTGGCGTCACACCACAAGCAGCAGCAAACTGCCCGCGCCGACAACGAAACAGTAGTAGGCGAACGGGTTGAGCGCCCAGGCGTCGTGCTGACGGAAATAGCGCATCAGGAACCAGGTGCTGGCATAGGCCGTGATACCCGCGAGCACCGCCGCAATCGTCGCCAGTCCGAATGTGCCGGGCGGCACGCTCTCATGCAGCAGCTTCGGCACCTCCAGCACCGTCGCGCCGAGAATAATCGGTGTCGCAATCAGGAAGGAAAAATGCGCCGAACCTTCATGATCGATGCCGCGTAACAGGCCGCCGACAATCGTTGCGCCGGAGCGCGATATCCCGGGGATCAGCGCGGTGCATTGCCAGCAGCCGATGGTCAACGCATCCATCATGGTGAGGCTGGAGAGTGGCCGATGACTATGCGCGCGCAGCTTCTCTCCGCCCAGCAGCAGCAGCGCGTTGACCATCAGGAATGCCGCAGCGACCACCGGGGCGCCGAACAGGCTGCGGAAGAACTTCTCCAGCAGGAACCCAAGGATGACGGCGGGGATGGTAGCGATCACGATCAGCAGGAAAACGCGCCGGCTCTCGCTGCTCTGATGCGGTGACGACAGCCCGAGTACGCCGATGGCCAGTGACCACCAGTCGCGCCAGAAGAACAGCAGTAGGGCCGTGGCAGTCCCCAGGTGCAGCATCACCAGAAATGGCAGGAATTCCGGCGAATGCTGATCGATTGGCCAGTGCAACAAGGCTGGCAGTACGACGGCGTGGCCGAGGCTGCTCACCGGAAACAGCTCGGTGGCACCTTGCAGGATGGCGATGACGATGGCTTGCAGAGCGCTCATGCTGCGTTCCTGGCTGACGATGGATGATTCGGCAAGTCGCGAGGTCAGTCGTTCATTGGATAAGATGCCATCAGCCGCTTCTGCCTGCGCCACAGAGCGAGCATCGCGCTGATGCCGCAGGGCCGATGGCCCCGAGCCCGGTTGGCGGCCCCGATGCGGAACGCGGCGCCATAGTGAAAGAACTGCGCGCGCCAGGCCTCACGCAGCGTGGTGCGCGGATCCCAGATGTGGGTTGCCTCGGACCCAACGCCGTTGATCTCGATGATGCGGAAGTCCTTGCCCTGCAGCAGCGCCGGCAATGTCGCGAACCGCAGGTCGATCCGGCCGAAGTGGAAGTCGGGGATCGCCCGGGCGATCTCTTCGATGCGCCGCGCCAGTGCCGGCGTTGCCCGATCGGTCCCATTCTCGAAAATCGAGCCCTTGCAGTGGTTGCCGACGAACACCAGCCGGACGCGTTCGCCCTGCCGTGGCACCTCATGCAGGCGGGCCGCCAGCCTCGGCAGGTACAAGAACGGCACCTTGCCCGCACGCGGATCAGCAAGGATCAGTTGTCGAAGGGTGGAGCGCCCATCGCCGATCACCACTGGCGTGTGCTTTAAGGTGATCGAGGTGATCCGTCCGATCGGTTCGTCAGGGTGACGGATATAGAAGATGCCGGCTTCGCCTTCATGCGCGATGAACTCCTGAAGAACGAGGGATTCGCCGCTCGGGAACTGTGCCAGGTAGCGAGCCAAATCGGCATCGTGGCGGATCAGCCGCACGCCAGTCCCGTTGCATCCGATATTCGGTTTGGCGACCAGCGGATAGTCCAGTTCGGCCTCGGCCATCGCGCTCTTGGCCTCACCGATACCGTCTTGGCGCGCCACCACGCTGGTATATCTCGCGAGCAGATCCCGCGCCGAACCGGCTACCTGATCCAATGTTTCAGTTTTGGCTTCCCCGCACAGCCCACCCGCCGTAATCGACGGATTGGCGGCGGTTGGCAGGCTGAAATCGCCATGGCGAATGCCAAGCCCGATCCAGTGGGCCACGACGGGAAAATAGAACAGCCAATCCGGCCAGAACTCGAAGAACGAAAGCGGACGATTGCGCGGGGTGCGCCGCGCGAGCACTGCATTACGAACCGCTGCGTCCAGCTTCATTGCCGCCTGCTCTGCAGTTTGGCCGCGGTCAGCCGTCCGGCCAGTACCACGAACAGAACGAAACCCGCAGCCCCGACCCAGCGCCA
>CAYRTL010000133.1:3157-12656 GCA_964427005.1 uncultured Acetobacteraceae bacterium
CTCACCATATCAGGAATTCGTGAGCTTTGGCTTCGACCTCTTCCCGTCCCGGCGCTATCATATTCGCAATGTCGCACCACGATCATCCGCATGATAATGCCCAAGGGCACGGTAAGGACCGCGCCTTTCTCATCGGCACGATGCTGAACCTGGCCTTTGTCGCGGCCGGCGTGATCTTCGGTCTGGCTGCCAACTCAATGGCACTGCTCGCCGATGCGGTTCATAACTTCGGCGACGTTCTCGGCCTGCTGCTCGGCTGGGGCGCCGCGTGGCTGACGCGTCTGCCGCCGACGCAGCGCCGCACCTACGGCTGGGGGCGCAGTTCGATATTCGCCGTGGTGCTCAACGCCAGCATTTTGTTGATAGGCGTCGGCGCAATTGGCGTGGAGGCGGTGCATCGTCTGACCGATCCTCAGCCGGTGGCCGAAATGATCGTCGTCCTGGTCGCGGCCGCTGGCATCGTCGTCAATGGCGTCACGGCGCTGATGTTCATGCGGGGGCGGGGCAGGGACCTCAATATCCGTGCGCAATTCGTGCACATGGCTGGCGATGCCGCCGTCTCGGCAGGCGTTGTTGTGGCTGGTCTGCTTATTGGAGTCACGGGCTGGCAGTGGCTTGACCCACTCGCGAGTATGGCAATCGCCGTGGTGATCGTTGTCGGCACATGGGATCTGCTGCGCGAATCGACGGATCTGGCGATGGATGCGGTGCCGAGTGGCGTCGCACAAGACGAAGTGCAGGCATATCTGTCTTCTGTGCCTGGCGTGCTGGAGGTGCACGATCTGCATATCTGGGGCCTGAGCACCACCGATATCGCGCTGACCGCCCATCTCGTGTATGCCGATCCATATACGGATCACCGGCTGCACGATGTCACCGCTGTCCTGCGCAAGCGGTTCGGCATTGGCCATGCCACGCTGCAGGTGGAGACGAACGAGGATGCCGAACTGTGCCGGCTGCGGCCGCATGATGTGGTGTAGGTCATGAAGGCAGATCGTGTTGCCCTGGTCACTGGAGCGGCAAGCGGCATTGGCGCGGCGGTATGCCGTGCATTGGCCGCACCTGGCGTCGCGCTGCTGGTGCATACGAGAAAGAACCGTGACGGAGCAGAACGGGTCGCAGCCGAACTGCGCAATCTGGGCGCCAAGGCGGACGTGGCACTCGGTGATCTTGCAGAGGCGGCGGTGGCGGATGCGCTGGTCGCGCAAGCGGTGGAGCGATTCGGCGGTCTGGACGTGCTGGTCAGCAACGCAGGATTTGCCGATCGAACAGCGTTCACCGGGCTGAGCGACGGGGCGATGACGGCATCGGTGGAAACGATCCAGAACGCATTCTTCCGCCTCGGGCGCGCGGCAGCACCACATCTGAAGGCCGGGCGCGATCCGCGGGTGATTGCTGTGTCCAGCTTCGTCGCGCATGCGTTCCGCACAGACACCACGGTGTTCGCGGCATCGGCTGCGGCAAAAGCCGGGCTGGAGGCATTGGTGCGTGCGTTGGCCATGGAACTGGCCCCGTTCGGGGTAACGGTGAATGCGGTCGTGCCTGGTTTCATCCGGAAGGATCCCGGCGCGCATGCGGCCATCGACCCCGAACGGCTGCGACAGCAGATCGCGAGCGTGCCACTCGGCCGGGTGGGGCTGCCTGATGATGTGGCGGCGGCGATTGCCTTTCTCGCTTCACCCGCCGCGAGCTACATCACTGGCCAGGCGCTGCACGTCAATGGCGGGCTGGTGATGTGAGGTGATTGATCCTAGCCCACCGCGTCATTGCGAGCGAAGCGAAGCAATCCAGCCACTGGATTGCTTCGTCGCTCTCGCTCCTCGCGATGGTGAGGGGACTGCGAATCAGTTCCACAACCGTTTGGATGCGATCTTCGCGCCCTCGACCAGCGACGCCAGCTTGCGGTAGGCGATCTCAGGATCGACCCTACCCGCATGGCCGACGAAGGTCGCGAAGCCGCAATCTGTACCGGCAATGACGCGTTCCCGGCCGACGATATCGGCGAACTGGCAGATACGCTGCGCCACGAGTTCCGGATGCTCGATGTAGTTGGTGCATGTATCGATCACGCCAGGGATCAGCACCTTGTCGTCGGGAACCTTCGCCTCGCGCCACACCGCCCATTCGTGCGCATGACGTGGATTAGCGGCCTCGAACGAGATTGCCTGCGGCTTTGCCTTCAGAATGGTCGGCAGGACCTTCTCCAGAGGGATATCAAAATGATGCGGGCCTTCGTAGTTGCCCCAGCACAGATGCAGCCGCGCCGAGCTAGCCGGCACGTTCGCCAACGCGTGGTTTAGCGCTTCCACCTGCTGTTCCGCCTGTTGCAGGAACTGCGCTTCGGTCAGGTCCTGGAAACCCGTGTGACGCGCCATCGCAAGGTCCGGACTGTCGAGCTGCACTACGATCCCGGCATTGGCGATCGCCTCGTATTCCTCCTTCATCGCATCGGCGACCGCACGGATATATGCCGTGTGGTTCGGATAATGGCGGTTTGGCTGGAACGCTGACACCACACCAGGCGAGGCCGCCGGCATGAACGCATCCACCGGCTTCGACTTCTCAATCGCTGCCTTGAAGTTGGCGATGTCCACCTTCACCGCTTCATGGTCGCTGAGCTGCACATCGCCGATACAGCATAGTCGGCGAAACACCTGCGGCCCGGTGAACTGAATCATGCGGTTGCGGAAATCGGGATAGTCCGCAAGGTCGCGTTGCGGCTTGGGCGCGAAGGGCTCGCCACCAAAGCCCGTGAGACGCTCCTTGATGTAGGTGGCATAGCCGATCTTGCTGGCCTCACCGTCGCTGACGACATCGATGCCGATGGAGACCTGATGCGCCACGATGTCCGCGACAGCCTGGGTGACCTGGCGATCGAACTCGGCATGATCGTACGGCTGGTTCTGATCTTTCTTCACCAGCAGATCGACCAGCGCCTGCGGCCGCGGCAGGCTGCCGACGTGTGTCGTCAGGATCCGATCGGTGCTGAACTTCATGGCGTTGCTCCCCTGCTTGTTGGTAGCGATGGTACAGGGAGATTGCGGTGTGCGCGAGTCGCGGTCAGTCCGCTGTGAGCGCGCGATAGAACGGCTCGGGCCCGTCGATCTCGGTCATCCTGCCGCTATCGATCAGCAGAAATCGTGTCGCGATCGCCTGCACGAACGCACGGTCATGCGACACGATAACGCAGGTTGCCTCCTGGGCGAGGACCTCCGCTTCAAGCCGTTCCTGCCCGGCGATATCGACATGGTTGGTCGGTTCGTCCATCAGGTAGAAGTTCGGCTCGGTCAGGCGCAACGCCAGCAGACCGAGACGCGCCTTCTGCCCCAGCGAGAGCTGCGCGATCGGTCGGCGCTGCATTTCGACGGTGAAACCAGCACCCGCAAGCAGGCTTGTGCTGCGTTGGTCACCCGGACGGAAGCTGCTGCTGATGAAAGCATGTGGAGTCTCCGAGTCCGGCAGATGCGACATGAGCTGATCCACATAGCCCATGACGATTGACGGACTGACGCGCAGACCGGGCACATCATCTTTCATCAGTGCCTGACGCAGCAGCCGGATGAACTGCGATTTGCCCACGCCATTGCGACCAAGCAGCACGATCCGATCGCGCTGGAAGATATCCAGCTTGCCGATGCGGAACAGCATTCGTCCGTCCGGCGTACGCACCTCTGTATCGGCCAGACCCAGCATCAGCTTCGCGTGCGTCGCGCGGCTGGCGAGGCGAATGTCGCCGGACCTATCGGTGTGCACCGGGACCAGGCTCTGCTCGAGTGATTGCGCACGCTCCCGCAATTGCTTCGCTTTCTTCAGCAGCAGATCACTCCGGCTGTTGATGCCGACATTCTTCAGTTCGTTGGAGTTACGGCGCAGACGATCAACCTCGCGCGTATCCTTCGTCAGCTTCGTTTCATGCGCGGCATCGTCCGCGGCCAGAAGCTTTCGCGCCTGTGTATATGGGTGCGCGTAAAGCCTGGACGTGACGGGCCGCAGGAACAGCGTGCGGTTGGTGCAGACATCGAGGAAATGCCGATCGTGGCTGGCAATGACCATCGGCATGCGGCACCCACCGAGCCAGCGCTCCAGCATCTGGATCTTTGCGAGGTCCAGATGGTTGGTCGGTTCGTCGAGCAGCAGCGCATCCGGATCAGTGACCCAGGCACGGGCGATCAATGCCAGACGCTGCCAGCCGCCGCTCAACGCTTGCAATGGCTGATGACGCAACTCGGCCGCACCGAATTCGTCGAGCACAACATCGACACGCCATTCATTGGCATCGCGGTCCGCCTGCGGCAGCGCGCGGCTGATTGCCTCGTGCAGTGGAAGGTCGAGCAGGTTCACTGGCACATCCTGCTGCACATACCCCACTCGCAAGCCGCGCGAGCGGACGACATCGCCTGTCGTCGGTTCGGCGAGGCCGGCGAGGCATTTCAGCAATGTCGTCTTGCCGCCGCCGTTGCCGGCGATCAACGCAACCCGGTCGGCATCGCCAATCGTCATGGTGAGGCTCTGAAACAATGGATGCGGCGACAGCACGCCGACATCGCGCAGACTGATACTAGGCATTTGTGTGTCTCTTGGCTCGATGGAACGCTGGAGAGGCGGCGTTCAGAGCCGGCCGGCGGAAACCTGTCGCGAAAGCGTCAGTTCAGGCCGCTGGCCAGCCCTGCGACGGTGGTCGCAGGGCACAGACAGGGCCGCGCGGATAATGCTGATTGTAACCGCTCATGCAGCCCCCTGTGGTTGGATGTTGCACCAAACGCATCCTAGCGGCGCGACCGCGATTGCTGCAAGCCGGCTGGGTGAGTACTGTGCCGGCAACAAGACACAGGGAGGGTCGTCGATGCGGTTCCGGAGCATCAGTCTGGCAGTGCTTGCGCTCGCCGTCTTTTTCGTCCGTCCCGCGTCGGCCGAGGACCTGCAGAAGGTCACGATCGCCTTTGCGGGCAAGGGCATGTCCTTCCTGTTGCAGTACATCGCCATCGGCGCCGGCTTCTATAAGCAGGAGGGCCTGGAACCGGAATCGGTGGACGTCGCCTCCGGCACGCGACAGGCCGCCGCGGTGATGGGCGGCAGCGCCGAGATCACCCAGGTCGGCTTCGCCCATACCATGCATGCGGTTGGGCGCGGCGGACAGCTCGTGGGCATCAGCACCGCTTTCGATGCGTACCCCATCGCGCTCGTGCTCTCCAACGATGCGATCAAGCGCCTGGGCATCACCGATACAATGTCCATCGACGAAAAGATCAAGCGCGTGAAGGGCGTACGCATCGGTATCACCTCGCCAGGGTCCAGCACCGATGAGTTCATGCGCACGATCATGCTGGTCCGCGGCATGGATCCCTCACGCGATGTACAGTTGCAGCCTGTCGGCATCGGTGCGCCGATGGTCGCGGCCACGCAGCAGGGTAGCACCGACGGTTTCGCCTTCATGTCGCCATTCACCAACATTGCGGTGACGCGCGGCATCGGTCAGATCATCGCCGACCCGATGACGGGCGAACTGACCGAATATCGCGACGTGCCATATCAGGTGATCACCACCAGCCGAGCGACGCTGGCGGCGAAGCGGCCGCTGCTCGTGAAGGTGGTCCGTGCCCTGACCAGGGCAATGAAGTTCGCGCACGAGGACATCGAAGGCTCGCGCCGCATCGCTCGTCCATTCTTCCAGGATACGCCGGAATCTGAGTTCAACACGGCGTTCGATAGCTATATCAAGGCCGTGCCAGCGACGCCGGTGATCTCGCACGCGCAGGTGGAGAATACCGTCAAGATGGTGAACCTGACCGAAAAGACACCGATCTCCGCCACCTACGACCAGGTCGTCTATCCCGATCTGTCACGCGATGCCGCAAAGGAAATCCTGGGCAAGTGACATGAGACGGCACTTCGATCCGATATTGCTGTGCCAGGTCGCGGTAGGAGTTCTGCTGCTCGCGGGATGGGAAGCGGTCGGACGCATCTCCGGTGGTATGTGGACCAGCCGGCCGAGTCTGATTGCCATTAAGCTCGCGGGATGGCTGCAAGGCAGCCTCTATCCCCACCTCGCCACAACGCTTGCCGAAGTCGTCATAGGTCTGGCCGTTGGTGCAGGGTTCGGCGTTCTGGCCGGCTTGCTGCTAGGCCGAGCGCCGGTTGCGGCGGGAATTCTGCGGCCCATCGTCGTGGCGTTCTACAGCGTTCCCCTGGTTGCGCTGGCGCCGTTGTTCATCATGTTCTTCGGCCTGGACATGCTGCCGAAGATCGTGCTGGTGACCATTGTCGTTTTCTTCCTGCTGTTCTTCAACACCTTTGCCGGCGCGTCATCGGTGGATCACGATCTGATTGCGCAGGTCGAGCTGATGGGATCCAGCCGGCGCGAAAAGTTTCAGAAGGTGGTGGCGCCGGCCTGCATGGCGTGGATCATCGGCGGCATCAAGACCGCGTTGCCGTACGCGCTGGTCGCAGCGACCACGGGCGAAATGCTCGCCGCGCGGCGTGGTTTGGGCTTTCTGCTCAGCGATGCCGCGTCGCAGTTCGACATGACATCGCTGTACTCCGCGTTGTTCATACTGATGATGCTCGGGCTGGCGGTCGCGGAGACCGCCGCCTGGGGTGAACGTCATCTGCTGCGGTGGCGCCATGCCGAAGCTTGAACTCGCCGGCGTGGGCAAGACTTTCGTCACGCGCGATCGCGAGGTGCAGGCGCTGCAGCCCATCAACATGGCGGTGGATGCACATGAGTTTGTGGCACTGGTGGGCCCGAGCGGATGCGGCAAGTCGACAATCCTGAACCTGATCGCCGGCCTGCTGCCGCCGAGTGGTGGAATGGTGTCCTACGACGGGGCGGTGGTGAACGGGCTGAACCGGCAAGTCGGCTACATGACGCAGAAGGACACACTGCTGCCCTGGCGGACCGCCGCCGATAACATCCGCATTGCGCTCGAACTGAAATGCCGCTCGGTCCCGCGCCATGAGGCGAATGCACGCGTGGCGCAGATGATCGACCTCGTGGGGCTGACCGGCTTTGAACGTCACTATCCGGCGGAGCTGTCGGGCGGCATGCGCAAGCGCGTCGCGCTGGCGCGCACGCTGATCTACGAGCCGGAAACGCTGCTGATGGACGAGCCGTTCGGTGCGCTGGACGCGCAGCTTAAGCTGCTGATGCTGGATCAGTTGCAGGAACTGACGCGGCAGCGCCGCATGACGGTGGTGTTCGTGACGCACGATCTGGGCGAGGCGATCACGCTGGCCGATCGGGTGGTGGTGTTCAGCGCGCGTCCCGGCCGCATCCGCGCGGTCCGTCCGATTGAGCTGCCACGGCCGCGCGACGTGTTCCGTATCCGCTTCACCGAGGCTTTCGCGCATCTGCACGAGTCGCTTTGGGACGAATTGAAGGACGAGGTGGCGCGGGGAACCGACGTATGAGCCAGTCTCACGTCATGGCGGGGCTTGATCCGGCCATCCGCGCAAGAAGACTCGTGCTGCGGAAATTCCTGTCCACCATGGCGGGCCGGACGCTGGGCCGCCTGGCATTGGCGCTGGTCCTGCTCGCGGCATGGGAGCTGCAGCCCAGTGCCGATCTGCGCTTCTGGATGAGTGGACCGGTCGAAATCGTCGCGCGCCTCTGGAGCTGGATCATCGATGGATCGCTCTGGCAGAATGTCGGCGCAACCTTGCTCGCCATGGCGCTGGGATACGTGATTGGCACCGCAGTCGGTATCGCTCTTGGCCTGCTGTTCGGGCTGATGCCGCGGTTGTACCGCGTGCTGTCCCCCTACATCACCGCGCTCTACGCCATGCCGAAGATCGCGCTGGCGCCGCTGTTCGTCATTGTGCTGGGCATTGGCATTGAATCGAAGGTGGCGCTGGTCGCCATCACCGTGTTCTTCCTGGTGCTGAACAGCACGCTCGATGGCGTGCGCAACGTCGATCGCGACCTGACGCGTGCGCTGGCACTGATGGGCGCGACAAGGTTGGAGCTGATCGCCAAGGTGCTGGTGCCCGCGACCCTGCCATGGATCTTCACTGGGATGCGGATCGCCGTCCGCTATGCCTTCACCAACACGCTGCTGGCTGAGTTGATTGCGTCGAACAGTGGCATCGGCTTCATGATCGAATACTATTCCGGCGTGTTCGACGCGACCGGCACCTATGCGGCCATTCTCGTCCTGGTGATCATGAGCGTCGGCTTGACCGAACTGCTGACGCAGATCGAGGCGAAGATGTCGCACGGTCGCACGCATTAGAGGAGAGACAGCATGACCCAGGCGCTGACCGGTATCCGTGTGATCGACATGACGCATAATCAGGCGGGACCTGCCTGCGCCCAGATACTCGGCTTTCTCGGTGCGGATGTGATCAAGCTGGAGGAGCCGAAAGGCGGCGATGTGGCGCGCACCAACATGCGCGATCGCACCGACAGCGACAGCCTGTTCTTCCTGGTGCTGAATGCGAACAAGCGCAGCCTGACTCTGAATCTGAAGACCGAGGAAGGCAAGAAGCTGTTCAAGCAGGTGATCGGGCAGTCGGACGTGCTGGTGGAGAATTTCGGGCCTGGCGCGCTGGACCGGCTGGGGCTTGGCTATAAGGAGCTGTCAAAGCTGAACCCGCGGCTGATCTATGCGACAATCAAGGGCTTTGGCACCTATGGGCCATACAGCGGCTTCAAGAGCTTTGAGCCGATCGCACAGGCGATGGGCGGCGCGATGAGCGTCACCGGCTTCCCTGATAATCCACCGACCTACGTCATGCCCGCGATCGGCGATTCCGGCACTGGCATGCACATGGCAATCGGCATTCTCGCGGCACTGAATCAGCGGCATCAGACGGGCAAGGGCCAGCACGTCGAGGTGTCGATGCAGGATGCCGTGGTGAACCTGATCCGCGTCAGCCTGCGCGACCATCAGCGCTTCGGCAAGCCGATGCCGCGTCAGGGCAACCAGCTTGGCCGCACTGTCCCTGGTACCACCTATGCCTGCGCGCCGGGTGGACCGAACGACTATGTCTTCATTCACGCGCAGCCGCAGATGTGGAAGGCGCTGATCAACGTGATGGGCCAACCCGAGTTGGCAGACGATCCGCGCTTTGCCACACCGGATTCACGCTGGGAAAACCGTCCGGCACTGAACGCTATCGTCGAAGCGTGGACGCGCCAGCGCAGCAAGCACGAGGTGATGCGGCTGATGGGGGAGGCCGGCGTACCGTGCGGTGCGACGCTCGACACCGGCGAGGTGCTGGAGGACCCGCACCTTCGTGCACGCGACATGATCGTCGACGTGGAGTATCCGACGCGCGGAACCTATCAGACAGTCGGCTGCCCGGTGAAGCTGTCGGACTCGCCGGCCGAGGTTACGCGCCCGCCGCTGCTCGGCGAGCACACGGCAGAGGTGCTGGCCTCTTTATGTGGCATGGGCGCGGACGAAGTACAGAAGCTGCGCGCGAAAGGCGTAGTGTAGCACACACGCCCCACCGTCATGTGGCGTGGCTGGGTTGCCTCGTCACTTCGTTCCTCGCAATG
>CAYRTL010000134.1:0-12582 GCA_964427005.1 uncultured Acetobacteraceae bacterium
GCTATGAACGCGCCGATCAGCATCGAGAAGAACAGATAGAATGATGCTTTTGCCGATGCCTTGCGTGCTTCATCGGCAGCGGCCTTGGCCTTCTCCTCGGCGGCTTTCATCTGGTTCACGGCATCGTCGATGCGCTTCTCGGCATCTTGCTGGGAAATCCCGGTCCGCGCCGCCACAAGCTTGGCGAGATAGGTGCGATCGTTGGGATCAAGGCTCCCATTTGCGACCGATCTGGTAAGAATACGCGATGCCTCGGCTCGAGCGTCCTGGGGCGATGCATTGGCGTCCGGCTGATCCTTACGGAACAGCGTATCCAGGAAGTAGTCGGTAGAACTCGAAGGCTGATTGGCAGCCGTCTGCGTCGCTGTAGAGGCGGCGCTTCCCGCGACACCGGAAATTGCGCGGCCGGCAGAACTGACTGCCGATGAGACCGAGGACGTGGCAAATGCCGCGATCACGACTGATGCCAGTGCCCAGGTCAGAAAACCATGGGCGGTATCGCGGAAGAAGACTTCGTCCGTGTGGAGCGCCGTCCATTTCGTTCGCAATCTGCCAGCCAGGTAACCTCCCAGGCCGGACGAGAGCCATTGCACGATGATGAGCCAGACGGCGGCCAACAGCGTGAACGTCGTCGCCGATGGGTTCGCTGCCGACCATGGCGAGACCGACGAAAGACCGATGCCGGTTCCAAGTGCCACCAGAAGCAAGGTGAGAGCGACGGCGGCGACCCCGCCAGCTATGATGGCGGCCCACGATACGGCAGAGGCGGTTGCATTCCCGTCCGCCACCATCGCGGAAGAGACGCCGGTTTCAGCGACGAGCGCCATAGTGGGTCTCCTTAATGCCAGAGAAGCGCCAGTATAATGATGACCGGAATTGGCACGCCGAGCAGCCAAAGCAGAATTCCTCGACCCATGTTCTGTCCCTTTCGACGCAGTTACGGCAGTCTGCTCAGTCACAAAGCCGCGCCGCAATGCGGCTCACAGATAATTGGCCAAAACGGAAAAGCTGGCACGTCAATTTGTAGCGCGCGCGCCACGTCGGTGTCTCAAGGACAGGCCGGCGCCTACGTGTGAGGTGGACCACAGCAATCGAAAAAGGCGAGAGCGTATAGAACGGGTGCCTGCGCGGGACTTACGAAGCCAAATGGAGGTCGGTATGGCAGGGCCATCGAACAGCTTCTGTTTCGCACCCACATTCAATCATCCAGGACATCGCGATAAATCAGGTGTGTTCCATCCATCATATGACGCCACAGGCGCGTTCTTGCCCTACATGAAAGCGTTCTATGACTTTTACATCAGCACTGGTCTGGTCTCTACGTTCGCATTCAACAACCACGCCAGCGCCGCGGGCGAACTGCACGACATCGCACATGCCATGAGCGCTGCGCCGAGTGGGTTGGATGCCGTCGTGTATTTTGGGCACGGCTGGCCGACCGGACTGATTTCAGCGGATGTCTACACGCCCGACATCCCGAAACTTGCAAAGCTCATCCGGGGAAACTGTAGCCCAGGCGTCAAAATAGTTCTGTACGCATGCCTCTGCGGTGACATGAGCGCAAAGGGTGGTTGCTTTGCAGCAAATCTGGCAGCCGAGTTGAGTGACATGCAAGCCGAGGTGTTCGGACATTCCAAGGCAGGACACTGCGCGACCAATCCCTACATCTACCGCTTTGTTGGAAGCCAACCTGGCGTGCCGCTGGCGCCCGCAGGGATGTTCCACAAATTCGATACGCTGCTCAAGGCGGAGTGCCTGGACACGAAACCGAGGCATAACAACGCGTTCTGGGCGCGCATCCCCTTTATGAGGGATGACGAAATTGCCGCCGAGGTGAAAGGCTACAAACCCCATTAACGGCAGGCTCGCTGCCCAGCCCTTCGCTGCGCGCGACAATCGTGAATAGGATGGACTTGCCGAACCACCATTGGAGGCAGGTGAATGTCCGTCCGGACGCTGGTCGTGATCGTCTTGCTGGCTGCTGCGTTTCCAGTGCTGGCTCAGGAGACAGCCAAGCCCGAGACCCATTGGCCCGGCTATCAGGAAAGCGACTACATCGTCAGCAATTACAAGTTCACCAGCGGCGAGAGTATGCCGGAGGTGAAACTGCATTATCGCACCATCGGTTCGGCCAAGCGGAATTCCAATGGCCAAGTGGTCAATGCCGTGCTGCTGCTGCAGGGTAATACCGGCACCAGCGCCAACTGGTTTCGCGCGAGCCTGGCCGACGAACTGTTCAAGCCGGGCCAGCCGCTCGATGCGGCAAAATATTACATCATCATGCCCGACGCTCTGGGTCGCGGCGGATCATCCAAACCGTCGGACGGTCTGAAGGCCGGCTTCCCGCACTACCGCTACCACGACATGGTCGACCTCACGCACCGGCTGGTGACCGACGGGCTCAAGCTCAACCATTTGCGGCTGATCATCGGCAGCTCATTGGGCTGCATGCAGCAGTTTCTGTGGGCCGAGTGGTATCCCGATCTGATGGACGGCACGATCGGGCTGTCATGCCAGCCGGTCGAGATCAGCGGCCGCAACTACATGCTACGCTACGGCGCCGCAGAGCTGATCCGCCACGATCCGGCCTGGCATGATGGCAACTACGACAAGAGCCCAACCCTCTACATGTACGCGGCAGCCGGCAACGACCTGACCGAAAGCCCGGTACGCATTCAGGAAGAAGCGCCGACCATGGAGGCGGCGAAGGCGCTCTACGAGCGGCGCGTCGCGGCGTTGATGAAAAACGGCGACGCGAACAACACGCTGTACGAAATTGAATCGATTTACGACTACAGCCCCGAGGCTGACCTGCCGAAGATCAAGGCACGTGTGATGCTGATAAACAATGTCGAGGATTTCGCCGACCCGCCAACACTCGGCACGGTTGAACGCGCGTTCAAGAAGATCGCGCACGGCACCTACGTGCTGACCCCCTATGGCAAGGCTACGCACGGGCATTTCACCCATTACTACGCCGCGGTCTGGAAGCCGTACCTGGTGAAATTCATGTCCGAGCTACCGGCAGTCACGCGATGACGGTGGGCTGCGGGCTCAAGCGATGCGCTCGGTTTCTTCGACCACCATGATGGTTTCCGTCACCTGCTCGGTTTCATGCAACCAGCGGGTGACGAATCCGGCGATGATCGCGCCGACAAGGGGAGCCAGCCAAAACAGCCAGAGCTGGGCAACATACGCGCCACCGGCGAACAGCGCGGGGCCGGTGCTGCGTGCCGGATTGACCGAGGTGTTGGTGACCGGAATCGAGACCAGGTGGATGAGCGTAAGGGCGAGGCCGATCGGTATTCCGGCAAAACCTGCCGCGGCGCCCTTCGATGTGCAACCGATGATGATCAGCAGGAAGAAGAAGGTCATGAGTACCTCGGTTACCAAACAGGCACCCAGGCTGTATTTCCCCGGACTGAGCTCGCCATAACCATTGGCGGCGAAGCCGGCGGGCACCCAGTTCGGTTTGCCGGAGGCGATCCAGTAAAGCGCGGCTGCTGCGACAATCGCGCCGAGGATTTGAGCGACGACGTAAGGGACCACGTGGACCGGGCTGCAGCGGCCGCCTGCCCATAATCCGATGGTCACGGCCGGGTTGAAGTGACCACCCGAGATGTACCCGACCGCGTAGGCCATCGTGAGCACAGTCAGGCCGAAAGCAAGCGCAACACCAAGAAACCCAATCCCGAGATTTGGATAGGCTGCGGCGATGACCGCAGCCCCGCAGCCGCCGAAAGTCAGCCAGAATGTGCCAATGAATTCTGCCGCGGCGCGCCGTGTCATATCCATGTTCACCTCCCCCTCGCGAGAAGGAACCGGAGGCAGTACAGCCATGACAACACGCAGCGTCGCGGACGGTGGTGGTATCGCAATTGGACAATCACCGCGTGACACGACGGCCGACTGAATTGCTGTAACCGGTCCCGGAGCTGGTGCATTCTGCTGGAAGTCCGCGCCAATTTGCAATCAAGGATTGCATGCCGCTGCTCAGTTGGAGCGGTCCAAGCCGTGGCGCACCTGAATGTGAGTGGGGGGCTTCTGTTGCCCGGTGCCCCCCGAACCGCGCTTATCGCTTATGCAGCGACAGCGAGCGCCTGATTGTCATTGGCACTTGTAGAATGGCCCGATAACGGCGGAACCATGCCGAGTGAAAGACACGTCTTTACCACGCGTGTCGAGCCTGTGTCGCCCCCGCAATGGTGGAGGCGCCGGGCACTGCCCCCGGGTCCACTACGCTTATTCCACGCACCGTTTATCACCATAGCCGGCGAACCGGCGGAGGTAATATAGGCACTCGTCCCGCCCACTGAAAGTGGAGTCGCCGATGCGCCTGACCGATGACCAGACGGCCGAGATCGCCGCCCTGCGGGGCCAGCGGGCCGAAACCAGCCGGCCAACCGTGCCGGCGCTGGAGGAGCTGCTGTACCAGGCACTGCCGGTGCTGGATCACGGGTTCGTACGCGTGATCGACTATATGGGGGACGACGGGGCGATCGTGCAGGCGGCCCGCGTGTCGTATGGTCGGGGGACGCGGCGGGTGTCCGAGGATGCCGGATTGATCCGCTATCTGATGCGGCACCGGCACTCCACCCCGTTCGAGATGTGCGAGATCAAGTACCACGTGAAGCTGCCGATCTTCGTGGCGCGACAGTGGATTCGGCACCGCACCGCCAACGTGAATGAATATTCGGCGCGTTATTCCATCCTGGATCGCGAGTTCTATCTGCCGGCGCCCGAGCATCTGGCAGCGCAGTCGTCGGTCAACCGGCAGGGCAGGGGGGATGTGCTTGCAGGCGATGAGGCTGCGCATGTGCTCGACCTGCTGCGCGAGGATGCCACGCGTTGCTATGACCACTACGCCGAAATGCTGAATGAGGACGAGGCGGGGGCGATGCGCGATGCCTCGCGCCGAGGTCTGGCGCGTGAGCTGGCGCGGATGAACCTGACGCTGAATACCTACACGCAGTGGTACTGGAAGATCGATCTGTATAATCTGTTCCACTTCCTCTCGTTGCGTGCGGATGCGCACGCGCAATACGAGATTCGTGCGTATGCGGAGGCAATGCTGCGCACGGTGAAGGCGTGGGTGCCGATCGCGCATCAGGCGTTCCTCGACTACCGGCTCGGCGCTGTGACCCTGTCGGCGCAGATGCTGGCAGCGGTGCGGCGCATGTTGGCGGGTGAGGCAGTGGACCAGGCGAATAGCGGCCTCAACCGGCGAGAATGGGCAGAGCTGATGGCGGCACTGGGGCGCGGCTGAGCGACAGCGTGACCCCGTTCATCGTCATGGCCGGCACGGTGGCCGGCCATGACGAGTGGTGTATCGGTCACGATCAGCTGTCGTCGTCACGCTCTACGACAGCTTACGCGGCACCGTTTCCGACCAGCTTTTTCTGAAGTGCTCCGCGCCATCGACCGTGATGCGCACCTGCGACATGTGCGTGTAGGTGGTCTCGTCGCTTGAGGTCTGGCTGGTTGCCTCCACCCGAATCTCCAGCGTGGGATGCACGGCGGTGTGAGTGGCCGATGCCGTGATCACGGCGCGTGATGGATCCTTGTTCGAGACGGAGTACCGCGAGCGGCTGCTCGTCCGGCCAGCATCTGCAGGGCGCAGCACGCAGGAGACCGTGTCGTTCACCAGATCCAATTCAAAGCTGTAGTCCGGCCGTGCGAGCGTGCTTTCGACTGGCAAGGCATGGGGCGATGGTGCGAACTCCAGTGCCGGCAGCGGTCGTGGGTCGGGCGGCGCAATTGGCAGCACGATATGCGAAGCACGATCGCCACCGTGGTAAACCGTGTTGACTGCGTGCTGCCCCGTCGGCCAGGCGTTCTGGAAATCGGCACCGGCAATCGCGACACGTAGGCGATGCCCTGGCTCCAGCGTATAAGCGCAATGCCGCAGCGGGATGCGCAATTGGTAAATCTGCCCCGGCACCAGCTTCTCGGGAACCTCGTGGGAATTGCGGTGCGTCGCCAGCAGCCCGCCATCGCTGATCAGCCGCGACGCGCCATCCTCCGCCACATCGCACAGCTTCACATGGAAGTAGGCGACCTCGGCCGTGGATGACATGTGCAGCACCACTTCCGGCTGGCCCAGCAGTTCCAGCTTCTCTTGCAATGGCGGCGTGCTGAACAGCAGCGAAAATGCCTCGTCCAGCCGTTGATCGATCGGCATCGCCCAGGGCGTCGTCGATCCGAGGCCGCGCCGTCCTGTCGTGATCCCGACAGATGGGCGGAAGGCGAAGCTCTCCGAGCCGCCGTCGCCTGCGGCTTCAGCCAATTCTGCGCCCACAGACAAATACAACGCGGTCGGCTGCGCACGGTCCGGCGGCCAGGCAGCCTCGTTCCGCCATGTGCCGGCATCTTCCAGGCACAGCAGCGACGGTTCCTGCCAGCCCCGCACAAAAATGGTCACCGGCGGCTCGTCCATCACGCCGTTGTCGATGCCCTTCAGCCAGTGATCGAACCACTTCAGATATTCGCGCCGCGCGTCGATACGGGGGCCGGGGAATGCTTCCTTCTCCTCGGCATAGTAGTGCCCCCATGGCCCGATCAGCACCTTCTTCGGCACATTCAGCCGCTGAAATGCGCGTAACTCCTCGGTGGCGTACCAGTCTGCCCAACCCTCCATCAGCAGCACCGCGCACTGCACGCGCTCATAGCCAGGCGCGAGGCTTTGGTCGCGCCAATATGATCCATGCAGTGTGTTGCGGATGTAGCCGAGACTCCAAGGCGCGCTGCGTTCGAGCCGCTCCGCCCAGATAGCGGCCCAGCGGTCGCCGACCAGCGCAGGATCAGGCGGCGCGAAATTCAGCGCGTTCATCAGCGGTGCGTAGTATTCGAACATCCATGGCCGAATGCAGCCGCCTGGATTGGTGAAGCCCGTATACACATCATCATTGGCGGACCGCACGACGATGGCCTTCAGGGCTGGGGGCTGCTGTACCGCGACCTGCCACTGGACCACGGCGCCGTAGGATTTGCCGATCATGCCGACAGCGCCGCTGCACCAGGGCTGCGCGGCGATCCAGGCCACCATGTCGTAGCCGTCCTGCCGCTCTTCCGGCGCATAAATGTCAGTCGAAAATCCTGAGGAACTGCCAGTGCCGCGCACGTCGTACTGCACGACTGCGTAGCCACGTTCGGCGAGATACGGAACCACCGGCGGAAACCCATCGCGCCAGTCCGGCAGGGCCGCTCCCAGGCGACGATATGGATGGTATTCCATCACACCGGGAAACCGTCCCGGCGTGTCCGGCCGCGTGATCCTCACGTTCAGCTCCACCCCGTCGCGCATTGCGACGCGGATGCCCGTGTGGACCTTGACCGGATAGGTCTTCGTCATCGCGTGTTTTCGATCGGGCGTACCCGGCTGCCGTCGCTCACTTCATCTGGCAGATTGAGCGCAACGCGTTCCCCGACGCGGGCGCCGTCGGCCAGGCTCACGCGCGCGCCGTCCGTGGTGGCGACTTTCACCGGCTGGAGTCGCACCGTGCTGTCGGCGCCCACACTGGCGACGAAGGTATTTGTGCCGCGCACCACCAGACCAGCCACGGGAATCTCCGGATAACTCGGCACCGGCACGTGCAGCGTCACGTAGGCGAAGCTCCCGGGAACCAAAAAGCCGCCGCTGTTATCGACCTCCAGCTCGGTGAACAGCGTCCGCGTGCGCGGATCGAGCTGATCCGATGTGCGCGCGATGCGTGCGGTGACCTTGCGATCGGGATTGGCGCCGTCAGCAACCTCGGCCAGATCGCCAACATGCACGTACGGCACATCCTTCTGCTCAACATACACGTCCACGCGCAGCTTGCTCATATCGGCAACCGTCAGCACAGGTTGGTTGCTGGTCTGGTTTGTCAGCGAGCTTTGCACCAGCGCGCCAACATCGACGAAACGCGCGGTCACTGTGCCATCGAATGGCGCACGCAGGACCTCGTACGACTTCATGACCGCGAGCTGATCCACGTTGGCTTGTGCCATCCGATAAGCGGTATTGGCCAGATCCGCTGCCTGCACTGACGTCCAGCCGCGCCCGACCAGATCACGCGCGCGCTCAGCGTTCTTGCGTTTGTTTTCGAGATCACTCACCGCCGCGTCGTATTGCCGATCGGTCTCGGCTGACTCGACCTGAGCCACGACCTGGCCCGCCTTCACGCGATCGCCGCGATCCACCGCGATCGACTTCAGATAGCCACCAACCTTTCCGTATAATGTCGCGACCTGATAAGGTCGCGTATCGCCCAGCAGCGTGATAAGCCGCTCCTTCGGACCCTGCGATATGGTGGCGACCTGCACGGCCGGTCCTTTTGCAAGCACGTCCGCCATGGCCTCGCGCGCGGCGACAAGCTGCGCGTCCTTGTCCTGCCACAGCCGCAGTCCGGTGAATGCCGCCCCGGCCACGATCAGCAAGCCGATCAGATAGACCAGGAATGAGCCCGAACGACCCCGTCTAGCCATGGTGAGCGTCCCCCGAACCTTGGGCCCCGCCTGCCTCCGCCGCGAAACGGGTGTCGAGGCTGTGTAGGGCCGGCGGCCTGCGCCGCAGCAGTGTGTAGAAGATTGGCACGATGAACAGTGTGGATATGGTCGCCACGATCAGCCCGCCGATAACGGCGCGGCCAAGTGGCGCATTCTGCTCGCCGGCCTCACCCAAGCCGAGTGCCATCGGCACCATGCCGATGATCATGGCGAGCGCTGTCATCAGCACGGGCCGGAGGCGGATTCGGCCGGCCTCGATGACCGCGCGCAGCGGGCCTACTTCCTCCCGCGCGCGCAGATCGTTGGCGAAGCTCACCACCAGGATGGAGTTGGAGACTGAAATGCCGATCGACATGATCGCACCCATCAGCGATTCAACGTTGATGGTGGTGTGCGACAGCGCCAGCATCCACAGAATGCCCATCAGCGCGCCGGGTACCGCCATCATGATGATGAACGGATCCACCCAGGACTGAAACAGGACGACAAGCAGCGCATAGACCAGGATAACGGCGAGTACCATCCCAAGGGCCAGGCTCTTGAACGAACTCTGCATCACATCGTTCTGGCCGAGGATCAGGATTTTTGTGGTGATTGGCAGCCCTTTGCTGACATCCGCGATCGCCTTCTGAATGTCACTCGCGATCGACCCCAGGTCCCGGCCGTCGATGTTCGCGGCGATGTCGATCTCGCGCTGGACGGTATAGTGGTTCACCGACTCAAGCGTGGATCTTGGGGACACCGAGGCTATGTCGGCCAGCCGCATCACAGGCGCGGATGGCAGCGCCGCCGGCCCAGAAGCCGCCGTTGGATCGGGCCGATTCACCGGCGTGTGCAGCAGGTCGGCCACTGTCTTGATCTGGTCGATCGGCGTCTGCACGGCAACCGAATAGTTCACGTTGTTCTGCGGATTGAGGAAGAAATTCGGCGCGACAAGGACACTGGACGAGAGCGATGTCAGCACGTTGTTGGCGACGTCCCGCTGCGAGACGTTCAGCTTTGCGGCGCGTAGCCGGTCGACATCCACTTGCAGCGTCGGATAGTTCAGCACCTGTACGAGGTGCGCATCCGCCACGCCCGGAATACGTTTCATGCGCTCCAGCAACTGTCGCCCAAGGCCGGTTGCGCGATCGAAGTTGACGTCCTGAATTTGCACGTCAATCGGCGCCGAGAGCCCAAAATTCAGCACCTGGCTGACGATATCGGCAGTCTGGAAATAGAAGATGCTGCCAGGGAACTGATCCGGCAGTTGCGCACGGATCGCGCGGATGTAGTCGATGGAGGGATGATGCCCCGGCTTCAGCGAGATCAGGATCTCGGCATCCATCGAGCCGACATTGTCACTCGGCACGAAGGCAAGATTGAAGGAGGACGGCACGCCAACGGTGTCGTTGATGGTGTCGAGCTCTTCTTCGGGGATGATCTTGCGGATGCGGTCCCCGACCTGCAGCACCAGCTCCTCGGTCCGCTCCAGGCGCGTGCCGGGCGGCGCACGGTAGTGCAGCTTGATGAGGCCCACATCGGCGGTAGGAAAGAAGTCGAGCCCGATGACGGCGGCAAGGCCGCAGGATACCACCAGCAATCCGCCAGCGCAGATCAGCACAAATACGCGACGATGCAACGCGCCTTCGAGCATTCTGCCATAGGCATCACGGAAACGATTGAAGCCGCGATCGAACAACGCAAAGAAGCCCTGCGGCGGACCGTGGTGCTGTTCCTGCGATGCCAGGAGCGTCCGGGCGAAGGCCGGTACTATGCTGAAGGACAGCACATAGGAAGCCAACATGCAGAACACGACGGTTGCAGCGAGCGGGATGAACAGATAGCGGGCGACTCCGAACAGCAGCACGACCGGGAAGAAAACGATGCAAATAGCGAGCGTCGCGACCGTCAGCGGCTGAATGACCTCATTGCAGCCATCGAGAATGGCGACGGTCAGCGGCTTTCCAAGAGTCTGGTTGCGGTGAATGTTCTCGATCGTGACTGTCGCATTGTCCACCAGCAAGCCGATCGCGAGCGCCAGGCCGCCCAGGGTCATCAGATTGATCGTGTTCCCGGTCAGGAACAGCCCCATGATCCCGGCGAAGATCGATAAGGGGATCGACGTGGAGACGATAACTGTGTTCCTCCAGCTTCCCAGAAACACCAGGATCAGCGCGGAGACCAGGATCGAGGAGATGATGGCTTCGCGGATCACGTTCTGCACCGCGGCACGCACGAACACCGACTGGTCGAAGTCGAGCTTCAACTCGAGGCCCGCGGGCGCGGCGGCCTGAATCTCCGGCAATGCCTCACGCGCCGCATCAACGACGGCCAGCGTCGAAGCGTCCGCGTGTTTCAGGATGGCGAGATACACAGCGCGCTTGCCGTTGACGTGCACGACGTTCTGTTGCGTGGCAAAACTGTCCGTGACCTTGCCGACATCGCCGATGGTGACCGGCGCACCGTTGAACACGCCGATAGGGAGTGCATTGAATCGCTCCACGGCTGTCGGGCTGGAGTTCAACTGCACATTGTATTCGCGGTCACCCAATCGCGCGACACCAGCCGGGATGATCACATTCGATGCTTGTAGTGCATTCACCACGTCGATCGGCGAAAACCCCTTCGCTTCCAGCCGCGACTGGTCGAGATCGACAATGATCTGACGTGATTTGCCACCGAAAGGACCCGGCGTAGACAGGCCCGGGATGGTGAACAGCCGCACCCGGATGAAGTTCAGACTGTAATCGTAGATCTGCTGCTCGGTCAGCGTCTTGCTGGATAGCGTCATCTGCACGACAGGCACATTCGATGCATTGAACTGAATCACGCCGGGCGGCTGCATGCCTGGCGGCGCACCCCGCAGAATGGAGTTGTTGACCGAGGTGATCTGCGCAATGGCACTGCCGATGTCAGTGCCTGGCTGGAAATAGACTTTCAGGATGCCGATGCTGGGGATCGACTGTGATTCTATACGCGAGATGCCGTTCACGGTGGTGGAGTAGGCACGCTCGGAGATGAACACGACGCGACGTTCCATATCTTCCGTGGTGAGGCCGTTGTAGTTCCACACCACCAGCACAACTGGGATGTCGATGACCGGGAAAATGTCGACGATCATGCGCGTAATTGACAGCGCGCCCATCAGCAGGATCAGCAGCGCGGCGATTGCCGATGTATATGGCCGGCGCAAGGCAAGCCGCACCAGGCCGATCATCGCGGCCTCCCCCTCGTAATCATTTTGTCCCAGACGATACTACCTTGGCACTGGGGCGGAATATTGCCAAGCGGGCTTTGCCGGAATGCCCGTGAGGTGCCACCCTGGCGTGTATCAACCAAGGGAAACGCATCATGGATACGCAGCAGATCAGCCGGGCTGCCAACTTGCTCGTCCAGGCCAGACGAAGCGGAGCTTTGCTCGACGGCCTACCGCCGGACACGTCTCCTACGAGTGTCGCGGACGCGCATGCCATCCAGGACGCGGTCACGATCGGACTGGGCAAGCCGGTGGGCGCCTTCAAGGCAATGGCTCCGGCTAATGCCGAACCCACGCGTGGCGTGATCTATGCCGATACGATCCACCTGTCGCCTGCACGCGTTCCGGCGGCCGATGTGCCGCAATGCGGAGTGGAAGGCGAGGTGTCCTTCGTGTTTCGTCGCGATCTGCAGGCGCGGGGAGCGTCCTATACGCGCGAGGAGGTTGCCGCCGCGGTTGATGCCTGCGCGGCGATCGAGCTGGTGACCAGCCGGTATCGCAATTCGGACAAGGCCTCCAACCTGGAGAAGCTGGCCGACTGCATCAGCAATGGTGCGTTTGTTCATGCCTCACCGCTGGCCGAGTGGCGCGGTCTGGACCTCGGCAACCTGAAGGTGACGCTGACGGTGAACGGCGAGACGGTGCTCGAGCAGTTCGGCGGGCACGCGACGGGCGACCCATTGGGCATCGCGGTCGCCCTGGTGAATATGATGCGCGAGCAGGGTGGGGTGCGCGCCGGTCAGTTCGTGACCTGTGGGTCGTATACGGGGCTGCGGTATCTCAAGCCAGGCGATGTGTGCAGGGTACGCTTCGAGGGCCTGGGTTCGGCAGAGGTGACGTTCACGCCTTGATGTCAT
>CAYRTL010000135.1:0-12067 GCA_964427005.1 uncultured Acetobacteraceae bacterium
CTAGATTGCATTCAGCAGGAGGCAGCCATGGCACGCATCGACGAAAGCCGCCCGTTCATCCCGGTGAACATCGCCATCCTCACCGTTTCGGACACACGCACATTGGCCAACGATACCTCGGGCGACGCATTGGCCGAACGCATCGCCAAGGCCGGTCATCGCGTCGCGACACGCGCGATCGAGAAGGACGATGCCAGCGCGATCGAACGCCGTCTGCGGGCGTGGATCGCCGATAAGGAGATCGACGTGGTGATCACCACCGGCGGCACTGGCATCACTGGACGCGACGTGACGCCGGAAGCATTCGATCGCGTGCTGGAAAAGCGCATCGAGGGCTTCGGCGAGCTGTTCCGCATGCTGAGCTATCAGAAGATCGGCACGTCCACGATGCAATCACGCGCGCTGGGCGGCGTTGCCGGCGGCACCTACCTGTTCGCGCTGCCTGGCAGCACCGGCGCGGTGAAGGACGCGTGGGATGACATCCTGCTGTTCCAGCTCGACAACCGCCATCGGCCTTGCAACCTGGTGGAGCTGATGCCGCGGCTGCAGGAACACCTCAAGACCGCCGCGGAGTAAGCAGGTCTGCTGCGCTGTCCACGTCGCGCAGCGTGCGCAGAAAGGCGACGCGGCGCCCTGTGAAATTGGCGAGCGTATCGGCCAGGGCGTGTTCTGTGGACCATCGCACTCTGCCGAATGGACCCGACGGACGGCGCGGCGACATTGCCACAAGCCAGTAGCCGCCATCCTCGGCTGGCCCGAACGCTGCTTCCGCGTTGCCAAGCGCACGGAAGGCGGCCCGCGCATCCTGCGGACCCGCATCGGGAATGTCGCAACCGATGATAGCGACGCAGCCGTGGGGGAATCGCCAGAACGCCCGGTGCATGCGCACGCCCAGGTCACCGGCGCCCTGAGGCAGTCGCTCTACGCGGACCGGCAGGGGAAATCGCACATGGCCCGGCGTGACCGCCAGCACCGTGCGGAAGCGGCGATCCGCGACAAGAGCGCGCAGCAGGCGGGTCAGTGTCGCGACGTGAAAGCGCAGCGCGATTCGATTGCCGGCATCGCGCGCCAATCGCCGCTTCACCGCGCCCAGGCGCGGAGCGCGGGCGAATACCACCACCGTATCCTTCATCCGTAGAGCCGGGCGATCAGACGAGGCGGCATGCCGGCGAAATACAGCATCAGGCAGGCGAGGTTGCGCAGTGAGCGCCTGTACCATCCCTGGCGCTGCCATTTCTGCGCGGCGGTGATCGCGGCGACGTCCAGCGCCACCAGCCGGCGCCGGGTGAGACGGCGGACCAGATCAACATCCTCCATCAGCGGCAACGGCCTCACACCGCCTACCTTGTTCAGCAGCTCGCGATGGATCAGCAGCCCCTGATCGCCGTAAGGGAGTGCCAGGACACGGCACCGCCACGCCACCAGCCTTTCCAGCCGGCGTGCCCGCCAATCCTCGCTGTCCAGGGTGAAGCGGAAATAGCCCGCCCGGCTCGGATCAGTATGGGCCGCGCGCCATCCAGCTTCCAGCCGGGTGTCGGCATGAAGCAGCAGCAGCCAGTCGCCCTTTGCGGTGGCCACTCCTGCCGCCAGTTGTGCTCCCCTCCCCCTTTGGGCCACGGCCACGCGCGCGCCCAGAATGGCGGCCAGCTCTGGCGTGCCGTCCGCACTGCCACCATCGACCACCACCACTTCATCTGCCTCGGCGACCGACGCCATGGTGGCCGGCAGCGAGTGGGCGGCATTCAGCGCAGGGATCACGACCGACAGCATGTTCCTATATTGTTCTTGACCGGGCGCCGGCTGTTTGCCAGTCTCGGATGCGAACGGACGGGGAACACACCATGCGCGATGAGGCCTATGCTGGCAATATGCCCTCACTCGCCCGCAAGGGCCGCGGCGCGGTGACCAATCCCCCGGTGCGTTTCGACAGCCAGGTGATCAGCCCGTTCGACGATGGCTGGGACACGCTCACGGCGGAGTTCGGCGAGCTGCCGAAGCTGGCCACGACGCTGACCAAGGACGCGACCAGGTCGGCGATAAGCTGGAACAGCTCGCCGGACATCGGCTTTGATCGGGCAGTGAATCCTTATCGCGGCTGCGAGCACGGCTGCATCTATTGCTACGCCCGGCCGACACACGCCTATCTCGGCTATTCCCCCGGCCTGGATTTCGAGACCAAGCTGATCTTCAAGCCGGACGTGGCGGAGCTGCTGGATAAGGAGCTGCGCAAGCCCGGCTACACCGCACGCACATTGGCTCTGGGCTCGAACACCGACCCCTATCAGCCGGTCGAACGGACCCTGAAGCTGACGCGATCCGTGTTGCAGGTGTTGGACAGGTTCAACCATCCCGTCGGTATCGTCACCAAATCGGCCGGTGTGCTGCGTGATCTGGACATTCTGACATCCATGGCGCAGCGGAAGCTGGCGCGGGTGTACGTGTCGGTAACCACGCTCGATGCGAGTCTGGCGCGGCGAATGGAACCACGCGCGGCAACGCCGGAGCGGCGGCTGCATGCCATCAGCGAGCTGACGCGTGCCGGCGTACCCACAGGCGTCATGGTGGCACCGATGATCCCAGGCCTGAACGACGCCGAGATGGAGAAGATCGTCGAGGCCGCTGCGCGTGCGGGCGCGCGTCATGCAGGCTACGTGCTGCTGCGCCTGCCGCACGAGCTGCGGCAGATGTTCGAGGATTGGCTTGCGACGCATTTCCCCGACCGGGCAAAACATGTGCTGAGCCTGATCCGCGAGACGCGCTCCGGCGCTCTGAGCGACGCACGGTTCCATCACCGGTTCTCCGGTCAGGGCGTGTACGCCGATCTGTTGCTGCGCCGGTTCGCACGGGTCACGCGACAATGGGGACTGGACGAGGCACGCGAAGGACTGGATTGCGGCAAGTTTGCCGTGCCGGATGATGGGAAGGCGAAGGTCAACGAAGTGCAGATGTCGCTGTTCTGACATTGATGGACGTTGTCAGCCGCGATGGTTCGATAGGCTCTGCGTGACGGGTCATGCCGGGCGAAGGCCCGGCATCCACGCCTTTATTGCTCGCGGGAAAAAAGACGTGGATGTCGGGGCCAAGCCCCGACATGACGATACAGTCGCAGCTACGGGGATCTGGTGCTTAGCTAATGGGAGCCGACAATGGTTTCTGCGATGCCATAAGCCATAATCTCTGCGCGTCGGTTTAGTGGGCTCATGGCGTGTGCGCCTTCAGACCACGCTTGACCATGGCTTCCCACGCAGCCTCTGGTGTGTCGGCGAAATCGAACAAAGTCATATCAAGTGGCGTGATCATGTCTTCGTCCTGCAATGCATCGAAGTTCACGATCCGCCGCCAATATGCCTCTTCGAACAGCACAATCGGCAGTGCAGGCGCCTTGTGCGTCTGCGCCAGTGTGAGGATCTCGAACAGCTCGTCCATCGTCCCGAACCCGCCGGGAAACACCACGAGCGCGTTCGCGCGCATCGCCAGATGCATCTTGCGCATCGCAAAGTAGTGGAACTGAAACGTCAGCTCGGGCGTGCTGTAGGGGTTGGGCTGCTGTTCCTTAGGGAGCGTGATGTTGAAACCGATGCTTGGGGCACCCGCATCGTACGCGCCGCGATTGGCTGCCTCCATGATGCCAGGTCCGCCACCAGTGGCGACGACGTTGTCGCGCCAGCGATGCTGTGGCGCGAATGCACCACCCCGCTCCGATATGATCCGGCCGAGCTCGCGCGCCGCGGTATAGTGCGCGGACTGCCGCAGCATGCGCTCCGCCTTTCCACGCTCCTCATCGGTCTGCGCGCCTGCCATCGCCGCCTCCGCTTGCTCGGGAGACGGCGTCCGTGCACTGCCGAACACGATGATTGTCGAGCGAATACCCCAGTCGTGCAGCAGCAACTCGGCTTTGGCGTATTCCAGCGCGAAACGGATGTCGCGCATCTCGTCGCGCAGCAGGAACTCGAGGTCCTCGACCGGCAGCTTGTAGCTGCGCGCCCGCCGCTGCGCCGTGTTGTTGGGCTTTGCCATCACGCCGCAGCGAAGCGGCGCACCACGTTCTCCAACAGTCGCGAGATCGGCCCATCGAAGCCGTTGCGCCACAGGCTGCCGCAAAACGTGATTGAGCCGACGGAGAACACAGCCCCGCCGGAGGGCGTGTCGAAATACACGATCTCGCCGCGAGCCAGATCTGGCACTGGTTCGCCATTGATGGTGGAAGTGTTTGCCAGCAGCTCCTCCGGTACAGTGAGGAATGACGGCAACGGATTCTCTGACCGCGCGAGAATCACCGCACCATCCGGCGTGCCAAGCATCGGGTCCGCCCGATCCAGTTCGAACCCCGCCGCGCCGCCACCAGACAGGCCGTAGTCGCCCAGCACGTCCTCTTCGATGCCGTCGAACATCCAGGCGAACCGCGCGTCCCGCGAAGCTGGTAGTCGGCGGTAATGAGTACTTTCGAACGCGGCCTGACAGGAGAAACCAACACCGACGAGCATTTGCGGCGGCCGGCGGTTGCGCCGCCACAGCCCACTCAACTGGCCGTCGGTCTGGTGATAATACTCGCCCGGTTCCGCCGCCCATGTGCGAATGCCACCTTCGGCGCGGCGCAGTTCGATCAAATAAGGACGCTGCTTGTCGCGAGCGATGCGCCAGTAAAAGCCGTTGCCGCCGAGATAGGCGAGCCTGCCGCCACGCTGGGTATAGGCAGTCAGCGCATCGAGCGTGCCAGGTGTGTGATACTCAGGGTGCGAGCCGGTCAGCACCGCGCGGTATGGCGCGATCAGGCCCACGCCTTCATCGTCCAGGTCTTCATCGGTGACGATATCGAAGGCGAAGCCCTTCGCCTCCAGCCAGGCCAGCAGATGCAGGTCCGCCGGATAGTGTCGCATTCCCGAGCCACGTGGATCATTGAACGTCAGGAACCCCGGCCGCATCGTCATTATCGGCCGATGCCGTGACGAGAATGAAATGCCACTCCCATCGCTGTGCTTATTGTACGTCGAGCGACCGTACAACGGATAATCGTTCGGATTGAACGGATATGCGTTCCACGCTGCGACGCGGTCGTTGTACCCCTCGTCCAGCGCCGACCGCGCATGATTGGCGTATGCCTGGTAGGTGAAGGTAGATGCGAGGAACGCAATCGGCGCAAACGGGCCTTCCCTCCTGGGCAACACGTACAACGGCAGCCAGTCCTCGCCGGCATCAGAACTCAGGTGCAGCGCATAGGCACCACTCGGCATGTCGGCCGGCACCGTCCAGGTGAAATCCGCCTCCCAGCGGCAATCATCCAGATCGTCTTTGTGGAAGTGGATCGCACCGTAATCGTGTGGCGCATGGCGCCAGCATTGTTCCTGGCCGCTCCACCGCGTGCCAACCATGCCTCGCGTGGGCGTGTTCACCAGCTTGCCATGGCAGGCATGTGGACCGATGTCATAAATCGCCTGGCTGTCGATCCCGAGCGAGAAATCCCAGCCACCCAGCAGGTCGGGCGCCAACGCCTCCAAGGTCGCGCCCGGATCATTCCATGCGGTCACGAAGCCCGGTAAGATCGCAGGATCCTCCAGTTTCCCGGTGAAGTGGTTCCCCGGCGCCGCGGCATTCTCGGCCGCGAAGAGAATGCTGCCGCCCGCCGGCAGTGAAACGCCTTGCGCGCGCGCCTCCCCAGTGACCGGTGCGCCGCCGTCCAATCGAACCTGTCCGACCACAACCCGTCCGGTCGCGGGATCCGCGGCAAGCCAGACCCGATACCAGCGCGCTGCCTGCATCGGTGCCCCTGCCGATATCTCAATCGAGACGCTGCCGGAGGTGATCCGGGCAGTTGCGCCGCTTGGGCCGATCAATAGGGCGATGCTGGCGCTTCCGCCCTGTTCAGCCAGTAATGTCCCTTCCAGCAGACCCGCGCGGACGAGAACAGTCCAGGTGCATGCACCTCGGCTGTCACGTGGCGGACCACTGACGATGCCGTACGAGCCGGGACGAATCTCCTGCCGGCGGCCGGGATATGATCGGTCGAACCGATCCGACAGACCCTCGAAGCGCACCCCCGGGCCATCCGGATTCGGATCGCCGCTCAGCACGCGCACCAGTCTGGCGCGGTACGATCCCCCCTCGGGCACACTGACGAAGGCTGTGAAAGTCTCCCCTGGACGGTGAGAGAACCGGTCGAGATAACCGGTGATCGGCAACTCTTTCTCAGACATAGGGCGAGGCTGGCGGCAGCCGGTTTGGGCTGTCAAGCGCGGCGTCAAGCTACCTCGGGTCTCTGTGCCAGTCACAATACGGTTACTTACGGAACTGAATGAATTCACAGTCGCGTTTGGAGTACCCGCCAAACCGTTTGTGATTTCGTCAGCGTGACTTGTTGCCTGCATTCTCCGTCCGCTGACCCAACCCCGAGCGATACAGGCGCGCGCCGCGTCTGACACTGCAGATCAAACCGCCGTACGACGGCAGTCGGGAATTCCTGGCTGTTCTCGCGGCGTCTAGGAGGCATCGAGCAAGGCAATGGCGACCTTCACCTGGACTTCCACCAAGAGCGGCGACTGGAACACGGCAAGCAACTGGAGCCCGGCGACTGTCCCCAACGCCAGCAATGCCGATGTGCTCATTACGACCCCGGGCACCTACACCGTTACGATCGCAGCAGGCGCCTCCGACGCGGTTCACTCTGTCGCGTTGGATTCCGCGGCCGGCACGCTGGAAGTCGATGGCACGCTCGACTTCACTGGTGGTCCCGGCGACATAACCGGCCCGCTTCAGGCCGTCCTTACGATGAATGGCGGGACCATCGTCAACGGCGGCACCATGAATCCGAATTTCTTGGTGAATAGCGGGACGGCTGTCTTCACTGGAACGAACGGAATCTACTTCAACAACGGCATCACCGCGATTGCCGCGACAACCGCGTTGATCAGCCCATCCGGCGGGCTGGCGGAATATACCGGAACGACGCTGTTCGACGGTGTCTTCGATGCAAACAATGGCACCATCGACATCGGCGGCACTCTCAACGGTGCCAGCTCAGTCGCGTTCAACATCCAGACGCTGGAGGGTCCACCTCTCAATCCTGCCGGCTACACCGACATCATCCTGATCGGTTCGGCCTCGGTGGTGAATGAGTGGAACGGCACCAAGTACGTTCCAGTTGAAAGCACGCTGAACACGATCACCTCGCGCGGCACCGTATTCGCGCTGAATCGGGACTGGACCACCAGCAACGCGCTGACCATC
Organism: uncultured Acetobacteraceae bacterium; assembly: GCA_964427005.1. Lineage (GTDB taxonomy): Bacteria > Pseudomonadota > Alphaproteobacteria > Acetobacterales > Acetobacteraceae > JAMXLO01. Next base: position 7,222 of record CAYRTL010000135.1, read on the forward strand.
GACAACGGCGGCCTGATGTTCTTGTCCGCCGGCTCCCTTTCCGCAACTGGTGGCCTAACCGTCAAGAGTGGCGGCACCCTCGAAGGCAGCAGCTCCACGTTCGGCAGCCCCATCGTCAATAATGGCACGGTCCTCGCAGCGGGCGGCGTCCTGCTGCTGCAAGGGTCCGTCAGCGGCAGCGGCGTCCTTGGTTTCGACTCGGGGGCGCACGGAACGCTCGAAATCGCTGGCACGACCGGCAATCCGGTGTTGATGGCCGGGACTACGACGCTGCAACTCGACTCGCCATCGAATTACACCGGCACCGTCTCGGCGGGGGGCAGTGACACCATCATCCTGCAGGGCATCACCGCGGACAGCGCAGTGCTGAACGGCTCGACGCTGTCGGTGAAGAATGGCGGCACGCAGGTCTATGCGCTGGCAACTTCCGGCCTCACAGGCGATACCTTCAGTGTCTCCATGGTGGGTGGCAACGCGAAGATCGACATCGTGTGCTTCGCACGCGGGACCAGGATCAAGACCATCGATGGCGATGTTCCCGTCGAGCAGCTTGCCGTCGGTCAGCAGGTGATCACCGCCTCGGGGCAGAAAGCGCCCATCACCTGGGTTGGCCGTCGGCGGATCGACTGCCGCCGGCACCCGGAACCGTGGCGCGTATGGCCGGTGCGCATCAGTGCGGGGGCGTTCGGTCCCAACCTGCCCAAGCGCGACCTGGTGGTCTCGCCACAGCACGCCATCTACGACGAAGGCGTGCTGGTGCCGGCTCGCTTCCTGGTCAATGACACCACGATCGTGCAGGAGCCGGTGGGCCAGGTGGAGTATTTCCACGTCGAGCTACCGAAGCATGATCTGCTGATCGCCGAAGGCCTCTCCACCGAGAGCTACCTGGAGAACGGCGACCGCAACTGCTTCGAGGACCAAGGCACCGCCATGGTGTTGCATCCAGACTTCTCACGTTGGAGCTGGGATGCGCGCGCATGTGCGGAACTCAAGGTGACCGGTCCTGAGCTGCAGGCCATTGGTGCGAAGCTCGAACGCCGTGCTGCGAGTCAGCGGCGCGCGGCCGCGGCGCGACGATCAGCAGCGTAGTGGGTGAATAACGCGAACGGCTTGGTTGCTGGCAACCCTGCCAGCAGCCAAGCCGCCGCGTCAGGTCTTCAAGGCAAGCTCGTCGAACGGCGCCGTGTATGGAAATCCAGGAATCCGCCCCAATCCTGATTCGGCGACGCGAGGGCCTATCCCGTTGATGAAGGCGAGCTGCCAGATCGGCGCGTAGATTGCCCGCTCGTGCACGATCTGCTGCATCCGATGCAGGATCGCCTCGCGGCGCTTGTAGTCCAGCTCGCTGGCCTGGTCCCGGAACAGCGCGTCAAGATCGGGATAGGTTCCATAGGTGAACGTCCCTCCCGTGACCGCATGGGTCTCCAGCCGAGTCGCCGCATTGCCGAAGCCGGCGGGGCCAGCCTGGATGACGTTCTTGTACTGCTTCTCAGCAAAGGCCTTGATGTAGGCGGCGCGCTCCATCGGACGAAGTTTGGCGCGAATGCCAACCTCACCCCAGTTGTTCACCACCGCCTCAGCGATGTTCGAGTAAGACGAATCGCAGTTGTAGAATCCCGCATCAAAACCGTTCGGGTAGCCGGCTTCGGCGAGCAACTTCTTCGCCTGTGCCGGATCGTATACTGGGGCCGGTGGCTGCCAGTAGAACTCGAACATGTCTGGCACAAACGGATTGCCGGTGACGTGCGAGTATCCCCTGGTCAGCGCCTCATTGATTGTCTGACAGTCGATCGCAAGGTTGGCTGCACGCCGCACCCGCAGGTCGTGCCATGGCGATTTTGGATCCCATTGATCCACGTAGTACACACAGAACACACCCTGAACGACGACAGGCTTGAGGCTGAGGCTTGGCACCTGCAGCAGCTCGCCGGCGAGTTCGCCGCGAATTGAGAAGGCAATGTCGATCTCACCCCGTTTCAGCGCGGCCAGTCGCGTCGCCTCCTCCGGGATCACCTTCATGATGAGGCGCTTGATCGGTGGCGTCTTGCGCCAGTAGCCCTCGAACGCCTCCAGCACCAGCTCAACGCCAGGCGTGAACGAGACGAACCTGTACGGGCCGGCGCCAATTGGCGCCTTCTTGAAACCATCGTCGCCCACCTGCGCGATGTATTTGCGCGGCACGATCCAGGCGGCACCGGTGACGCCCGCATAGAAGGTCATGAAATCGGGCCACGGTTCTTTCAGCCTGAATCGCACGTGCTGTGCATCCGGCGTCTCAACCGCGACGACACGCTGCTTCAGCAGACTCTGGCTCGCGCCGCGATAGCGCTCGAACGAGAACTTTACATCGTCCGATGTGACCGGATCGCCGTTGTGGAACGTTGCGCTCTTGCGCAGCACGAATTCATGCGTGAGCCCGTCTTCCGAGACCGAGAACGACTCCGCCAAACTCGGCGCCTGCCTGTTGTCTGGCATCGCCTTCACCAGGGCGTCGTGCATTCCATAGAGCAGCATGTAGGGCGTGATGATGCCGGCAGCTTCCCCCGGATCGAACCATGAGGCAGCGAGCGAGACATGCACGCCGTATGTCAATTGCCCTTGCGACGCGGCCTTGGCACCGTGCGGACCGGCGCTAACACCAAGCGCAGTCAGAGCAAGTAAGGATCTTCGGGTCAGTGATCCATCGGTTCCGTACAGGATCGTTGACCCATGCCGCGGTGCGGATGAGTTCATAGTCGCCTCCCTGGAACACCTCTCTCATCGGAGAGTTGCGCCCAGTGTAGAGGAGCTATGTGCTCGTTGTCAGCTTTATTCCGGCAGGGCTAAGCGGCTGGTCAAACCTGCCGCTCAACGATCAGCTTCTTGATCTCGCCGATCGCCTTCGCCGGATTCAGCCCCTTCGGACAGGTGTCGGTGCAGTTCATGATCGTGTGGCAGCGATACAGCTTGAACGGATCCTCCAGCGCATCCAGCCGATCGCCGGTGTTCTCGTCACGAGAGTCGGCAATCCAGCGATACGCCTGCAACAGCACGGCAGGCCCCAGATAGCGATCGCCGTTCCACCAGTAGCTCGGGCAGGCGGTGGAGCAGCAGAAGCACAGGATGCATTCCCAGAGCCCGTCCAGCTTCGCCCGTTCCTCGCGGCTCTGCAGCCGCTCGCCATCCGGCGGAGGCGGCGTATCTGCCTTCAGCCACGGATCTATGCTGCGGAGCTGCGCATAGGGTTGCGACAGATCGGGCACGAGGTCCTTCACCACTGGCATGTGCGGCAGCGGCGTGATGTTCACCGCGCCCTTCACTTCGTGTATCGGCTTGAGGCAGGCAAGTGTGTTGCCGCCATCAATGTTCATTGCGCACGAGCCGCAGATGCCTTCGCGGCATGAGCGGCGGAACGTCAGTGTCGGGTCGATCTCGTTCTTGATCTTGATCAGTGCGTCCAGAACCATCGGCCCGCACGCATCCAGATCCACGTCGTAGGTGTCTGTGCGAGGGTTCTGCCCGTCATCGGGACTCCACCGATAGATGCGGAACGCGCGCACGCGTTTCGCACCTGGCGGCGCCTTGTATGTCTTGCCGCGGCCGATGCGGCTGTTGGCTGGGAGAGTGAATGTGGCCATGTTCAGCTCCGTTCACCTCTCCCGCTAGCGGGAGAGGTCGGCGCGCAGCGCCGGGTGAGGGTGCCGGTAGTGAGAGAGGAACGGCGTGCGGCCCCACGACCCTCACCCGCGTCGCTTCGCTCAGCGACCTCTCCCGACAAGCGGGAGAGGTGAAGGGTACGTTGCCTAGCCAACTCTCAGTACACCCGCGCTTTCGGCGGGAAGGTGGCGACTTCGTTGGTCAGCGTCTGCATCTTCACCGGCCGGTAGTCCAGCGCCACGTCGCCGCGCTCATTGCACCAGGCCAGCGTGTGCTTCATCCAGTTCGCATCATCGCGTTCTGGATAATCGTCATGGGCGTGGGCGCCACGACTTTCGTGGCGAGCCTCCGCGCCAGCCATCGTGGTCATCGCACAGCCCATCAGGTTGTGCAGCTCCAGGGCCTCCATCAGGTCGCTGTTCCAGATCAGGCTGCGGTCCGACACCGACATATCCTCCATGCCGCGCCAAACCCGCTGCATCTCCTTCACGCCGTCAGCCAGCGTCGTGCTGTTGCGGAACACCGCCGCGTGGCTCTGCATCGTGCGCTGCATGTCGAGCCGCAAATCGGCTACGCGCGTGCCACCCTTCGCATGGCGCGTCGCATCGAAGCGATCCAGCGAAGCCTCGCCTGCCCTGGGCGGCAACGGCGGCTGACTCGCATCCGGCTTGATGGTCTCCGCGGCATGATGTGCCGCAGCCCGGCCGAACACCACAAGGTCGAGCAGTGAGTTGGTACCCAAGCGGTTCGCGCCATGCACCGACACGCATGCCGCCTCGCCTACCGCCATCAGACCATGGGCAACCGCATCCGGATTGTCCTTGGTTGGGCGCAACACCTGCCCATGATAGTTCGTCGGAATGCCGCCCATGTTGTAATGGACAGTCGGCAGCACCGGTATCGGCTCCTTGGTCACATCCACACCGGCGAACACGCGCGCCGTTTCGGAAATGCCAGGCAGCCGTTCGTGCAGAATATCAGCGCCGAGATGCTCCAGATGCAGCAGGATGTGGTCCTTGTTCGGACCGCAGCCGCGTCCTTCGGCGATCTCGATTGTCATCGAGCGCGACACCACGTCACGACTCGCCAGGTCCTTCGCACTCGGCGCGTAGCGTTCCATGAAGCGCTCGCCTTCCGAGTTGGTCAGGTACCCGCCCTCGCCGCGCGCACCCTCGGTAATCAGGCAGCCGGCGGGGAAAATTCCGGTCGG